>NZ_JBFTOA010000039.1:0-1143 GCF_056397745.1 Allobosea sp. 05L423 | reverse complement strand
CGCGTCATGCCCGGGCTTGGCCCGGGCATCTTCGAACAGGAGGCCCCGGAGCCTTGTCCGGCCCGCGATTCTCGCCCCCCCTCGGGTCACCCGAGAATGACGGGCGTGGGGCCCGCATTGACGCGCATGCCTTCGCCCGCCCGCGCTTTCACGCGGGCGTTCGCAATGAGGGGCAGCGGAGCGCCGCGAGGCGCGGGGTATCGGGCCGCTTCCATTGAGCCAGGATGCGGCGCGGAAGGATTGAGCCACCTTCCGCACGCCCCGTGGCGCTCCGCTCATCGGCGTTCTCTCAGACTCCGGGCCGCGCTTCTATGGCTCTCCGGTTCCGGTCCCGCTCGCCTCGACGCCAGTTCGGCACGGAGCGCGCTGCGCTCCGCTTTGTCTCGTGCATCGGATGGTCCCGAAAAGCGTTTCCGCTGGTCGGCCCGATGCCGGCCTTGTCGCGTCTCGGATGACAGAACCTTTCCCGTCGCGCCTCCCAGCGATGCTCCTCGCGCAGGGGCCGTAGTACCCCCAGGGCGGTGCCCCGAAGCCTCCCGGGACCGGCTTGTAAGACCGGCCGCAGGCGCCGACCTCACCCCGCCACTGGCATACCTCCGGATGGCCGCCCCTCGGGGATGAGGTGGCCCGAGCATAGGCATGGGGTGAAGGAGCGGGGATAAGTTTTCTCGACAGCGACCGTCAGGCGCGGGGAACCCCTCTCCCGAATGGGAGAGGGGCAGGGGTGAGGAACCGCCGTTGATCGCGGAAGCGAGTCCGTTCAACATCTCCCAATGACCAGCGAACGGCGCCAATTCGCCCGGCAGCTTCGACAGTCCTCCACCCGGCAGGAAGACGCCCTTTGGTCTTTACTGCGCAATCGGCAGCTCGATGGGCTGAAATTCCGCCGTCAGGTTCCCCTGCTCGCCTATACGGTCGATTTCATCTGCATTGATCGAAAACTGATCGTCGAAATCGACGGGCGCCAGCACAGCTGGGAGCGCGATTATGATGCGGCAAGGACCGCGGAAATCGAGCGGCACGGGTTCAAGCTTGTGCGCTTCAGCAATGCCGAGGTCATGGATAGCCGGGACGATGTCCTCGCCACCATCCGCACAGCAATAGGCGGATAGGTAGAGCCTTCATCGGCAGCAGCAGTCCCTC
>NZ_JBFTOA010000037.1:0-5296 GCF_056397745.1 Allobosea sp. 05L423 | reverse complement strand
GCGACTGCGACGACACGCGCGCCGGATACCTCTTCTGCGATATTTCAGAGATCGATCCCGCCGAGCTCTTCTACCGGCTGCGCGTGATATGCGATGACGGCAAGCAGATACTTGTCGCCGTGATGCATTCCAGCGATCGGTATCTCGCGATCACAGGGCGAGTGGCGCCCTGGAAAGGCACCTGAAAAGGGAACAAGCGCGCTGCATCGGTGTTTCCGAACCGGCGGGGGGATCCAAAAATGGAGAACCTCGATGCGTTATCCCTTTGCGATCGTGCTCGTTGCCTCGCTTGCCGGCACTATGGCGTTCGCCCAGACCTCCACAACCACCACCATCACCACTGACCAGCAAAGCAAGGTCAGGACGTATGTCATGAAGGAGCACCCTGCTTCGGTGAAGGTGACCGAAACAGTCGGCGTGGGCACCGCCCTCCCGTCATCGGTAACGCTGCATACCTTGCCGTCGGACGTCGGCGTGACCCAGTACCGCTTCGCGGTCGTCAACGACAAGACTGTCCTGGTCGAGCCCAGCACCCGGAAGGTTATTCAGATCATCGAATGATATCTTCATTCGCAAAAAGGCCCGATCCCCTTTCGGAGACCGGGCCAAGTTTAGCGAGGAAACGCCCGAAGGCAGCCGGTTAGGCCGGCCAGTCCATCTAGCGGAGCTCAGCCGCTCGATTTCGGGGGCATCGGGATCGACGGCGGACCATCGCGCCAGCGCCGGGCCCAGCGGATCACGGCGTCACACACCGTCATGCCGATGAGCCCGAGTGCGAAGCCGACGGAGCCCTCAATATCGCCCGTTGGATAGGCGCGCGCTTCGGCATCGGTCTGCTTGAAGCCCTCGCGCACCGGGACCATGCCGGCGCCGACCTCGCGCCGCGCCGTCGCGGGACCATAGGCCAGCGTCTCGTCGCGGCCGTCGCCGGTCTTCGCGAAGCCGTCGAGAATGCCTTCGATGCCCTTGACCTGCCCGGCAGACAGCGACGTGCCGGATCGCAGGAAGGCGAAGAACTTCGATCGGTCGAGGCCTCCGGCAGGCTGCGATTGCGGCTTGTCGGCAATAGCGACCTTCAGCGCGGTCTCAGTCCTTGGGCCGACGACGCCGTCGACATGCAGGCCATGCGAGATCTGGAACGCCTGGACGGCCGCCTTCGTCTTCGGCCCAGGCTTGCCATCAACAACAAGCGAATAGCCGAGCGCGACCAGCGCCCGCTGAACTGCGGTCGCTCCAGATGTGAAAAAGCCGCCTACGGGGCGGCGCGCGCAGCCGGGCTACGGATCTGCGAATCTAAGCGAAGGCTGCGTCAATCTCGGCAGCTATTGTGATCAAGCCAGCCTCGATGTCGCCGGCCACCTCGGCCTCAGTCGCGAAGCAGGCTTGGACATGCTCGGCGACGGCGATCGCGATGGCCGACATCTGTGCGGCCGAAACCGTCACGAAGCCTGAAGGCGTCATGAAGTTGAGCGTTGTATCGGGCTTGGCCTGCACGAGCGCGAAGGCGCCCGAGATCATTGCCTGGCTCTCTCGGTCCGTCGCGATTGGCACCCCGGAGACGGTTATTCCACCTTGTCCTTGGTCCAGTTCGGCATCTCCACCCCATTCACTTGCGTCGAGGGGCCGGAGCCTATGCTAGGCACGGAGCCGGGGGAACTTCGCTTTTGGGTTGATGCCCGCTGAAATGACAACGCCCGCGGGCCTTTCGGCTGCGGGCGCGGTTCGGAGTGAGTAATATCTGACACATTAGCGTCGGCCCCGCAAGAGGCCCGTGGATCACTCCGCCTTCAGGTTTTCTGCTGATGATTTCCCTGAGCGTCTATCCGCGACCACTTCGAATGAAATCTTCTGCCCATCGCGCAGCTCGCGGAGGCCTGCGCGCTCCACGGCGCTGATATGGACGAACACGTCCTGCCCACCATCGTCAGGCTGAATGAAACCGAAACCCTTCGTTGAATTGAACCACTTCACAATACCCGTTGCCATTAGCGGCCTCCTCAAACCAAACCGAAGCATGTCCCCGAGCATTCGAGATGACAAGCCCACCCTGCATCCGATTTGCTCCTCAGTCAGCTCCCGACCGTCTTAAGGTGCTGCGCGAGGCTTTCGGCTTTGATCGGCTGGCTGCTATCGTTTCGCCGGGTTCGGCCGAGGCCGATCCGCTCAGTCTTTGTCACGGCCTGCTCGCCGCAGCCGTGCGGCGAGGAGCGAGACTGATCCGCGACGAGGCAGTTGCCTTCGACACTGCTGGCCGTAGCGCGGCTGTCACGCTCGCCAGTGGGCGGCTCGTAGAGGCCGACCGGATCGTGCTTGCCACCGGCTATGTCATGCCGGAGATCGTCCGTGACGGCCTCCATCACGTCGCATCAAGCTGGGCAATCGCAACCGTCCCGCAAGCACCTCGGGTACTCTGGCCAGGTGCGGCACTGATATGGGAAGCCTCGAAAGACTACTGCTACTGCCGCACCACGGTGGATGGCCGTATTATCTTCGGCGGTGAGGACGAGGAATTCAGCGATCCGGATCGGCGGGAAGCCCTCGGACCGGAGAAGACGAAGGCCTTGCAGTCGCGACTGCATGCCATGATACCGATGGCCGACCTTGACCTCGATCGAGCCTGGTCCGGGGCCTTCGGCCAGACGCAGGACGGCCTGCCACTCATTGGAAGCGTCCCGGGCCACCCCCGCCTCCTCGCCGCCTATGGCTACGGCGGCAATGGGATAACCTTCAGCTTCTTGGCCGCGAGGATGATCGGCCAATTGATCCACGGCGTGGAATGGCCATGGTTCAGCGCATTTGCGATCGACCGCGATCGTATTTGCTAGAGCATCAATTGGCACTGTCGGCGCTCAGTGGTTGTTCCGATGCCAACGATCACGAGGCCCCGGGGAACAGTTCAAGCGAATTCCAAGTTATGCCCTCCATCTGGGGGTAACCAGGAGATCGACTGATGAAGAAGATCATTCTCGTTGCAGCCGCCGTAATCGCTCCGATGGCGGTTCTTGCCCAAAATCCCGAAGGCGCGCGCGGTGGCGCCGCTGCCGGAGCGGCGACCGGAGCCGTCGGCGGTGCAATCGTCGGCGGACCAGTCGGGGCTGTCGTGGGCGGTGTCGGCGGCGCTGTCGTCGGTGGCATCGCGGGCGATGCCACACCGCGCTTCAAGACCTACGTCCGCGCCCATGAAGTTCCGTCCTATACCTATCGCGAAGACGTTCGCGTAGGCGCGGTACTGCCGGAGAGCGGGGTGACCTATCGCGAGGTACCGGCCGAATTCGGCGCCAAGGGCTATCGCTACACCGTCGTCAACGATCGCACGGTGATCGTCGAGCCCAAGACGCGCAAGATCATCCAGGTTATCGAATAAAGCTCCTATTGGACCCCGTGCCCTGAAGCTCGGGGGCCAATGCCACACGGAGCACACCTTCCAACTCGGCATTCCCGGGACATGCTTTGGAACCGCGGTGCCTAAGCAGAGGACTCGTCGTTCTCCCTCTTGAGCGGCGACAGACGGGGCGCAGTTGCCTCGAACTGTTCTGCCGCCCTACCGGGGATATCGTCCTGTTCTCCCTGCCGCCACAGCGCCGCAACGATATAGGCGAGCCGCTCTCTGCTCGAGTGCGGCCTCGAGCCGTACAAGATCCTCAGGCGATGCGAAGCTGAACGGCATCGGCTTTCCTGAGAGCGTGCCGACGGGGATTCGTTCTATACAGCAATCGGAATGTCGACGCAGCGCGCTGGGAAAACATGCGCTCTCGCAGGAGTGTGCGCTGGTTCGGGGTGACGGTGGCGTTGTGCGTCCACGAAAGCGAACACCTGATGCGCTCGGCGCGGGCGCCCATCAAGGTCGTCGACAGGGTGCCTCGCCGCCCTTTCGCGACGGGAGCCTTCCTGATCGAAGAACTTTATCAGGCAGGCCAACATCAGGCGGATGCGAGCCGACGGACCTGACGAAGATCTGCAACGAAAGCAGCAAACGCCTCTGCCCGGCTTTCTTCGTCCGGCAGCCGCAGCAAGTACGAGGGATGGACCGTGATGAAGCCCAGCCTGTCTCCGAAGTGCGTCGCGCCGCGATTGCGTGAGATCGGGAGAGCCTTTCCGGCCAGTGCGAGAACCGCGGTCGCACCCAATGCGACGACGATATGCGGATTCACGAATTCCAGCTCCCGCTCCAGCCACCAGCGATAATGTCTGACTTCGCCGGCCGTCGGTCGCTGGTGAATCCGCCGCCTGCCGCGTTGCTCGAATTTGAAGTGCTTGACGGCATTGGTGAGATAGCTGGAGCGACGTTCGATACCGACCTCATTCAAGGCCCGGTCGAGCAAGTGGCCAGCGGGCCCGACGAAGGGGCGCCCCTGCCTGTCTTCCTGATCGCCGGGCTGTTCTCCCACGAAGGCGATGGCCGCGCCCTTTGGGCCTTCGCCAAGAACGGCACGAGTGGCGCTCGGGACGAGCGGAGCCGATGCGGCGATAGCCGCATTCAGTTCCTCCAGGTTCGACAAGCCCCAGGCATTTTCAGGGATCGCGTCATCGCGGACGGGCATCAGCGAAACCCGTCGCTTAGCGATCGCCTTTCCGGCGATGCTCATGCGTGCGTTGGCGGGCGTTTGCTTCCGAGATCACCGCAGGGCCTTTCACGGCATTCTCCTTCGGCTCTTCGCGGCGCTCGGCCGGGCGCTGGTCCGGCTCGGTTGGGCCGTTGGTGCTGCCATTCCGCTTGGGTTGCTTTTCGGCCATCGCATGTCCTTTCAATCCTGATGATCCAGCAACGCTGCCGCGCCGGGTCGGTTCGGGGACCGATAACGAAAACACGCCCGGCCGCTCGAGGCAGCCGGGCGGAACAGGTCTTTCCGACCGATCAAAGGGCCGGCTCGTTCCGAAGGTTCTCGTCCCGGTGTTCACCACCCAGGGTCGCCGCCCAGGATGCGGCGGCGGCGCCGACGAGCAATGCGGTCGCCGTGAGGAACGCCGTCAGAACCGCGATCTTGCGCGCGCGCTCGGCTGCCTGCTTGGCGGTTTCCTTGGCCTGCGACAGTCGGGCAAAGGCATCGTCGATACGCTTCTGCGCATCCTGCTCGCTGATGCCGGACCGTGCGGCGAGCCGCGACGCGTGATAGTCCCGGTCGCCCTGCTCGATCTTGCCGTTCTTGAGCGCGTTGACGAAAATCCGCGAGGCTTCGTCGCGTTCCTGGGCCGTCGGCGGCTGGCCGTTAGCGCGCATCACGTTGTCGAGTGCCATCGCGAGCGGATCGACATTCTGAGAAATCAGCGACGCCACGCCCGAGCTAGCGCTTCCGAC
>NZ_JBFTOA010000036.1:0-9170 GCF_056397745.1 Allobosea sp. 05L423 | reverse complement strand
GCTCTCGGACTGCGACAAGGCCTTGTCGCAGCGCTCGCCAAGCCCGGTCGCCGTCCGGATCGCGACCGCGAATCCCTTCTTCGTCCGGTGCTGCCAGCCGCCGGCGACAGAAACGAGCTCGTAGGGTCGGCCGGCCAACTCATCGCGGATGTCAGCGATCAGCAGATCGATACTGCAGTCGCGGCCGACGACGCGCGCCAGGGCCTGTCGGCCGACCGGTTCCGGCGACGCGAAGATGACGGCTTCAACGCGCCCCATCCATTCACGCCACCGAATCTCCGGCGGCAGATCCGCCAGCTCGGCGTCGAAAAATTCCTCCCCCTGGGCGCGTTTGGCCATGCTCTAGAGCCCGTAAAGCCGAAAGCTGGCACGCCCGGAGAGCTCACGCACAGCCCCGAAACTGACCAAGCGCTCGAACAGCCGACGCGAACCCCAGCGGGTCAGATGGGTTGTCTGCAGCGTGCCCGACACGGCATCGCTATCGAGCAAAAGCTGGATCACCTCCCCTGCCCCCTTGGCGCGCAACTTGGGTGTCACCTCGATGAGCCGTGCCGCCCGCGGCGCGATCTCGCCGGCAAGCCAGCAGGCTTGCGCCGCTGCCAAGGCGACTGCCACGCAGATCGCGCGCTCGAACCCCTCCCCTCCCGCACGCACGCGGCTGCGATCCTTGAGGCTGCGGAAGGCAGCCCCGTGCGCCTGCGTCACCAGCAAGGGCACGGCCTCCGGCCAGCGCATGCGCCGGGCCAAGACCTGATCAGCGAGCCACCAGCCGAGCAGGCCGGTGTCTGGTCGCAGCCGTTGGACCTCGGCTGCGATCGCTGCGGCGGCCAAAGGCGCGGGCTGGCCGGAGCGCGCGAGGTCCTCGAGTTGGTCCACCAGGGAGACGAGGTTGTCACTCCAGCGCAGGCCGAGCCGATTCACTGCCCTGCGCAAACGGTCGGGAGAGACGTTGGGCGAGCGCTCGGCCAGGCTTTTCCAGGCGGCAAACAGGTTGCCGGCCGGGCCGGGATCGGCTCCCGGCATACGCAGGAGCCAAGCGTCGCGCAATTGCGTTTCGGTCTCGGTCCGTCCGCAGGCGGCCTCCAGACGGCGGAGGGCGTTGAATCGGGACCGAGCATCGAGCGAAGGATAGACCGACTGTGCGCTTGGTACCATGATTTTTAAGTCAAAGCGCACACTGCGTCGAAAACGAATAATGACCGATAATCTTGCATTATCGGTCATTTTTGTCTTTATAGATGAAACGCGCGATTTGGCGGCCCTCCGACCTGCGGAATGCCTCTGGCAATGCACAGGCCTGCCAAAACGACCATGAATGAGGAGGCCACAGGTGTCGGGAAATTCGATCCTTCCGGAAACCGAAGAACGCGCCCAAACCGGGTCAGTTGCGGCGCATCTCGAAGGGCTCGCAGCGCGAGCGCGCGATTATGTCGAGGCGGCGAGTTCGGCCAACACGCGCCGAGCCTATGCGGTGGACTGGCGGCATTTCAGCGCCTGGTGCCGGAGCCAGCAGCTCCCTCCCCTGCCGCCGGATCCGCAGATCGTCGGCCTCTACATCACCGCTTGTGCCGCAGGCGCAGCGATGACAGGGCGAAAGCCGAACTCGGTTGCGACGATCGAGCGCCGTTTGTCAGCCTTGAGCTGGAACTACGCGCAGCGCGGCACTCCGCTCGATCGGCGGGATCGTCACATCGCCACGGTGCTCGCCGGTATCCGCAACAGCCATGGCCGGCCCCCGGTGCAGAAGGAGGCGGTGCTGGGCGAGGACCTCGCGGCGATGCTGGACACCCTGGACCGCGGCACGCTGCGCGGGCTGCGCGATCGCGCCATCCTTTTGCTCGGCTTTGCCGGCGGCTTGCGTCGCTCCGAGATCGTCGCGCTCGACGTCGGCAAGGATCAGACACGCGATGGCCGCGGCTGGGTCGAAATCCTCAAGGAGGGTCTGCTCGTCAGCCTGCGCGGCAAGACCGGCTGGCGCGAAATCGAGATCGGTCGCGGCTCAGCCGATCTGACATGCCCGGTCGCCGCCCTGCAGACCTGGCTCACCTTGGGGCGGATCGCTCATGGCCCACTGTTTCGGCGGGTGACCGGCCAGGGCAAGCAGGTCGGCCCCGAGCGGTTGACGGACCAACATGTCGCGCGACTGGTCAAGCAATGCGCCATGGCCGCCGGCATCCGCGGCGATCTGCCGGAAGGCGAGCGCCTGCAGCGCTTCGCAGGCCATTCGCTACGCGCCGGACTGGCGTCCTCGGCCGAGGTCGACGAGCGTTACGTTCAGAAGCAGCTCGGGCACGCCTCGGCCGAGATGACCCGCCGCTATCAGCGACGACGCGACCGCTTCCGGGTCAATCTCACCAAGGCCGCTGGGCTGTAAGGCAAGACCGTTTCGCCTTAGGTCGCCAAACGACCAAAAACCCCATAAATGGCCGCTGGCGGCGTTTGGGCACCTTGCCTCACCAACCCTGCCGCCACCTCCACGGAGGACAGACAGGGCCCTTCCTACGAGGTCGGTTTTTTCGGCTACCCGGATGATCCCATGTGGCATGAGTCCAACGGACTGCGGTTCAGTCCGGAAACAGTACGGTTCTTGCCGGGCGCGGAGTACTTAGCTATATATTTAGCTAAGGGAGATACTCCATGGCCCAGTTCTCGGTTCACGATGCGAAGACCAATCTGTCCAAACTGATCGCCGACGCACTTGATGGCGGAGATGTCGTTATCGCTCGTGGTAGCGTGCCGGCAGTCCGTCTGGTGCCGGTCACACCACGCGGTAAGCGACACTTTGGAGCTCTCAAGGGAAAGATTGCCATCGATGCGCGCTTTGATGAGCCGCTGCCCGAGGGTGAACTCGTGGGATGGAATCTCACTTGAGACTGCTGCTTGATACCCATGCTCTGATTTGGTGGCTTGCGGGTGACGAGGCGCTTAGCCTTCGGGCCCGCGAGGCTATCGAAGACCAGGCCAACAGCATCGCCGTGAGTGCCGCCTCTGCCATGGAGGTTGCCACAAAATTCCGCATAGGCAAGCTCCCTGATGCCGCCCTGCTCGCGCAGGACTTCGAGGCGATCATCGCCGATCAGGGCTTCGCCGAACTGCCAATCACCGTTCACCACGCCCGGCGAGCCGGTGAGATGGACATCGCGCACAAGGACCCATTCGACCGTTTCCTGATTGCCCAGGCTCAATCCGAGGACATGGTCCTGATTTCAAACGAAGCATTATTCGACAGCTTCGCCGTCAAACGCCTGTGGTAGCGAAATCCCCCACACGATAATCCGAATAGCCGATTTGCCTCTGGCAGAGTTCGCACGCTTACAGCCTGCGCGATCTAGCGGAGCAGCGGCAACACGATGGATGCGGCAATCGCCACGAAAATGGCGCCCCGAATAAGGATGCCGTTGATCCGAGCCATGGAGGCTTCCGAGCTGTCAGGCGTACGCATAACCTCGCCTCCCTCTATACCTAGCTTCGGACTCATCACGGCCACGTGCAATCGCGATTGTTCGCGAACCGGCAGACTCTCCTCTCGTGTGGCCAGACAGCAACGGCGCCAGCCCCCTTCCCTCCTCGACGAT
Source organism: Allobosea sp. 05L423 (assembly GCF_056397745.1). Classification (NCBI taxonomy): domain Bacteria; kingdom Pseudomonadati; phylum Pseudomonadota; class Alphaproteobacteria; order Hyphomicrobiales; family Alloboseaceae; genus Allobosea; species Allobosea sp. 05L423. The sequence goes on along the minus strand of NZ_JBFTOA010000036.1, from coordinate 5,595 downwards.
CAGCACGCGGGGCGAACGAGTCAGCCTACCGCAGAGACCCGGGGCTCATCTCCGATCCAAGAGGAACGAACGCTCAGCCTTCCTTGTTGGCCCATCGCGCAGAATGCGACACGCCCGACCGCGCCGTTTGACACATAACAGTGCCGGTGCCGGTTCAAGTGCGGCCCGGCCCACCATGCTACTCTAAAAAGTAGCCGTCCCGACAACGGGGAGCCTTCCGGCTATGCCCCCCCATTTTCGATCGAAGTCGCAACGACGCCGTAGCCACGCCGGGTCTTCCTGAGCAGCCAATCCTGCAGTGCCTCGGCTGCAGTTTCTTGATCCTCGTAGAGATCGAGCCGCCGCCGGCCGGAACAACCCCGGCGCCCCCATTCGCGTACGAGCGCGACATCGCCAAACAGGGTTGGCTCAATCGCAAGCACATAGAACCGCGCCATGTTCTGTGCTGGATCAGATCGGTCCAGCACCAACATTTGCAAGCGCGGCGCATCTTTGGCGAAGGAGCTGTCCATGCGCGCATCTCGCGCCCATGACATGCACCCGTCCAACGCAAAGGATGAATCAATTCCGTGCTGACGATTCACATCGTTGATGAGCCGCAAGGCGTCCTGCGAAACCTCGCCCCCCGTCGCGAGATCAGATTCCGGATTTGGCGCGCAGGTCCTCGACCGTCGCCGCGCTCACGAGCTCGGCTTGCCCCACCAGCACGCCGCCCTTCATCACCGAACAAGCAGTCACACCCGGACGTGTCTGGATATCCTGGTAGCGGCGAAGCGCCTCCACCGCAGAAGGGGCCGCTTCCTTGACCTTGCTACCCCGGATCGTGGCCTTGATCTGAAACACGTCTATTCCTTTGAAACGCCGAAACCACAGCATCAAGAGCACGCCTCAGCCGCATCGTTCAGGGGAGCTGGCGGCGCCGATATCGAATCGACCGCCTTGCAACACAAGAGGTCATCCGAGGCGATATCAGACCCAGATCAAATTGGCGTCGGTAAAAGGCTTGAAGTTGCGGTCGACCTCGTTAGGGGCGGTGCCACCGCCGTACTCCTTGGCGAGCAAGTAGCCACGGACATCCATCAGCCCAGGTTCGAAGCCGGACAGCATCAACTCCATCGGCGCTTTCCCATTGAAGGGGCTTTCACGATTGATGCCTCGGAGCCATTTCGAGCCCTCGTCGTCAGTCCCCTCCAACAGACGGAGGGATTTATAAATCCCGAGCACCGCCGAAATCCGCAATAGGACGTCGGTTTCAAGGGTCAGAGGCTCGTCGGCGCGGGCAGCATCATACCAGGTCTGAAATTCGTCCGATGTGGGCATACCCAGGAGCGTTTGGATCTCGGCAACGTCGAGCTCCCAGACGCGCGCGACATTGAGGAGCGTCCGTAAGCCAGGTCCACTCACCCGGGCCCGATTTTTGTCGCCAATGGCCTGCGTATGCCAGCAATCTACAGGCAAGCTACGCCCGTTTTGGCTCGCGCCGGCGGCTTCCGATCAGCGCCATCAGCATCGGCCCGATCGAGAACTCGTTGGCTTCGGCTTTCCGCGTCAGGCCACGCAGATACCCGCCGGCACTGGAAATCGCCTCGCCACGCTGCAGGATTGCGGCCACGACAATCGAGGCCTCCGTCTCGCCCATCGCATTCTGCGCATCGAGCCAGGCGCTTGGGCTAATTCCGAGCATCGATCGCACCACCGCTGCCGTCGCCAGGAAGTCTCGCCAGCTGGAAATTCCGCCGCGGGCGTAATCGATGATATCCGGGCAGGCATCGAGGACCATTCCCAGCGGGAACGGCCGTTCTGCCTTCCTCACGGGTTCAGGATCAATCTCGACTTTGACCACCCTGCTTTCTGGAAAGCTAGGTTCAAGATCAATAGGTGGTTGTGGATTTGAATTCTGTTTGTGGCGCTCAGAATGAGACTCATTGCCGCTCAGATTCTGAGTTTTTATATGGAGTTCCAGCAGGTTGAGGATTTCGTCGGCCAGCATCGATAGCTCTTCGGCAATTGGTTCGAGAACCTCCCGCGGGGCCGTGCGCGGAATCCGGTCAACGATCGACCGGTAGAGCGCGCGGATCTCCTGCCAGGTTGAAGGCCCCTGCCCCGCCTGGTGAGCCGGGACGCCTTCCTCCATCGCTGTCGCTATCATCTTGGCGATGTCCCGCCGGCAGATGGTGACGCGCTCCCGCGCGAGCTTCAGGGCTCGCTCCTCGAGCCTGACGTCCTCGGCCGCGCTCTCGATCTCGGCGGATCGAACAACCAGGGGAGACAGATCGAAGCCGAAGGCAAGCTCGATATCCCCGGCCCTCCCCTTCCGCGCATAGCGCTTCCCGTTGGGGCTATCGCGGCGGATGATGAGACCGGAGTCAACGAGCACCGCAAGATGGCGCCGTAGCGTCGCCGGGGACATCCCGTGCGCCCTAAGGGCCAGCTGCTGGTTCGACGGGAAGACAACGAGTTGCTCGCCGGTCAGAACTGTCTCCGGATGAAATGTGAGCAGAGCGTCGAGCACCGCCAAGGCGCGTTCATTCACGCCCAGCCGAGCCTTGGCCGTGCAGATATCCCGAAATAGATTCCATTTGTGGACGGCCTTCTCGGGCAGTCGTTCTTTCGCGAGCGCTTGGCTTGCTACATGGGCGAGCGTCAGCGTCCGCCGCCCAAAGGGCGTCGTTGCGGCGTGATTAACCACGTTTCCTTACCTATGATTAGGCAAAAGAAGTCCGCTCGCCGAAAAGGCGCTTCGTCTCCAAGAGACTCTTGACGGCGATTCGAGGAAGTGCGATTCTCTAGGTGCGAACTACGAGAAGGGCTTCCGGGACACCGTTTCGGGGGCCTTTTTCTTTTGCAGATTTCGGTCACTCACCGCACGTCGCTAACCGACAGTCAGACCAGCACAGCGAATTGCTCTATCCTTTTCCTCCCCTCCTCAACCTTGTCAGCTGACAAGGTTTCTGCGTTTAGCGCCCGCGCCGAGATGCCTCGAAGCGCTTCATCAGTTCCGGCAGCTCCGATCGAAAGAACGATGCGAATTCATTTGCCGAATGGGCTTCGACTTTGAGTCGGATCTCTCGGTTACCGAACATCGCCTTGCCGACGCTTTGCCCATCGCTGGCCATAAGATCGAAAGTCGGCTTCTCCAACGGCGCCTTGGCACCCGATACGGCACTCAAGACCATCTGAAATCTGATGTCAGACGGCTCAGCGCGGACCTTGTCAGCTGACAAGGTTTCCCGGGCCACGACAATTTGAGACGGTGCTTTGGCAAGCTCTGCCGCTAACTCAAGCCATCGCGGGCGCCCGATTTTTGGCGCTCGCCCGATAGCGATGATCACGTCGTCGGGCAGCGTCCTCCATACCGAGCGCATCTTCGCCAACTCGGCATCGTCGATAGAAAGCGCCCCCCGAATGTCTCGCGCTCGAATGCCGGCGGACTCCATGCGGCGTGCGAACACGGCGCGTTCCACCCAACTCAGGTCCTGCCGGCTCGCGTTCTCCAAACCTTGGGATACGACGAGCTCCCCGTCGTCCAAGTCACGGACGATCGCCTTGACCGCGATTCCCAGCTCGCGTGCGGCGCGTACGCGCCGATGCCCGTAGACAATCTGGTAGCGCTCGGGCCGCTCCGGATGACGTCGAACTTGGACAGGAATTCTCTGACCATCCTCAGCCAGCGACCGTTTGAACTCCTGAAACCCAGCGTCATCGTCGTCAGGAAGGCGATCAGGAAACGGGGAGGGGTCGATGATGTTGGAATCGAGCTCCACGATTCCTCCAGCACCAGCATCGACAATAGCCTGAAGCCGATCACGCTCCTCCCGGATGTCCGAAAGCGTCCTCTGCGTAGCTCCAATCACACCTGCAGGAACCCGCGGCGTTGGCGTAGTAAAGTTCTCCAACCCAGCATCGGGACGCATACTCTCGCTGTCGCTCTCCGACGCGGTCTGAGACAGCAGCCCGAAACTCGCTACGATCGACTGGCGCGCAGGCTTCTTCATCGCCGCCCCCAGCTCTCGTTGATGAGGTCGACAATGCCTTCGTTCACCGCATCAAACGACTCGCGCGCGCGTTTGAACGCTTCGCGTCCAATCTCTCCAGTCTCTAGTTCGTAGATGCTTCTCTTCGCCAATCCCGCAGCTTCGACGGCCGTGCTTTCGACAGCTGCCGGCACAAGGACGTCGTCGGGGAACAGCATCCGGAGCATCGATACAATTTCAGTTTGAGGCTTATCGTATGGGTTGTGGCGCGTAATCAGGTACCGGAAGAAATCTTGCCGCATGGATGCGCGCTCACGCGAGATCACGTCGATGAGATCGCCCATCATCAGCAAAAACTGACCCATCGAAGCCACGTCGAGCATCGCGGGATGGATCGTTACGATCATCCCGGTTGACGCATAAATCGCGCCTAGCGTCAGGTATCCAAGCGACGGCGGCGTATCGAGAACGACCACGTCATAGTCATCCTCCACCTCGCGAATTGCCAAGCCAAGCCGTTCGAAGAAGAGCGTGTCTGCCTTGCGAGCTTGAGCCAACATACGAGGCGTTTCGTACTCGAATTCCATCACCTCCAGATTGCCTGGGATGAGGTCGACGCCCGGGAAATACGTCTTCCGAATTACATCTCGCAGAGGGCGGCGATGTTCATCGTAGCGAAGCGCAGCCCAAACCGTCTCGTTGGCAGCGACATCCATCTCTGGTTGCGCACCGAACATCGCAGACAACGATGCCTGCGGATCCAGGTCAACCGCGAGTACCCGATAGCCCTGAAGCGCGAGATAATGAGCGAGGTGCACGCTGGTAGTTGTCTTGGCCGAACCGCCTTTGAAATTGGCAATTGCCAGGATCTGCAGATGCTCTCCACGTCGCCGATGTGGGAGAAAACGAAGGGCCTCAGACGGCTTCTGGGCGGCGAACAAATGCCTCAACTCGTTGATCTGAGCGAGAGTGTAGGCTCGGTGATTATTCTCCAGGCGAGCGGGCAGGGGGCCTTTGCCCTCATTGGACATAAGCTTAAGCGTCGAATCGGGAATGGAGGTGAGCTTCGAAACCTCATTCGTCAAAAAATGACGTAGGCTCTTTTGCGCATGTGGTGGGTACATACGCTCGCGCAGCGCATTCAGCTGCTGCGACAGGACCCGGGCATGCTTCCACACGCGCTCGGCAGGTGCCAGCGCCTGTACAGCTTTTTGTGCCACGGCTTCGGGCATTGGCGTAAGAATTCCTCTTTGTCGGGCAAAGGCCGATTTATCGGCCTTCTCCCGACAAGCTACGCCATGATTCTAGCTGCGGGTCCAGAGGTTTAAGGTTAACGAGCTGTTAATGACAAACGATCGTCAGTTGATCCAGATGACTGCGCCCCCTGCCTCAATGATCGATGCAAGAGCCGCGGGAAGAGCGGTATCGGCAATTTTGATATCCCGCGCACCCATAGGGGAGGGTGCATTGACCTGAGCCTGATCTGAGCCCTTAAAACTGGATCGCTTTGAGCTAGAGTTTTCCGCGTCGTTTCCCATGGGCTGGGAGGAGCGGAAGACGATGAAGGATTCGAAGTTCTCGGACGCCCAGAAGGCGTTCATCCTGAAGCAGGGCGCGGACG
>NZ_JBFTOA010000035.1:0-9482 GCF_056397745.1 Allobosea sp. 05L423 | reverse complement strand
ATCTTCTTGAGATCGTTGGTGAGCTCCGTGCCATCGACGATGATCTGGCCCTTCTGGTGCTCCTCGAGCCGGTTGATGCAGCGGATCATCGTCGACTTGCCCGAACCGGACGGGCCGCAGATGACCAGCTTCTCGCCGCGCTGAACTTTGAGGTTGATGTCCCGCAACACGTGGAACTCGCCGTACCACTTGTTCACGCCGATCATCTCGACCGCCGTCGCCGTGTTTAACGAGGTCTGCTTCAGCCCCGCAGGGCGTGCGTCATCGCTCGCGGGCCTTGCGGCCTGCTGCATGGTGGAACTCATCGATACCCCTCGAAATCGCGTCTCTGGCGCGTTTCCAGGGAGGATAACTGGGAAGGGGAGCCGTGCAATGCGAGCTAGGGCATAGCTCGATGCTCGGTTGTTATGATCTCAGCGCGCTTCCATCAGGCAGCCGATGAAGTCGCGCACGAGTTCGGATTTGGGCCTGTCCGGCGGCAGGATCAGAAAGCTGCGGCTCTGCACCGGCGGTTCGAACGGACGCAGCACGAGCTGGCTCTGGTCATGACCGGCAATTGCATACGGACTGATCAACCCGACGCCGACGCCTTGCGCGACCAGCGCACAGACGGTCGCGGCATAGATCGTTTCGACCACCACGCGGGGCGGCGCCGCCCCGGCTTCCGACATGATCATGTCGAAGCGCTGGCGGGCGCGATCCTCCGGTACGTAGGCGACGAAATCGACGCCCGAGAGATCGTGTGGGCCGATCACCTCGCGCTCGGCAAGCGGATGGCCGAGCGGCATGGCGCAAAGGGCTCGCGGCTGGACGAAGACCTGGTGGACGACGCCGGTGACATCGATCTCGTCGGCGGCAAGGCCGACATCGTAGATGCCGGACGCGACACCGTCCCGCACGTCCCGCGAGGGCAGGACCATCAGCGTGACGGTCGAATCGGGGCGCAGGCTGCGGAAGCGCAATACGGCGTTGGGGACGATCGAGGAACTCAGGGCCGACAGCGTCGCAACCCTGAGTTGGCCGGCTCCGTAGTCGCGGATGCGGGCGGCACTCGCTCGCAACCGGTCCATGCCGCGGAAATTGGCCTCAACCTCTGCGAAGAAGGTTCGTCCTTCGGGGGTTGGCACGATACGATTGCGCACCCGGTCGAACAGGGCGAAGCCCAGCGACCTTTCGAGCTCCGCGATTAGCCGGCTGACCCCAGGTTGGGTGACTCCAAGAATTTCCGCGGCGCGGGAGACCGTGCCAGCTTTCATGACAGCGGCAAAGACTTCGATCTGACGGCTGTTCAAGCTTGATACGCTCCGTCGAATCCGTAGGCGTCCAGGTTACAACATTGTGCCGAAAAGCCGATCTTCGGAATGCCAACTGGGACCTTTTAGTGCCCGCTGAGGTTTTGCTTCGCTCTGTAACGGCTTTGGCTGAGATGGAGACAAGCGATGTGGCGGACCTCAAGTCAACTGCAGCACATTTGCGCCGATAGCTGGATCGAGACGCCGTTCAAGGTGCATCGGCATAAGTGTAACGCTCAACTCCAAGGACCCTCGGCCGATTTGCAGTGCAAGGAGGTGGCCACCAAAAGCCTTGAAACTATAGTCGCTCCCGGTCGCATGAGCGTGGATCGAGGGCTCTCCGTCTTTCCAGGCCAAGCTGCCGGTAAGATTGGTTAGCTCCAGATTCTCCATGGTTCTGGGCCGAAAGTTTCCCGTCTCAAAGTCAAAGAAGCCGAACGTCACGCTACCCGCAAAGCCGAACCCGAGGATCGTCGCCGACGATATCGCCTCCTCGCGCATCAGGGACGAAAGGCGGGCGAACGCATCGTCGCCCTGACGGAGCACCATGAGATAACCCGTGGGTGTCGGGACATAGCGTTTGGGCTCTGGCACTGACATGGGCGACCAACCTCACTTTTAAGCTGGCAGATGAATGCGTCGACTAGGACTGGGAACGTTTCGTTCCGAGCCAGACCAGCCCGAGGCCCGTGGTGGCGAGCAGTCCACCGGCGATCGGAATGGCTGCATAGCCGAGGCCGAGACTGATGACGCCGGCCCCAACGGCAGCGCCGAGGGCATTGCCAAGGTTGAAGGCCCCGACATTGATCGAAGAGGCGAGGCCCGGCGCTTCGGAGGCCGCCTGCATCACGCGCATCTGCACCGGCGGCACGATGGCAAAGGCCGCAGCTCCCCAAACCAGCAGGCCGACGGCCGCACCGACATGGCTCGCGAACAGGAAGGGCAGCACGAACATGATCGTTGCCAGCGCACCGAGGAAGATCTTGGTCGCGCCGTCCAACGCCCAGTCGGCCAGCTTTCCGCCAAGAGCATTGCCGAAGGTGAATCCAACGCCGATCAACACGAGCCCGAGCGTGACGAAACCGTCCGAGGCTCCGGTCAGGGTTGTGAGCGCGGGGGCGATATAGGTGTAGAGCGTAAACATCGCCCCCGCGCCCATCACGGTCGTCGCCATCGCGAGAAGAACCGTGGGGTGCGTGAGCACGCGCATCTCCCGACGGATATCAGGAATCGTCCCGGGCTCGCCCTTGGGCAGCGCGAACCATAACGCCGTGATCGCCGCGAGCCCGAGCACGGCTGTCCCCGCGAAGGCCATCCGCCAGCCGATCTGCTGGCCGACCCATGTCGCTGCCGGCACCCCGCCGATATTGGCGATGGTCAGGCCCATGAACATGGCGGCGACCGCGCTCGCCTGCTTCTCCTTCGGTACGACGCTCGCAGCCACCACCGCGCCGAGTCCGAAGAATGCGCCGTGGTTGAGGCTGGTGACGAGGCGGGCGAGCAGGAGCGTGATATAGCCCGGCGCCAGCGCCGACATCAGATTGCCGACAGCGAAGATCCCCATCAGCAGCATCAGCGCCGTACGCTTGCCGAAACGGCTGAAGGCCAGCGTCATGATCGGCGCGCCGAGCATCACGCCGATCGCATAGGCGCTGATCAGCAATCCCGCGGTTGGGATCGAGACGTTCACGCCATCGGCGATGACGGGCAACAGGCCCATCGGCGAGAACTCCGTGGTGCCGATGCCGAATGCGCCGATCGCGAGCGCAAGGAGCGCCCAGCGTGCATGGGGTGCGGCGGCCGTCTCGACGGGCGCGGTGCAGGTGGTCGCAGTCATGGTCGCCTCCGCCTCATGCGTCCCAGGCGGGCGCGAGACCCGGCGGGTCGACCAGCCGTCCATCGGGGCGGGCGAGCCGTGTGATGGCCGCCATGTCCGCATCGGACAGCGCGAAATCGAAGATCGCGATGTTCTCCGCGACGCGTTCGGGCTTCGCCGTCTTGGACAGGGCGACGAATCCCTGCTGGACCAACCAGCGCAGAACGATCTGCGCGGCGCTCTTGCCGTAGCGTGCGCCAATCGTCTGCAAGGCCGCATCGCGCGGCACGGCGCCGTCGGCCATGCCGTAATACGCGGTCAGAACGATGCCGGCTTCCTTGGCCGCGACGATGAGCTTGCTCTGATCGAGATAGGGGTGGAGCTCGACTTGGTTGGTGACGATCGGGGCGCTGCTCAACTTCGCCGACTCCCGCATCTGCGCGATATTCTGGTTGCTGACGCCGACGAAGCGGGTCTTGCCCGCTTTCTGCGCAGCGTTGAGCATGGCGACCTGGTCGGCGATGGCGACCTTGTCCGCTGGCCAGTGCAGCAGAAGCAGGTCGACGCGGTCGACCTTCAGCTTGTCGAGGCTCTCTTCCACCGAGGCCGTGAACTTCGTCGGGCTGTAGTTGTCGACCCAGACCTTGGTGGTCAGAAACAATTCGTCTCGGCGCGCGCCCGCTGCTTGCAGCGCCTGCCCGAGAGCCGCTTCGTTGCCGTAGATCTGAGCGGTATCGAAATGGCGGAAGCCAACTTCGAGCGCCGCTGGGACGACGCGCTCGACCTCGGCATCCGACATGCGGAAAACGCCGAAACCAAGCGCCGGAATCTCGGCGCCATGCGCCTTCACAATGTCCATGTCAGGTTCTCCTGGGGTGGTTTAGGCCGCCCGCACCTGCTCGGTGCCGGTCAGCGCTGGAATGATTTCAGCCGCGATTTCGTCGATGACCTCACGGGGAGGGCGCGACGATTGCCTGAGGTTGAGAGCGAGGTGGTCGATTCCGGCGGAGCCTAGCACCCGCAGATTCGCGATCAATTCGTTGCGGCCAAGGCGAGCACCAAAGCGGATTGGCTCGGCGGGAGCGTTGGCGTCTTCAAGCAGATCGAGATGGAAAGCGCTGATGAAGATGCCGCGTCCGGAGGTGGCGGCGCGCCAGCGCGCGGCCTGCGCGGCGAGTTTCTCGGCGCTGCCGGGATAGACGAAGCGGCCGTTCATATGGGCGGCCAGCCAGGCGTCGTCCTGCCTTGCCTGTCCAGCCACGATCAGCGGGATCGTCGGCTGGAGGGGCCGCGGCAGCAAGTCGAGGCTCGCATCCCTGCGCCCGCCCACCGGGATTCCGCCGGGTTGCCAGACCGTGCGAAGATAGTCGACAGCCTCGCGGAAGGCGTCGCCGCGCTTCTCGAAATCGAGACCGAGCAAGGGATATTCGACCGGCCGGTCCCCGGAGGCGACCCCGAGGATCAGACGCCCGCCCGAGAGTGCGTCGACGCTGGCGGCAGCCTTTGCGGTAAAGAGCGGATGGCGGATCGGCAGAACGACGGCAGCGGTGCCGAGGGCCATATTGCGCGTCACACCGGCGAGAAAACCGAGTTGCGTGAAGACGTCATAGACCGAGCCCGCGTCGCCCATGTTGACCTGGTCGAAGACCGGCACGTCGCGCAGCCAGACTGCCGCGAAGCCGAGGCCGTCCGCCCGGCGGATCAGTTCGGTCTGTTCCCGTACATCCGGTACGCCCCGGGGGCGGGAGTCGGCGATCCTTCGGGCTTCACCCGCCGGCGACCAATCATTGTCCAGAGGCAGTTCCAGGCCAAGCGTCAACCGACCCGGTTTGCGGATCAGGTCCAATGCTGAGTGCTGTGTCATGCCTCACGACATAGATCCGCATGGCCGGTCCGATAAGCACGTGTCGCTCCACATCAATTGTGAAGCCGTTTCATTGATGGTGGCGCTCGACCCATACCCGCCTCATCAGGTCCGACTCATGCGAAGAAAGAAAAACAGGAGCCGCTTGAGCTTTGAACTCAAGCGGCTCCTGGTGATGTCTTCAGGCTTGCTTGGCTCGCGAGAGCCGCTTCAGCGCAGGACTCAGGAACTCCATGGCGAGGGCAAGGGCGAGAGCCCCGGCACCGACCAAAAACAGCAGTGTGTAATTTCCGTTGGAATGAGCGAACAACCAGGATGAACCGTAACCGGCTATCGCCTGAAAGGCTGCAAACGCAACGGTCGCCCGGCTCCACACCGCTGCCTGGGCGCAGTGATCGTCGGGCATCATATGATGAACCTTATGCAGGGTGAGTGGCACGATTCCCGGCGGAAATGTTCCAATGACCCAGGTTGCGATAGCGGCGGCGACAAGCCAGGCCGAGCTCGCGAACAGAAGCAGCGCAGCGATCTGAGCCGCCAGGAGCAGACGCGCGGCTTTCGCGCTTCCAACTCTGTCCGCCAACTGGCCGTAGAGCAGGGGGCCGAACATCGCGCCGACGCCGTAGACGATCCAGAATATCGCGCCGGTATTCGCCCCCAGATCTCGGCCGCGCGCGATGAAGTCCGCCAGAAAGACAACCGCGGGGACCAGGCCGACCGCCATCAGGCCGTATTGGACGTAGAGGAGACTCGGGCCAAATCCAGTCGGCGCCGGTTTTGCCGGGCTTTCCTTGGTTTCGGCGCGCGAGACAACGACGTTGGCAGGCCAGGCCCGCCAGCTCAGGACGATCAAGGTGAGAGAGATCGCGGCCAATCCTTCCCACGTCGTGGACAGCCCCCAATGTAGCAGGGCCGGGACGATGGTTCCGGAAGCCGCGATCCCCACTCCGACCCCGAAAAAGATGGCGCCGCTGGCAAGCCCGCGTCGCGGAGCCGGCACGCTGGGCAGCAATGTTGCCGCGACGAGCACCATGATGATGCCACCGGTTATGCCGGACAGGAGACGCCAGGCGAAGAACCAGGCGACCGAGACGGGAAATGCGCAGGCGAGGAAGGCCAGGGCCGTCAAAAGCATCATCGCCTTCAGGACCATGACGTTCCCGAACAGGCGGCCCAGCCTTCGGGCCACCAGCGCACCCGCCAGATAGCCGGCCAGATTGGCGGCGCTCAGATAGATTACGTTGTCTGCGGAAAACCATCCGGCCTCGATGAGAGGCGGAATGAGAGGCGTGTAGGCGAAGCGCGCCAGGCCGATTCCGATCATGCTGGCGGACAGCCCCGCGAACATGGTCGCCCAGGGCATGCTTTTCTCCGGATCGCTGGAATTGATCGTGACCATGGCACAGGTTCCTTCACACCCGACGTGGCGGGCTATTTTTGTCATCACTGTCAAAGATAGCGCGCCTGCCATCTTTGACAATAGTGTCAAGCATTCTTATCTTGCTCCGAGCAATGTCGAGCAGGAGGTGCGTGATGGCGGGAGTGCGGCAGTTCGACGAAGATCGGGTGCTGGCAGAAGCTGCCAAGCGGTTTTGGGAGAGGGGATACTCGGCGACCTCGATGCAGGATCTCGCTGCCGCGACGGGTGTCCAGCGGGGGTCGCTCTACAACGCTTACGGTGGCAAGGGGGCCCTCTTCGTCAACGCCTATCGCCACTACCAGCAGCGCTACATGGAGGGCGTTCGCAAGGCACTTGAGGAGGAGGATCTGCGCGCTGCCCTGCGCAAGCTTTTCGCGTTCAGCATCGATCTGATCCGGGAAGGCAGGCGAGGGTGCTTGACCACCAAAACGGCGACGGACGAGGAGGCTGCCAGCCCCGAGATCCGCGAAGCGTTGAAACGCCAGATGGATGATTTGGAGGCGTGTCTGACGAGCCGATTTACGCAATCTGCGGAGAAGCTGCGGTTGCCGCCCGACGCCACCGCGCGGCTCCTTGTGAATCACACGCGCGGCATGGTGGTATTGGAACGAATTTACGACGATCCCGAACGGCTGAGATCGGACAGCGAGGCGCTGATCGAACTGATCATGGAACGGTGAAGCAATGTTGTCTTTGTCTCTCCGGTTGATCGGCTGGCGTCTTTGAAGCTGTCTCGTCGGGTTTGCCAGCTATGCTGAAACCGTACCCTGATGTCGCGCGGACCATACGTCGCCGTCGGGGGGCGCTGACGGAGTTCGAGCGGCTGTCGATTCTCGCAGATGAGCCGGAAGCGTCGGGCGGGCCACGCCTATCCCATGCCGTCGCCAAGCCGCAGGGCTTCTACCTGTCAATTGCATGAAGCTTCGCGTGAAATCCCGTTGGGAGCGGAAGCCGCACACCACCCTTACGTCCGTGAGTGACAGATGAGGTTCGAGCAGCAGCTTCTTGGCTTCCGTCACTCTGATCTGAGCCAGGTATCGGCGGGGCGACACTCCTGCTGTCTCGCAGAACGCATGTTCAAATTCCGCCGGCGCCATCGAACATTCCTGGGCCATCTGCGCAACCGTCAGGTCCGATGACCACCTCGCCGACATGACTTCCTTGGCACGTTGTTCGCATCGATGTGCTAATCCGGAATTGTTCGGCATCGCTATCTGCTCGTGCTGGAAAACTGAGACATTCGAGCAGGATGTCGCCGTTTCCCCGACATGATAATGCGTTGCGAATCCAATTCAGAAGTGAAATGGGTTCACAAAAGGAGAGCGCCATGGACAACCGAGCAGGCGAGATGCAGGTGTTCACGCGCGTGATCGAAGCGGGCAGTTTTACCGAGGCTGCGCGGCTGATGCTCATGACTCCGTCGACCGTGAGCAAGCTGATCGGCCGCCTCGAAAACCGCCTCGGCGTACGCCTCTTGGAGCGTTCGACTCGGCGCTTGTCGTTAACCGCGGAAGGGCAGGTGTACTACGAGCGAAGTCTCGCTCTCATCGGGGAACTCGACGATGTGGAACGAAGCCTGTCGCAGGGAGTCGCCAGCTCGGGCGGCACCGTTCGGGTTAATGCCTCGGTCGCCTTTGGAGTCTTGGGTCTGGAACCGCTTCTTCCGGCGTTCTGGCATGAGCACCAAAAAATCGCCGTCGATCTTTCCCTGTCGGACGAAATCGTCGATCTCTATCTCGATCGAACGGACGTCGCGTTTCGGGTCGGCCCTTTGCAAGGATCGGCCATGATCGCCAGAAAGATCGGCGTTGCGCACCGCAAGATCGTTGCCTCGCCGGATTATCTTGAACGTCATGGCACGCCGCGTGCTGTTGACGAACTAGCGGTTCATAACTGCCTCGGCTTCAATTTCCGGCGAGCAGCTCCCGTATGGCCACTTAAGGAAAGCGGGCGTGTGGTTGATCGGACCGTCAACGGCTCTTTGCTCGCCAACAACGGCGAGACCGTGCGTCGCATGGCCATAGCCGGGATCGGTTTGGCCCGCCTCGCCGACTATCATGTTCGCGCCGATCTGAATGCAGGCCGGTTGGTGGAAGTTCTGTCCGAAGCCGTCGAAAGCGATGGCGAACTCATCCACGCGTTGTACTTGGGCGGCCCGCGTCTGCCATTTCGGGTTCGTGCATTCCTCGATTTTGTCTGTCCGAGACTCCAGGGCTTTCTGCAGGCTTCGCGATAGTGCCACCGAACGGTACCGCGGCCTCGCTCGTTCCGCGATGACAGGGATCGGCGGGCGCGGATGAGGGCTGTTCAAGCATAGCCAGCGGCTTGCTCACGCTCTTGCCAGTTCGTCTGCCGTCGCGAAATCCGGCAACGGAGCGCGCAATCAGACAAGACGGGCAATAACCCCTTTTGCACTCTGCCTTCGACTGATCGCGGCCAGGGATAGTCACCCTGACGCGTCGCGGAGGCGCAAAACGGAGTGCCGCATGAAGATCTACCTGATGTCGTTGGGGGCCGGGCTCCTGGTCGGCGTGATCTACAGCTTGATCAATGTGCGCTCGCCGGCCCCGCCGGTCATAGCGCTGGTCGGCCTGCTCGGCATCCTGATCGGCGAGCAGTTGCCGCCGCTCCTGCGCGGGCTCTGGGCGAAGGCTCCGGCGGCTCATTCCTGGCACCAGCAAGTCAAGCCGCATGTCTTTGGCCATCTGCCAGGCGGCGGACAACCCTCGCAGGAGACATCGCAAAAGGAGCGCAGCTGATGCCGACGCGTCGTCAAACCACCTTAGGCGCTGCCGCAGGCGCGCTGAGCGGCCTCTTCGGCAGCGCCTCCGCACAGTCCCCGAGTCAAGGATCTCGCCCGATGACCGCTGATCTCATCCTCACCAATGGCCGGTTCACCACGCTCGATCGCGGCAATCCGACGGCTAGCGCGGTCGCGGTCAAGGACGGCGTCTTCCTGGCGGTCGGCGGGCAGGCCGAGGTGATGGCCCATGCCGGGCCGAACACCAGGGTCATCGATCTCAAGGGCCGCAGCGCGTTGCCCGGTCTGATCGACAACCACCTGCACATCATCCGCGGCGGGCTGAAGAA
>NZ_JBFTOA010000034.1:0-21497 GCF_056397745.1 Allobosea sp. 05L423 | reverse complement strand
CCCGGCTTGCACAGCACCTGGCCGCGCTCGACGTCCTCGCGCTTCGTGCCGCGCAGCAGCGCGCCGATGTTGTCGCCCGCCTGGCCCTGGTCGAGCAGCTTGCGGAACATCTCGACGCCCGTGACGGTCGTCTTCACGGTGTCCTTCAGGCCGACGATCTCGATTTCCTCGCCGACCTTGACGATGCCGCGCTCGACGCGGCCGGTCACCACCGTGCCACGGCCCGAGATCGAGAACACGTCCTCGACCGGCATCAGGAACGGCTGGTCGATCGGGCGCTCCGGCTGCGGGATGTAGTCGTCGACCGTCTTCATCAGCGCGATCACCGCGTCATGGCCGATTTCCGGCGTGACGTTGTCGAGGGCGGCCTTGGCCGAACCCTTGGTGATCGGGATGTCGTCGCCGGGGAAGTCGTACTTCGACAGCAACTCGCGGATCTCCATCTCGACCAGCTCGAGCAGCTCGGCGTCGTCGACGAGATCGACCTTGTTCATGAACACCACCAGCGCGGGAACGCCGACCTGGCGCGCCAGCAGGATGTGCTCGCGGGTCTGCGGCATCGGGCCGTCGGCCGCCGACACAACCAGGATCGCGCCGTCCATCTGCGCCGCGCCCGTGATCATGTTCTTCACATAGTCGGCGTGGCCGGGGCAGTCGACATGCGCATAGTGGCGGGCCGGGGTCTCGTACTCGACGTGAGCCGTCGAGATCGTGATGCCGCGGGCCTTCTCTTCCGGCGCCTTGTCGATCTGGTCATACGCCGTGAACGACGCCCCGCCGGACTCAGCCAGAACCTTCGTGATCGCAGCCGTCAACGACGTCTTGCCATGGTCGACGTGACCAATCGTGCCAATGTTGCAGTGCGGCTTCGTACGAGCGAATTTCTCTTTGGCCATCGTAGCCTCCGTCAGATCTTGTTCAAATGTTCAGTCGGTTCGGTGCGGAGCTCAGGCGTACTTGGCCTGAACCTCGGCGGCGACCGCCGACGGCACCTGCTCGTAGTGGTCGAACTGCATCGTGTAGTTCGCGCGGCCCTGCGAGAAGGAACGCAGCTGGTTGACGTAGCCGAACATGTTCGCCAGCGGAACCATCGCATTGATCACGACGGCGTTGCCGCGCATGTCCTGGCCCTGGATCTGGCCGCGACGCGAGTTCAGGTCGCCGATGACCGAACCGGTATAGTCTTCCGGGGTCACGACCTCGACCTTCATGATCGGCTCGAGCAGCACGGAGCCGCCCTTCTGCAGACCTTCGCGCAGCGCTGCACGGGAGGCGATTTCGAAGGCCAGGGCCGACGAGTCGACTTCGTGGAAGGCGCCGTCGATCAGCGTGACCTTGACGTCGACAACCGGGAAGCCGGCGAGAACGCCCGAGCCGATGACCGAGTTCAGGCCCTTCTCGACGCCGGGGATATACTCCTTCGGCACCGAACCACCGACGACCTTCGACTCGAACTCGAAGCCCTTGCCGGTCTCGTTCGGCTCGATGACGAGCTTGACGCGGGCGAACTGGCCCGTGCCGCCGGTCTGCTTCTTGTGGGTGTAGTCGACCTCGGCCTTCTTGGTCAGCGTCTCGCGATACGCAACCTGCGGCGCGCCGATATTGGCGTCGACCTTGTAGGTGCGCTTCAGGATGTCGACCTTGATGTCGAGATGGAGCTCGCCCATGCCCTTCAGGATGGTCTGGCCGCTCTCCTGGTCGGTCGACACGCGGAAGGACGGATCCTCGTTCGCGAGCTTCGACAGGGCGAGGCCCAACTTCTCCTGGTCGGCCTTGGACTTCGGCTCGATCGCGATCGTGATGACCGGCTCGGGGAACTCCATGCGCTCCAGGATGACCGCCTGGGCGGGATCGCAGAGCGTGTCGCCGGTGCGGACGTCCTTGAGGCCGGCCAGGGCGACGATGTCGCCGGCATAAGCCTCCTTGATGTCCTCGCGGTTGTTCGCATGCATCAGGAGCATGCGACCAACGCGCTCCTTCTTGTCGCGGGTGGAGTTGATGACGCCCTGGCCGGCTTCGACCTTGCCCGAATAGATGCGGCAGAAGGTGATCGTGCCGACAAAGGGGTCGTCCATGATCTTGAAGGCGAGCATCGCGAAGGGATCCTCGTCCGTCGGATTGCGGACGGTCGGCTCTTCAGTCTTGAAGTCAATGCCTTCGACTGCGCCACGATCCACCGGCGAGGGCAGATAGTCGACGACCGCGTCGAGCAGCGGCTGCACGCCCTTGTTCTTGAAGGACGAGCCGCAGAGGACGGGGTGGAACGCACGACGCTGCACAGCGGTGCGCACCAGGCGACGCAGGGTATCGGCGTCCGGCTCGGTGCCTTCGAGATAGGCTTCCATCGCGGCGTCGTCCATCTCGACGGCGGCCTCGACAAGCTTCGAGCGGTACTCGGCGGCCTTCTCAGCAAGGTCGGCCGGGATGTCCTGCTCCTCGAACGAGGCGCCGAGCGCTTCGCCGTTCCAGACGATCGCCTTCATCTTCACGAGGTCGACGACACCCGCGAAGTTGGACTCCGAACCGATCGGAATCTGCAGGCAGACGGGCTTTCCGGCGACGCGGTCGATGATGTCCTGGACGCAGCGATAGAAATCGGCGCCGATCTTGTCCATCTTGTTGACGAAGACGACGCGCGGAACGTCGTACTTGTCGGCCTGGCGCCAGACCGTCTCGGTCTGGGGCTCGACGCCCTGGTTGCCGTCGAGAACGCAGACGGCGCCGTCGAGAACGCGCAGCGAACGCTCGACCTCAATGGTGAAGTCGACGTGGCCGGGGGTGTCGATGATGTTCAGGCGGTTGTCGCGCCAGAAGCAGGTTGTCGCAGCCGAGGTGATCGTGATGCCACGCTCCTGCTCCTGCGTCATCCAGTCCATGGTCGCGGCGCCGTCATGGACTTCGCCGATCTTATGGGACTTGCCGGTGTAGTAGAGGATGCGCTCGGTCGTCGTCGTCTTGCCGGCATCAATGTGGGCCATGATGCCGAAGTTGCGATAACGGTCGATGGGATGGGAACGGGCCATGATCGTGCTCTGTGTCTCGGTTCGGCGCGCCGCTTACCAGCGGTAGTGCGAGAAGGCGCGGTTGGCTTCCGCCATCCGGTGCGTGTCTTCACGCTTCTTCACGGCGTTGCCGCGGTTGTTGGCGGCGTCCATCAGCTCGGCCGACAGGCGCTCCACCATGGTCTTGTCGTTGCGGCCGCGAGCGGCAGCGATCAGCCAGCGGATCGCAAGCGCCTGGCGGCGCTCAGTGCGAACCTCGACCGGAACCTGATAGGTCGCGCCGCCGACGCGGCGGGAACGGACCTCGATCGCCGGAGCGACGTTCTCGAGTGCCGACTTGAAGACCCCGAGCGGCTCGCTCTTGGTCTTGCTCTCGATGATATCGAAGGCGCCGTAGACGATCCGCTCGGCGGTCGACTTCTTACCTTCGTACATCACGGAGTTCATGAACTTGGTCACGACGATATCGCCGAACTTCGGGTCCGGGATAACTTCGCGCTTTTCGGCACTGTGGCGGCGGGACATCGTCTAGTCTCCGGTCAATCTGGAACGCTGCGGACCGGCTCGGATCGAACAACCCCGCCGGCCTGGCAGAAAATTACTTCGGACGCTTCGCGCCGTACTTCGAACGGCGCTGCTTGCGGTTCTTGACGCCCTGCGTGTCGAGCACACCGCGCAGGATGTGATAGCGCACGCCGGGAAGATCCTTCACGCGGCCGCCACGGATCATGACGACCGAGTGCTCCTGAAGGTTGTGACCTTCACCCGGAATGTAGCCGATGACCTCGAAGCCGTTCGTCAGACGAACCTTGGCAACCTTGCGGAGCGCCGAGTTCGGCTTCTTCGGGGTCGTCGTATAAACGCGCGTGCAGACGCCGCGCTTCTGCGGGCACGACTCGAGCGCCGGGGCGGTGTTACGCGCCTTCACGGGTGAGCGCGGCTTGCGGATGAGCTGGCTGATTGTCGGCATTCTGGCCTCTCGCCCCACTGAGCGTTTGGAAATTCTCTGGTCAATCTCCCAGGGCGAGCGAGGCCATGACATAAACGAAGCCGCGCCATCGGCTCCCTTTAGGGGCCTCAGGCGCGCTCGCCATGCAGAGGAACACGGGAAACCCGCGTTCATGCGTCTTGCCATGTCGTCGTTCGACGCTGGAATTCCGACGGAGTTTCGGTCGCGAAACTCGCTTGCGAATCTGGCGCAAGCGACAAACGTGTCCGACAACCGTCGACAGTGGCGCGCTTATGACTCACAGAAGGATTCGCGTCAACCCCGAAACCGCCGAAAAGGCCGTTGTTTTGCGGGGTTCGGGTAGGTTACGCCGGTGCCTGCCTTACCGTGAAACAAAAAGGCCGCCCGGAGGGGGCGGCCTTTCCGATGATTACCGAAGATTGCTCCGGCGATTCTTACTCCGCAGCAGGCAGGACCGCTGCAGCTTCCTTGGCGGCCTTCGCCGCCGCGTCCGCCTTCTGGCCGACGATGAGATCGTCGCGACGCGTGGCCACCTGCTTGATGCGGGCGACCTGGGCGCCGGTGCCGGCCGGGATGAGCGAGCCGACGATGACGTTCTCCTTGAGGCCTTCGAGCATGTCGGACTTGCCGTTGACCGCCGCCTCCGTGAGGACGCGGGTGGTCTCCTGGAACGACGCCGCCGAGATGAAGGAGCGGGTCTGCAGCGACGCCTTGGTGATGCCGAGCAGGACCGGCACGCCGGAAGCCGGCTTCTTGCCCTCCTCGCGCAGCTTCGCGTTGACCTCTTCCAGCTCGATACGATCGATCTGGTCGCCGGTCAGGATGTCGCTGTCGCCCGACTCCGTGATCTCGACCTTCTGCAGCATCTGCCGGACGATGACCTCGATGTGCTTGTCGTTGATGGTCACGCCCTGGAGGCGATAGACCTCCTGGATTTCGTTGACCAGATAAGCCGCCAGCTCCTCGACGCCCTTGATCGCAAGGATGTCGTGCGGCGCCGGGTTTCCGTCGAGGATGTAGTCGCCGACCTCCACGACATCGCCTTCCTGGAGATGGATGTGCTTACCCTTCGGGATCAGGTACTCGACCCCGTCGGAACCGTCATGCGGCGTCAGCGTGACGCGACGCTTGTTCTTGTAGTCCTTGCCGAAGCCGATGACGCCCGACTTCTCGGCGATGATCGCCGCATCCTTCGGACGACGCGCCTCGAACAGCTCCGCGACGCGCGGCAGACCGCCGGTGATGTCGCGGGTCTTGGCCGAGTCGGTCGAGACACGGGCGAGCACGTCGCCGGCCTTGATCGCGTGGCCCGGCTCCACCGAGATGATGCCGTCGACCGGCAGGATGTAGCGGGCCTCGCCACCACGGGCGAGCTTCGCCACCTTGCCGTCCGCGCCGAAGATCACCATCGCCGGCTTGAGATCGGCCGTACGGGCCGAGCCTCGCCAGTCGATGACGACGCGCTTCGAGATGCCGGTCGCCTCGTCGGTCGTCTCCGTGATCGACATGCCGTCCACGAGATCCTCGTAGCCGACCTTGCCGTCCACTTCCGCCAGGATCGGGCGGGAATAGGGATCCCACTCGATCAGACGCTGGCCGCGCTTGACCTTGTCACCCTCGTCCACGCGCAGCTTCGAGCCGAACTGGACGCGATGGACCGCGCGCTCGGCGCCGTCCGGGCCGACGATCACGATGGCGATGTTCCGCGCCATGGCGATCAGGTCGCCGTCCGAGTTCCGCGCGACGTTGCGGTTGCGCATCTTGACCGTGCCTTCGAAGTTCGACTCGACGAAGGACTGGTCGGCGATGGTGGCCGCGCCGCCGATGTGGAAGGTACGCATGGTAAGCTGCGTGCCCGGCTCGCCGATCGACTGCGCCGCGATGACGCCAACGGCCTCGCCCATGTTGACGGGCGTGCCGCGGGCCAGATCGCGCCCGTAGCAGGTGGCGCAGACGCCGTTCTTGGTCTCGCAGGTGAGAACCGAACGGATCTTCACCTCCTGGACGCCGGCGGCATTGATCTTGGCGATGTCGCTCTCTTCGATCACGACGCCCTTGGCGACGAGGACCTTGCCCTCGACGTCGACGACGTCCTCGGCCGCGGCGCGACCCAGAATGCGCATGCCGAGCGAGGCCACGATCTGGCCGGCATCGACGATGGCACGCATCTTGATACCGTTATCCGAGCCGCAATCCACCTCGGAGATAATCGCGTCCTGCGCCACGTCGACGAGACGGCGCGTGAGATAGCCGGAGTTGGCCGTCTTGAGCGCCGTGTCGGCGAGGCCCTTGCGGGCTCCGTGGGTCGAGTTGAAGTACTCGAGAACGTCGAGGCCTTCCTTGAAGTTCGAGATGATCGGCGATTCGATGATCTCGCCCGACGGCTTGGCCATCAGGCCGCGCATGGCGGCGAGCTGGCGCATCTGCGCCGGCGAACCACGGGCGCCGGAGTGCGACATCATGTAGATCGAGTTGATCTGCTTGTCGCGGCCGGTCTCGTCCTTCTGGACGGTCGAGATGCGGGCCATCATCTCCTGGGCGAGCTTGTCGGAGCACTTCGCCCAGGCGTCGACGACCTTGTTGTACTTCTCGCCCTGCGTGATCAGGCCGTCCTGGTACTGCTGCTCGTAGTCCTTTGCGAGCGCGCGGGTCGTGTCGACGATCTGCCACTTGTTCTCCGGCACGACCATGTCGTCCTTGCCGAAGGAGATGCCGGCCTTGAAGGCGTGACGGAAGCCCAGCGCCATGACGCGGTCGCAGAAGATCACCGATTCCTTCTGACCGCAGCCGCGATACACGGCGTCGATCATTCCGGAAATTTCCTTCTTGGTCATCAGGCGGTTGCTGACGTCGAAGGATACGGCCGGGTGGTCAGGCAGCGCGGTCGAGAGGATCACGCGGCCCGGCGTGGTGTCGTAGATCTTCGTGTACGGCTTGCCGTCCTTGCCGGTGCCGGTCCAGCGATATTTGATCTTCGAATGCAGCGTCACGACCTTCTCGTGCAGCGCATGCTCGAGTTCGCCGAAATCGCCGAAGACCTTGCCCTGGCCGGGCTCGCCGTCCGAGACGATCGAGAGATAGTAGAGACCGAGCACGATGTCCTGCGACGGCACGATGATCGGCATGCCGTTCGCCGGGTGCAGGATGTTGTTGGTCGACATCATCAGCACGCGCGCTTCCAGCTGCGCCTCGAGCGACAGCGGGACGTGCACGGCCATCTGGTCGCCGTCGAAGTCCGCGTTGAAGGCGGCGCAGACCAGCGGGTGCAGCTGGATCGCCTTGCCCTCGATCAGCACGGGCTCGAAGGCCTGGATGCCGAGGCGGTGCAGCGTCGGCGCGCGGTTCAGCATCACCGGATGCTCGCGGATGACCTCGTCCAGGATATCCCAGACCTCCGGCTTCTCCTTCTCGACGAGCTTCTTGGCCTGCTTGACCGTGGTCGAATAACCCTTGGCGTCGAGGCGCGCATAGATGAACGGCTTGAACAGCTCGAGCGCCATCTTCTTCGGCAGGCCGCACTGGTGCAGCTTCATCTCCGGGCCGACGACGATGACCGAACGGCCCGAGTAGTCGACGCGCTTGCCGAGCAGGTTCTGCCGGAAGCGGCCCTGCTTGCCCTTCAGCATGTCGGCGAGCGACTTCAGCGGGCGCTTATTGGCGCCCGTGATGACGCGGCCGCGGCGGCCGTTGTCGAACAGGGCGTCGACCGACTCCTGCAGCATCCGCTTCTCGTTGCGGATGATGATGTCCGGCGCGCGCAGCTCGATCAGCCGCTTCAGGCGGTTGTTGCGGTTGATGACGCGGCGGTAGAGGTCGTTCAGGTCCGAGGTCGCGAAGCGGCCGCCGTCGAGCGGCACGAGCGGACGCAGATCCGGCGGGATGACCGGGATCTGGGTCATCACCATCCATTCCGGCTTGTTGCCCGACTCCTGGAAGGCCTCGATGATCTTGAGGCGCTTCATCAGCTTCTTGGGCTTCAGCTCCGACGTCGTCGTCGCGATCTCATGCTTCAGATCGGCGTTGATCTGGTCGAGGTCGAGCGCGCGCAGCATCTCGCGAATGGCTTCCGCGCCGATCATGGCGGTGAAGGTGTCCGCGCCGTACTCCTCCTGAGCCCGGACGTACTCCTCCTCCGACAGCAGCTGACGGTCCTTGAGCGGGGTCAGGCCCGGCTCGATGACGACGTAGCTTTCGAAGTAGAGGATGCGCTCGAGGTCCTTGAGCGGCATATCCATCAGCAGGCCGATGCGCGAGGGCAGCGACTTAAGGAACCAGATATGCGCCACCGGGGCGGCGAGCTCGATATGGCCCATGCGCTCGCGCCGAACGCGGGCGAGCGTGACTTCGACGCCGCACTTCTCGCAGATGACGCCCTTGAACTTCATGCGCTTGTACTTGCCGCACAGGCACTCGTAGTCCTTGATGGGCCCGAAGATGCGGGCGCAGAACAGGCCGTCACGCTCCGGCTTGAACGTGCGGTAGTTGATGGTCTCCGGCTTTTTGATCTCGCCATAGGACCAGGACAGGATCTTCTCCGGGCTCGCGATCGAGATCTTGATCGCGTCGAAGGCCTGCTGGACCGGCTGCTGGCCGAAAAGGTTCATGACCTCTTGCTTCATCGCCTGTCTCCTTCCGCCGGCGGGGGCTAGGGCCGCCCTGCCCGGCTCGTAAATTCCGTCGGCCGGCGGCATCAGTGCCGCCGGCATCTATCCAAGGCTTGGTTAACGGCTCACTCGGCCGCTTCGGCCGGCGGCAACTCGCCCGGCTTCACCTTGTTGTTGATCAGCTCGACGTTGAGGCCGAGCGAACGCATCTCCTTGACGAGAACGTTGAAGCTCTCGGGGATGCCTGCCTCGAAGTTGTCCTCGCCGCGCACGATCGACTCGTAGACCTTGGTGCGGCCCGCGACGTCGTCCGACTTCACCGTCAGCATCTCCTGCAGCGTGTAGGCGGCGCCGTAAGCCTCGAGCGCCCAGACCTCCATTTCGCCGAAGCGCTGGCCGCCGAACTGCGCCTTGCCGCCCAGCGGCTGCTGGGTGACGAGCGAGTACGGGCCGATCGAACGGGCGTGGATCTTGTCGTCCACGAGGTGGTGCAGCTTCAGCATGTAGATGTAGCCCATCGTGACCTTGCGGTCGAAGGGTTCACCCGTGCGCCCGTCATAGAGGGTCGACTGACCCGACGAGTGCAGGCCCGCCTGCTCCAGCAGCCGCTCGATATCGGCTTCCTTGGCACCGTTGAAGACCGGGGTCGCCACCGGCACGCCACGGCGCAGGTTCTGGCCCATCTCGACGAGTTCGTTCTCGTCCATCGAGGCAATGATCTCATTGTCCTCGTAGACGGCGTCGAACTGAGCCTTCAGCGCCTTGAAGTCGTTCGTCTTCTTGTAGGCGTCGAGGGCCTGCGAGATCTGCTTGCCGAGACCGGCGGCGGCCCAGCCCAGATGGGTCTCCAGGATCTGTCCGACGTTCATGCGGCTGGGCACGCCGAGCGGGTTCAGCACGATGTCGGCATGGGTACCGTCCTCGAGGAACGGCATGTCCTCCACCGGCACGATGCGCGAGACCACGCCCTTGTTGCCGTGACGGCCGGCCATCTTGTCGCCCGGCTGGATCTTGCGCTTCACCGCGACGAAGACCTTGACCATCTTCATCACGCCCGGAGGCAGTTCGTCACCGCGCTGCAGCTTCTCGACCTTGTCGAGGAAGCGCTGCTCAAGGCGCTTCTTCGACTCGTCGTACTGCTTCCGCATCGCCTCGATCTCGGTCATCAGCGAGTCTTCGGCGGTCGCGAACAGCCACCATTGCGAACGCGGGAACTCGCTCATCACCTCGCGGGTGATGACCGTGTCCTTCTTGAAGCCCTTCGGGCCGGCGAGACCGGTCTTGCCGGTCAGGATCTCGGCCAGACGCGCGAAGGTGTTGCGGTCCAGGATCGCCTGCTCGTCGTCACGGTCCTTGGCAAGACGCTCGATCTCCTCGCGCTCGATCGCCTGGGCGCGCTCGTCCTTGTCGACGCCGTGGCGGTTGAACACGCGGACCTCGACGATCGTGCCCTGCACGCCGGGCGGAACGCGCAGCGAGGTGTCGCGGACGTCCGAAGCCTTCTCGCCGAAGATGGCGCGCAGCAGCTTCTCTTCCGGGGTCATCGGGCTCTCGCCCTTCGGCGTGATCTTGCCGACGAGGATGTCGCCCGCCGCAACCTCGGCGCCGATATAGACGATGCCGGCTTCGTCGAGGTTCTTCAGCGCCTCTTCCGAAACGTTCGGAATGTCGCGCGTGATTTCCTCAGGGCCCAGCTTGGTGTCGCGGGCCATGACCTCGAACTCCTCGATATGGATCGAGGTGAAGACGTCCTCGGAGACGATCTTCTCGGAGAGAAGGATCGAGTCCTCGAAGTTGTAGCCGTTCCACGGCATGAACGCGACGAGCACGTTGCGGCCGAGCGCGAGCTCGCCGAACTCGGTCGACGGGCCGTCCGCGACAATGTCGCCCTTCTTGACGACGTCGCCGACGCGCACCAGCGGGCGCTGCGTGATGCAGGTCGACTGGTTCGAGCGCTGGAACTTCTGCAGACGGTAGATGTCGACGCCCGGCTTCGTCGGATCCATCTCCTCCGAAGCGCGGATGACGATACGGGTCGCGTCGACCTGGTCGACGATGCCGGCGCGGCGGGCCGCGATGGCGGCACCCGAGTCACGGGCGACGACCGCTTCCATGCCGGTGCCGACGAAGGGCGCGTCGGCGCGAACCAGCGGCACCGCCTGGCGCTGCATGTTCGAGCCCATCAGCGCGCGGTTGGCGTCGTCGTTCTCGAGGAACGGGATCAGCGCCGCGGCAACCGAAACGAGCTGTTTCGGCGACACGTCCTGGAAGTCGACCTTGTCGACCGGCGTGACGATGACCTCGCCGGCGCGGCGGCAGACGATCAGGTCGTCCGTCAGACGGCCTTCCTTGTCGACGGCGGCGTTCGCCTGGGCGACGTTGTACTTCGCCTCTTCCATCGCCGAGAGATAGATCACCTCGTCCGTGACCTTGCCGTCGCGGATGCGGCGATACGGGCTCTCGATGAAGCCGTACTTGTTCACCCGCGCGAAGGTGGCGAGCGAGTTGATCAGGCCGATGTTCGGACCTTCCGGCGTCTCGATCGGGCAGATGCGGCCGTAATGCGTCGGGTGCACGTCGCGCACCTCGAAGCCGGCGCGCTCGCGGGTCAGACCACCCGGGCCAAGCGCCGAAAGGCGGCGCTTGTGAGTGACTTCCGAAAGCGGGTTCGTCTGGTCCATGAACTGCGAGAGCTGCGACGAGCCGAAGAACTCGCGCACGGCCGCAGCCGCGGGCTTCGCGTTGATCAGGTCCTGCGGCATCACCGTGTCGATGTCGACCGAGGACATGCGCTCCTTGATGGCGCGCTCCATGCGCAGCAGGCCCAGGCGATACTGGTTCTCCATCAGCTCGCCGACCGAGCGCACGCGCCGGTTGCCGAGATGGTCGATGTCGTCGATCTCGCCCTTGCCGTCGCGCAGGTCGACCAGCGCCTTGACGACCGCGAAGATGTCCTCCTTGCGCAGGATGCGCACGGTGTCCTCGGCGTCGAGGTCGAGGCGCATGTTCATCTTCACGCGGCCGACGGCGGAGAGGTCGTAGCGCTCGGCGTCGAAGAACAGCGACTGGAACATGTTCTCAGCCGTCTCGAGGGTCGGCGGCTCGCCCGGGCGCATCACGCGGTAGATGTCGAACAGGGCTTCCTCGCGGCGCGAGTTCTTGTCGACGTTGAGCGTGTTGCGGATGTAGGGGCCGACGGTGATGTGGTCGATGTCCAGCACCGGGATCTCGTCGAAGCCGTCATCGGTCAGCTGCTTCAGCAGCTTCTCGGTGATCTCCTCGCCGGCCTCGGCATAGACCTCGCCGGTCATCGGGTTGACCAGGTCTTCCGCGATGTACTGGGTGTACAGGTCCTCGTCCTGCGCGCGCAGGAACTTCAGGCCCTTCTCGGCGAGCTGGCGGGCGGTGCGGGCGACGAGCTTCTTGCCGGCCTCGACCACGACCTCGCCGGTATCGGCGTCGATCAGGTCCTCGGAGGCCTTGAAGCCCTTCATGCGCTCCGCATCGTAGGGAACGCGCCAGCCCTTGGCGTCCTTGGTGTAGGTGATGTGGTTGTAGAAGCGGTTGAGGATCTCCTCGCCGTCCATGCCGAGCGCGAACAGCAGCGAGGTGACCGGGATCTTACGCTTCCGGTCGATGCGGGCATAGACGATGTCCTTGGCGTCGAACTCGATGTCGAGCCAGGAACCGCGATACGGGATGATGCGCGCGGCGAAGAGCAGCTTGCCCGAGGAGTGGGTCTTGCCCTTGTCGTGGTCGAAGAACACGCCCGGCGAACGGTGCATCTGCGAGACGATGACGCGCTCGGTGCCGTTGACGATGAAGGTGCCGTTATCCGTCATGAGCGGCATGTCGCCCATGTAGACATCCTGCTCCTTGATGTCCTTGACCGACTTGGCCTGGGTGTCCGGATCGATATCGAACACGATCAGGCGCAGCGTCACCTTGAGCGGCGCCGAGAAGGTCATGCCGCGCTGGCGGCACTCGTCGACGTCGTATTTCGGCGGCTCGAAGGTGTACTTCACGAACTCCAGCAGCGACGCGCCGGAGAAGTCGCCGATCGGGAAGACCGACTTGAAGACGGACTGCAGGCCTTCGTCGGGGCGACCGCCCTTGGGCTCGTCAACCATCAGGAACTGGTCGTAGGACGCCTTCTGAACCTCGATGAGGTTCGGCATCTGCGCCACTTCCTTGAGTTTGCCGAAGAACTTGCGGACGCGCCTGCGACCCTGGAGCGAATTGACCATGTTGTTCCTCGCAATCTCTTCGGACGGCTCACCCGGTGGTCCGTGACGGCAGCCATAGGCCGCCGGGTGAGCCGTTCGGCGCCGCATCGCGCCGCCCATGCATTTCCATCGAAACTGCGCCGCACGGTTGCAGCAAGCCTCGACAACAACTCCCGCGCACCAGCGCGGAAACGACGCAACAGCCCCGGAGGCGTAGCTGCCCCGGGACTGTCGATATTGACTACGGTCGGACCGGCATCAGCCGGCCCAAGCTCACTTGAGCTCGACCTTGGCGCCGACGGCCTCGAGCTGCTTCTTGAGCTTCTCGGCCTCGTCCTTGGCAACGCCTTCCTTGACCGGCTTCGGAGCGCCTTCGACCAGGTCCTTGGCTTCCTTGAGGCCCAGGCCGGTGATGGCGCGGACTTCCTTGATCACCTCGATCTTCTTGTCGCCGGCCGAAGCCAGGACAACGGTGAACTCGGTCTGCTCTTCGACAGCAGCGGCGGCAGCGCCACCAGCGGCCGGGCCAGCCGCAACGGCGACGGCGGCGGCGGCGGAAACGCCCCACTTCTCTTCGAGGAGCTTCGCGAGCTCGGCGGCCTCGAGAACGGTGAGCGACGACAGCTCGTCGACGAGCTTGGTAAGATCGGCCATTTTGGGTTCCTACGTGTAAGAGGTTCGAACGATATCGGGATCAGCTGGCCGTTCAGGCCGCATCCTTGTCGGCATATGCCTGGAACACCCGCGCGAGCTTCGCAGCCGGCGCAGTCGAGAGCTGCGCAAGCTTCGTGGCCGGGGCCTGGATAAGGCCGACCAACTTGGCACGCAGTTCGTCGAGCGAGGGCATCGTGGCCAGAGCCTTGACACCATCGGGGTTCAGGGCGGTCGTGCCCATCGCGCCGCCCAGGATGACGAGCTTGTCGTTCTCCTTGGCGAAAGCGGTGGCGACCTTCGGCGCCGCGACCGGATCGTTGGAATAAGCGATCAGGGTGGGACCCGTCAGCAACTTGCTGATGGACGCGACGTCGGTGCCTTCAAGAGCGATCTTGGCCAGCCGGTTCTTTGCGACCTTAACAGTGGCGCCATTCGCCTTCATCTCGCGACGAAGCTTCTGGAACTGGGCCACGGTCAAGCCCGCATAGTGGGCCACGACGACGACCGAAGTGTTCGCAAACACCTCGTTCAGCGACGCGACGGCATCTTTCTTTGCCGTTTTATCCACTGGGCTCTCTCCGGTAGGCGACAAGCTTTTGAAGGCTCGCCGCCGGTTGCAAATGCCGCTTCCTGGAACCCCGGTTGACACCGGCGCCCCGTGAAGCGACGCTTGGTGCCCTGTCCCCGCTCCCGGCCCCCTCGAGGGCCACGACCAGGCGAGATGGTTCGAACCGTCTTTTCCGGACCTCGCGATCCGGGACTAAGCTCTTGCACCGTCTATGCAGGCCTCTTGGCGAAATTATGCTCCCGGACGAACCGGGAAGGCACCTGCAGTCTCAGACAGGACTGGGTGATTCCTGCTCGAAAGATCACTCTCCCGACCTTGAAACACCCATTTCTTCAGCGGAAACCCGCCGAAAAACGCGAAACGGACCCCTTCGTGTCAAGCACGCCGGAGCCTCGTCACTTATGGAAACAGGCGTGCGTATAGCGCTTTCGCCTGCTTCTGCCAAGTAGGCTCTTGACTTCACGAAATCAAGAGCGGGCGGACGGCCGGCGATCCGGCCGCCCTTCCCTGAGATCAGCCGCCGATGACGGTGTTCGGCTCGACCTTGACGCCCGGACCCATGGTCGACGAGATCGCGACGCGCTGGATATAGGTGCCCTTGGCGCCGGCGGGCTTCGCCTTGGCGACCGAGTCGACGAACGCCTTGATGTTCTCCGAGAGCTTCTCGGCCGAGAACGAGGCTTTGCCGACGGCGGCGTGGATGATGCCGGCCTTCTCGACGCGGAACTCGACCGAACCACCCTTCGAAGCAGCGACGGCGGCGGTGACGTCCATGGTGACGGTGCCGACGCGCGGGTTCGGCATCAGGCCGCGCGGGCCGAGCACCTTACCGAGACGACCGACGAGACCCATCATGTCCGGGGTCGCGATGCAGCGATCGAAGTTGATCTCGCCCTTCTGAACGGACTCGACGAGCTCTTCAGCGCCGACGATGTCAGCGCCCGCAGCCTTGGCCTCATCGGCCTTGGCGCCACGAGCGAACACGGCGACGCGCAGCGTACGGCCCGAGCCGTTCGGCAGGTTGCAGACGCCGCGGACCATCTGGTCTGCGTGACGCGGATCGACGCCGAGGTTCATCGCGATCTCGACGGTCTCGTCGAACTTCGCGTTGGCGCGCTCCTTGACGAACGTGACAGCCTGATCGAGCGAATAGAGCTTGGTGCGGTCAATGCCATCACGGCCCTTGACGACGCGCTTTCCGACATGTGCCATTGTCAGCCTCCCCTCAGCCCACGACTTCCAGGCCCATGGACCTGGCCGAGCCACGGATCATGGCCGAAGCCGATTCAACGGTGTCGCAGTTGAGATCCGCCATCTTCTTCTCGGCGATCTCGGCGATCTGCGCAGCGGTCACCTTGCCGACGTTGCCGCCACGGCCCGGGGTCTTCGAGCCGGAGGTCAGGCCAGCGGCCTTCTTCAGCCAGTACGAGACCGGCGGCTGCTTCATCTCGAAGGTGAAGGAGCGATCCTGATACGCGGTGATGATCACCGGGATCGGCATGCCCTTTTCCATCTGCTGGGTCTTCGCATTGAAGGCCTTGCAGAATTCCATGATGTTGAGGCCGCGCTGACCGAGCGCGGGACCGATCGGCGGCGACGGATTGGCCGCGCCCGCCGGAACCTGAAGCTTCACGTAGCCCGTGATCTTCTTTGCCATGATGGCTGCTCCTGCCGTCCGCTCCGCTGCCTATCGGAACGACGACGCCCCTGTCCGTCGACGTTCTCCGTCGGGGCCGGGGTGGTTGCAGTGCGTGGTGCGACGTGTTTGATCCGGCTGGCGACCGGCGCGTCTTCCACGCGGTTGAGGCCGGCCTATGGCACAGATGGGCTGGAAAGGGAAGAGGGCTTTGCCGCCTCCGCCTGCGAGGCATCCTGGATGTAGTCATCGAGCGCCAGGCAAATATGCACCGCGACCAGACCCACCAGCACGAAGGCCAGAACCGCGTGGCTGCGAAACAGCATATGCGCATAGCCGGCACCTTCCGGCCATATCGCCGGCAGCGAAATTCCGCCGTAGATCTCGCGTGCGCCGAAATCGGACACGCCCGCCAGGCCGAGCAACGGGATCGCGACCAGCAGGGCGTATAGAATCCGATGGACCGCCCGCCCGCCAGCGTTGCGTGCCCAGCGCCCGCGCAGGCGCGCCAGAAGCCGATAGGCGAGCCGAACCGGGACCAGAAGCAGCAGCAGGAAACCGGCCGTCTTGTGGAACGTCATGAGTGCGTCCGCCCAGGCGCCGCCCCCGATTTCCTTCATCAGTATCCCGATACAGAACAGCACCAAGACCAGCACCGCCGTGCCCCAGTGCAGCGGCTTGGCGAGGCGCGGAAACCCATGGTCGCCTGTCCGCGATCGACGGGCGGTCGTGATCTTCGGAGAAGCGGCCGGCATCCTCATGCGTGCTGCACGCCTTGCGTATCGGTCATGAAGCCGTCGACGGCCTGCCGTAAAGCTGCGGCTTGACCATCGATGTCGGCAGAGGCCCGCGCCATCCGCTCAGTCATCCGGCGCCAGTCCTCGATCATGCCGGCCACCTGCTCGACCTGCTCGGCCATGCCGCGCACATCGCTGGCGGTCTGGGCGGTACCGATATTGATCGTGCGGGAGGTGTCGTCCTGCCTGCGTGCCAGTTCGGCGATCGAGTCGGCAGCGGCCTCGACGTCATTGACCGAGGCAACGAGGGCGCCAATGCGTCCGATGATCCGCTCGGCCGCCGTCCCGATCGAATCGAGCCCCTGCCGCACCTGCCCGGTCGCTTCCGCGGTCCGGTTGGCGAGTTGCTTCACCTCGGCGGCCACCACCGCGAAACCGCGCCCGCTCTCGCCGGCCCTTGCAGCCTCGATCGTCGCATTGAGCGCGAGCAGATTGGTCTGGTTGGCGACCGTGCTGATCAGCGTCACGACGGCGGAGATGGATCCGACAGCTTCGCGCAGCAGCACGCTGTCATCCGTCGCCTCCTCGACCAGCGTTTTTGCGGCGTTCGCAATGCCCGAGGTCCGCTGCGCCTCGCCGGCAGTCGTCGCGAGCAGCTCGGCGATCTCGTTCAGCGACGAGGACATCTGCTCGACATGGTTGGCCGCGCGCTGGCTCGACTGCGCCGCCGCGCCGGCATGCTGATCGACGAAGCCGGAGAGCTGCGAGAGCTCGTTCGATGCGTCGGTCATGCTCGCGGCATGGGTTTCCAGCGCCGTGGCGATGCCGGCGATGTTGCCCTGGAAGGCCTGCCCTCTGACGCGCAGCGCCCGCTGCCGCTCCACCTCTCCGGCCAGCGAGGCGAGGCGCTCCTTCGCGGCCTCCTGTTTCGTCTGTTCGTCCGACAGATGCGAATGCAGTGCCCGGCCGAGCATGCCGATCTCGTCGCCGCGGCGAGCGAGTTTCTGCACCCAGCCGGCATCCTCGCCCGGCGCGGAGAGAGCCGCAGCCATGGTCGAGATCGGGCGCACCAGCCAGCGATATTCGAAGGCGATGATCAGGGTGACCAGGAAGAGACCGAGCCCCGCCAGCAGCACTGTGTTCTGCCTTGAGCTCTCGACATGCGCGCCAAGCGCCTCGCTGACGCCCGCCACCGCCGCGTTCAGCCGAACGCGCAGCTCGTTGCGCTGCTCGACGGCTTTGCGCAGTGCCCCGCGCGCGACCGTGGCATCGGCTCCCAGCTTCGATGAAAACGCCTCCAGCCCCTGGACGGCTTCCTCCGCGCGGGCGGCAACTTCGCCCTGGCTGCGCGCGGCGACTGCTTTCATCGCTGCCTTCAAGGCCTCGATGTCGCTTGGCAGAGCGCCGCGGTCGCCCCCCGAGACGATCGTCACGACGATGCGGCTCAAGGCAGCGTCCGTTTCCGAGAGCACGGCCACCGCATCGGTATGGACAGCGAGCGCCCTGGCGAAGCCAGCGAGTTTGAGGGAGCCGATCGTCTCGGCGATGCCGAACACACAGGCGAGAACGCCGAGCATCGACGCCCAGAGCGTCAACCGCTGGCGAACCGTGGCCTTGAAGAAACTGGGAAACATTGCGCTCTGCGTCGGATTACCGACGCAGAGCCTTGGCGCAGTTGTGTTAAAGGCCGATTAACCTAACGGAAGCCGCTATAAACCGACCGGAAACGCCCTGCGGGCTCAGAGCTTCTCGACCTGGCCGTATTCCAGCTCGACCGGCGTGGCGCGGCCGAAGATCGAGACCGCGACCTTGAGGCGGGCACGGGCATGGTCGACATCCTCGACGACGCCGTTGAACGAGGCGAAGGGGCCGTCCGCGACCTTGACCTGCTCGCCGACCTCGAAAACGATCGTCGGCTTCGGGCGCTCGATGCCCTCGGCGACCTGGCCCTTGATCCGCATCGCCTCATGCTCCGGGATCGGCATGGGCTTGGCCTTGTCGGCGCCGAGGAAGCCGGTGACCTTCGGCGTGTTCTTGATGAGGTGGTAGACCTCGTCGGTCATCTCGCACTTCACCAGCACATAGCCCGGGAAGAACTTGCGCTCGGTGTCGACCTTGCGGCCCCGGCGAACCTCGACGACCTTCTCGGTCGGCACCAGCACCTCGTCGAACTTGTCGGCGAGGTTGCGCTGCGCGGCCTGGTCGCGGATCGACTGGGCGACCTTGTTCTCGAAGTTGGAATAGGCGTGGACGATATACCAGCGGGTGCTCACGTTCGTAATTCCGTTCAACGGGCGCCGAGGATGATGCCGAGCACCCAGCGGATGACGGTGTCGGTGAAGAGGAAGAACAGGCTGGAGACGACCACCATGGCGAGCACGAGGCCCGTGGTGATCAACGTCTCGCGGCGCGAAGGCCAGGTGACCTTGGACGCTTCCGTGCGCACATCCTGCAGGAACTGGAAGGGATTGGATTTCGCCATGAACCACCTCGGGTTCCGATCCCGCCCGCAGCCCCGCCGCGCGCCGAATCGGCCGTCCTGAAACATTCGCGGCGCGGGACCCGGGGAGGGTCGCGCGCCGTCATGACAAGCCTCTTACATCGCTTGGCGTCGTTAGCCAAGACCCTTTCGGGTCGCGGGCCGCTCAGCTCCGGCGCGCCGCGATCAGCAGGAAGAAGGGCCGCTCGCGCTCCTTCGCCCAGCCGGGCTCGGCGGCAACCTGCTCCGGGCTCGGAGCCCATTCGACCAGCTTGCCGAGCGTGAAGCCGGCGCCCAGCAGCAGATCGAGATAGGTCGCGATGGTGCGGTGGCGCTTGACCACGCCCTCGGCCAGCCAGTTGCTGACGCGCTCGCCCTCGTCGAGATAGCCGTTGACCGGCCAGGTCGCCCGGCCATCGGCATCGGCGAGCCATTCCTGCCGGACCGGCGCCGTCATGATCGGATGCTCGACCGAGCAGACCATCGCGCCACCCGGCTTCAGTGCCGCATGCACGCGCGCGAGCAGCCCGGCGAGATCGGCAATGTAGTGGAAGGCGAGCGAACTATAGGCGAGGTCGAAGGCATCAGCCTGCGGCGCGTAGCTTTCGAGATCGGCACGCTCGTACAGAACACGGGAATCACCGGTCTCCCGCCGCGCCCGCTCCAGCATCCTGGCGGAAACGTCGACGCCGAGCACGCTCCCGGCCCCCTCGCCCGCCGCGAAGCGGCTGAACCAGCCGAAGCCGCAGCCGAGGTCGAGCACCTGCTTGCCCCGCAGTCCCTGCAGCATGGATCGCAGCACCGGCCACTCCGGTGCGCCGTCCAGCCCGTGGACGGAACGCGGCAGCTGGCTGTAGCCCGCGAAGAAAGTCTCGTCGTCGTAGATGTTCTGGGTCATGGCGCTCGGAGAGCCGCATGGCGGTCTGCACACCAGTCACCCGAAGTGCGACTGGCAGGGGCGGTAGGGCTCGAACCTACGACAACCGGTTTTGGAGACCGGTACTCTACCAACTGAGCTACACCCCTGTAGCTGGTCGTCATGTGCCCCAAGGCGCTGCGCATTTCAAGTCGAAATCGCGCGTCATCCTCATTTGCTGTAGGGACCGAGTTCGCGGGCGTAGCGCTCGACCAGCTTCAGCCCGAACTCCGTCGGCCTGAGTGCCGGTCCGCGGTCGTGGATCGGGATGCCGGCGCGCGCGCCGAAGATGCGCTTGCCATAGCAGATCAGCGTCTCGATCGACTGCATGATGAAGGTGATCGCCGGCAATACCTCGCGATAGGCAGCATCCGCTCCGGCCTCGTCCCCGGCTCTGTAGCGGTTATAGGCCCGCAGAGCGTAGTCGATCGTGTCGGGGGCCAGGATCATGCCGCTGCAGCCGGCCCGGAAACTGTCGATGAGTTCGAGCCCGCCGCGCCCGTTCAGAATCGGCAGCCGCCCTTCGGTCACCGCGATCAGCCGCTCGATCTCGACGACCGAACCCTCGCCCTTGATCAGGCTGATGTTCGGATGCCGGCGCGTCAGTTCGCGAATGTCCTCGGCGGACAGGCCACGCCCCATATAGGCCGGCGCGTTCTGGATCGCGACCGGCAGGGAAGTCGTTTCGGCGATGCGCCCGAAGAAGTCGATGTACTCGGCCGCGCTGAAGCTGCCGACCATCGGCGGCTGCAGAATCACCCAGTCGGCGCGATTCTTCTCCGCGACCTTCACAAGCTCGGCCTGCTCCGCCACCGAGGAGCCGAAGATGGTGAAGGCAAGCGGCTTCCGGCCAGCGACATCTTCCGCCATCCACTCCATCACCATGCAGCGTTCGGTGAAGCTCAGCTTCGAGACTTCGGTGGCAAGCCCCAGAGCCGCCATGCCCTGCACATCGAGCTCGACGCTGATCTCAGCCTGCTTGCGCATCGCCGCCCGGTCGAGCCGCTCATGCTCGTCGAACAAGGCGAAGACGATTGAATGGATGCCCGGAAAGGGCGGCTTGAACGACATGGGCAGGCTCCTCCGCGGCCGGAGCGGCTGATCCGCTCTCTCGCAGCGATTGAGAGCACGGAATCACAGGCCCGCGCAGCCCATGCGACCGAAGCCGCCCCTGCATTCACGGCATGGGCTAAAAAGGCTTGTCGCAACAGAAAAGGGGCGGTGTCGCCACCGCCCCTTCCCAAATCGCTATGCGCGTCGATCAGGCAATGATCGAAGCGACGACGCCGGCGCCGACGGTGCGGCCGCCTTCGCGGATGGCGAAGCGCAGCTTCTCTTCCATCGCGATCGGGGCGATCAGCGTCACCTCCATCGAGATGTTGTCGCCCGGCATCACCATCTCCGTGCCCTCGGGCAGCGAGACCACGCCGGTCACGTCCGTCGTGCGGAAGTAGAACTGCGGGCGGTAGTTGGTGAAGAACGGCGTGTGACGGCCACCCTCTTCCTTCGTCAGGATGTAGGCCTCGGCCTTGAACTTCGTGTGCGGCTTCACAGAGCCCGGCTTGCACAGCACCTGGCCGCGCTCGACGTCCTCGCGCTTCGTGCCGCGCAGCAGCGCGCCGATGTTGTCGCCCGCCTGGCCCTGGTCGAGCAGCTTGCGGAACATCTCGACGCCCGTGACGGTCGTCTTCACGGTGTCCTTCAG
>NZ_JBFTOA010000033.1:0-39480 GCF_056397745.1 Allobosea sp. 05L423 | reverse complement strand
GGCCGAACAGAGCGCCGCCTCCGCCAATGCGCTTTCCGGCCGGATCGGCCAGCTCAACGAGCTGGTCGCGACCTTCCGCACCAGCCGCGAGGCGGTGGGGCAGTCAGGCTATCCGCAGCCTGTCCCGGCAGCGCGCCCGGCGAAAGCCGCGCCTCGCGCCGCGGCGCGCCCTGTGGCCGTCACGGCAGCCGCCCCCGCCGTATCCGCCAGGGCTCCGGCGGCCGAGCCGGAGCGGCTGCGCAAGCTCGCCGAGGCCGCCTTCGCCCAGTCCAAGGCCACCCCCGCCCCGCGCAAGGTCGCCAATGGCCGCGCCCAGGATGCAGGCTGGGAAGAGTTCTGAGGCGGGAAGGCCCGCCCGACACGACACGACGCGGCGCCCCGAAAGGGCGCCGTTTTTCGTCGATCTTGAATTTTCTGGGCGGCGGCACCTTGCGCCGAGCGGGTATCGACCTATCTCTGCGACAGGCGCCGGGACTTCATGCCCCTTCAAGACGCCGACATCGCAAACAGATTCGTGACGACCGTCGTGCCGCCTTCCTCGGAATCGGCAGATGCTTCGCCGCTTGCTGACAGGTCCCGACGGGGATGTCTGCGACAAGCGGTTTCAGCCGTCACTAGAACAGGGAGACGAAAACCATGCCATTCAGCCAGGTTCTTCAGACTCTCGGCCAGCTCGCCTCCGGCTTTACGCAAGCCAGCCGCCCCACCCGCCTGCTCGAGATCGATCTCGAGGACAGGGGCGGCCCAACCCCCTTCGAGCAGGCCGCCATCGGGACGTGGAAAACCGAGGACGGGTCGATTCTGATCGATCTGCGGCCGGACGGGCAGTTCCACAAGGCCAAACCGGCTGCCGGCGCCCAGCATCGCGGCCGCTATGCGGTCGATCGCTCGAAGCTCTATTTCGAGGGCGAGACCGGATGGGTCGCGCTGGGCAAGCTCAAGCGCGGTACGCTCAGCATCGGCGAGAAGCACTTCCGCAAAGCGTAACGCGACGCCAAACAAGCTACAAAAGGGCCGTGCCTTCGCGAGAAGGCACGGCCCTTTCTTTTTCGGAGTCGTTCGCAGCGCCGGTTAGTAGCCGACCGTGAAGCGGCGGCGGCTATGAGCGGGCTTTTCCAGTTCATCGACGAGTGCGATGGCGTAGTCCTCCGCCGAGATCGCGCTGTTGCCCTTGCCGTCGACCAGGAGCAGGTCGGTGCCGAGCCGGAACTTGCCGGTGCGCTCACCCGGCTGGATCAGCGCCGAAGGCGAGAGGAAGGTCCAGTCCAGGCCCTGCTCCAGCTTCAGCAGATCGAGGAAGACGCCACCTTTCTTCGCCTCGTCGAGATAGGCGGCCGGAAATTCCGGCGTATCGAAGAGTTTGACGCCCGGCGCCACTTCGAGGCTGCCGGCCCCGCCGACGACGAGATAACGCTTCACGCCCGATTGCTTCACGGCCGCGAGCAGGAGCTCCGGATCGCTGGCGGTGAAATGGACGGCGCTGATCACCGCGTCATGGCCGGCAAGGAGCTTCGCCAGCCCGTCCTTGTCGAAGATATCCCCCTTGACGGCAGTGACGCCGGGCGAGGCCGCGACCTTCTCCGGATTGCGGACAATGGCGGTGACGGCGTGGCCGCGCGACGACAGCTCAGCGAGCAGGCGCGAGCCGATAAATCCGCTGGCGCCGATCAGTGCGACTTTCATGACAGAGGCTCCTTGTTATGGTATCTGGTAGATACCTGCACTCCAATGGAACCTATCTGGTCATGCCGCGCTGCCCCGTAAAGTAGGCACTTTCGCGCGACATGGTCACCTCTCGGAAACCGCCATGCTCAGACGTCCCGACCCTTTCCAGGCGCTTTGCCCGACGCGGCGCGTGCTCGACCGCATCGGCGACACCTGGGCCGTGCTGATCCTGATCGCGCTCGACGACGGCACGCTGCGCTTCAACGAACTCAGGCGCCGGATCGAGAACATCTCGCAGAAGATGCTGTCGCAGACGCTGAAGAGCCTCGAACGCGACGGGTTGGTCCGGCGCGAGGTCTTTCCGACCGTGCCGGTCACCGTCGAGTATTCGTTGACCGAGCTCGGACGCACGCTGTCGCAGACGGTGCATCAGCTCACCCTCTGGGCGGAAGCCCATATCGGCGAGGTCGAGGAAGCGCAGCGACGCTATGACCGCGGCTTGCCGCCGTCGGCAAGCGTTCGCATTCCGGTCCCGCTCACCCCCCGGTAAGCGACTTGCCCGCCGTGAAGAAGCCGCTCCAGAGATCGGGCGGCAACGCGCCATCGAGGATGTCGCGGGCCTTGAAGGCATCAGGCTCCAGGCGGGAAATGTCACCCCACGCCACCGGCATCGCCAGTGTCGCGCCCGGCCGGGCGCGGGTCGAATAGGGGGCGATCGCGGTCGCACCGCGGCCATTGCGGAGATAGTCGATGAAGATGCGGCCACGCCGCGCCTTCTTCGACAGAGTCGCGGTGTAGAGCTTCGGCTCGGCCTGCTCCATCGCCTTTGCGAAATCGCGGGCGAAACCCCTGACGCGTTCCCAATCCGCTTTCGGCTTCAACGGCAACACGACATGAAAACCCTTGCCGCCGGAGACCTTCAGCAAGCTTTCGAAGCCGAGTTCGTCGAGATGGCGGCGGATCGTCAGCGCCGCCTCCCGCACGCGCTCGATCGGCACGCCCGTGTCGGGATCGAGATCGAAGATGATCTGGTCCGGGGTCTCGATAGCGTCCATGGTCGCACCCCAGACATGGATCTCGACCGTGCCGAGCTGGACGAGAGCGGCGAGCCCATCGAAATCCTCGATGTAGATCAGCTCCTCCCCGTCGGAATCCTGGCGGCGTTTGACGGCCTCGTGCAGGCCCGGGCCTGCGTGTTTCTGGAAGAAACGGGAGCCTTCGATGCCGTTCGGCGCGCGCACGAGGCTGAGCGGACGGCCCACGACGAAGCGCTGCATCAGCGGCCAGATTTTCGCGTAATAGGCGAGCAAATCCTGCTTGGTGAAGCCGATATCCGGCCAGAGCGGCTTGTCCGGGCTCGACAGTTTCACGACGGTCTGCACCGGCGCCGCCTTTTTGGAAGAAGCTGGTGCGGCCTTGCTGCCTCTCGTCTTCTCCGGGACCGGTTCGGCCGGCATCTCGGCGACGATCTCCCCGGCCGGCTTGTCCTCGCGCAGCCCCAGGAACGAGGCGTGGCGCAAGGTCTTCGAAGCCGTCCAGGCGCGGAACTCGACCTCTGCAACCAACTCGGGCTTCACCCAGACGACGCCGCGCTCGCGGCCCGCGGCGCCCTTGAAAGGCGAGCTGTCGGTCGCGATCGCATCGAGCCTGGCCTTCAGCGCGGCGGCCGACTTCGCGGTGAAGCCGGTGCCGACGCGACCCGCGGGCTTCAGCTCGCCATCCTCATAATAGCCTGCGACGATCGAACCGAGATTGCGCGGGGAGGCCTGCGACGGGGCATAACCGGCGATCACGAATTCCTGGCGCTGCGTGCATTTCGACTTGATCCAGTCGCGGCCGCGCCCGCTGCGATAGGGCGCATCCGCCCGTTTCGAGATCACGCCTTCGAGCCCCATGCGGCAGGCATGGTTCAGCATGGTCTGGCCGGGCTCGACGAAATGCTCGCTGTAGCGCAGCGGCCCATCGGCCGGGCTGCCCTCCAGGAGGTGCTGTAGCCTTTCCTTGCGCGCGAGCAGCGGCTCGTCGCGCAGATCCTCGCCATCCAGATGGATGAGATCGAAGGCGAAGTAAGCGAGGCCGCCGGTCTTTCCTTCCGAGAGCGCCTGCTGCAGGGCAGAGAAGGACGAGATGCCGTTGGAGCCGAGCGCAACGACCTCGCCGTCGATCAGCGCGGTCTCGCAGGGCAGGCCGGCCAGCGCCGCGACAAGGCTCCTGCCGAAGCGGGCCGTCCAGTCGAGGCCCGAGCGCGTGAGCAGCTTGACGTCGCCGTGGTCGATGCGGGCTTCCAGCCGGTAGCCGTCGAACTTGACCTCGTGCAGCCAGCTTTCGCCGGTCGGCGGCTTCTCCTGCAAGGTCGCGAGGCAGGGCTCGACGAAGGGCGGGAGATCCTCTTCGTCTCTCCGCCGCCTTGCCTTTCGGACGGGCTTCGCCGCAGCGGCCGCCTGCTTTGCAGGCTTGGTCGTGTCCCAGACGGCGCCTCTGTCGGCGTCGGCGCCGATCTGCTCGACCGAGAGGCCCGATTTCACCGAATTCGGCTCGGTCTCGAGGATATCCGCGTCGGTGCGGGCGAATTCGTCCTCCGACTTGATCAGCAGCCAATTGTCGCGCTTCTCGCCACGCCGGGGCTTCAGCCGCACGAGATGCCAGCGCCCCCGCAGCTTGTGGCCCTCCAGCGCGAAGGCGAGGTGGCCCTTCTTCATGCCGGCCGCCGGATCCCCCTCCGGAATCCATTGGCCCTCGTCCCAGACGATAACCGAGCCGCCCCCGTACTGGCCGGCCGGAATCGTGCCCTCGAAGCCGCCATATTCGAGCGGGTGATCCTCGACGTGAACAGCCAGACGCTTCTCGGCCGGGTCGAGGCTCGGGCCGCGCGTCACCGCCCAGGACCAGAGCGCGCCGCCATGCTCGAGCCTGAAATCATAGTGCAGGCGCCGGGCTGCGTGCTTCTGGACGACGAAGGCGCCGCCCTGCGCGGCAGATTTCTTGCCCGTCTTCGCAGCGCCTTTCGGCTCCCGGGTGCGAGAGAAGTCGCGCTTGGAACGATAGAGATCGAGCGTGGACATCAGTCCTCCTCGGAGTCCGCCTGAACTGCGCAGCCCTCGTCCGGCGGAGCTGCCGCAGGCTGCATCTCGACGGACGCTCCAGATGCTTCGCGAGCTTCCTGAAATATCTTTCGAGATGCCGTTCCGGCGGAATGGCATCGCGAAAGACGACGGCTCGTTGAAGTCCCAATCAGATGTCTCGCGCCCTCGCCCATCATGGTGCTCAGGCTCTCTTGCGCGTCTTGCCCGCGGAGCCCTTGACCGCAGGCTTGGCCGCCTTCGCGGATTTGGAACCTGATGCCGGCGCGCCTTTGCTCCCGCCTTCGCCCGCAAGGCTCTTCTTCAGCGCATCGAAGAGGTTGACGACATTGGCGGGTCGTTCAGCCGCCCGCACGACCGGTGGCTTGCGGCCCTTGCGCTTGGCCTCGATCAGTTCGAGCAGCGCGTCCTCGTAGCGATCCTCGAAGCCGGAGGGGTCGAAGGCCGCCTCCTTCTTCTCGATGATATGGGTGGCGAGGTCGATCAGCTCGGGGTCGCTCTTCTGCTTGCCCAGCCCCTCGAAGATCTCGGCGGGCTTCCGGACCGTCTTGTCGTAGCGCAGCGTCGTCAACAGCAGGCCCTTGTCGAAGGGTTCGATCATCACCGGCCGCTCGCGGCGATAGAGCACGATGCGGGCGATGCCTGCCTTCTTCTGCTTCGCCATCGCCTCGCGAATCACGGCAAAGGCCTCCTCCGAGACCTCGTCGGCCGGCGTGACGTAGTAGGGTGTATCGAAATAGATCTGCGGAATGCCGGCGCGATCGACGAAACTCTCGATCGACAGCGTATGCGAGGATTCGATCTGGACCGCGTCGATCTCGTCCTCCTCGATCAGCAGATACTCGTCGTCCCCGACCTCGTAGCCCTTGACCTCGTCGTCGTTAGCGACCGGCTTGCCGGTGACGCTGTCGATATATTGCCGCCGCACCGTGTTGCCGGTCTTGCGGTTGATGATGCGGAAGGAGACCTTCTCGCTCTGGCTGGTGGCGCCGGTGAGCTCGACCGCGCAGGAGACGAGTGAGAGCTTGAGATAGCCCTTCCATGCAGGACGCGGCGCCATCAGACGACCTCCCCCGCGATCGGCCTGATCCCCGCGCCATGATGCCTGATGCAAACGCGCATGACACGACCCCGCGGTCTGGAATGACGATAGCGAGTCAAACCGGCGTCCGGCGCTCCTGTTCCGCACGGCGCTGGCGTTTCCGTCGATTTCGTGTATATGCCCCGCATCCGGCCCGAAAAAGCCGGCTGCGCGACCCCTCCGCGATGAGGCGGCTCGCGGATTTCGGACCTCGCTGGACGACATCCCGGCCTGGCCCGCCAGATCAACCCGAACAGAGGATATCCCGATGTCGATCACTGCCGAGCGCAAGACCGCCCTGCTTCAGGAATACGCCACCAAGCCGAACGACACCGGCTCGCCGGAAGTGCAGGTCGCGATCCTGACCGAGCGCATCAACAATCTGACCGGCCACTTCAAGTCGCACGCGAAGGACAACCACTCCCGCCGCGGCCTGCTCAAGCTGGTCTCGCAGCGCCGTTCGCTGCTCGACTACCTCAAGGGCAAGGAAGAAGCCCGCTACAAGACGCTGATCGAGCGGCTCGGCATCCGCCGCTGATCGAAGGCTGAAAACCGTTTCCGCCCGGTGCGCCATGCTCCGGGCGGCTCCTTTTCAGGTGAAGCCGCCATGGGCGGCACGCCTGCCTGCCGCGGCGGCCGCATGGGGCGGCCCTCCCGCGTGACCCGCCGGGCGCCGCAGACGTCCATGGCAGGATCGCCGAGCGCTCGGGCGCACAGCCTTTCCCACCCGAGTGTTCCGCCGTCTTGCCCATGGGCCTGAAGGCACCGGACGGGTCGAACCCGACCGAAAGACGAAACACATGTTCGACATCCAAACCGAAGAACTGATCTGGGGCGGCCGCAAGCTCGTCCTCGAAACCGGCAAGGTCGCCCGCCAGGCCGACGGCGCCGTGATGGCCACCTATGGCGAGACCGTCGTGCTCGCGACCGTCGTCTCGGCCAAGGAGCCGAAGCCCGGCTTCGACTTCTTCCCGCTGACCGTCAACTATCAGGAAAAGACCTTCGCGGCCGGCCGCATCCCCGGCGGCTACTTCAAGCGCGAAGGGCGCCCGAGCGAGAAGGAGACGCTGGTCTCCCGCCTGATCGACCGGCCGATCCGCCCGCTCTTCGTCCAGGGCTACAAGAACGACACGCAGGTCGTCGTCACCGTTCTGCAGCATGACCTGGAGAACGATCCCGACATCCTCGCGATGGTCGCCACCTCGGCAGCGCTCACCCTTTCCGGCGTGCCCTTCATGGGCCCGATCGGCGGCGCCCGCGTCGGCTATATCGACGGCGCCTACAAGCTGAACCCGACCATCGAAGAGATGAAGGAATCGGCTCTCGACCTCGTCGTCGCCGGCACACAGGACGCCGTGATGATGGTCGAGTCCGAGGCTAAGGAGCTGACCGAGGAGGTCATGCTTGGCGCCGTGATGTTCGGCCACAAGCACTTCCAGCCGGTGATCGATGCCATCATCCGCCTGGCCGAGAAGGCCGCCAAGGAGCCGCGCGACTTCAGCCCGCCGGATGATTCCGCCATTCTCGACGCG
This sequence comes from Allobosea sp. 05L423, assembly GCF_056397745.1. Taxonomy (NCBI): domain Bacteria; kingdom Pseudomonadati; phylum Pseudomonadota; class Alphaproteobacteria; order Hyphomicrobiales; family Alloboseaceae; genus Allobosea; species Allobosea sp. 05L423. The sequence continues at coordinate 32,122 of NZ_JBFTOA010000033.1, read as the reverse complement.
ATCATGAAGGTCGGCGAAGCCGAGCTGCGCGCCGCCTACAAGATCACCGCCAAGGCCGAACGCTACAAGGCGGTCGACGCCGTCAAGGCCAAGGTCGTCGCTGCGCTGGTCTCCGATACGCCGGACGGCGTCGCCACCTTCCCGAAGGACAAGGTCGGCGCGCAGTTCAAGGAAGCCCAGGCCAAGATCGTGCGCTGGAACATCCTCGATGACGGCATCCGCATCGACGGCCGCGACGGCAAGACCGTGCGTCCGATCGTGGCGGAAGCCGGCGTCCTGCCGCGCACCCACGGCTCGGCGCTGTTCACACGCGGCGAGACGCAGGCGCTGGTCGTGACCACGCTCGGCACCGGCGACGACGAGCAGTTCATCGACTCGCTGGAAGGCACCTACAAGGAGACCTTCCTGCTGCACTACAACTTCCCTCCCTACTCCGTCGGAGAGACCGGCCGCATGGGTTCGCCCGGCCGCCGCGAGATCGGCCATGGCAAGCTCGCCTGGCGCGCCATCCACCCGATGCTGCCGGGCAAGGGCGAGTTCCCCTACACGCTGCGCGTCGTCTCGGAGATCACCGAGTCGAACGGCTCCTCCTCGATGGCCACCGTCTGCGGCACCTCGCTGGCGCTGATGGATGCCGGCGTGCCGCTGAAGGCACCGGTCGCGGGCATCGCGATGGGCCTCATCCTGGAAGGCAAGCGCTTCGCCGTGCTCTCCGACATCCTCGGTGACGAGGATCATCTCGGCGACATGGACTTCAAGGTCGCCGGCACGGGCGAGGGCATCACCTCGCTGCAGATGGACATCAAGATCGCCGGCATCACCGAGGAGATCATGAAGGTCGCCCTCGAGCAGGCCAAGGGCGGACGCGAGCACATCCTCGGCGAGATGAGCAAGGCCCTCTCGGCCTCGCGCAGCCAGCTCGGCGAGTTCGCGCCGCGCATCGAGACGATGAAGATCCCGGTCGACAAGATCCGTGAAGTCATCGGCTCCGGCGGCAAGGTCATCCGCGAGATCGTCGAGAAGACCGGCGCCAAGGTGAACATCGAGGATGACGGCACCATCAAGATCGCCTCGGCCGACGGCAAGTCGATCGAAGCCGCGATCAAGTGGATCAAGTCGATCGTCTCGGAAGCCGAAGTCGGCATGATCTATGACGGCACGGTCGTGAAGATCATGGAGTTCGGCGCCTTCGTGAACTTCTTCGGCGCCAAGGACGGCCTCGTCCACATCTCCGAACTCGCCCCGCGCCGCGTCCAGAAGGTGCAGGACGTCGTCAAGGAAGGCGACAAGGTCAAGGTGAAGTTCCTCGGCATGGACGAGCGCGGCAAGATCCGCCTCTCGATGAAGGTCGTCGACCAGGAAACCGGCGAGGACATCACCGAGAAGCTCAAGGCCGAGCGCGACGCCGAGAAGGCTCGCGAGAAGCAGCAGGCCGAGTAAGCCGACGCATCACGCGATTCACGTGAAACGAGACGCCCCGCATCTTCCGATGCGGGGCGTTTTGCTTTGGCCCGGAGAGAACTGCCGTCATGCTCGGGCTTGACCCGAGCATCTCAGGCCGAGGGATGCTCCCGCGCTGCCTCGTCCTGAGATTCTCGGGTCGCCGCTACGCGGCGCCCGAGAATGACGGCCTGTCTCCGAGGAGGTGACGCGCCGCCGTCAATAGTCTAGACATACGCCGATCCATGGAGACCGGCATGTCCGACCACCGCATCGCCTCGCTCGACGATCTCGCTCGCGCCTATCCCAATCCGCTCGCGCCGGCCTCGGTCTTCAAGGAGATCGATCATGTCGACGACAATTATGCAGCGCTGATCGCCGCCTCGCCGTTTTTCGTGCTCGCGACGGTCGGTCCGGAAGGGCTGGATTGTTCACCGCGCGGGGATCTGCCGGGCTTTGTCACGGTCAGGGACGCCAAAACACTCCTCATTCCCGACAGAAAAGGCAATAACCGGCTGGATTCGTTGAAGAATATCCTGTTCGACGATCGAATCGGAATGCTCTTCCTGATCCCCGGTTACGGCGAGACACTGCGCGTGAACGGACGCGCCGAGCTATCCTGCGATCCTGAGTTGTGCGCCGGGTTCGAGATGGCCGGGAAGCTACCGGCGAGCGTGATGATCGTCCATGTCGAGTCCGTCTACTTCCAGTGCTCGCGCGCGGTGGTGCGGGCAGAGCTCTGGAACCCGGAGCGGCAGGTCGACAAGCGGACTCTGCCCTCGCCCGGCACGATCCTGCGCGACATCACCGCGCGCAACGCCGCCGTCGAGACCTTCGACGGCGGGGCTTACGACGCGGCGCTGCCGGCGCGGGTCAAGGCAACGCTGTATTGAGGGGCCGCAGCTTTTCTTTTCCCCTCCGGGGAGAAGGCGGCAGGGCGAAGTCGCAGGGCTGAGGGCAGAGCCTCAGCCGAAAACAGGAAAGGGCCGCATTCGCGACCCTTCCCTCATCCGTCTGGTCCGCAGACACCTTCTGCCCGGAGGGGAGAAGGAAAAGCTCACAACAGCCCTTCGTTCCCCGCCAGCGTCTTCAGGCCGACATCCGGCCGGGCACCGATATGGGAAATGATCTCGGCCGCCGCCAGAGCGCCAAGGCGCAGGCAGTCGCGGGTCTCGCGGCCCGAGGTCAGGCCGAACAGGAAACCGGCGGCAAAGAGATCGCCGGCGCCGGTCGCATCGACAACGCGATCAACGGGGAAAACCGGCTCCTCGATGATTCCCTCCGGCGTCAGGGCCAGCGCGCCCTTCTCGGAGCGGGTCACGACCGCGAGGATGTTCTCAGAGCGCAGCCAGGACAGGGCCGTGTCGAAATCCCCGGTCTCGTAGAGGCTCTTGAGCTCGTGCTCATTGGCAAAGACGAGATCGACCATGCGGTTGCGGATCAGGCCGATGAATTCGTCGCGATAGCGGTCGACGCAGAAGGAATCGGACAGGGTGATGGCGACGCGGCCGCCTGCCCTGTGCGCGACCTCGGAAGCCTTGCGGAAGGCCTCCTTCGCCGCCGGCGGGTCCCAGAGATAGCCTTCGAGGTAGATGATGTCGGCGTTCTCGACGGCCTTCTCGTCGACATCGGCGACGGAGAGACCCTGGCAGGCACCGAGATAGGTGTTCATCGTGCGCTCGCCATCGGGGGTGACGATGATGAAGGAGCGCGCGGTAGCCGGGCCGTCAGCAGCCGCAGCCGTATCGAAGGCGACGCCGAGCGAGGTCAGGTCATGGCGGTAGAGCTTGCCGAGCTCGTCGGCCTTGACCTTGCCGATGAAGGCGCCCTTGCCGCCGAAGGAAGCGAGGCCGGCGATGGTGTTTGCAGCCGAGCCGCCGGAGATGATGCGCGCCGGACCCATCGCCGCATAGAGCGATTCCGCACGGTTCTCGTCGATCAGCATCATCGCGCCCTTGGTCAGCTTCTGCGCGGCGAGGAAATCCTCCTCGGCCGAAGCCAGGACATCGACGATGGCGTTGCCGAGGGCGAGGACGTCCGTGCGGGTCTTGGTCATGAGCTGTCTTGTCCGGAATTGCGCGGCCGAAGTGCCGGAAAGGAAGGTTTCGGCGTGTCGCATCCGCACGCGGCGGGGTCAAGCCGCCTCGCTCAACCCTTATCCCCGCGCGTGGCGGCTTCGTCGAGGACCGCCGCCAGGCGACGCAGATCCTCGCCGTCGAGTTCGGCGATCTCGCGGGCAAGACGGTTGGCGAAGAGCGTCGCCTCGGGATCGAGGCCTGCCGTGTCGACGGTGACTCGCGGATGCGAGAGATCGGCGAGGCGGACGAGTTCATCGGCCTCGTCCCAGATGATGCCGAGCAGATGGATCGCGCCCTGGATCAGGGTAAAGGTCGGCCGCCCGCGCTTGCCGTGCTCCAGCGCAGAAAGATAGGCCGGCGTCACGCCGAGCCCCTCGGCCATCTGGGCGAGCGTGAGGCCGCGCCGGTCCCGAAGCTCCCGCACACGCCGCCCGAAGGGCGTCACGGGCCGTGCTCCCTGAGCCGCCTCAGGCGCACGTAGAGGGCACCGGAACCGCCGTGGCGTTGCTCAGCCTCTTCGAAGCCCAGCACCAGCGGGCGCAGCTCCGAAAGCCTGAGCCAATGCGGCACCATGCGCCGCAGCACTCCCCGTTCATCGCCGAACAGGGTGGGCGCCGGACCGCCCTTTCCCGTGACGACAAGGGCGAGGCGGGTGCCGCGGGCCTGTTCGCGACGCAGAAAGCCGTGCAGGGCCAGATGCGCCTCGTCCTGGCGCATGCCGTGCAAATCGATCGAGGCCTCGATCTCCTGCCGGCCACGCCGCAGCTGCGTGCGCAGCCGGCGCTCGATCGGCGCGAGCGGCGGCGCGGCCGGCGGAACCGTTCTGGCCGAAGCCACGGCCGCGACGACAAGAACGGACGTCTCGGTTGAAGCAGGCGCTGCGGGCGGCGGAGCGGGCTCGGGCTCGATCGGTGCCCGGCCAGGCAGCGGCTTGACCGAGCGCGCCACCTGTCGCCAGAGCGCGATATCGACCTCCGTCAGCGTCTTACCCCGGCGCGAACGCATCTTAGCGGGGCCAGAGCACGGTGAAGGAAACGGGATGGCGGATCAGTCCGGCGCGATGGCCGGCTGCCGGGCCCGAGCCGACGAAGAGATCCATTCGGGCGGGGCCGAGGATGGCCGAGCCGGTGTCCTGCGCGATCATAAGCCGGGCGAGGTGCTCATCGCCGCCGGTCCCGCCGGGGATCGTTGTATCGATCCAGACCGGCAGACCATAGGGCCAGGCAGTGCGATCGATGGCGATGCTGCGCAGCGGCGTCAGCGGCAGACCAGCGCCCCCGATCGGCCCGCTCTCCGCCGGAAGATCGTCGCGGCGGGCGAAGAAGACGAAGGACTTGTTCAGCCGGATGAGGTCGCGGGCGAAAGCAGGATCGGCCTTCAGCCTGGCGACGAGCCGGTCCATCGTCATCTGCTCGGGCGGGATGCCTTCGCGCTGGCTGAGCACGCGGCCGAGCGAGGTGTATGGGTGGCCGTTGCGGCCAGAATAGGTCAGCCGCGTGACCGAGCCATCGGGCAGGCGCACGCGGCCAGAGCCCTGTACCTGCAGCACGAAGCGATCGACCGGATCACGCAGCCAGAGAATCTCCAGACCCTGCCCGTCGAGCGCACCGGTCTCGATCGCCGTACGGTCCGGAAAGGGTTCGAGCCCACTTGCGGTGCGGCGCGCGGCGGAGAATGTCTTGTCCACGCCCGGCCAGTCATCCTCCGGGAAGCGCGTCACCAGATCCTTCGGCCGGTCATAGAGCGGCGTCGGGAAGGCTTCGGAGCGTGACAGCGCGCCTTCGAACTCGGGCTCGAAATAGCCGGTGGTGAAACCAGTGTCGGCATTCGCCGGCCGGATCCGCCAGAAGTCGAAATTCCGTTCGAAAAAGCCACGTGCCTCGTTCCGACCGACCTCGCCTTTGGCGGCCAGTGCCTTCGCCTTGTCGCAGGCGTCGGCGAGGATATCGGGCAGCGGCACGGCCTGGCGCAGCGGCGGATCAGCCATGCAGCCGCGCGCAAAGATGGCGAAGGCCCGGGCGTGATCATCCCGGGCCCAACCATCGATCTCATGCGGGGCGCGTTGCTCGGCCCGGGCGCCGTCCGGTAACGGAAAGGGGGCAGCCATGGCGGTCACAGACGCGAGCCCGACCGCCGCCGAAAGCGCCAGCGCGACCCCGGCGCCACGGCTCACGCAGCCGATTCGGTGGCGACCAGAATCCAGTTCGGATCGCGGCTGCCGAGCTGGCGCGAGAAGGTCCAGATGTCGTTGACCTCGGAGACCTGATCGGCGCTGCCATCAACGACATTGCCCTGCGCGTCGCGGGTGACGCTGATCAGCTGCGAGATGAAGCCGATGGTCACCTGGGCGGTCTTGCCCTTGACCTCGACGGCCGCGAGATCGGCCTTGTCGATCGAGACGAAATTCGATTCCGCCTTCTCGCCGCGCTTCTCGCGCTCGGTGATCGCCTGCTCGAAGCCCTCATAGACGTCCTTGGCAAGAAGGCCTTTCAGCATCTTGCGGTCGCCGCGCGCGAAAGCCGTGACGATCGCCTCATAGGCGGCCTTGGCGCCGGCGACGAAGCCGTGCGGGTCGAAACTCGGCTCCTGACGGATGATCGCCTCGATGCCGGCGCTGACCGGCGAATCCGCAGGAGCGAGATCCTTCCAGCGCTCGGCCTCCGGCTGCTCCGCGGCGCCGGGATCGTTGGCCGCGCCCGGCAGCCTGATCACGTTGTCGCGCTTCTCCGGAGCTTGCGCCTGGTCCGGCCGCATCGGCGGGGTCTCGCGACGGGCGAACGGGTCCTTGGGCTGCTCGCTGCCGGTCTTCTGGCCAAGCACGGAGCGCAGCTTCCAGGCGACGAAAACGGCCAGAGCCAAGAAGACCAAAGTCGTCATGTCGAAGGAATTTTGCATCGAAGGCTGACCCGCGGCTCCCGTCATAGCTTGCAGCCTTTCCGCGTAGCCGCGGCAGGCCCTAGCCGTCATATGGTAAGACAGGCTCGTAACATCCACCCCCCACCTTGTGAAGGCGACTTCTTGTGCCAATCCGGCGTCCATGATAGCCGACGCGCGCGTCGCTCCGGAATATGGGGCGCAGTCCCGAACGCCGGCAATGGCGCGGGATTTCCCGAGACAGCCTGCCAGAACAAGATGGGACCGATGGCCAACGAACTCCCCAACGGAAATGGCACGGATGCTGCGAACGCCGCTCCGAGCCTCAACGCGCTAATCCAGTACACGAAGGATTTCTCCTTCGAGAACCCGAAGGCGCCGCGCTCGCTCGCCCAGCAGGAGGCCCAGCAGGGCCCGCAGATGTCGCTGCAGGTCAATGTCGGCAGCACCGCGCTCGGCGACGACGACTATGAAACCGTGCTGCGCCTGGAAGGCAAGGCCGAGCTGAAGGGCGAGACGCTCTTCGCCTTCGACCTGAGCTACGCCGGCGTGTTCCGCCTGCAGAACATCCCGCAGGAACACGTCCACCCCGTGCTGGTGATCGACTGCGCCCGTCTGCTCTTCCCCTTCGCGCGCCAGATCGTCGCGGAAGCCGTGCAGAACGGCGGCTTCCCGCCCTTCTACATCCCGCCGATCGACTTCGCCTCGCTCTATCAGCAGCGCATGCAGGAGCTGCAGGGCCAGCCCGGCGCCGCCGCCAACTGACGGCCGCCCAGGCCACTGCAGAAATCAGGAAAGGGCCCTTCAGGGGCCCTTTTTCGTTTGTTGCAGATAATTGTTGCCCTTGTGGAGCCCGCGACCTCTCTCCATCTCGCGTCAGCAACGGCGGACGCCCCGGCAGGGACGCCCGCCTTTTCCGTATCCGATGGAGACTCGATGGACACCCTTCTGACGCTTGCCGCCGACCCCGCCATATGGGCCGCGCTCGGGGCATTGATCGCCATGGAGGTCGTGCTCGGCATCGACAACCTGATCTTCATCTCGATCCTGACCAACAAGCTGCCCGAGCATCAGCGCTCGAAGGGCCGCAGGATCGGCATCGGTGTGGCGCTGATCCTGCGCCTCGCGCTGCTCAGCACCGTCGCCTTCATCGTCACGCTGACCGCGCCGATCTTCTCGGTCTTCGGACAGGCCTTCTCCTGGCGCGATCTGATCCTCATCGCCGGCGGCCTCTTCCTGGTCTGGAAGGCGACGAAGGAGATCCATCACAAGGTCGATCCCGATCCGGAATCCGTTCTCGCGGAAGGTGGCACCCGGGCGGTGACGCTCAGCTTCGGCAGCGCGATCTTCCAGATCCTGCTGCTCGATCTCGTCTTCTCGATCGATTCGATCATCACTGCCGTCGGCATGACCGAGCATGTGCCGGTTATGGTGATCGCCGTGATCGTCGCCGTGCTGACGATGCTGCTCGCCGCCGACCCGCTGGCGCGCTTCATCGACAAGAACCCGACCATCGTGATGCTGGCGCTCGGCTTCCTGCTGATGATCGGCGGCACGCTGATCGCAGAGGGCTTCGGCGTGCATGTGTCGAAGGGCTACATCTACGCGGCGATGGCCTTCTCGGCCCTGATCGAAGCGCTCAACATGCTCTCGCGCCGCAAGACGCGGAAGAGTGCCCGGGGCTAAGGGCGAAAGGATGGACGATGCGGTCTACTGCGCCGCGTCGTCCGTGATGCCGAGATAGCCCTTCCAGAGCGGGGCCTTCAACGATCCCAGGATAAAGGCCTCATGCGCCTTGATGGCGGCTTCGTCGAGGCGTGGCGCGAGCGGGCGTTGGCGCTGCGGCTTCTCGGCTGCGACCATGGCGAGTCCCCCGCGACCCGCCACTCCCTCGACGCCGAGGCCGAGCGAGGTCTGCTTGCCACCGATCAGCTCGATATAGACCTCGGCGAGGATCTCGGAGTCGAGCAAGGCGCCGTGCTTGGTGCGGCGGCTGTTGTCGATACCGTAGCGGGAGCAGAGCGCGTCGAGGCTGTTGGAGGCGCCGGGATGCTTGCGGCGCGCCATCGACAGGGTATCGACCACCCATGCCTGTTCGATCGGCGGCAAGCCGAGACGCTTGAACTCCATATTGATGAAGCCGACGTCGAAGGCCGCGTTGTGGATCACCAGCTTCGCGCCGGCGATGAACTCCGCGAACTCCTGGGCGACCGCAGCGAAGACGGGCTTGTCCGAGAGGAAATCTTCCGAGAGGCCGTGGACGTTGAACGCCTCGACCGGCATCGAGCGCTCGGGGTTGATGTAGACGTGATAGGTGCGGCCGCTCGGGCAATGATTGACCAGCTCGACGCAGCCGATCTCGACGATGCGATCGCCGTTGTTGGCTTCGACGCCGGTGGTTTCGGTATCGAGAACGATCTCGCGCATCGCTTCAGGACCTCGCTGCCGCCAAGCCGCGCCCGGGACGGCCAGCCAGCGCCATCAGGATAGACCCGACCTGCCGCTCCGCGGCCACGAGGCCGCGGGAGGTGTCCACAAGGAAATGGGCGCGGCGACGCTTCTCGGCATCCGGCATCTGTCGCGAAAGGATTGCCTTGAGCTTCTCGGCGTTCATGCCGGGCCGCGCGAGGACGCGTTCGCGCTGAACCTCGGCCGGCGCGGTGACGACGAGAACCGCATCGCAGCGCATCTCCCCGCCGGTTTCGAGTAGTAGCGGCACGTCGATGACCGCGAGCCCCGCCCCCTCGCGACGACAGCGCGCGATGAAAGCTTCCTCCTCCTCGCGCACAAGCGGATGGATGATCGCCTCGAGCCGCTTGAGCGCTTCCGGTTTTCCGAGGACTGCGGCACCGAGCTTCGCGCGGTCGACCACGCCATCGATGACGGTGCCGGGAAAGGCCGCCTCGATCGGTGCGGCAGCGCGGCCGCGATGCAGCCGATGCACGGCGGCATCGGCATCATGCAACGGCACGCCGCGCTGCACGAACAGCCCGGCCGTCGTCGACTTGCCCATTCCGATCGAGCCCGTCAGGCCCAGCACGAAGGTCATGCTCTCTCCGCCGAATCAGGTCTTCAGGATATCGGCTTCGACCAGGGCGCGCAGGGCCGGCGTCACCTCAGGCGTTACGCCGAACCAGCGGGTGAAGCCCGGCACAGCCTGATGCAGCAGCATGCCGAGCCCATCGACCGGGATACCGCCCCGGCGCTCGGCCTCCGCCAGCAGTGCCGTCTTGAGCGGCACATAGACGATGTCATCGACAATGGTGCCGGGCCGCAGACCGGACAGATCGATCTCCAGCGGCGGCTTGCCCTGCATGCCCAAGGCCGTCGTGTTCACGATGAGATCGGCTTGTCCGACCAGCCGGCCGCGTTGATCCCATTCACCGGTCTCGAGCGGCCGCCCCAAGGCTGTGGCCAGCTCTTCCGCGCGCTCGCGGCTGCGATTGACGACGAGGACGCGGTCGACGCCCCGCGACTTCAGCCCGTAGCAGATGCCGCGCGCCGCGCCGCCTGCGCCCAGGACGAGCGCGGTGCCGACACGCTCCTGCCAGCCGGACACCGTGGCATCGAGATGGGCGAGGAAGCCCGGCACGTCGCTGTTGTCTGCCAGTATCCTCCCGCCCTCGTCGCGCCAGAGGGTATTCACGGCGCCCACGGCCCGGCCCGCATCGCTGACCGCGTCGACCAGCGCCATCACCGCTTCCTTGTGCGGCACGGTGACATTACCGCCTGCGAATTCACCGTCGCGCAGGCGCTGGATGAAGGCCGGCAGATCGGGCGGCGAGACATCGACGCGCTCATAGGAACCGGCGATCCGGTATCGGCTGAGCCACTCGCCATGGATCATCGGCGAACGCGAATGAGCGATGGGGTGTCCAACGACGAAACAGCGAGGCGACATAAGATAGTCCGGTCAGCGGGCGAGGCAGCCGAGATCGCGCAAGGCTGCGAGAACGGCAAGCAAAGGCAGGCCCAGAATGGTGAAGTGATTGCCTTCGACGGCATCGAAGAGCTGCGAGCCCAGCCCTTCGAGCTGATAGCCGCCGACGCTGGACAGGGCCGCGGGGCCGACAAGGTCAACATAGAGCCCGATAAAGTCCGTATCGAGAGAGCGCATCGTCATCCGCGCAGTCTCGCGCCCTTCGGCGATCGGCGCGCCATCCCTGGCCAGGACGAAGGCCGAGTGGAGTTCGTGCGTCTTGCCGGCGAGCTCTCCAATCTGCTCGGCGGCGGCGAAGCTATCGACCGGCTTATGAAAGGTGATCCCGTCGCAGGTCAGGGTCTGGTCGGCGGCGAGGACGAGGCGACCCGGCCGGGCGTTCGATATGGCGAGCGCCTTGGCGCAGGCGAGCGCCGCTGCGATCTGGTCCGCCGGAACGTCCTGCTCGACGAGCGGATGCTCGACCGCGCGCTCGTCGATGTCGGGCTTCAGCACCTCGACCGGGATGCCGGCCGCCGCCAGCATGTCGCGGCGGGTCGTGCTCCCGGAGGCGAGGATCAAGGGCTCCGCTTCGAGCCAGAGGCGATCCGATATGATCATGTCGCGATGAACTTCATGCGGTGGTCGCGCAGCAGGTCGACGATCGATGCTGCTGTTTCCTCGATCGAGCGGCGGGTCACATCAATGACCGGCCAGCCCTTGCGGGCGCAGAGCCGGCGCGATTGCGAGACTTCGTCGGCAACGGCCGCTGGATCTACATAGGATGTCTCGTCGTCGGCGCGTAGGGACAGAAGCCGGTTCTGGCGAATCTGAACGATGCGATCCGGGCTGGCGATCAGGCCGACGATCAGCGGCTTCTTGGCGCTCTCCAGTTCCGTGGGCAGCGGGATATTCGGCACGAGCGGAATATTGGCGGTCTTGATGCCGCGATTGGCCAGATAGATGCTCGTCGGCGTCTTCGACGTCCGGCTGATGCCGACCAGGATCACGTCGGCATTGTCGAGATCGCCGCCCATCTGCCCGTCGTCATGGAGCAGGGTGTAGTTCATCGCATCGATGCGGCGGAAGTACTCGGTGTTGAGAACGTGCTGCGCGCCCGGTTTCGTCGCGGAGGCCTGGCCGAGATAGGACTGGAACAGCGACAGGACCGGCTGCAACACCGAAAGGCAGGGACAGCCGAGTTCGCGACAGAAGTTCTCCAGCTTCTCCTGCCATTCCGGCTCGACCAGGGTGTAGAGGACGACGCCGGGCGAGGACTCGATTTCAGCCAGGACGCGGGCAAGCTGCGCCTCCGAGCGCACCAGCGGGTAGACATGCTCGATGGCCGACACGCTCTCATATTGTGCCGCCGCGGCACGGCTGACCGCGATCAGCGTTTCGCCGGTCGCGTCCGAAACCAGATGCAGATGGAAATAGTTGCGGACCACGACGTCCCCCGGCCTGAAGCGCTCTTGTCTTCATCTAGCGCGCTTTGGCTCGGACCGGAATCAGGCATTCGATATGATCGAGCCGCACCGCCTCCGGGAGGGTTATACAAGGGCATGGGGAGCGATGTGGATAAAGGCGAATTCGCCGGGGCTCGCGAGGCCGGCCTGTATAACTCGCCCCGGCCATCAACAGCCGCCGCGCTGTGCATGGTTAAGGAAGTGTTTCACGTGAATCATTTTGCCCGACGCGGAACCGGCGGCGGATTTCAATTCATTAATAAAGTCTTAACGTACCCTGCCCCGACCTGACGACCCGCGACCCGCTGTCCCACCGCCTGTGGAATGGTTGTGGACAGGATTGGGCCGGGCTATCTCCCCCGTCCAAGAGTCAAAGAAAAAGAGAATCTTTCATAGAATCTCTTTTTAGAGAGGATACGGGATGAGCCATCCAGCCCCTGGAACGATCAGCGCAGAGCCGCTCTTTCTTCGGGCATTGGCTGGCGAGAAATTGCCTGTCCCCCCGATCTGGCTGATGCGTCAGGCCGGGCGCTATCTGCCGGAGTATCGCGAGCTCCGGGCCAAGGCCGGCAGCTTCCTTGCGCTCTGCTACAATCCCGAGCTCGCTGCCGAGGTCACGCTTCAGCCAATCCGGCGCTTCGGCTTCGATGCCGCGATCCTGTTCTCCGATATCCTCGTCGTGCCACAAGCACTCGGGCAGAGGCTCTGGTTCGCAGAGGGTGAAGGTCCGCGGCTCGAACCCGTAGCGGATGTCGCAAGACTCGCCGAGATCGATCAGCTCGCCGATCGTACCAAGCTGGATCCCATCCTGGAGACGGTGCGGCGGGTGCGTGGTGCCTTGCCCCGCGAGACGGGGTTCATCGGCTTCTGCGGTGCGCCCTGGACCGTGGCGACCTATATGGTGGCCGGCCGCGGCACGCCCGATCAGGGACCAGCCAAGGCTCTCTTCGCTGGGGACCCCGAGCTGTTCCAGGCGATCATCGATCGGATCGTCGCTGCCTCGGTGAGCTATCTCAACGCGCAGATCGCCGCCGGCGTCGATGCGGTGCAGATCTTCGACAGCTGGGCAGGCGCCTTGGGACCGGAGGATTTCAGGCGCTGGTGCATCGCGCCGACCCGGCGGATCGTGGAGGGCGTGCGCGCTGTTCACCCGCACGCCCGCATCATCGGATTCCCCCGCGGAGCCGGCCCGTTGATCCCTGACTATGTTGCTGGAACGGGCGTCGATGCGGTCGGGCTCGAATCCGCTATCGATCGGGACTTTGCGCGCGACGCAATCCAGTCGAAACTGCCGGTGCAAGGCAATCTCGATCCGCTCGTGCTGAGGGCCGGTGGTCCGGAGCTCGAGAAGGAAATCGAGGCGGTCCTCTCAGCCTTCGGTGGCGGACCGTTCGTCTTCAATCTCGGGCATGGCATCCTCCCGGATACGCCGATCGCCCATGTCGAGCGGCTGCTGAAGGCCGTGCGGGGCTGAGGGTCAGGATATGTATGAGTGGATCAAGGCTTTCCACGTCGTTGCGGTCATCGCCTGGATGGCCGGGATGCTCTATCTGCCGCGGCTGATGGTCTACCATGCCGAGGCGCAGATCGGCTCGATCCAGTCCGAGACCTTCAAGATCATGGAGCGCCGGCTGCTGAAGGGCATCATCAACCCGGCGATGATCCTGACCTGGGTTCTCGGCCTCTACCTCGCCTGGTACGGTTTCGGCTTCAAGGGTGGCTGGCTGCATGCCAAGCTGCTGCTGGTGCTGATCCTCTCGGGCATCCATGGCGTACTGGTGAAGCATGTCCGCGCCTTCGCCCAGGACAAGAACCAGAAGTCTCCCCGCTATTTCCGGATCATCAACGAAGTGCCTGCCGTGCTGATGCTCGGCATCGTCATTCTCGTCATCGTGAAACCGTTCTGAAGCAGACGATTCTTTCCCGCTTGAGCCCGGCCGCGATTCCCGCTATCAGGACGCTGCGCTTCTCCAGCGTCCTCCCTTGTTGTCGACTGTTCGTGAGCCATCTGCCCTAGCAGCAGCTCAGGTCGCGCATCCCCCGCGCAGGTCCGATCAGGACCGAAGTCGATCACTCCAGTACCGTCCCCACCCCTGCCTTTTCGCAGGGCGTTCACGATCCGGGTGCCCCATGCGGGAAATCAAGCTCCAAGAGCTCAAGATCAAATCGCCGACCGAACTTCTGACTTTCGCCGAGGAGGTGGAGGTCGAGAACGCCAGCACGATGCGTAAGCAGGAGCTGATGTTCGCCATCCTGAAGCAACTCGCCGCCCGCGAGACCGAGATTCTGGGCGAGGGCGTCGTCGAGGTGCTGCAGGACGGCTTCGGCTTCCTGCGCTCGCCCGATTCGAACTATCTGCCGGGACCCGACGACATCTATGTCTCGCCTTCGCAGATCCGGAAGTTCGGCCTGCGCACCGGCGACACGGTCGAGGGTCCGATCCGCAGCCCGAAGGATGGCGAGCGCTATTTCGCCCTGCTCAAGGTCAACTCGATCAATTTCGAGGACCCGGAGAAGATCAAGCACAAGATCCACTTCGACAACCTGACGCCGCTCTATCCGGATCAGCGTCTGAAGCTCGAGGTGCAGGATCCGACCAAGAAGGATTTCTCGCCGCGGGTCATCGACATCGTGGCGCCGATCGGCAAGGGCCAGCGCGCGCTGATCGTCGCGCCGCCGCGCACCGGCAAGACCGTGCTGCTGCAGAACATCGCGCAGTCGATCACGACCAACCATCCCGAGTGCTATCTGATCGTTCTGCTGATCGACGAGCGCCCGGAAGAAGTTACCGACATGCAGCGCTCGGTGAAGGGCGAGGTCGTGTCCTCGACCTTCGACGAGCCGGCCTCGCGCCACGTGCAGGTCGCCGAGATGGTCATCGAAAAGGCCAAGCGCCTGGTCGAGCACGGCCGCGACGTCGTCATCCTGCTGGACTCGATCACTCGCCTGGGCCGCGCCTACAACACCGTCGTGCCGTCCTCGGGCAAGGTGCTGACCGGCGGTGTCGATGCCAACGCCCTGCAGCGGCCGAAGCGCTTCTTCGGTGCGGCGCGCAATATCGAGGAAGGCGGCTCGCTCACCATCGTCGCCACGGCGCTGATCGATACCGGCTCGCGCATGGACGAGGTGATCTTCGAAGAGTTCAAGGGCACCGGTAACTCGGAAATCGTGCTCGACCGCAAGGTGGCGGACAAGCGCATCTTCCCGGCGATCGACATCCTCAAGTCGGGCACCCGCAAGGAAGAGCTCATCACGCCGCGCTCGGACCTGCAGAAGACCTATGTGCTGCGCCGCATCCTCAATCCGATGGGTCCGCAGGACGCGATCGAGTTCCTCATCGACAAGCTGCGCCAGACCAAGCAGAACTCCGAATTCTTCGACTCGATGAACACCTGACGGTCGGCCTATCCGGCATTCGATTCGCCGCCGTATCGATCGCATCAACGCGGTCGGTACGGCGGCGAATTTGTTTGTGGCGGACCGCGGGGCGCCTTTGCCGCGGCACTGAATGACGAATGATTCACTTCCGCTACGATCGGCAGACGGCTTCCAAAAGCGACTCGATTCGTAATCGAAACGAATCCGAACCGGCGCCTGCCCTCAGGCTTTCGGCACGGCGCATCGCCGTTCGGTTCCTCCGCCAAGCTCGGCATAGCGCTCCTTGTACCGCATGAGCTCGGCCGGCACGGCGCAAGACGCCAGCCAGAGGATGCATGCTTGACGCGTTCGCCGGGCCACGCACAGCTGTGCCGGCATCCCTGATACCGACCTTCGAATGAGCAGCATGACGGCGACCGAGACGCACAATTACGAAGCTCACCCGACGATCGTGGCCCTGTCCTCCGCGCCCGGCCGAGCTGGCGTCGCCGTCGTCCGGGTTTCCGGTCGGCGGGTTCGTTCCGTTCTCGAGACTATCACCGGAGTCATACCGCCGCCGCGCGTCGCGACACTCCGCCGGCTCTCGGATGGAAAAGGTATGACCGTCGATACGGCGATCGTTCTTTTCTTTGCGGCACCAGCGAGTTTCACCGGCGAGGATATTGCAGAGTTTCATGTTCATGGTTCTCGTGCGGTTCTCGCGCAATTGCTGGCCATACTCACGGCACTACCGGGAGTCAGACTGGCGGAAGCCGGGGAATTCACCCGGCGCGCCTTCGAGGCAGGCAAGCTCGATCTCGCGGCGGTCGAGGGTCTCGCGGACCTGATCGATTCGGAAACGGAATGGCAGCGCAAGCAGGCGCTGCGTCAGATGGACGGAGCACTCGGTGCGCTCGCCAGGCGCTGGCGTGGCGAACTGATCGAGGCGATGAGCTTGCTCGCCGCCGAGCTCGATTTCTCGGATGAGGGCGATGTCTCCGGTCCTCTCCAGGAGCAGGCACTTGGTATTGCCGGCGACGTACTGATCTCGCTGCGCGAAGCGCTGGGCAGCTTCGCGATGGGCGAGCGGGTGCGCGAAGGCTTTGTGCTTGTGCTGGCCGGCCCACCCAACGCCGGCAAATCGAGTCTGCTCAACGCCCTGGCGCGACGCGAGGTGGCGATCGTCTCGCCGATTGCAGGGACCACGCGCGATGCACTTGAAGTGAGGCTCGACCTCGATGGCCTGCCCGTCATCCTGATCGATACGGCCGGATTGCGCGAGAGCGTCGATCCGGTCGAGGCGGAAGGAGTCAGACGGGCTCGGGCCCTGGTGGAACGCGCCGATCTCGTCCTGAGCCTGCGCGGAGTCGATTCGGATACGTATCGAATCGACGAGAAGGCTCCGACACTGCGGGTCGCGACGAAATCCGATCTGGGTGGCGAGGTTCTGGACGGCGAACGCGCGATCTCGGTGAAGACCGGAGAGGGCATTCCGGATCTGCTGTCGGAGATCGTGGTGCGGCTGCGCGGGCTGGGTCAGGCGGAGCCTGCGCTGCTGACCCGCGAACGGCATCGCGTTGCTGTCACGGATGCCATTGGGGCTCTGGAGCGTGCGGTCCCTGCGGATCACGGGCAAGCTGAATTGCTGGCCGAGGATATCCGCCTGGCGGTCGTCGCCCTCGAGAGGCTCGTCGGCCGGATCGATGTCGAGGATGTGCTGGACCAGCTCTTCGCCGGATTCTGCATTGGAAAATAAGCCCGACCGGATGTTCCCGTCGGTTTGCAGCGATTGCCGTTGACCCGCCTGCCCGGCTTCGGTAGCGAAAATACCATGTCCATTCATCAGCAGCACTACGACGTCATCGTCGTCGGCGGCGGCCATGCCGGGGCCGAAGCTGCCGCGGCTGCCGCGCGCTACGGCGCGCGCACGGCCCTGGTCACGCATAAGCCTGAGACCATCGGCGTGATGTCGTGCAATCCGGCGATCGGCGGCCTCGGTAAGGGCCACCTCGTCAGGGAGATCGATGCACTCGACGGCGTGATGGCGCGTGCAGCCGATCTGGGCGGCATCCAGTTCCGCATGCTCAACCGACGCAAGGGGCCTGCGGTGCGCGGGCCCCGAGCCCAGGCCGATCGCAAGCTCTACCGCCAGGCTGTTCAGGATCTGCTTGGTGAGCAGGCTGGGCTCAACGTCATCGCCGGGGAGGTCTTCGATCTCGAGATCGAAGCTGGCCGTGTTGTTGCGGTTGTACTTGCGGATGGGCGCCGATTCGGGACCGGAACGGTTGTTCTGACGACCGGCACCTTCCTGCGCGGGCTGATCCATATCGGGGAGACCAAGATCCCGGCCGGCCGGGTCGGCGAGGCGCCGTCGCTTGGTCTTTCGGTGACGCTTGAGCGCTATGGTTTTCCGCTCGGGCGCCTGAAGACGGGAACCCCTGCCCGGCTCGATGGTCGGACCATCGATTGGGCTGCCCTGGAGATGCAGCCGGGCGACACGCCGCCGGAGCCGTTCTCGGCCCTGACCACGGCCATCACCAATCCGCAGATTTCCTGCGGCATCACGCGCACCACGCTGGCGAGCCATGAGCTGATCCGCGCCAATCTGCACCGCGCGCCGATGTTCTCTGGCCAGATCGAAGGGCGCGGCCCGCGCTATTGTCCGTCGATCGAGGACAAGGTCGGCAGGTTTGGCGATCGCGATGGACACCAGATCTTTCTCGAACCCGAAGGTCTGGATGACGATACGGTCTATCCGAACGGCATCTCGACCTCGCTGCCGGAAGACGTACAGCTGGGCCTGTTGAAGACCATCCCCGGTCTCGAGCGCGCGGTTATGCTGCGGCCGGGATATGCGATCGAGTATGATTTCGTCGATCCGCGGGCATTGAAGAACACGCTGGAGACGCGCGCCATCGCCGGTCTGTTCCTGGCCGGCCAGATCAATGGCACGACGGGTTACGAGGAGGCGGGCGCCCAGGGCCTGCTCGCAGGGCTCAATGCAGCTAGGCTGGCCGGTGGCGCTGAGCCCGTGGTTTTCGATCGAACACAATCCTATATCGGCGTGCTCGTCGACGACCTCGTCACGCGGGGCGTTACGGAGCCGTACCGAATGTTCACGTCGCGGGCGGAATTTCGCCTGTCGCTGCGTGTGGACAACGCCGATGAGCGGCTGACGGGCTTCGGAGCTAAGCTCGGAGTGGTCAGCTCGGCGAGGCAGACCGCCTTCGAGGCGCGCCACAGCGAAATCGTCGCGCTGCGCCAGAGCTTGCAGAACCTGTGGCTGACGCCTCGGCAGGCAGAGGGCGTGGGCCTGCAGCTCAATCAGGACGGGCTGCGACGCAGCGCTTACCAAATCCTGTCCTATCCGGATATCGGTTTCGAGCGGCTTGCCGCGATCTGGCCGGAGCTGCAGGGCTATTCGGCGTCTGTGGCGGCTCGCGTCACAGCGGATGCCGTCTATGCCGTGTATCTCGATCGGCAGGCTGCGGAGATACAGGCTTATCGACGCGACCAGTCTTTGAAGGTCCCCGCCGATCTCGATCTCGACACGATTTCGGGTCTGTCTAACGAACTCAAGGCGAAGCTCGCCGCGCAGCGCCCTTCGGATTTGGCGCAGGCTGGCAAGATTGAAGGCATGACGCCGGCGGCTCTCGCCTTGCTGGCGGCACATGCGCGGAAAGGCCGGGCTCCGGCGTTGTTATCCACAGGATCGACGTGACTGTTGAAAAGAGCGACAGGCAGCGCGCTTTGCGCTTGACGCCTGTTTCACGTGAAACAGAGGAGCGCCTGGCGCTGCTCGTGGCGGAGCTCGAACGCTGGCAGGCGGCCAAGAATCTGGTCTCCTCAACGACGCTGGCGGATGTCTGGACACGCCATATCGCGGACTCGCTACAGATCTTCAGCCTCGCGCCCGAACGCGAACGCTGGCTCGATCTGGGTTCCGGCGGGGGGTTTCCGGGGCTGGTGATCGGAATCTGCCTGGCGGAACGTCGCCGGGGTCAGATCGATCTCGTCGAGAGCAATGCCCGCAAATGCGCGTTTCTCCGCCATGTGGCACGGGTCACCGGCGCGCCGGTCAAGGTCCATGCCGCCCGGATCGAGGACGTGATCGGAGATTTTACCGGTAAGGTCGATGTCGTGACGGCCCGCGCGCTCGCGCCGCTGACGCAGCTCCTCGAGTGGTGCGAAGAGCTGTTGAGAACGGGCACTTTGGGACTCTTTCCCAAGGGACAACATCTAGATACGGAATTGACCGACTCGGCCAGATATTGGAAGATTCAGGCGACAACGGTTTCCTCCGTGACTGATGCCGCCGCGCGAATTCTGATGGTTCGCTCGGCCGAGAGACGAGCCGATCTATGACCAAGGTCACATCTGGAGCTGCGACGCGCCGCCCGCGCGTCATCGCGCTTGCGAATCAGAAGGGTGGCGTCGGCAAGACGACCACGGCAATCAACCTCGGCACTGCGCTTGCCGCAATCGGTGAGAAGGTCCTGATCGTCGACCTTGATCCTCAGGGCAACGCTTCGACCGGGCTCGGTATCGATCGCCGCAGCCGGAAATCCTCGACCTACGATGTGCTCTGCGGCGATGTCGGATTGGGTCAGGCGCTGCAGCCGACTGCCGTCCCCGGCCTGTCGTTAGCGCCTTCGACGCTCGATTTGCTTGGCGTGGAGCTGGAGATCGCGTCAGCCAAGGACCGGGCACATCGTCTTAAGAATGCGATCGACGAATTGGTAGACGACCAGCGCTGCCAGGACCTGACCTATGTCCTGATCGATTGCCCGCCGTCGCTCAGCCTGATCACCATCAACGCGATGACGGCAGCCGATGCGGTATTGGTGCCGCTGCAATGCGAGTTCTTCGCGCTTGAAGGTCTCAGCCAGCTGCTCAAGACGGTGGAGCAAGTTCGTGCCGGGCTCAATCCGCGACTGATGATCCAGGGCGTGGTGCTGACCATGTTCGACCCACGCAACAATCTGTCCGGTCAGGTCATGGCCGATGTGAAAAGTTTCCTTGGTGACAAGGTTTATGAGACTGTGATCCCACGAAACGTGCGGATTTCCGAGGCGCCGTCCTATGGCAAGCCGGCGCTGCTCTATGATCTGCGCTGCTCAGGTTCGCAGGCCTATCTGCGATTGGCGTCGGAGGTGATCAAGCGGGAGCGCGCTCTGCGCGCGGCTGCCTGAAGAAACGAGATGGTGAGGTAACGAGGATGGCGATGGCCGAAGAACAGGGGCGCTCACGCCTGGGCCGTGGTCTGGCGGCGCTGATCGGCGACGTCGGGGAGGAAATCGGCGCAATCGAGCGGGCGCGCGGTCAGCGCAAAGTCCCGGTCGAGTTCCTGCGTCCGAGCGCGCGCAATCCGCGCCGCAACTTCGTGGAGGAGGATCTCGACGAACTGACCGCCTCGATCCGCGAGCGCGGCATTTTGCAGCCGATCATCGTGCGTTCGATCGCCGGCATGGTCGATGCCTATGAGATCATCGCCGGAGAGCGGCGTTGGCGTGCGGCGCAGCGCGCCGAACTGCACGATGTTCCGGTAATTCTGGTCGAGGCGGATGATCGTGAAGCACTCGAGATCGCGATCGTCGAGAACGTTCAGCGTACCGACCTCAACGCGATCGAGGAAGCCGCGGGCTATGAGCGGTTGATCGCCGAGTTCAGCTATACGCAGAACGATCTGGCGCGCGTCATCGGCAAGAGCCGCAGCCATGTCGCCAATACGCTGCGCCTGTCTAAATTGCCGGAATCTGTCCGGAAGATGGTCAGCGAAGGCGCGGTTTCGGCCGGTCACGCTCGCGCTCTGCTTTCCGTTTCGGATCCGGAACTGATGGCGCGCAAGATCATCGACGAGGGCATGAGCGTTCGCGACATCGAGCGCGTCGTGCAGGAAGAAGCGCGCGGCGAGACCAAAAGCGCCGTTACAGCGAAGCCGAAGGCCGAGAAGGATCCGGATACCCGGGCACTGGAGAAGGCGCTGGAGGAGGCGCTGGGTCTCTCAGTCTCGATCGCTCATCGCGCCAACGGGTCGGGCGAGGTCCGGATCGGCTACAAGACGCTCGAACAACTCGACGCGCTCTGCCATCGGCTCAAGGTCTGATCAATCGGTCCGGCCGCTGCGGGCGAGCCGGGCCAGCGTCCACAAGGTGCGGGTCGCGACGGCGCGGCCCATATCGGCATTCTGGCGCGTGGTCAGGATCGCATTGCCGAGCAGGCCGACAGCTTCGCTCAGCTTGGCGCTGGACCAGGCATTCAGCGCAGCCTCAGTCGTCGCAATGCGCGGGTAGGGCAGGCGCATCGTCCCGACGACGTCTCTGACCCCCTTCCCGGCATCGACAGCCTGGCGCGCCTTGAGCAAGGCCAGCGCCTGGCGGAGCACCGTGCCGAGCATCACACCTGGGTCCAATCCCTCGCTGCTGAGTTTGGCCTGAGCGAGATCGAGCACCGGCAGCTTTCCGGCGAAGACCGCATCAACGAGCATGGCCTGCTCGCGCTGGGCGGTGTCGCCGACGATGGCGTCAATATGCTCCTCCCGCACGGCAGGGTCGGTTCCGACATAAAGCAGCAGCTTCTCGATCTCGCGGCGAGATGTCTGGCGGTCGCCGCCGAGAAGGCCGGCGAGATGCTCGCGGCTGGTCCGGTCGATGGACTTGCCTGCCGCGCGCACCATTTCGTCGATGATCGAGCCGAGATCGCGGGCTGCGTCGCCATAGCAGGGCACGGCGAGAGCGGTCTTCGCCCTCTCGCAGGCGGTGCGCAGCGGGTTTGTGCGCTGCAGGTCGCCAGCCTCGACGATGACGAGGGCATCCTGCGAGGGCACCGCCAGCAGCGGCTCGACTGCGGCCAGCAGGGGTTTGGATGTCGGAGAGACGCGGATTGCGCGGCGGCCGCCGAAAAGGCCGATGGTGTTGGCTTCGTCAGCGAGCTTCAACGGGTCGGCGGCAACGGCGTCGCCATCCATGCGAATGAGCTGAAAGGCATCGCTGGGATCATCGACACTCGCTCGGGCCAATGTGCCTGCCCGCTCGGAGACGAGCCCGGCGTCGGGCCCGTAGACGAGGACAAGGCGCCAGGCTGGGTCGAGGCGCGCCAGTGTTCGGTCGGCTTCATGCGCCTTGATCGCGACCATGATCGGTCAGGAGGTGAGATCGGCGGCGATCTGTCCCCGGATGATCGTGGCGAGGTTCTTCGCAGCGCGGATCTGCGCGTCTCGTGCCGCACGCACCGTGGCGAAACGCTGTCCGGAACGTTCATAGGGAGCGCGGACGGAATTGGTGCCGGAGGAGACGACCTCACCTGTCCCGATACGCGTCACTTTCCAGGTTGCAGTGGCGACGAGCACCGCCGAATCGGCGCGGCCATTGATGTAATCCACTGTGACGACCTCGACGGACTCCGCGATATTGGCCTCGAGCCTCAGCTTCCTCTGCGCATCGGGCTCGCCGCCGCCGTCGAACTCGAAGACGAGCTCGTTACGGAAGTAATGGCCGATCAGGCCCTTGATCTCGGGAATCTCGATGGTGCGAAGCGCCGTCTTGACGTTGCCACCGACCGTGCTCTTCGTGTTCTCGGAATAGAGCGGCTGGAAGCAGCCGCCTGCGAGTGCGGCGGCCACGAACGCGGCCGCCAGCAATGCACGGCGGGGGAGAACGGCTTCAGACGACGACATTCACGATTCTCCCGGGAACCACGATGATCTTGCGGATGGCGCGCCCTTCGAGAGCCCGCTGAACCGCTTCGCTGGCGCGGGCGGCGGCTTCCACCGCCACCGTATCGGCATCGGCCGGAACCGTCACCTCCGCCCGCTTCTTGCCGTTGAGCTGGACCGGGAGCGTGATGCTGTCGTCCTTCAGCAGTGCGGGCTCAACCTCCGGCCAGGAGGCTTCGCCGACGAGACCTGGCTGGCGCAGAGCCTGCCAGCATTCCTCGGCCAGATGCGGCATCATCGGCGCCACGAGCTGGGTGACGATCGTGGCGGCCTCGAGGAGCGCGAAGCCGATGTCGGCCTCGAGCTCGGGCTTCTCGGCCGCTGCGTCGAGCGCCTTACCGATGGCATTGGTCAGCGTGTAGATATGCGCGACGCAGCGGTTGAAGGCGAGACGCTCGATATCGGCGCCGACCGCGTCGAGCGCGCGATGGCTCGCCTTGCGCAGCGTCAGCGCGGCATCACCGATCTGGGCAGGCTTCTCGGCCTTGCCGCCGGTGCGTTCGGCGATCTCCGCGACCATGCGCCAGAGGCGCTGGACGAAGCGGGCGGCGCCTTGCACGCCCTCGTCGGTCCAGATCACGTCGCGATCCGGCGGCGAATCCGAGAGCATGAACCAGCGGGCGGTGTCGGCGCCGTAGGAAGCGATGATATCGTCGGGGTCCACGACGTTCTTCTTGGACTTCGACATCTTCTCGATCGCGCCGATCTCGATCGGAGCGCCGGTCTCGACGTCGAAGCCGCGGCGGTCGGTGCCGGCGACTTCGATACGGACATTGCCCGGCTCGACCCAGTCGCCATTCGCTGCCCGGTAGGTCTCGTGCACGACCATGCCCTGGGTGAAGAGGCCGGCGAAGGGCTCATCGAGGCCGGCATGGCCGGTCCTCTTCATCGCGCGGGTGAAGAAGCGCGAATAGAGCAGGTGCAGGA
This sequence comes from Allobosea sp. 05L423, assembly GCF_056397745.1. Taxonomy (NCBI): domain Bacteria; kingdom Pseudomonadati; phylum Pseudomonadota; class Alphaproteobacteria; order Hyphomicrobiales; family Alloboseaceae; genus Allobosea; species Allobosea sp. 05L423. Next base: position 8,347 of record NZ_JBFTOA010000033.1, on the reverse strand, counting down.
TCGCGTGCTCGACGCCGCCGATATACTGGTCGACGGGCAGGAAGCGATCGACGGCCTTGCGGTCTGTCGGGCTCTCGGTGCGCCACGGATCGGTGAAGCGGGCGAAATACCAGGACGAATCGACGAAGGTGTCCATCGTATCCGTCTCGCGCCGCGCAGGCTTGCCGCATTGCGGGCAGGCGACGTGCTTCCAGGTCGGATGATGGTCGAGCGGATTGCCCGGCTTCTCGAAGGAGACGTCGTCCGGCAGTTTTACCGGGAGATCAGCATCGGGAACCGCAACCGTTCCGCAGTCGGAACAATGGATGACCGGTATTGGGCAGCCCCAGTAGCGCTGGCGCGAAATACCCCAGTCGCGCAGGCGGAAATTGACCTTGCGCTGCCCGACGGGGCGATTGCCGCGGGTCTCGCTCTCGAGCCGGCGGGCGACCTCCTCCTTGGCTTCCGCGATGGTCATACCGTCGAGGAAGCGGGAATTGATCATCCGGCCGTCGCCGTCATAGGCGGTGTCTGTGATGACAAAACCAGCCGGGTCGGTGCCTTCGGGCGCGACGACCGGGGTATTACCCAGGCCATACTTGTTGACGAAGTCGAGGTCGCGCTGGTCGTGCGCAGGGCAGCCAAAGATCGCGCCGGTGCCGTATTCCATCAGGACGAAGTTCGCGACATAGACCGGCAGCGTCCAGCTCGGATCGAGCGGATGAACGGCGCGCAGGCCGGTGTCGAAGCCGAGTTTCTCGGCCTTGTCGATGGCCTCCTGCGCCGTGCCGGTCCGTTTGCACTCCTCGATGAAGGCCTGCAGCTTCGGATTGTTCGCCGCGATGGCCTTGGCGATCGGGTGGTCGGGCGCGACGGCAACGAATTTCGCGCCGAACAGCGTATCCGGGCGGGTCGTGTAGACCTCGATTTCGTCCTGATTGACCGCATTCGATTCGAGAGCGAAACGAACCAGCAGACCTTCGGAGCGGCCGATCCAGTTCTTCTGCATCAGCCGTACCTTGTCGGGCCAGCGAGTCAGACCGTCGAGCGCGTCGTTCAGTTCCTGGCCATACTCGGTGATCTTGAAGAACCACTGGGTCAGCTCGCGGATTTCGACCAGCGCACCGGAGCGCCAGCCGCGCCCGTCGATGACCTGCTCATTGGCCAGCACCGTCTCGTCGACCGGGTCCCAGTTGACCTTGGCGGTCTTGCGGTCGACGAGCCCGGCCTTCAGGAAGTCCAGGAACATCTTCTGCTGGTGGCGATAGTAGCTGGGATCGCAGGTCGCGAGCTCGCGGCTCCAGTCGAGGGACAGGCCCATCGACTTCAGCTGCTTGCGCATCGTCGCGATGTTCTCATAGGTCCATTCGCGCGGATGGACCTTCTTCTGCTTGGCGGCGTTCTCGGCCGGCAGGCCGAAAGCGTCCCAGCCCATCGGATGCAGCACCGAGAAACCCTTGGCACGCTTGTAGCGCGCGACCACGTCGCCCATCGCGTAGTTGCGGACGTGGCCCATATGGATGCGTCCCGACGGATAGGGGAACATCTCGAGGACGTAGTAGCTCGGCCGCGTGTCGTCGTTCCTCGTCTCGAAAAGCTTGCGCTCTTCCCAGACGGTGCGCCATTTCGGCTCGGACTCTTTCGGATTGTAGCGTTCGACGGCCATGTCAGCGGGCAATTCTTGGCGGTTTGCCGGCTCCCGGAGGCAGGCCGGCGCAGGGGCTGAATGCAAAAACCGGATGTCGGAATCTTGCAACCTGCTCTAGGACACCATTGCGCGCACGCGGTCAACGGCGCGCAGGGCATGAGAGGCTGGCAGATGAGCGATACGGTTACGCGTTTGGCTGAAATCAGGGCGGCGATCGGCCGCGCCGAACGCGATTTCGGGCGCAAGCCGGGGTCGGTCTCGCTGGTCGCCGTCTCCAAGACCAAGCCGGCCGAGCAGATCGTAGAGGTCCTGGAGGCGGGGCAGCGCATCTTCGGCGAGAACTATGTCCAGGAGGCCAAGGCGAAGTGGCCCGCGCTGAAGGAGCGCTTTCCCGATGCCGAGCTGCACATGATCGGGCCGCTGCAGTCGAACAAGGCCCGCGAGGCGGTCGAGCTGTTCGACGTCATCCAGTCGCTGGATCGCGAAAGCCTGGCGAAGGAGCTGGCGCGCGAGATCGCACGGGCGGGGCGGGCTCCGCGGCTGTTCGTGCAGGTCAATACCGGTGAGGAAGCGCAGAAGGGTGGGGTCCTCCCCGCCGATACCGACGCCTTCATCGTCCGCTGCCGCGATGTTCACGGTCTCGCGATCGAAGGGCTGATGTGCATTCCGCCGGCGGAAGAGCCGCCCTCCCCGCATTTCGGGCTGCTGGCCAAGATCGCCGCCGGCAACGGGCTCAAGGGCCTGTCGATGGGCATGAGCGCCGATTACGAGGCGGCGATCCAGCTTGGCGCGACCTATGTGCGCGTCGGCAGCGCGATTTTTGGCGCGCGTGGGTAGTTGCGGCGTCATGCCCGGGCTTGACCCGGGCATCTCTTCGACAGGAGGCTCAGGAGCTTCCTTTGGTGGGAGATTCCCGGGTCTTCGCTTCGCTCCGCCCGGGAATGACGGCCTATTTCAAGGGCTCTCCGACATCGATGCGGTTGCCGTCCGGGTCCTCGAAGACGAAGGCGCGCAGGCCATAGTCCTTGTCGCGCAGGCCCTTGACGATGCGCAGGCCGCGCTCGCGGACCATGGCATGCACGGCGTCGATATCCTCGACCATCATATGCGCGACATTGAACGGCGCCGGCTTGTGGCCGGGCTGGAGCGTCAGGTGCAGCTCGGCCGCGTCTCGCTTCAGGATCATGAAGCCGACTGGGTTGCCGTTCTCGAAAGTTTTCCGGAAGCCGAGGGCACCGATGTAGAAATCGCAGGCCCGGGCCATGTCGGCCACGGGCAGCATGGCGGCGATCCGCCCGAAGCGGAGGCCGGTGGAGACCGAATCAGTCATCGCAGGTTCTCAGGCTGGGAGCGCCCCGGCGATGCAGGACGGTGCCTGAATGCGCTGGTCGGCTCCGAAGAGGATGATCGAGACGGTGCTCGGGACCGCTTCTAGCGCAAACGGACTTATCTGACCAGAATCCGGCAATGGCGGGCCAGCCGCGGCAGCACCTTGGCGAAGACGTGGCCCTCGACCGCGACGCAGCCAGCGGTGGGCGTGAAGCCGGGGCGGGCCAGATGCCAGAAGATCGCGCTGCCGCGCCCGCGAATCACCGGCCGATCGTTCCAGCCGAGTTCGACGATGACGTCGTAGAGATGGTCCTCGCGCTGCAGGCGCTCCTCGGCCTCGCCGGGCGGGCGGTCGATCAGGCGGTTGTAGCGACGGTCCTTCAGATCGTCGCACCAGGCGTCACGCGGCCCGATCCGCTTCAGGGGAAGCAGCGTGTGCGGGCGAGCCAGACGGTCAGCGCGGTAGAACACACTGCGAAGCGGCAAGCTGGTGCGCGGCGTGCCGCCGTCGCCCTCCCGCTTGTCGGTTCGGATGCCGGAACGGCCGAGCGCACAGGGAAACACCGCCGAACCGGCGACGATGAATCCTTTTCGGCGGTCATGAACGGAAGCGAAGACCCGCAGTGAGGACAGTTTGCGCGGGCCGGCTGGGCTGGATGGGCGGTTTCTCAAGGGGATTCCTGGCTGCCTGACTTGCGATGACGACTCAGCGGGCTCATGTTGCCGTAACGATTGCGTCCGAGCGAACCGCCCCATGTCCGTCGTCCATCATATTCTCCTGGTCGATGACGACCAGACCCTCCGCGATGCGCTGGCTGAGCAGCTGGCGCTCTACGAGGAGTTCAGGTTGTCTACGGCCGGCACCGCCGCGGCCGCCGTGAAGGCGGTGCAGGGCGACCGCGTCGATCTCGTCGTCATGGATGTCGGCCTACCCGACATGGACGGACGCGAGGCGGTCAAGGTGATGCGCAAGAATGGCTTCAAGAGCCCCGTGGTGATGCTGACCGGGCAAGGCTCGGATGCCGACACGGTGCTGGGGCTCGAGGCCGGCGCCAATGACTATGTGGTGAAGCCGTTCAAGTTCGCCGTGCTGTTGGCCCGGATCCGCGCGCATCTGCGGCAGTACGAGGCGAGCGAGGATGCCATTTTTCAGGTCGGGCCCTACACCTTTCACCCCGGATCGAAGCTGCTCGTGAGCGAAAAGGGCTCGAAGACCAAGCTGACCGAGAAGGAGACCGCGATCCTGCGCTTCCTCTACCGCGCCGGCCGCAAGCCGATCGCGCGCGAGGTGCTGCTGCAGGAAGTCTGGGGCTATAACAGCCAGGTCACCACGCATACGCTCGAGACGCATATCTACCGGCTGCGCCAGAAGATCGAGCCTGATCCTGGCAATGCCCGGTTGCTGGTCACCGATGCCGGCGGCTACCGGCTGAATCCCTGACGGATGGCGCTCGACGACGATATGGCCCTGCTGGCTCGGCAGCCGCTGCTGAGCCTGATGGAGCGCGATGCGCTGCGATTGCTCGCCTTTGCGGCCGAAAGCCGCATCCTGCGGGCGGGCGACGTGCTGTTCCGCGCCGGCGAGCCTTCGGACGGGGCCGTTCTGGTGGTATCGGGCGCGATCGCCGTCACGACGCGGGATGATGGCCAGCCCGCGCAGGAGATCGTCGGCCCCGGCGCCATGATCGGCGAACTCGCACTTTTCACCTCGCTGCCGCGGCAGGTCACGGCGATCGCGCGTGAGCCGACGCAGGTCATGCGGCTGCCGCGCAGCGTGATGCGGCGCGTGCTCGGCGAATCGCCGGATTCGGCGGAAGCCATCTCCTCGGCGATCAGCGACAGGCTGCGCGGCTTCGTCGGCGAACTCGCCGCCGTGCAGGAAGCGCTCGCGGCGATCGATCGCAAGTAGGCGGCTGGTACCGTCGTCAGGACGACGGCGGATGCCTGGCGGCACGGATCGCTGCGAACCGTGGCCAGAGGATATTGATGCACAGGCCGGACAGCACGAGGCCGGCTGCTGCGAACTTCCAGCCCGGCAAGGGTTCGCCGAGCCAGATGGCCGCTGCTCCCATTCCGAAGACCGGGACCAGCAGGGATGTTGGTGCGACGGTGGCCGCGGCATAGCGCGAGAGCAGCCAGCCCCAGACCGCATAGCCGAACATGACGTTGCCGACCGCCTGCCAGAGCGCGGCGGCCCAGGCAGCGAGTGGAGCTCCCGTCAGCCCGTCGCGCATCGCCGGCCAACCTTCAATCAGCAAGGAGAGGATGAAGAGGGGCGGGACGGCGAAGAGGCTGGTCCAGACGACATAGGCCAGCATGTCGACCTTTGGCGTGCTGCGCGCGACGCTGTTGCCGGCAGCCCAGCACAGCGCAGCCCCGAGCACGAGAATGACCCCGAGTGGCGTCGTCGTGCCGTCAGTGTGCCAGAGGATCACGGCGATGCCGGTCGCGGCGAGGAGCAGGCCGACGATCTGGAAGGGCTGGATGCGCTCACGCGTGATCGCCGCGGCGAGCAGGATCGTGAAGAAGGACTGCGCCTGCACCACCAGCGAGGCGAGGCCGGGCGCAATGGAACCCTTGATGGCGATGAACAGCAGGCCGAACTGGCCGGCACCGATCAGGATGCCGTAGGCGGCGAGCTTGCTCCAGGGCGCAGCCGGCCGCCTGAGAAAGAAAACCGCTGGCAGGAGTGCGAACGCGAAGCGCAGGCAAGCGAAGAGCAGAGGCGGGAAATGGTCGACGCCGATGCGGATGACGACGAAATTGGTGCCCCAAACCACCATCACCGCGAGGGTGAGCAGCGCGTCGCGCAGGGAAAGGGAGGTGGAGGGCTGCAACGGCTTGGGCCACGGCGATGAAAACTGCCGCGGCTATATCACGATGCCCGGGCGGTCCGTTAAGACCGCCCGACATGGCCGGGACGCCGCCCGCTCAAGCGGTGAGGACCGAAGAGCTTGTCAGAGGTCGAGCGTGACCGTCACCGGCACATGGTCGGAGGGACGCTCCCAGCCGCGGGCTTCGCGCAGGAAGGTGAGGTCGCGCAGCGTCGGCTTCAGGGCGTCCGAGAGCCAGATATGGTCGAGCCGGCGGCCCCTGTTCGATGCTTTCCAGTCCTGCGCGCGGTAGCTCCACCAGGAATAGAGCTTTTCGGGCTCGGGTCGCAGCGTGCGGGCCGCGTCGGTCCAGCCGATCTCGCTGCGCAGCCGCTCCAGCGTCGTCGTCTCGATCGGGGTATGGCTGACGACGTCGAGCAGTTGTTTGTGGCTCCAGACGTCGTGCTCGTAGGGCGCGATGTTGAGATCGCCGAGCAGGATTGCGGGCCGGTCGGTCGGCTTCTTTGCCACGCCCCAGGCGCCCAACTCGTCAAGGAAGGCGAGCTTGTGGGCGAATTTCTCGTTCTTCGCGGGGTCGGGGATGTCGCCGCCTGCCGGGATGTAGAAGTTATGGATGGCGATGCCGGCGGCAGCACCGGCCGCCTTGTCGAGCGTCACGGTCATGTGCCGGGCGTCGTTTCGGCCGCACATCGACATCGCCTCCTTTTCGCTGAAGGGCAGCTTCGAGACGATGGCGACGCCGTTATAGCCCTTCTGGCCGATGAAGGCCTGATGGACATAGCCGAGCTGATGGAAGGCCTTGGCCGGGAACTGCTCGTCCGGCGTCTTGGTCTCCTGCAGGCAGAGAACGTCGGGAGCGTAGGTGTTCAGGAACTCGCCGACCATGCCGATGCGCAAGCGGACGGAGTTGATGTTCCAACTGGTGACGGTGAGTTGCACGCGAGAATTCCGGCGGGAAGGAGGCCGGAAACTGGGTCGTCGGGGCGCAAAAGGCAAGCCCCGACATGGCGCCGACAAATCCCGGAGGCGGCCCCGTCCGGCGAGCCCTCATCCTGGGGAGCAAGCGCAGCTTGCGTCTCGAAAGGATGGTCCGGATGTCTCGCAGCCGCATCGAATATCCTTCGAGATGCCATTCCTGCGGAACGGCTTCTCGGGATGAGCCTCGCCCGATGCCCGAAAGATGCGATTCAGAGCGTGCGCTGGTAGTCGATCACGAACTTCTTCGGATCGGGGCGGCGCTGGGTGTCGAGATTGTAGAGCGCGACCGAGGTCTCGTAGCCTTGGGGATCGATCACGATCCATTGCCGCAGCTCATTGGCGACGAGATCGTACTTCAGCGTGATCTTCGAGGTTCCGCCCAAAGTCGAGCGGTCCTCAATTCGCACGGAGAGGATATCGCCGTCGATGCTGGCGCCGGTGAGGGTGCCTTCGCGCGCCAGGTCCATGCGCTCGCGCACGAGGAACTTCAGCGGCGTCTGCCCGATCGAGTAGATGTCCTGCGTCGCCAGGCGCCTGTCGCGCACGGCGACCGAGGTGCCGTCGGCTATGACCTCGGTGGTGACGGGCGGCTCGTATTCGAAGCGCATCTTGCCCGGACGCTGGATATAGATGCGCCCTTCAAGACGCCGGCCATTGGCGGCGAACTGGATGAAATTGCCCTGCAGCGAGCTGAAGCTGTTGAGATAGGCGTTAAGCCGCTCGATCGCCTCCTCCTGCGTCGCCGGTGCGCCGGTGCGGGCCTTCGCGGAGGCGGCGGGGCGTGGAGACTGCGCTGCCGCTGTTGCTGTCGGAGCGGCAGCGGGTTCGGCCGCCGGCGCTTCCGCCGCTGCGGTACGTGCCAGGCCGAGGCCTGCGGGACGGATGGGCGGCAGCGGAATCGGGCGCGGCTTGGCGACTGCAGGCTTGGGTGCGGTCGCCGGCGGCTGCAGCTGCATCGGCTGGGCCATGAGCGGCCCGGCCACGGCACTGCAACCGAGCGCGATCATCGCTACCGCTGAAGCCCGCAATGCCGGGTTCCATTTCATGAGCAAGTCTGCCTCACTCCCTGTGACATCTCGGCGCTTCTGAACTCGGCAGGCGCTGCGGAATCGATCGGCCGCCTTCGCCGCCTGCAGGGAAGTCAACCCGTCGATGCCGCTGAGGTTGCACTGTCCTGATGGCAATTTGAGGACCGTTCCGGGCAATCGCAAGATGCCGGCGGCCATTGGCCCTATTCGTCGTGCTGATTCTGGGTTTCAACCAGGATCTCGCGCTTTCCGGCGTGGTTTGCGGGACCGACGATGCCCTCGTTCTCCATGCGCTCCATGATGGAGGCGGCGCGGTTGTAGCCGATCTGGAGGCGGCGCTGGATGTAGGAGGTCGAGGCCTTCTTGTCGCGCAGCACGACGGCGACCGCCTGCTCGTAGGGGTCGTCGCTGTCGACCGAACCCATGCCGGTCTTGTCGAACACGGCGCCGTCCTCGTCCTCTGCGCCTTCCTCCTCCTCGGAGGTGACGGCGTCGAGATATTGCGGCCGGCCTTGCGTCTTGAGATGCGCGACGACCTTCTCGACCTCCTC
>NZ_JBFTOA010000032.1:0-43915 GCF_056397745.1 Allobosea sp. 05L423 | reverse complement strand
CTCGACACCATGGTCTCGCTGGCGGAGGAGGGCATGACCATGCTCTGCGTCACCCACGAGATGGGCTTCGCCCGCCAGGTCGCCGACCGCGTCATCTTCATGGACGCCGGACAGATCGTCGAGATGAACACCCCCAACGAGTTCTTCAAGAACCCGCAGCACGAGCGCACCAAGCTCTTCCTGAGCCAGATCCTGCACTGAGCAGATCCAACCTTTCCGGATCGGAGATCGTTATGACTGCCATCTCGCGTCGCCGCCTTCCCCTCCTCCTCGCCGGCGCCGTCGCGGTGCTCGCGGCCTTCAGCGGCCCGGGGTCGTCACAAGCGCAGGCTCAATCCGAATGGGCCGGCAAGAAGCTTGTCGTCGGGATCCATAATCGTACGCCTTGGGCCTATCGCGACAAGGACAACAAGGTCGTCGGCATTCATCCCGATGTAATCCGCGCCGTCTTCGCGCCGCTTGGCGTCAAGGATTTCGAGTTCGTCGTCTCCGATTTCGGCGCGATGATCCCTGGCCTGCTGGCGGGACGCTTCGACATCATCGCGTCCGGCGTCGCGATCACGCCGCCGCGCTGCGAGCAGGTGCTGTTCAGCGAGCCGGACGTGGCCGTCGGCGACAGCCTGCTCGTCAAGACCGGCAATCCGCTGAACCTGCATTCCTACGAGGACATCGCGAAAAATCCGAAGGTGCGCCTCGCCGGCGGCCGCGGCTCGGAGAACACCAAGAACGCCATCGCTGCGGGCGTGCCGGAATCGCAGATCGCGCTCTTCCCCAACAACGAGGCCGCCGTCAGCGCCATCCTGGCCGACCGGGCCGATGTCACGACTCTCTCGGTGCCCAGCGCCATTGGCGTCATCGACGAGCAGAAGGTCGAAGGCATCGAGCGCGCCGTGCCGTTCAAGGGGCTGATCAAGGCGAACGGCCAGCCAGCCAAGCTCTACACTGGCACGGTCTTCCCCAAGAGCAGTGCCAAGCTGCGCGACGCCTACAATGCCGAGCTAGCCAAGCTGCGGGCCAGCGGCGGCCTCAAGCCGATCATGGAGAAGTACAACTTCACGACCGATGAGGATGCTGGTGCCATCACCACTGCGCAGATCTGCGCCGGCAACGGCTGAGCGGCGCGGCGAACATCATGAGCTTTCTCGACGTCCTCTCAGGCATTTTCCAGGGGCTGAACGTCACGCTGGCGGTGACGGCGCTCGGCATGCTCTATGCCGTGCCCTTCGCCTTCGCCGCCGGTATCGCCCAGCATTGCTGGCGTGGCCTCGCCTATGGCGCGATCACCACGCTGATCGAGTTCTGGCGGAGCACGTCCGTCGTTATCCTGCTTTACGGCTTCTATTACACCCTGCCGTCCTTCGGCCTGCGACTGTCCGGCATCACCGTCGGCTCGATGGTGYTCGGCCTGCATATCGGCGCCTATGGCAGCCAGGCGGTGCGCGGCGCCTTGCAATCGCTTGACAAGGGCCAGAGCGAGGCCGGGCGGTCGCTCGGATTGCGCGGCTGGCAGATCCTGATGCTGATCGAATTGCCGCAGGCGCTGCTCGCGATGGTCCCGACCTTCATCAATCAGTTCATCCAGCTCGTGAAGGGCACGGCGCTGGTCTCGCTGGTGACGCTGACGGACATGACCTTCCGGGCCAAGGAAATCTCCCAGCTCGTCTACGATCCGCCGAAGGTCTATTTCGCGCTGCTCGTCGCCTATTTCATCCTCTGCTACCCCGCGACGATCGTCGGCCGCTGGGTCGAGCGCAAGGTCGGCGCGGGACGGAAGCTCGACCATGCTGTTTGATGCGGGCTTCGCCCTTTCCATCGTGCCGAAGATCGTCGGCGCCCTCTGGACCTCGATCCTGGTCGCGCTGCTGAGTTGCGTCGGCGCCTCGCTACTCGGCTTCACGCTGGAGATCGCGCGGCGCAGCAACCGGTTGATGCGCTATGCGATGCGCTTCCTGATCGATTTCATCCGCTCGACGCCGCTCCTGGTCCAGCTCTATTTCTTCTACTTCGTGCTGCCGTCCTACGGCATCAAGCTACCAGCCATCGCGATCGGTGTCATCGCGATCAGCCTCTACTACAGCGGCTATCTGGCCGAAGTCTTCAAGGCTGGCATCGACGGCGTGAAGCCCGGCCAGTTCGAAGCCGCGCGCGCGCTCGGCCTGAAGCGCTTGCAGACCGTCGTTCTGGTGATCGCGCCACAGATGCTACGCAATATCGCCGCGCCGATGGGCAACTACTTCATCGGCATCTTCAAATCGACGCCCTATCTCGCCGCCATCGCCGTCTACGAAGCCTTCGGCGCGGCGCTCGACATCTCGTCCGACACCTTCCGCTACACCGAGCCGATGGTTGTTGTCGGCGTGATCTTCCTCGCCATCGCCCTTGTGCTCGCCTGGCTCGTCAGGCGGCTGGAAGAGCATCTGCTGCTCTCCGCAAAGCGCTGAATTCCACGAACGGACTGACCATGGATACGAAGCTCCTCCCGCGTCTAACCGAATGGCGCCGCCATCTTCACGCTCATCCCGAGCTCTCCGAGAAGGAGACAAAGACCTCGGCCTACCTCCAGGAACGGTTGCGCGAACTCGGCATTCCTTTCGAGGCTGGCATCGGCGGCGCCGGCATCGTCGCGACGCTCTCGCGGCCTGGCTCAAACCGCTCGGTCGGCCTGCGTGGCGATATCGACGCCCTGCCGATCGCAGAACGCAATGACGTGTCCTATGCCTCGCAGACCGCCGGCGTCATGCATGCCTGCGGCCATGACGGCCACTCGGTCGCTCTGCTCGGCGCGGCCGCGATGCTCGCCGCCGATCCCGACTGGACAGGCACCATCCAGTTCATCTTCCAGCCGGCCGAGGAGAATGGGGCCGGCGCCAAGGCGATGATCGCCGACGGGCTGTTCGAGCGCTTCCCGATGGAGCGCATCTTTGCCTTCCATAATTGGCCTGGTCTCGAAGTCGGAACCGTGGCGGTCCACGACGGGCCGGTCATGGCGGCGGGCGGTCGCTGGCAAGTCACTCTGCACGGGCTTGCCGGCCATGCCGCGATCCCCCACCAGACGCGAGATCCGATCCTGGCCTCGGCCCATCTGATCATGGGTCTCCACACCATCATCTCCCGCAATGTCGACCCTTGCGATGCCGTCGTGCTCTCGATCGGCCAGATCCAGGGCGGCGTGGTCAGCAATCAGATCCCGGAGAGCGTCACCCTGGTCGGTACGCTACGCACCTATCGACAGGAGGTCCGCGAGGCCGTCATCAAGCGGATGGAGAGCCTGATCGCCGGCACATGCGAAGCCTATGGCATGCGCGCCGATGTCGAGATCCTCTCGACCGGACGACCCATCATCAACACCCCCGCAGAGGCAAAGCTCGCGGCGGCTGCCGGCGAGGCGATCGGCGCCAAGGTGCGAACCGACCTGCGCCCCAGCACCACAGGCGACGACTTTTCCTTCCTGATCAAGGACAAGCTCGGCGCCTACATCTGGATCGGCAACGGCCCGGCCGGCCCCGAGGGCGAGCTTCACAACGCCCGCTACGACTTCAACGACGCGATCCTGCCCGTGGCAATCGACTGGATGCGCGAGGTCGCCAAGCGCGCCCTGCGGGACGACGGCCCGAATCCATAACATCCCGGCATCATCCGATGCCAGACGACAGATTGCTCCCTGATTTCAAAGCTTTGAATATCACCCCGACGAGGGAAACCGACCATGCACGACCTGACACTCTGTGTTCACCACCCGGCCGTCAATGAGGAGGGCTATGCCTCGCTCGCCGTGCCCACGCACCGCGCCTCGACCATCGTCTATCCGGACGGGGCGAGCTTCATGGCGCGCAAATATCGCGGTTTCGACGGCTACACTTACGGGCTGCACGGCACCCCGACGACGCGCACGCTGGAAGCGCAATTGACCCAGCTGCACGACGGGATCCGCACAGTGCTCGTCCCCTCAGGCCAGGCGGCGGTCACCATCGTGATGCTGTCGGTGCTGATGCCCGGCGACAAGGTGCTGATCCCCGATCATGTCTATCCGCCGGTACGCAGCTTCTGCGCCGAGTATCTGGCGCCGCGCGGCATCGCCTATGGCGTCTACGACCCGCAGATGGGGGCCGGAATCGCCGATCTCATCGACGATACCGTCAAGCTGGTCTGGGTCGAGTCGCCCGGCTCCAATACGATGGAGGTCCAGGACGTGCCGGCCATCGCCGCTGCGGCGAAGGCCAAGGGCGCGCTCGTCGGCTGCGACAACACCTGGGCGACGCCGCTGATCTTCAAGCCGCTGGAGCACGGCGCCGATTTCGCCTGCGAGGCGCTGACCAAATATGTCGGTGGCCATTCCGACCTGCTGCTCGGCTCCATCACCGTCAGGGACATGGCACTGCGCCAGAAGATGAAGGAGATCCTGCGCGGCTTCGGCGTCGGCGTCTCGCCGGATGAAGCCCAACTCGCCTTGCGCGGCATCGAGACCATGGGGCTGCGCGTCGCCCATATGGGCAAGATCTCGGAGGATTTCGCCCGCCGGCTCGTCGATCATCCCACGGTCGAACGCGTGCTGCATCCGGCGCTGCCGTCGTGCCCGGGCCACGCGATCTGGAAGCGTGACATGGGCCGCTCGTCCGGCCTGTTCAGCCTCGTGCTGAAGCCTGTCGACGACGACGCCATGAGCGCGGCGCTGAGCGCCTTGCGTGTCTTCGCGATCGGCGCCTCCTGGGGCGGCACGCGCAGTCTCGTCGCGCCGCAGGCGATCGCGCAGGACCGCACCGCCACGGCCTGGACCGCGAAAGGCCCGCTCTTGCGCGTCAGCATCGGCCTCGAAGAGCCCGGCGAGCTCTGGGCCGATCTGAGCCGGCTGTTGTCCGTGCTCGGTCAGGCCACCGCGACCAAGGCTGCCTGACGAGGCATCGTGAAGACCACGACGATAAGGGCACGGCGCGAATTTCGCGCTGTGGAGGGTGCGCGCAGTGGAAAGCCAACGACATAACTGTCTTCGCAGATCACATCAGAAGCTACAGCCGGCAGAAACGGGGCCATCAGGAGCGCTTGCTCCGTGGCAGCGGCGGCGGGCAACAGAAATTATGGCCGCTCGACTTGCTTCCAAACTGAAGATTGCGCAGATCGCCGACGAGTGCCGGCTTAGTGCGAGCCATTTCTCTAAAGCTTTCCGGCGGACCATGGGGGTCACACCGCAGCTTTACCTCACGCGGCTCCGGGTCGAAGAAGCGAAGAACCTCCTGACAAGGGGGAAGCTGCCGCGCGCGGATGTCGCCCCGATTTGCGGCTTCAGCAGTCCGCGCCACTTCGCTCGTGTTTTCAGGCAGATAACTGGCGAAAGTCCTGGTGCTTGGCGCCGGAAACACCCGTCACAATACGGCTAGCGGGAGCGCTCCTCTCAAGGGAATTCAGTTAAATCCCGCTGATAATACTCCTCGGCAAATGCGTTTCTTCCAGCCGAAATAGCTGCCGCTAAGCCGATTTTCGCGCAAACAGATGCTGCCCTTTGCAAATGAGAAGGGGTCTCTCCTATCGCGTCAGTCTACAACGACGCGCGCGCCATCAATGAACGAGCGTACCTTCATTTCGATGATCGGCTCCAGGGGTCCGACCGGCATGTCGTAGATGAACTTCCTGACTCCAAGATAAAAGATTGCCGCATGAAGGCTCCAGACCGCTTCAATCTCCATCTCCGTCACCGGGCGACTCTCGATCGACGGCCGATCGAACTCGTGCCGCAACTCTGCGACCAACGCCGTAAAGACCCGGCGGCGGAGGAGTTCAAGATAGCGAGTATTGAAATCAAGACCCTTTAGACCTGCGAACATGAACAGCCTGACCCACTCATAGGTCAGGATGACGCGAGCATAATCCTGATAGAACTCGACCAGCCGCTCTCTGAGCGGCTTGTTGCGATCCGCGATCAGTTCGTCCCAGAACGGGTTCCAGCGCCGCAGGAACACTTCCTGGTAGACGCGCTCGACAAGCGCGTCCTTGGTCTCGAAATAGCGGTAGAGCAATGGCTGCGTGATGTTGAGGCGCCGCGCCAGTTCCCGTGTCTGACCTTCGAAGCCGAATTCGGCGAAGAAGCTCACCGCCTCCTTGACGATGACCTCCTCGCGTTGGCTCGGACTCATTCGGCGCGCCCCTTCCAGAGGAGAGCGGGAACGCTCCGCAGAGCGGCCGCGAGAGGCGCTCTCAGCGCGGATGATGATGTCAGCGTCGTCGTTTGCCATACCTATATTTATCAGGTGAACCGCTCAGTGGAAAGCGCAGGCGCGCGCCTGTCGTCCTATCCGGATTATATAATTTGACATCACCTCCTTCTTCCCGCGGCTTGACGGGTCACTCCTCCCGTGCAATTGCTGATCAAACGATAAATAAAAGAGACTGGGAGGAAGACATGATTTCCAGACGACACCTTCTTGGTGGAAGCGCCGCCCTCGGCGCCTGCGTGGCGTTGCCGGCGCTGGCGCAATCGCAGCCGCTGCGGATCGGGATGCTCACCGTCAAATCCGGCGCGCTGGCCGCCGGCGGACGGCAGATGGAGGACGGTTTCCGCCTGTTCCTGAAGGAGCGCGGCGAGCGCATCGCCGGACGAGCGGTGGAGTTCGTGGTCGCCGATACCGGCGGTCAGCCGGCGCTGGCCAAGACCCGCGCCCAGGAACTGGTCCAGCGCTCCAATGTCCATGTCGTGGTCGGACCGACCGCCGCCTTCGAGGCGCTCGCGATCAACGACTATCTCCAGGAAGCGGCTGTGCCGTTCCTGTGCTGCTCAGCCGCTGCCGAGGACCTGACCCAGCGCCGGCTCAATCCCTGGTTCGTCCGGACGTCCTCGACCTCGGCCCAGCCTTGTCATCCGCTCGGCGAGTATACGGCGCGTGACCTCGGCTACAAAAAGGTCATCACGATCGCCGACGATTTCGCCTTCGGCCAGGAGCAGACTGCCGGCTTCCAGCGCACCTTCGAAGCCGCCGGCGGCACGGTCATCCGCAAGCTCTGGGCGCCGCTGAACGTCGCCGATTACGGCTCCTACATCTCCCAGATCGGCGATACCGACGCGGTCTTCGCAGCCTTCGCCGGCGCCAACGGCCTGCGCTTCCTGCGCCAATATGCCGAATATGGCTTGAAGCAGAAGATTCCGGTCGTCGGCGCGATGACCACCGTGGATGAGGGCGTGCTGCACAGCATGGGCGACGAAGCTGTCGGCATCGTCTCGGCCGGCTGGTATTCGGCCGCCCTGACCGGCGAAGCCAACCAGCGCTTCGTCTCGGAATTGCGCAAGCAGACTGGTGTCGATCCCGGCTTCTACTCGGCCGGCGCCTATTCAGCTGGCCTCGCGCTGGAAGCCGCCCTGACGTCGATCGGCGGCAAGGCCGAGGACAAGGAGGCTCTCATCGCGGCGCTGCGCAAGGTCGAGGTCGGCAATGATCCGCGCGGCCCTTGGCGCCTCGATAACTACGGCAACCCAGTCCAGAATATCTACATCCGGAAGACGGAGCGCAGCGACGGCCGACTCGTGAACACGGTCGTCAAGACCTACGAGAACGTCTCGCAGTTCTGGACCTACAAGCCGGAGAGCTTCCTCGCAGCCCCGGTCTACTCGCGCAACGAGCCGACCAAGCTCTGATCCCTGCCTGCCCCACAAGACAACACTCCGGACATCATGATCGTAGACGCTCACAACCATGTCATCCCGGCCGCCATCGTCCGATACCTCGCCGAGAACGAGGAGCCTTTCGGCGTCAGAGTCGATCGCTCCGGCGCCGCCACGCGCCTCGCCCATCGCGAAGGCTTCGCCTATCCGCTGTTCGAGGAATTCCTGACGCCGGCGGAGAAGCTCGCCCAGCTCGACCGCCGGGGCCTGGATGCCGCGCTGATCTCGCCCTCGCCGACGCTATTCTTCTACCGCATCGACCCTGCCGTCGAGACCGCCTTCGCGCGGCGGGTGAACGACGAGATCGCCGCCTTCGCGGCGAGCGCCCCGAACCGGCTGCGCCCGATGGGCACGCTGCCGATGCAATCGCCAGATCATGCGCTGGCCGAGTTGGAGCGCATCACCGGCGAACTCGGCATACGCTCGATCATGATCGGCTGCCATATCGACGGCGCCGCGCTGTCCGAGCCGAAATTCCGGCCCGTGCTGCGCCGCGCCGCCGAGCTCGGCGTGCTGATCCTGACGCATCCCTATTATTTCGGCACCAAGCCCGGCCTTGAGAAATACTACCTGACCAATCTCGTCGGAAACCCGCTCGATACCGCGGTCATGGCCGCCGATCTGATCTTCGGCGGCGTCATGGACGAACTGCCCGACCTCAAGGTCTGCCTTTCGCATGGCGGCGGCTTCATCCCCTACCAGATCGGCCGCCTCGTCCATGGCCAGAAGGTCCGGCGCGAGGCCCAGTCGATCGAAAGCTCGCCGAAGGAGCTGCTGAAGCGCTTCTATTTCGACAGCATCACCCATGATGCCGGCGCTCTCGCCTATCTGATCGATCTGGTCGGCGCCGCGCATGTCCTGCTAGGGACGGACATCCCCTTCGACATGGCCGACGAGACGCCGCTGCGCACGCTCGACGCGGTTCCCGGCCTCTCGGTGGAGGACCGTGCGAACATTACCGGCCGCAACGCCTGGCGCCTGACCGGCGCCTGATCGAAACGGAGACGAACATGGCTACGCAGACGCAACCGGCCTCGGCCGGGACGACTTCCCATGCCTCCCCCCGGGGCCTGTTCATCGACGGCCGCATGGTCGATCCCGGCCCGCGCGAGCTGATGAACATCGCTTCGCCCGGCACCGGCGCGACGATCGCCCAAGTCATCGAGGCGAGCGCGGACGATGTCCATCGCGCGGTGCTGAGCGCCGATGCCGCTTTCCGCTCGAAGGAGTGGCGCGACATGTCGGTGCGGACGCGGGCGAGGCTCGTCAACAAGCTCGCCGACGTCATGGAAGCTCATCTCGAAGAGCTGTTCGAGCTGGAAACCCTGAACAACGGGCGGCCCGTCCGCGAAACCCGGGCGCAGCTTGCCCGCGTGCCCGACCTCTTCCGCTACAATGCCGGCCTCGCCATCGCCCGGCGGGACGATGTCATCCCCGTCGAGGGAGAGTATCTGACCTATGCGCGGCGTCTCCCGGTCGGTGTCGTCGCCAATGTCACGCCGTTCAACCATCCGCTGCTGATCGCCAGCCGCAACATCGCGCCGACCCTAACCTCGGGCTGCACCACCGTGGTGAAGCCCTCGGAATACACCCCGCTGACCACGCTGCGCCTCGCCGAGATTTTCTCGGAAGCCGGCCTGCCGCCCGGCGTCTTCAACGTCGTGACCGGGACGGGCGCTATCACCGGCCGGGCGCTCTCGGAGCACCCGCGCATCCGCAAGCTCGTGCTGACCGGCGGGACCGATGCCGGCCGGCGGGCAGGCGCCGCGGCGGCGAGCAATTTCGCCCGCCAGACGCTGGAACTCGGCGGCAAGACCCCCGTCGTCGTGTTCGACGATTACGATCTCGACCAGGCGGTGAACTACGCTGCCTTCGGCGCCTTCGTCGGCGCCGGCCAGACCTGTGTCTGCGCCGCCCGCCACATCGTCCAGCGCAGCATCTACGACGCCTTCGTCGAGAAGCTGGCCGCTAAGGCCAAGGCGATCGCCGTCGGCGACCCCTTCGCCGCCGCCACGCAGATGGGCCCGGTGATCTCGGAGCGGCAGCGCCAGCGCGTGCTCGACTTCGCGCGCATCGGCCTCGAGGAAGGCGCGCGCCTCGTCGCCGGCGGCCGCGTTCCGCCTGCCTTCGACGGCAAGCCGGGCTTCTATGTCGAGCCGACGGTCTTCGCCGATGTCGATCCCTCCATGCGGATCTTCCAGGAGGAGGTCTTCGGCCCCTTCACCGTCGTGACTCCCTTCGACACGGAAGAGGATGCGGTCCGCATCGCCAATGACAGCCCCTATGGCCTCGCCGCCGCGATCCGCACCCGCGACGTGGCCCGCGCTCATCGCGTCGCCGACCGGATCGAGGCCGGCATCGTCTGGATCAACGACCATCACCGCGTCGATGCCGCCTCGCCCTGGGGTGGGTTCAAGCTCTCCGGCATCGGACGCGAATTCGGCAAGGAATCCTTCGACGCCTATTTCGACGTCAAGGCGGTGATGGTGAATGTCGGCGACCGGCCCTTCGACTGGTTCGACATGGACGCCGCCGCCCCCCGCCTGAACTGAGCTGAACTCCGGCCGCTCCGGCGGCCGGCCGCCGGGAGATATCTATCATGTTCTGGATCAACGGGCTGCTCAACAGCTTGGCCTTCGGAGCGATCCTGTTCCTGCTGGCGATCGGCTTCTCGCTGATCTTCGGCCTGATGCGGGTGGCGAACCTCGCCCACGGTGCCTTCTTCATGCTGGGCGGGTATATCGCGACCTCGATGATCGGCTTCGGCTTCACCGCGGCGGTGCTGGCGGCGGGCGTCGTCTGCGCCGTGTTCGGCGGCATCATTGAGCGGACGCTGGTGCGCCGCCTCGCCGGCCGCGAGCTGGCGCAGGTGCTCGGCACGCTCGGCCTCGCCTTCATCATCGCCGACCAGTGCCTGCTGATCTGGTCCGGCGATCCGATCGCCCAGCCTGCCCCGACGGCTTTGCGCAGTGCCGTACAGATCGCCGGCATCGCCTTCCCGGCCTATCGCCTCGCCTTGATCGGCATCGCCATCGTCGCCTTCGTCGCGATCTGGCTTTTGGTCGAGCGCACCACGCTCGGCGCCCGAATCCGGGCTGCCGTTGACGATCGCGAAATGGCGCGCGCCACCGGCATCCCGGTCTCGCGCCTGTTCACCACGGTCTTTTGCGTCGGAGTGGCGCTCGCGGGCATGGGCGGGGCGCTCGCCGCGCCGATCATGTCGGTCTACCCTGGGCTGGATGCCGAGATGCTGCCTCTGGCGCTGCTCGTCGTCATCCTGGGCGGCATCGGCTCTCTATCCGGCGCCTTCGTCGGCAGCATGCTGATCGGCGTGATCTACACGTTCGGCCAGATGCTCGTGCCGGACCTCGCCTACGTTATCCTGTTCCTGCCCATGGTCGCGGTGCTCGCGCTGCGCCCCCAGGGCCTTTTCGGAAGGCAGCCGGCATGAAGACCTTCGGCCTCCTCTTCCTCCTCGGCGCGCTGGCGGTTCCGTTCGTGCTGCCCGGCGAGTTCTATCTCGCCATCGCCACGCAGATCTTGGTCTACGGCCTGTTCGCCGTCAGCGTGAACCTGATCGCCGGCTATTGCGGCATGGTCTCGCTCGGTCACGCCGCCTTCCTCGGCATTGCCGGCTATGCCTTCGCGCTGCTGACGGTCAATTCCGGCTGGCCGGTCCCGGCCGCCATCCTCGCCGCCCTGCTGCTCACGGGAATCGTCGGCGCGCTGTTCGGTCTCGTTGCGCTGCGCACCTCGGGGCTGAGCTTCCTGATGATCACGCTCGCGCTCGGGCAGATCGTCTGGGGCGTCGCCTTCCGCTATGTCGAACTGACCAATGGCGAGAACGGCATCAGCCTGCCGCGGATCGAGGGCTATTTCGGCCACGGCACCGGCCTCTACTATCTCTGTCTCGCCGTCACCGCGGGCTGCCTCTTCCTTGTCGCCACCCTGGCGCGCTCGCCGCTCGGCACCGCGATGCAGGGCGTGCGCGACCAGTCGCGGCGGATGAGCACGCTCGGCTACGATGTCTGGGCGATCCGCTTCGCTGCCTATGTGCTCTCGGCCGTCCTCGCTGGCGTCGCCGGCATCCTCTACGTGCTGGTCTTCCGCTTCATCAGCCCGCACTCGCTATCTTTGACCGTATCGTCGGAAGCGGTGTTGATGGTGATTGCCGGCGGTCTCGGCACGACCTTCGGGCCGGTGCTCGGCGCTGCCCTCGTCGTCCTGCTCAAGAACGTCGCCAGCGCCTATACCGATCGCTGGCCGACACTGCTCGGGCTGATCTTCCTCTTCATCATCATCGTCGTGCCCGAGGGTCTCCTGCCCGGCGCCAGGCGGCTGACCGGCTTGCTGCGGGCACGGCTGGTGGCGCGCCGGGAGATGGGGGCTCGGCTGACGAACGCCGMCGCGCGCATCGAGGAGGCCCGCCCGTGACCGCGCTCCAAGTCAACGATCTCCGCAAGAGTTTCGGCGGCCTCAACGTCATCCAGAGCGTGACCTTCACGGTCGAGCCCGGCGAGCGGCGACTGCTGCTTGGGCCGAACGGAGCCGGCAAGACCACGCTGTTCAACCTGATCGCCGGCGATCTGCGCGCCAGCGCCGGGCAGATTCTCCTGCAAGGTGAGGACGTCTCGACCCTGCCGACCTTCCGCCGGGCGGCACGCGGCATCGGCCGCACCTTCCAGATCCTGACGCTGTTCGGGCGGGAGACCGTGATCGGCAACGTCATCATGGCGCTCCTCGGCAATCGCCGCCAGCGCTGGCGGCCATACGGCGCGGTCGCGGCCGACGCCACGCTGCGCCGCGAGGCCATGCAGGTGCTCGCCCGCGTCAAGCTGGAGAGCCTCGCCGATCGTCCGGTGCAGGAAACCTCCTATGGCGAGAAGCGCCGTCTCGAAATCGCGATGGCGCTGGCGCAGGATCCAGAGATCCTGCTCCTCGACGAGCCGCTCGCCGGCCTCTCGAAGCAGGAACGCAAGACGGTGAGCACGCTGCTGGAGGAACTGCCCCGCGCCCTGACCATTCTGATGATCGAGCACGACATGGACGTCGCGCTGGCCTTCGCGGAAAAGATCGCGCTGCTGCATCACGGCCGCCTGCTGGTCGACGGCACGCGCGACGAGGTCATCGCCGATCCCCGTACCAGGGAGGCCTATCTTGCGCAGTGAACCCATCCTCTCCCTTTCAGCGTTGAACGCCTTCTACGGCGACAGCCACATCCTGCACGACCTGTCGCTGAAGGTTCCGGCCAACGGCATCCTCGCCCTGCTCGGACGCAACGGCGCCGGCAAGACGACCTGCATGAACGCCGTCGCCGGCCTGCTGGGCTCGCGCTCCGGCCGCATCACGCTGGAGGGTCGTGACGTCTCAGGCTTCTCGCCTGAGGCGATCTGCCGGGCCGGCATCGCGCTGGTGCCGCAGGGACGGCGGATATTCCGCAGCCTGAGCGTCGAGGAGAACCTCGCCGTGGCGCGCCGGGCGTCGGCGCCCGTTGGCCGGGTCGTCTGGAGCAATGACGACATCTACGGCCTCTTTCCCCGGCTGAAGGAGCGGTATCGGCATCCGGCCGGCCTGCTCTCCGGCGGCGAGCAACAGATGCTGGCGATCGGCCGGGCGCTGATGACGGCGCCGCGCGTCCTGCTGATGGACGAGCCGACCGAAGGCCTCGCCCCGCAGATCGTCGCCGAGGTCGGCTCGATCGTCCGACGCCTGCGTGAGGCCGGGCTCTCGGTGATCCTCGTCGAGCAGCACATGACATTCGCCCTGCAACTCGCGGACGAGGTCGTGGTGATCAGCACCGGCCGCGTCGTCGAACAGGGTCCGGCCTCAGACTTCCTGGCCGAGCCGGCCCGCCTCGAAGAGCATCTCGGCGTGCACTGACCACCACCACGGCAAAGGCATCATCAGCGCCATCAATTGATCGATTGATCAATTAAATATGAAAAGGGAACGACCCCATGTCCGAAGGAACGCATGAGCTGCGCCCGCCATCGCGCCGCGCAATCGTCATCGGCGGCTCGATGGCGGGCCTGTTCGCGGCACTCTTGCTGCTGCGCCAGGGCTGGCAGGTCGATATCTACGAGCGCATCGCCGACGAGCTTTCGGGGCGTGGCGCCGGCATCGTCACCCATGACGAACTGTTCGAGGTCCTGCGGCTCTGCGGGATCGACAGCGAGACGGCCCGGATTGGCGTCGCCGTGCGCGGACGCTGCGTCTTCGCTCCCGACGGCAGCCTGCTCGGCGAACATGCCCTGCCGCAAGTCCTGACCTCCTGGGGACGGCTCTACAGTCTGCTGCGCGAGGCGCTGCCGGCCGCGCATTATCACCGGGGCAGGAACCTGGAAGCGCTCGCCGTCGATGCCGAGGGCGTCACCGCCCGCTTCGGCTATGGTGAGACGGCACGCGCCGACCTCCTCATCGGCGCGGACGGCATCTTCTCGGCCGTCCGCAGGCAATTGCTGCCCGAGGCCATGCCCTCCTATGTCGGCTACATCGCCTGGCGCGGGTTGGTAGACGAAGCCGATCTCTCGCCCCAGACGCGCGAGGCCCTGTTCGACAGCTTCGCCTTCTCGCTGCCGCCGGGCGAGCAGATGCTCGGCTATCCCGTCGCGGGAGCCGGCGAGTCGATGGAGCCCGGCCAGCGCCGCTTCAACTTCGTCTGGTACCGGCCGGCCGCGCAGGGAAGCGCGCTGCGCGAACTGCTGACCGACGTGGACGGCGTGCAGCACGAGCTCTCCATCCCTCCCAACAAGATCCGCCCGGCGGTTCAGCAGGAGATGCGGCAGGCGGCGCGGCGTCTGTTGTCGCCCCAGTTCGCGGAGGTCGTCGAGAAGACCTCGCAGCCCTTCATCCAGGCGATCCAGGATCTGGAGACGCCGCGGATGGCGATCGAGGGCCGCGTCGCCCTGATCGGCGATGCCGCCTTCGTCGCCCGGCCGCATGTCGGGATGGGCGTAACCAAGGCCGCGGCCGACGCCTGGTCGCTCGCCCGCGTCCTCGAGGCCCATGGCGACGACATCGCTGCCGGCCTGGCCGCCTTCGAGGCCGAGCGGCTGCCCTATGGGCGGGCGGTGATCAAGCGCGCCCGCGACCTCGGCGCCTACATGCAGGCCCAGCTCCTTACGCCGGCGGAGCGCGAGCTGGCCGAACGCCACCGCAAGCCCGAGGCCGTGATGACGGAAACCGCAGTTTCGACCGGCATCGCCGCCTGACGCGACGACCGTTTCCTTGCAACAGCGACAGAAAGGATGAGAACGATGACCCAGAACAGCGATTTCGTCTGGCCCAACCCTCCCGCGAACCTCTCGGCCCATGAGCGCGCCGAGTTCGAAGCCAATCTTGGCCGTGGCCTCGTCGGTACGCAGCTCGTGTCCGAGACCGACCGCGTCCGGGTCTGGGCACTGGCCCTGCAGCCCGGCGAGCGCATCGGCTTCCACACCCATGTCCTGGATTATTTCTGGACCGCCGTAACGGGTGGCAGCGCGCGCTCGCAATATGCCGACGGCCGCGTCGCCGAGGTCTCGTACAAGCCGGGCGACACCCAGCACCATGCCTATGGCGCGGGTGAGTTCATGATCCACGACCTGACCAATACAGGCGACACCGAACTCGTTTTCACCACGGTCGAGTTCAAGCAGGGTGCTAACGCCCCCCTGCCCTCCGCGTGACGCCGTCCTCAACCCTCAAGGAAACTGTATGCCGACCTTGTTCGATCCGATCCTCATCGGGGCGGTGCAGGCGCCGAACCGCATCTTCATGGCGCCGCTGACACGCGCCCGCGGGACGCGCGACCATCTGCCAACCCCGATGATGGCCGAGTACTACGCGCAGCGCGCCGGTGCCGGCCTCATCATCAGCGAGGCGACCGGCATCAGTCGCGAAGGGCTCGGCTGGCCCTTCGCCACCGGCATCTGGTCGAACGAGCAGGTCGTCGGCTGGACCCGCGTCACCCACGCGGTCCATGCTGCCGGAGGGCGCATCTTCTGCCAGCTCTGGCATATGGGCCGCGTCGTGCATCCGAGCCTGCGCGAAGGCGCCGCGCCGGTCTCGTCCTCAGGGACGACCGCACCGGGGCTCGCCCACACCTATGACGGCAAGCAGCCCTACGTCCAGGCCCGCGCCCTGGCGATCGAGGAAATCCCGCGGATCGTCGAGGATTATCGCAAGGCGGCGGACAACGCGCTGCGCGCCGGCTTCGACGGTGTTCAGCTCCATGCCGCCAACGGCTATCTGATCGACCAGTTCCTGCGTTCCAGCGCC
Source organism: Allobosea sp. 05L423 (assembly GCF_056397745.1). Taxonomy (NCBI): domain Bacteria; kingdom Pseudomonadati; phylum Pseudomonadota; class Alphaproteobacteria; order Hyphomicrobiales; family Alloboseaceae; genus Allobosea; species Allobosea sp. 05L423. The sequence goes on along the minus strand of NZ_JBFTOA010000032.1, from coordinate 28,011 downwards.
AATCTGCGCACAGACGCCTATGGCGGCTCGATCGATAACCGGACGCGGCTGCTGCGCGAGGTCAGCGAGGCGGTCGCCGGCGTGGTCGGCGCCGAGAGGCTCGCGGTACGGCTCTCGCCCAACGGCGAATCCCAGGGCATCAACGATCCGCAGCCGGTGCCGCTCTTCACCGCGGCGGCGCAGGCTCTGTCGGCGCTCGGCATCGCCTTCCTCGAACTCCGCGAGCCGCCGCCGAACGGCACGCGCGGCCGGCCCGACCATCCGCCGATCGCGCCGGTGATCCGCAAAGCTTTCGACGGGCCGCTGGTGTTGAACTCGGATTTCGATCTGGCGCGCGGCAGCGCGGCTCTGGCCGCAGGCGAGGCCGATGCGATCACCTTCGGACGCGCCTTCCTGGCCAATCCGGACCTGCCCCAGCGCCTCGCAAAAGGCGCCGCCCTCAATCCGGACGACATGGAGACCTGGTACTCGCAGGGTGTCGAAGGCTATCTCGACTATCCCGCGCTGACCTCCTCCGCCGCCTGACAGCACTGCTTCCAGAGTGCGCGTCGGGTTCCCGACGCCCACTCCGATTTCTGCATAACCTCATCGAATTCAAGGCCGTCGCGATGCCTGCGATGTTGCCTGATCCAACGTGCCGGCCGTGAACCATCCGGGTAGCACTCTCCAAGACATTCTCATCCTGATCGGACCGATAGATGGCGATCAGGGAGGAATAGATGGTCGAAGCCAGGGATCTCAGTCTTTATCGACAACCTCGGTCGACGGCCGATCACGTCCATCAGCAACTTCCTCATGCCAGCGACCATCGCGATCCTCATAGACGATCCCACCGGTCTGACCAGCGACTGTCTGCCGAGCGGCGGCATCCGACGCTGCCTTATGTGCTGCCTCATGGCTGGGAAATGTCTCAGAGACCACGTCACCAACCTTGTAGGCCCAGCCTCCGTCGTGCTCGACGACCTCGTACTTAACTTTGACCATCCCAAATCCTTTCTTTGACGAAGACTGCGGTTTCCACCAGTCGCCAAAAGTACATCTGGCCGCTCGCTCCTGCGGATCGAGGGCCCCTTTCGACATCGTGGCAAGCATTCCTGTTAAGGTCTGCCAGATTCGACAATCCGGCTTCAACGTCCAATCGTCGTTGCCATTGGCAGCCTGCCGTCGTCTATTCACAGCGTTGGCATCTGCAGCGCCCTGAACGAGCTGGCCGGCAACCGGCACGTCAGACGGCGAGATAGCGCTCCTGAACGGACTGATCCGCCAGCATCGCCTGCGCCGTATCGGCGTGGACGACCGCGCCGCTCTCCATCACATAGGCGCGGTCGGCGATCGCAAGCGCCAGCCCGACATTCTGCTCGACCAGCAGGACGGTGGTGCCGCGTTGCTTCATCAGCTCGAACTGCTCGAACATCTCGTCGACCAGCAGCGGCATGATGCCCTCGCTCGGCTCGTCGAGCAGCACCATCTTCGGCTCCGCGATCATGGCGCGCGCGATCGCCAGCATCTGTTGCTCGCCGCCGGACATCGTCGCCGCGATCTGGGAGAGCCGCTCCTTCAGGCGCGGAAACATCGCCGTCGCCTGCTCGATCATGTCCTCGGCCTCGGCCCGCCGGGGCGAGGCGACCACGCCGAGGATCAAATTCTCGCGCACCGTCAGCCCCGGCACGATCCGGCGCTCCTCGGGCACATAGGCGAGGCCCGCGGCATAGCGGGCATGGACCGGCTGCCCGGTCATCTCCTGCCCATCGAAGACGATGCTGCCGGCGCAGTTTGCGACGAGCCCCATCACTGATTTGAGCGTCGTGGTCTTACCCGCGCCGTTGCGGCCGATGAGGCAGACCAGTTCGCCGCGGCGCACGCTCAGCGATACGTCCTGGATGGCGTGCGAGCGCCCGTACCAGGCATTGAGTCCGGCAATCTCCAGCATCAGTGCTGCCTTTCGCCCAGATAGACGCGCTTCACCTGCTCGTTGCCGCGGATTTCGTCCGGCGTGCCGGCTGCGATCAATTCGCCATGGTGGAGCACGACGATCGCATCCGAGACGCCCATGACGAGCTTCATCTTGTGCTCGACAAGGATGATCGTGCGCTCGCTCGCGAGCTTGCGGATCAGCGCCATCATCGCCACGGTTTCCTCTGGGCTCATGCCAGCGGTGGGCTCGTCGAGCAGGAGCAGGCGCGGCCGCGAGGCCAGCGCCATCGCGACTTCCAGCGCACGCTGCTCGCCATGAGCGAGCGTGCCAGCGACACCATCGGCGCGAGCTTCCAGCCCCACCTCCGACAGGAGCCCGAGCGCGATCTCGCGCAGCCCCTCCAATCGCGCACGCGGCGTCCAGAAGTCGTAGCGGCTGACCAGCGCCTGAGAGGCGAGGCGCACATTCTCCAGCACCGAGAGCTGCGGGAAAACGCTGGTGATCTGGAAGGATTTGGCGATGCCGAGCGGAGCAAAGCGATGTTGCGCCAGGCCGGTGATATCCTGCCCCTCCAAGAGGATGCGCCCGTTGCTCGGCTTAAGCGAGCCAGACAGCATATTGAAGAAGGTGCTCTTGCCGGCGCCGTTGGGACCGATCACCGACGTGATCTTGCCGCGCTCGAAGCGGGCGGAGACGTCCTTTACCGCGGTGAAGCTGCCGAATCGGCGCGTCAGCCCGACGGCCTCGATCATGGTCGCGTCCGTCATGGTCTCACCTTCTGCAGGAGCGTGCCAAGGACACCGCCAGGGAAACGCAGGACGATGACGATGAAGACCAGGCCGACGGCGAACTGCCAGTATTCGGTCCAGAGCGTCACCACATCCTTCAGCACGAGATAGACGAATGCGCCGATGAACGGCCCGATGAAGGTGCCCATCCCGCCGAGCAGCGTCATCATCACCACCATGCCGGAGGTCTCGTAATGCAGCGTCTCCAGCGGCACGACCGAGAGATGGATCGCATAGAGCGCACCGGCCAGACCGCAGAACAGCCCCGAGATGACGAAGGCGACGAGCTTGGTGATGCGGGCATCGTAGCCGCAGGCGATGGCGCGGGCCTCACGCTCGCGGATCGCCTCCAGCACCGCCCCGAAGGGCGAGCCGAGGATGCGCGACAGCACATAGAGCGCGACCGCGACGAAACCCAGCACGACGAAATACTTGGTCGTCGGATTGTGGAAGTCGATCGCCACGCCCAAGACCGAGGTCGCGGGAACATTGACCCCGCGTAGCCCATTCTCGCCGCCTGTCCAGTCCACCGCCTGATGCGCGATGTAGTAGACGCATTGCGACAGAGCGAGCGTCACCATGGCGAAATAGATACCGCGCGTGCGGGCTGCCAGCGTGCCGATGGCAAGCGCCGTCAGGCCGCCGAGCAGGGTTCCGAGTGCGACGGCAAGCGGCCAGGGCAGGCCGAAGCGGACGATGGCAATACCCGCGCCATAGGCCCCGGCCCCGAACAGGGCGGCATGGCCGAAGGAGAGCATGCCGAGATAGCCAAACATCAGGTTGAAGCCGACGGCGAACAGCCCGAAGATCAGGACGTTGAGTGCGAGCGCCTTGTAGGGCAGTACGAAAGGCAGCACGCAGAGCACGGCGAGAACGATCAGGAACTGGTGCCGGGCGACCGCGTCGCGCCAATTCGAGCGTGCGGCAACGGCCGGTGTCGAGAGGGTGCTCATCGGAACCTCACTGCGCGTCACGACATCAGCCCGGTCTGGCCGAGCAGGCCCTGCGGCCGCACGATCAGCACCAAAGCCATCAGGATGAAGATCGAGACCTGCGCCATCTCGGGCATGAGCAGCGAGGTCATGCTGACCACGACGCCGACAATGAGCCCGGCCAGCACGGCGCCGGCGAGCGAGCCCATGCCGCCGATCACGGTGACGACGAAAGCCTCGATCAGCATGGCATTGCCCATTTCGGGCGTGACGCCCTGCAGCGGCGCCGCCAGCACGCCGGCCAGCGCCGCAAGCCCCGCGCCGATGCCGAAGACGACGAGCCAGACCCGCGCCACATCGACGCCGAGCACCTTCATGATCGTGGCGTCGCGGGCGCCGGCGCGGATCACTAGACCCCAGCGCGTCTTCTCGACCAAGAGATAGAGCGCGGCGAGGATCGCGGCCGAGGCCGCCAGCACGAACAGCCGATAGGTCGGGAAGAAGCCGATCCCGATATCGGTCGCGCCTTGCAGCCATTCCGGCTGGGCGAAGGGCATGCCGACCTTGCCGAAGATCATGCGGATGCTGTCGACCATCACATAGGAGAGGCCGAAGGTGACGAGCAGCGGATAGTCGATGCCCTTGCCGTAGAGCGGCCGGATCAGGAAGCGCTCGGCCAGAAGGCCGATCGCCGCGACCGCGAGCGGACCGCCGAGGACGGCGAGCCAGAAGCTCCCGGTTGCATTGAAGATCACCAGCCCGGCATAGGCGCCGACCATGAACATCGCGCCATGGGCGAAATTCACCACGGTCAGCATGCCGAAGATCAGCGAAAGGCCGATGGCCATCAGCGCGTAGATCGCTCCCAACGCCAGCCCGGTGAAGAGCTGCAGCAGGAAGAGGTCGAGCGTCATCTCGGAGAGCGGCATGGGCGCCTCCCGTTTTTGCATGCGTTGCGGCGGTTCAGTTGCCGGCGTGGCCGAGCTCGGAGCAGCTCCGCAGCATGGCCTCTTCGGGGCCCTCGCTGCCGATGATCTGGAACACGTCGTTGGCGCTGCTGCCGCCGCGCTTCGATTCCAGGATCAGCACGCTCTGTACGGATTGGTGGTCGCAGGCGCGGTAATATTGCGGCCCCTTGTAATGGTCGTAGCGCAGCCCCCGCAGCGCCGCGGCGACGCGCTCGCTGTCGGTGCTGCCGGCGACCTTGGCGGCTTCGAGAATGGCCCGCACACCGGAATAGGAAACGGCGGCATAGTCGGACGGGTCGAGATTGGCATTGGCCGCCCGGAAGCCGGCATTGAAGGCGCGCGCCGTCTGCGAGGTCTCCTCCAGCCGCCAGAAATAGGGAGCGCCGCCGATCACGCCGTCGAAGGCGTCCGGCCCGCCCGCGACGCGGGCATAGAAGGCCAGCACCGGGGCGACGACGCGCGTGCGGCGCTTCAGACCGAAATCGCCGACCTGCTTCGCCGAGATCATCTGGTCGCGGCCGAAGTTCAGCAGGAACAGCACGTCCGGGCGCGCAGCCTGGATGCGCGGCATGAAGGTCGAGTAATCCGCCTGCCCCAGCGGGTGGCGGATCTCGGTCACGATCTCCGCGCCAGCCTCCTGCGCGACGCGGCGCACCGCCCGCGACAATTCATGGCCAAAGGCATAATCCGCCGTCAGCAGGGCGGCGCGCTTGCCGAAGCTCTTGAAGGCGTGGCGCGCGACCGGGCCCGTCGTCATGTGCGGGTTCAGCGCCTCGTGGAAGGTGTAGCGCGACCAGTCACGCGCCTCGTTGATGGCATCCGACTGGCTGCAGGAATTGAAGATGACCCTCCTTTCCTTGGTGATGTTGTTGATCGAGAGCTGGACGGCTGCCGAGAGGCTGCCGGCCATGAACTGGACCTGATCCTTCTCGATCAGCTCCAGCGTGCGGGTCGCCGCCTCGCCGGGATTGAGCTTGTCGTCGCGCGCCAGCAATTCGGCCATCCGGCCGCCGAGCCCACCGCCCTGGTTGAACTGCTGCACCGCGAGCTGCGCGCCGCGGACCTGGTCCTGCGCCTCGGCCCCGAATGGGCCGGTCAAAGAGGTCGGGAAACCGATCTTGATGGTCGCCGGCTGCGCCCGCAACGAGGGGATGTAAGCGGGGAGAGACAAAGCAGCAGCTCCGGCCAGCAGCCGGCGACGGTCGATCTTCATGGCGTTCCTCGCTCGTTGGCCCTGGTTGTTCTGCGGGCGGCAGGTCTGCTGTCTTCATTTATCTTTTGATAAACAATTTCGCAGCGACGCGCTCCTGTCAACAACTATTTATCAAACGATCAATTCGAGAAATGAGCGAGGGCGATTGGACAGCCGCCGCCGATCCTTCATGCCTGCCCGGCAAGGCTCGGTGTCGAAGGCGGTCTATGCCTGCGACAAGGCGTGAACCCTGTGAAACAGCAGATATTCCCCGGTCTCGACGCCCTGCCGCTTCAGGAATTTGCCGTAGCGGACCTGCGCCGGCTCCCAGCGCGCGAGCGCGGCCTCGATATCATCCGGCGACCGCTCAAGCTCCTCGGCAAGCGCCAGCGCGTTCGCCGCCGCCTTCGATGTGCTCGCCGCGGTATGGGGGCGCGGGATCGCGGCGGCATCGCCGAGGATGATCACCCGCCCCGCCACCATATTGTCAGAAGCGAGATCGCGGATTGCCTGCGCGAAAGGCTCCGCTGTCGCCTCGACAATTTCGCGGAACGCAGGGGGCAGCAGCGCCCTCGCCTCGCGGCCGAGATGGGCGATCCACTTCCGCGCCAGGAGCCCTTCGGGGATCGCGTATCCGCGCTGGCGGCCGTCTCGGTCGGTCATGATGCCGGCAATCTCGTCATCGCTCGCAACGCGGTACCAGACCCAGTTGTAGAGCCGGTGGCCGGGGCGCAGGTCGTTGTCTAGACCGGGGACCAGATAGCCGAGGATGTGCGAGCCGCGATTATTGGCGAAACCGAAATCCCCGCGCAGCGTCTCGCGCGCAACTGGGGGCATCTCATCCTCGGGCACGAGCCCGCGCCAGGCGAGATAGCCGGCATAGCTCGGCTGCTCCTGCGGCCAGATCTGCGCCCGGACCGTCGAGTTGCCGCCATCGGCGCCGATGAGCAGATCGCCCGTCTCGCTGGAGCCATCGTCGAAGAACGCGGTGACCGTTCGGGCCCCGGCGTTCTGCTCGACACGGGCCAGCACCTTGCCGCAATGATAATGGGCCTCGCCGAAAGCCTGCTTCAACGTCGTATAGATCAGTGACCAGGAGGTCTGGACCTGCGGGGCAAACTGCTTGGATTGGACCGTGCCATCCGGCCGCAGGACCGTGCGATAGCGCGAAGCGACACCGAGCTCGCCTCCGGCGAGCGAAGCGACACTACGGCGGAACACCTCGACCACGTCGGGCTGCAGCACGATGCCGCCGCCGCGGCTGTCGAGGTCATGGCGCGAGCGTTCGTAGATATCGACGTTCCAGCCGATGCTGCGCAGCATATTGCCGGTGAACAAGCCAGCGAGGGAGCCGCCGATGATCAGGGCGCGGTGCTTCGATTGCGCCGACGAAGGTGATGTCTGCACGGGTCGTCTCCTTTTCGACGACAGCAAGATGATCACCCCACGCGGCTATGATAATTCGCCTTCGATGCGCTTCTTCGTTGCGATTTGCGCAAAGATCGCTAGCGCGCGTAACGATCCCAATAGGGCGGCGCGCCGAAATGGTCCGCCATGAAGTCGATGAAGCTCCCGATCTTCTTGGAGCCGCGCCGATTGTGGAGATAGACGGCCGAGATGGCGCCCTCCTCAGCGCCGGGAGATGGCGACCATTCCTCCAGCACCGGCTGGAGCCGGCCGGCCGCGATGTCGCCGCCGACGAGCCAGGTCGGCATGAGGATCAGGCCGGCGCCGCCGATCGCGGCCTCGCGCAGTACCTCTGAGCCGTTGGCACGCAGATTGCCGGAGACCTGTACCTTCTCGCTCTTGCCGTCGCGCGCCATCGTCCAGCTGTTGTCGAGCGTCTGATAGTCGAACAGCAAGCAATTGTGGTGCGCGAGGTCGAGGGGTTCGCGCGGCACGCCACGTTCGCCCAGGTAATCGGGGCTGGCGCAGATGACGCGGCGATGCGGCGCAAGCTTGCGCGCGACGAGGCTCGATGTCTGCAGCGGCCCTAAGCGGATCGCGATGTCGATCCGGTCTTCCACCAGATTGGTCATTGCATCGGTCAATTGGATATCAACCCGAACCTGCGGCCAGCGCCGCAGGAAGCCTGGCAAGGCAGGGGCGATATGGAGGCGGCCGAAGGCGACCGGCATCGTCACCCGCAACAGCCCGCTCGGCGGGCCGGCCCGCTCGCCTACCGCCCGATCGGCCTTCTCAAGATCCTCAAGGATGCGGCGGACATCCTCATAATAGCGCCGCCCGGCATCCGTGAGCGTAACGCTGCGCGTGGAACGGTTGAGAAGCAGCGCGCCGAGCGCCTCCTCGAGGCCATTGAGCTGCCGGGTCAGAGAGGATGGGGCCACGCCGAGGCGGCGAGCCGCCGGGGCGAAGCCACCATGCTCGACGACGGCTGCAAAGGCGCTTGCCGCGGCAAATCTGTCCATGTCCCACCTTTGCCTTGTGAGCAATAATGATCTCGCCAACCAGTCTATTATCACTGAAGGGAGCAACACCGACATTGGGTCGCAGAAGGAGACCCACCATGTCCATTCCCGTCACGATCGTTTCCGATTTCATCTGCCCATGGTGCCTCATCGGCGAGCGCCGGCTGGCCAGGGCGATCGAATCCCTGCCCGAGAATGTCGCCGTCGACATCCAATGGAAGCCCTTCGAGCTGAATCCGACCATGCCGGCCGAAGGCATGAACCGGCGCACCTATCGTTCGCTCAAATTCGGCAGTTGGGAGCGCAGCAGCATGTTGGACGCGCAAACGGTCGCGGCTGCCAAGGACGGTGAAGCCGCCTTCGACTATGCCGCCATGGAGAAGACGCCGAACACCTTCGCAGCCCACAGGCTGATGCACCTCGGCGAGCGTCACGGCGTCGCGACGCTGCTCGCAGAAGCACTTCTGTCGGGCTATTTCGAGCGAGGGCGCGACATCGGTGATCTCGATACACTGGTCGAAATCGCTGCCGAACAGGGGCTCGACCGGGCCGAGGCCGAGGCCTTCCTGCGCGATGGCGAAGCCGCCACCGATGTGCGTGCCCATGAAGAGGCGCAAGGCGCGGCCGGCTTGCGCAGCGTGCCGACCTTCATCATCGGCGGCGACATCATCTCCGGGGCACAATCGGTCGCGACCTTCGAGGCCGCGCTGCGACGCGCCGCCGAACAGGATGCCGCCTTTGTCGACGGCGCTTGCAGCATCGGCTGACGATCCCGATCCCGGCCACCTCGCCAAGGAGACATGCGCGTGCCCGATACACCGTTCCAGCACAAAGGGTTTGCGCGCATGTTCCGGCCGGGCGGCATGACGCTTGGTCTGATGCTGCCGATGGCGCCGCTGACCAACGGCGTGCCCGACATGACCGGCCAGCTCGACCTTGCCGTCGCGGCCGACCGGGCCGGCTTCGCCACGCTCTGGATCCGCGACGTGCCGCTGTTCGATCCCGATTTCAACGACGCCGGGCAGATCTACGACCCCTGGGTCTGGCTCGGTCAGCTCGCGACGGTGACGCAGAGGATCGCGCTCAGCGCCGCCGGAATCGTCCTGCCGCTGCGCCACCCGCTGCATACCGCCAAGGCGGCGGCGTCGGTGGATGTGATCAGCGGGGGGCGGTTCCTGCTCGGCGCCGCCTCGGGCGATCGCGCGGGGGAATCTCCGGCCTTCGGCCGCTCCCATGAGGAGCGCGGCACGATCTTTCGCGAGGCGGTCGAGGTCATCCGCCGGACGACCTCCGAGGACTACCCTGCCCTGGCCGGGTCTTTCGGCGAGATGCAGGGCCTCGATCTGCTTCCGAAGGCAACGGGGCGCCACCTGCCAATCCTGGCAGTGGGCAGCGCCCAGCAGAGCATCCAGTGGATCGCGCGCCATCTCGATGGCTGGGTCTCCTATTTCAGGCCCGTCGCCGAGCAGAAGCCCCGCATCGATCTCTGGCAGCGTGCGGTCGAGACCCAAGGCGGCGGCGCCTTTCGGCCCTTCGCACAATCCATGTTCATCGACCTGACAGACGGTCCCGACACCGAGCCGTCACCGATCTTTCTCGGCTACCAAATCGGCCGGAAACGCCTGATCGAGCGACTCGTTGCTTTTTCTACGCAAGGTGTTCATCACGTCGCCTTCAACCTGCGCCATAGTCAGCGCCCGGCTAAGGGGGTTCTGCAAGAGCTTGCGGAATTCGTGCTGCCAGGGTTTCCGTCTCACGCCGACAGGTGATTGCCGGGGCCTTCAGGCCAAGAGCGACGAGGGGTGTCAGCCAGGGCCGGCGCTTCGTTGCCGCTCTTTCGCGAAGCCTCGATCCTCTTATCCGCATTTCGATCCAGCCGATGGTGGATGTGGTCTGCAGACAAGTGCGCTGATCTCGTGCCGAACGAAATCATACAGTGGTTTAGTCCGGCCGAGCTGAGCCTTCGACCATGCCCGAAGGCAGTTCTTCGACCGCGTTCCGATTGAATGACAGCGAGTGGGATGGACGCGACCGCGTCGCGAGGAACCTTATTTCGGCTCCTGCGTCGAAGCGCGCACGACAAGTTCGACGGGCATGAATTGCATGCGCGCAGCAACATCCGCGTCCGAGAGACGCTCCAACAGTTGTTGCGCTGCGGTCCGGCCCATCTCGGCATGAGCAATCCGTACGGTGGTCAGCGGCGGATCGACCATGTCGACCAGCGGCATATCGTTGTAGCCGACGACCGATATATCGTCGGGGCAGGACAACCCGCGCTGCTTCAGCTCTTGATAGGCGCCGAGCGCGAGCAAGTCGTTGCTCGCCGCGACCGCGGTCAGGCCGGGCCATGTGTCTAGGAGAAACGCCGTCGCCGCCTGCCCCAGGGGGCGGCTGTAGGCGGGGGCCACCGAAACGGCCGAAGCATCGAGCCCCGCCGCCGCCATCGCCGCCTCGAAGCCCCGCCGACGCAGAACACCGGTGGAGAGCGCTTCGGAACCGGCCAGGTGTCCGATCCGGCGATGGCCGAGCGCGACCAGATGTTCGACCGCCAGCCGCATGCCGCCGATATCGTCGGAAACCACGGTCGCTGCGCGCAAATCATCCTCCGCCCGGTTGACCAGCACGGTCGGGACGCCGGCGCCGAGGCAGACGGTCAGGACCGGATCGGAGCGCCGCACCGTCGCGAGCACCAGCCCGTCGACCCGACGCGCAATCAACTCCTCGACGATCGCGACCTGGCGTCCCTCGTCGGCCCCGCCTTCCGCCACCAGCATCGAATAGCCACCCTGGGCCAAGGCGGCGCCGATGCCATCGAGGATTGGCGCGAAGACCGGATTGGCGAGGTCCGGCAGCACGACGCCGACCAGGCGCGACCGGCCGGTCCGCAGCGAGGCCGCGATGGCGTCGCGGCGATAACCCTGCCGCAGCGCCTCCGTCCGCACCTTCTCCACCACTTCCGGCGAGATCCGATGGGCCTGGGCGGGATCGAGCGCGCGCGCCGCCGTGGAGCGGTGCACGCCGGCTGCCTCGGCGATCGACTGGAGTGTCGCCACACGTGGCCCGCCAGACGCCAAGGTCATGGATTTCATCAGTTTTCCGCCGGCTGAATCGTCGCCTGCAACTGAGCATTTTTTGGCTCGCTTGACAACGTGCAATCGATCGCATAACTGTTAATGCAATCGATCGCACAACAATGCACCGCTGACGCGGCACAGGCGACGGAGGAAACACCGATGAATGCGAGGGCAACCCCCGTGGGAGCAGAGACCGCACTCCGCTCCCACATCATCGAGACCCAGGATGCCGTGACGCCGGTCGTGCTCGACGCGATGTCGCGAGCCCCGAATGCCCGGCTCAGGGAGGTCATGGCCTCCTTCGTGCGACATATGCATGCCTTCGCCCGGGAGGTCCGGCTGACCGAGGACGAGTTCGAACTCGGCCTCGATGTCCTCAACCGCATCGGCCAGGCGACCAATGACAGCCATAACGAAGCCGTGCTGTTCTCCGACGCGATCGGCTTCTCGACGTTGGTCTGCCTGCTGAACAACGGCCAGAATGGCGCAACCGAAACGGCCGCTGCGCTGCTCGGCCCGTTCTGGCGGATGCATTCGCCGACGACACCGAACGGCGGCTCGATCATCCGCTCAGAGACGCCCGGCCCCGCCCTCTTCGCAAATTGCCGGATCACCGATCCCGAGGGCCGCCCGCTCGCCGGCGTCGAGGTCGATGTCTGGCAGGCTTCGCCGGTCGGGCTCTACGAGAACCAGGATCCCGGCCAAGCCGAGATGAACCTGCGCGGCAAGTTCACCACGGATGCCGATGGCTGCATCGCCTTCCGCTCGGTGAAGCCCGCCGGCTATCCGGTCCCGACCGACGGCCCGGTCGGCGAGTTGCTCCGGGCCCAGCAGCGCCACCCGTTCCGCCCGGCCCATCTGCATTTCCTCGGCTTCAAGCCGGGCTACAAGACGCTGATCACGCAGGTCTTCGTCGATGACGACGAGCATCTGGAAACGGACGTCGTCTTCGGCGTGACCCGCCATCTCATCGGCGATTTTCGGCCCGGCACCGGCCCCGCGCCCGCCGCCGATGTCGATGGGCCCTGGTACCTCTTCGACTACACCTTCGTGATGGAACCCGGCGAAGCCAAGCTGCCGGTCCCCCCGATACGCTGATCCGCGCATTCCCCTTCACAGTCAGGAGCAGGGACAGCCATGTCTCATCTCGCCCAACCGGATGCCCTCGCCGCGGCACCGATCCGGAAGCTCTATCCACGCTCGCTCGACGGCAAGGTCGCACTCGTCGTCGGTGGCGCAGGCGCCATCGGCGCCGCCACCAGCCGCATGCTCGCCGCCGCCGGCGCGACCATCATCGTCACCCATCTCGACAGCGAACGCGATACGCAGGCCGCCGAAGCCCTCATCGCGGATCTCGGCGACGGACACGCCGCCTATGTCGCCGACGTCGCCAACACCGCCTCGCTCATCACCCTGCGCGACGCCATTCAGGCCCGCTTCGGCCAGCTCGACATCCTGATCAACGCGGCTGGCTACACCAAGCCGGTGCCCCATGCCGACCTCGACGCGCTCACCGACGAGCTGATCGACCGCATGCTGCAGGTCAATTGGCGCGGGCAATTCGCGACGATCCGCACCTTCGCGCCGATGCTAAAGGCCTCGGGTGACGGCTTGGTGGTCTCGATCTCGTCGATCGCCGCCTTCACCGCCGTCGGCTCCTCGATCGCCTATTGCGCCGCCAAAGCCGGCATCGACGTGATGACCAAGGCGCTGGCCCGCGTGCTAGCGCCGGAGGTCCGCGTGCTCGCTGTCTCGCCGGGCGTGGTCGACACCGAGTTCGTCCCTGGCCGCGGCGCGGATTTCAACGACAAGGTCAGCGCCTCGACGCCGCTGAAGCGCATCGGCGCGGCCGAGGACATCGCCGCCGCCATCACCGCCTGCGCCACCATGCTTGGCTACTCGACCGGACATACCGTCCAGGTCGATGGCGGCCGGGCGCTCTGAGGGCGAACCGATGCGCGCGCCCCTCCCGAAAGTCTTCATCACCTGTGCGATCACCGGCAACCTGACCAGGCCCGAGCAGAGCCCGCATCTGCCGATCACGCCGGAGCAGATCGCCAATTCCGCGCTCGAAGCGGCGGAAGCCGGTGCGGCGATCGCCCATATCCATGTCCGCGATCCGCAGAGTGGCCGGCCCTCGATGGAGCTTGCGCTCTATCGCGAGGTGGTCGAGCGCATCCGCGCCGGCAATCCCGATCTCATTATCAACCTCACGACCGGTCCGGGCGGGCGCTTCGTACCCTCCGAACAGGATCCGAAAGTCGCTGGCCCCGGCACGACATTGATGGTGCCTGAAGAGCGCGTCGCCCACGTCGCGGCGCTGAAGCCCGATATCTGCACGCTCGACCTCAACACCATGAATTCCGGCGGCGAGGTCGTGATCAACACGCCCGGCAACGTCCGCCGCATGGCCAGGGTAATCGCGGAGGCCGGTGTGCGCCCGGAGATCGAATTGTTCGATTCCGGCGACATCGCCTTGCTCACCGACCTGATCAAGGACGGCACGCTGCAGCCGAAGCCGCTGACCTCCTTCGTGATGGGTGTGCGCTACGGCTTCCAGCCCTCGCCCGAGACCGTGCTCTATGCCCGCGGCCTTCTGCCTGAAGGCGCGCTCTTCACCGCGATCGGCATCGGCCGCTCGGCCTTCCAGAGCGTAGCGCTCTCCTATCTCGCCGGCGGCCATGTCCGCGTCGGACTGGAGGACGGTGTCTATATCGACCACGGCGTCCTCGCTCCCTCGAACGCGGCGCTGGTTCAGAAGGCCCGCCGTATCGTTGAGGACCTCGGCGGCCAGATCGCCACCCCGCAGGAAGCCCGCGCCCTCATCGGCCTGCCCGACCACGCCGCCGGCGCGAAGCGGGTGGCCTGACCTCTCTCATCGGAAGCGAACCATCATGTCCCCTGCCACCCAAGCCCTCATTCGCGAAGCCCAGGCCACCCGCCCGCAGACCGTGCGCGGCCTGCGGCTCCATACCAAGGCCGCGAGCTATGAAGAGATCGCGCTGCCGATCGAGGAACGCCCCTTACGCCCGCTCGCCGCCCATGAGGTTCTGGTCGAAATCCAGGCCGCGGCCGTCAACCCGTCCGACGCCAAGGCTGCGACGGGGCTGATGCCCTATGCCGTGTTCCCACGCACGCCGGGCCGCGATTTCGCCGGCACGGTCGTCGCCGGGCCGGCCGGCCTCCTCGGCAAGCAGGTCTTCGGCTCCTCCGGCGATCTCGGCATCCGCCAGGACGGCGCCCAGGCGAGCCATCTGATCGTCGAGGCCGATGCGGTCGTCGAGATCCCCGCGGGTGTCACGATGCGCGAGGCCGCCGGCATCGGCGTGCCCTTCGTCACCGCCTGGGAGGGTCTGCGGCGCGCCGGCCTGCCCAAGGCTGGCGAGACCGTGTTGATCCTCGGCCTCAACGGCAAGGTCGGCCAGGCCGCTGCGCAGATCGCGAGCTGGCGCGGCGCCAAGGTCATCGGCATCACCCGCCGGCAGGAACCCTATGCCGGCCATGCCAGCGGCCCGGTCGAGGTCATTTCCGCCAGCGGCACGGATGTGCCGGCGCGGGTGCGCGAGCTCACCGGCGGCAAGGGCGCCGACATCGTCTTCAACACGGTGGGCGACCCCTTCTACGAGATCGGGCAGAAATCCATGGCCGTCGGCGGCCGGGCGATCTTCATCGCCGTGATCGACCGCTTCGTCACCTTCGATATCCTGGCCTTCTACAAGGGCCGTCACACCTATGTCGGCATCGACACCATCGCGCTGAGCTCGGTCGAAACCGGTGCGATCCTGCGCGATCTCGCTCCGGGCTTCGCTGTCGGCTTCCTGAAGCCCTTCCCGATCAAGGACAGCGCGGTCTATGCGCTCAAGGACGCCCACGCCGCCTATCAGGCGGTGATGGGCTCCTCACGCGAACGCGTCGTGCTGGTGCCGGGAGCCTGACGCCATGCATGTCGTGCGCTTCGGCGAGGCCCCGCCCTATGACGCCCCCGGCCATGCGCTGATGAAGATGGTTCGGCTGCAGGGCCGCGAGGCCGGCCCGGCCGACACGGCGTGGCTTGGCGTCTCGACCATCGCGCCCGGCGGCGGCACGACGCTCGACGCTTCCGCCGTCGAGAAGCTCTATGTCGTGCTCGACGGCACCGTCACCGTCTCGAACGGACAGGACAGAGTCAGCCTGAGCCGCTGGGATTCCTGCCGGATCGCGCCCGGCGAGGGGCGCCAGCTCAGCAACGAAACGAACGCGCCCGCCTCGATCCTGCTCGTCATGTCGCTCCAGCCTCCGACGCCGGCCTGAATCGGCGCGACCACGAAGAGACTGCGAAACGCCTAGCCAAGAAACACAACCAAGCGCGGGCGCGTCCGTCCGCGGCGGCGCCCTCGTGCGCCCAGGGAGGACCAAAATGGCTGCAGATCATCCTTCACCCCGCCCGGCCAAGCGCTGGTACAATATTCTCTACATCCAGGTCTTGATCGCCATCGCCTTCGCCATCGTGCTCGGCCATTTCTGGCCGTCGATCGGCGTCGAGATGAAGCCGCTCGGCGACGGCTTCATCAAGCTGATCAAGATGGTGATCGCGCTGGTGATCTTCTGTACCGTCGTCTCCGGCATCGCCGGCATGAGCGACATGAAGAAGGTCGGCCGCGTCGGCGGCAAGGCGCTCATCTATTTCGAGGTGGTCTCGACGCTGGCGCTGGTCATCGGCCTCGTCGTCGCCAATGTCGTCAAGCCGGGCGCGGGCTTCAACGCGCACCCCTCGGCGCTCGATGCCAAAGCCGTGGCCGCCTATGCTGGCAAGGCCGGCGAGCAGACGATCACCGAGTTCCTGCTCAACGTCATCCCCAACACCGTCGTCGACGCCTTCGCCAAGGGCGACATCCTGCCGGTGGTGCTGATCTCGATCCTGTTCGGCTATGTACTCTCCCATCTCGGCGAGCGGGCGCGGCCGGTGCGCGATGTCATCGATGCCGGCGCGAAGCTCGTCTTCGGCGCGATCAACGTCATCATGAAGCTTGCCCCGATCGGCGCCTTCGGCGCCATGGCCTTCACGATCGGCCGCTACGGCGTCGGCTCGCTCGGGCCGCTCTTCCTGCTGATTGCGACCTTCTACCTGACCAGCGCGATCTTCGTCCTTGGCGTCCTCGGCCTCATCGCCCGCTGGGCCGGCTTCAGCATCCTGAAGTTCCTAGCCTACATCAAGGAAGAGATACTGATCGTCCTCGGCACCTCCTCCTCCGACTCGGCCCTGCCGAGCCTAATGGCGAAGCTGGAGCGCGCCGGCTGCTCGAAACCGGTCGTCGGGCTGGTCGTGCCGACGGGTTATGTCTTCAACACCGACGGCACCTCGATCTACATGACGCTCGCCGCGCTCTTCGTGGCGCAGGCGACCAATACCGACCTCAGCCTGCACCAGCAGCTCGCGATCTTCGCCGTGGCGATGCTGACCTCGAAGGGCGCCTCCGGCGTCACCGGCGCCTCCTTCATCGCGCTGGTCGGCACGCTCTCGGTGGTGCCCGCGATCCCCGTCGCCGGCATGGCGCTGATCCTCGGCATCGACCGCTTCATGAGCGAGGCCCGCGCCCTGGTGAACATGATCGGCAACGGGGTCGCGACGCTGGTCATGGCCCGCTGGGAGGGCGAGCTCGATCAGGCGAAGCTCGAGGCAGCGCTGTCGGGAGAAGCCTTGCCCGATACGGCGACAGAGGAGCATCCAGCGATTGCCCCCGGCACGCACGGCCTCGCCGTCCGCACGGGCGAGGCGCTGAGCGGCGCCACGGGGCAAGCCTGAGGCGTCAACGATTGTCGCAAGCTTGCGGGGCGGCTAGCGTCCCGCAAGCCAAAGCACTGCCCGAGATCATGAGGACGAGCGCATGCCAGCCCCCTCCACCCCCGTGAACGTCGCCGTGCTAGACGACTATCAGAACGTGGCCTTGTCGATGGCGGCTTGGTCCGCGCTCGACGGGCGAGCGCGGATCACCGTGTTCAACGACCATCTCGCCGATCCGGTTGAAGTCATCGCGCGCCTTCAGCCGTTCGATGTCGTCTGCATCATGCGTGAGCGCACGCCGATGACGCGCGCGATCATTGAAAGCCTCCCGAGGCTGCGCCTGATCGCCTCGACCGGCGCGCGCAACGCCTCGATCGATGCCAAGGCGGCTGAGGAGCGCGGTATACTGGTCGCCTTTACCGGCTACTCCACAGCGCCGACCATCGAAATGACATGGGCGCTGATCCTGGCAAGCGCACGTGGACTGGTCGACGAGAACGCCTCGTTTCGTGCCGGCGGCTGGCAGAGCCGTATCGGCGGCGATCTCAGCGGACGGACCCTGGGCCTTCTCGGCCTCGGCAATATCGGCACCGCCGTTGCCCGGATCGGCCAGGCCTTCGGCATGAACGTGATTGCCTGGAGCCAGAACCTGACCGTGGAACGGGCCGAGGAAGCGGGTGCGACCTGGGTCTCGAAGGAGGATCTGTTCCGCCAGGCGGACTTCCTCAGCGTCCATCTGGTCCTGAGCGGCCGCAGCCGCGGGCTCGTCGGCGCGGCGGAGCTGGCGCTGATGAAGCCTACCGCCCGGCTCGTGAACACGTCGCGCGGGCCGATCGTCGTCGAGGCCGATTTGATCGCCGCTCTGGAGAAGAAGACGATCGCCGGCGCCGCCATCGACGTCTTCGATCAGGAGCCTCTCCCCCCGGACCATCCGTTCCGCAACCTGCCGAACCTGCTCGCCACCCCCCATATCGGTTACGTCTCGCAGAACCTGTATGAGCGCTTCTACGGCGATACCGTCGCGAACATCCTGAAATGGTTGGACGATCGCGCATCGCCCTGAAGGCGGCGAGAGACGCAGTGGCCGAATTGAACCGTGCGCGCATGATCGGTTCGCGCTTCTCCGGCAATTTGCTCTCCTGGGTTGCGCATCATGGATCGGCTTGAGAGCATCGAAACCTTCGTCCGCGTCGCGGAGACAGGCAGCTTCGTCGAGGCGGCGCGACAGCTGCGTGTTTCCCGCTCCGTCGTGACGGACCGCATCAAGCAGCTTGAGGAGTTCGTCGGCGGCCCGCTGCTCCATCGCAGCACCCGTGCGGTGCGGCTCAGCGAGCTGGGGCAGTCCTTCCTGCCTCAATGCGCCGCGCTTGTCCGGCAGGCGAAGGATCTGCTCGGCGAGATGCGCATCGATCCGGCTGGAACGGCCGGCACTCTGAAGGTCCATGCGCTGACGGGGCTGGTTCTGGGGCGGTTCGCCTCGCTGCTCCGGGATTTCCAGAGTTCTCACCCCGAGCTCCAGATGCAATTGACGGTCAGCGACGTCGTCGTCGACCCGATCAAGGCAGGCGTCGACTGCGCGCTGCAGATGTTCCAGCCGACATCCGGCGAGTTCATCTCCCGAACTCTGTTCTTCGTCAGGCGCGTCTTCTGCGCGGCGCCCAAATATCTTGCAGCTCATGGCACGCCGCTGCACCCGCGCGATCTGCATCATCATCGGCTCGGCCTCTATTCCGGCTATCCGACGCGCGACCGCTGGACGTTTCACCGCGACGGGCAGGCCGAGATCGTCGACCTTGCCCCGACGCTGCTGACCAACAGCGTTCATCTGCTCTGCGAATATGCGCAGGAACAGGCCGGCATTGTCTGCCTGCCGACGCTGCTCGCCAGCGAACAGATCCAGAGGGGCCGGTTGGAGCTCGTGCTGCCGCAATACTCCCTGTCGTCCTTCCCCTTGAACGCGGTCTATGCAGTGACGTCACGCCAGACCTTCAAGCTTAAGCTGTTCATCGACCATATCCGCGCAACCTTCGGCGGATTGCCGCCCTGGGACGAGGCCCTGATCGAAGCGGGTCTACTTCCGGCGACGCCGCACGATGAAAACGGCGCCGCACTCGCTGCGGACCTCATGGCGATTAGTCGGGATCACCGAACAATGCGCTCGGCGTGAGGCAGCTATCGAACACTGCGCGCCTCCCCTAAGGTCGGCCGGTCACCACAACACAGCTGCCCGGCGAAGGCACCTTCACCGATCGGACATGACCGCCCCCGAGCGGCCGTGACAGGCACTGTCATGTCGCGAGAGGGGTCATGAGATACGGCAATCGCGCAACGATCCCGCAATCGGACGTCGCCCCATGAGCTTCGCCGATCTCGAAGCGAAACTCGGGTTGACGACGCCCATCCGGCATCAGCTCTTCATTGACGGCCGTTTCACCGACGCAATCTCCGGCGAAACCCTCGCAACGCTCAATCCGCACGACAACAGCGTGATCGCGCAGGTCGCGGTCGCGGGGCGGGAGGATGTGGACGCCGCCGTCGTCGCTGCCCAACGCGCCTTCCCGGCCTGGAACCGGATGGCGGCGGCCGAACGCGGGCGCATCCTGCTGCGCCTGGCCGATCTGATCGAGGCGCATGCGGAAGACCTCGCGCGGCTGGAAACGCTCGACACCGGTCATCCGCTGCGGGATTCGCGGCGTCTCGACGTTCCCCGCACCGCTGCCTGCTTCCGCTATTTCGGCGGCATGGCCGACAAGTTCCAGGGCGAGACCATTCCCGTCGAGCCGGGCTTCCTCAACTACACCCTGCGCGAGCCGGTCGGCGTCGTCGGGCAGATCGTGCCCTGGAACTTCCCGCTGATGTTTACGAGTTGGAAGATGGCCCCGGCGCTTGCGGCCGGCAATTGCATCGTCCTGAAGCCGGCCGAGATCACGCCGCTGACCTCGCTCAAGATCGCCGAACTGATGGCGCAGGCCGGCCTACCCGACGGCGTCGTCAACATGCTGCCGGGGCTCGGCAGCGTCGCAGGACAATACATCGCCGAGCATCCCGACATCGCCAAGATCGCCTTCACCGGCAGCACCGCCACCGGCCGGCGCATCGTCCAGGCCAGCAGCGGCAATCTGAAGAAGGTCCAGCTCGAACTCGGCGGCAAAGGCCCCAACATCATCTTCGAGGATGCGCCGCTGCAAGCTGCCGTGAACGGCAGCGCCTGGGCGATCTTCCACAATCAGGGTCAGGCCTGCATCGCCGGAGCGCGCCTACTGCTGCACGAGAAGATCGCCGACGCCTTCCTCGACCAGTTCCTGCCGCTGACACGCTCGATCCGGCTCGGCAACCCGCTGGACGAGGCCACCGAGATGGGTCCGCTGACAAGCATGCAGCATCGCGAACGTGTCCTGTCCTATGTCGACACCGCCATGCAGGAGGGTGGCGAGCTCTTGGCCGGCGGCAAGGCACCGGCAGGCGCGCTTGCCGGGGGCTGCTATGTCGAGCCGACTGTGGTCAGGGCGAAGTCCTTCCGCGACCGGGTCGCACAAGAGGAGGTGTTTGGCCCCTTCGCCACCGTGCTGACCTTCTCGACCGACGAGCAGGCGCTGCAGATCGCCAACGGCACCGATTACGGCCTGGGCAGCGGCCTGTGGACACAGAATCTGAGCCGCGCGCATCGCGTCGCCCGCGATCTCAATGCCGGAATGGTCTGGGTCAACAGCTACAAGCGCGTGAACCCCGGCTCGCCCTTCGGTGGCGTCGGCAAGAGCGGTTACGGCCGCGAGATGGGCTTCGACGCGATGCACGAATATACGCAGGTCAAGAGCGTTTGGGTGAACGTGGACGCCGAGATCCCACCCCATTTCCAGCGCTGAAAACACCAGGGAGGAAACCACCCCATGATCCGCAAGGCTCTCAAGCTGGCTGCCGCAGGCGCCCTGCTGCTGATGCTGCCCGCACTAGCGCAGGCGCAAAGCTGGCCGAGCAAGCCGATCCGCCTGATCGTCGCCTTCCCCGCCGGAGGCCTCGTCGACACCGTCGCCCGCCAGTTGCAGCCCTCCCTGCAACAAGCGCTCGGGCAGCCTGTCGTGATCGACAATCGCGGCGGCGCGGGCGGCACGATCGGATCGGCCGAGGTCGCCCGCTCGGAGCCGGACGGGCACACGCTGCTTATGATCTTTGACAGCTATGCGACCTATCCGCTGGTCTTTCCGAAGCTGAGCTTCGATTCGTTGAAGGATCTGAAGCCTGTGACGCAGATCGCCAGCAATCCGCTGGTCCTGGTCGTCAATCCGCGTGTCCAGGCTAACGACCTGAAGGCGTTCGTCGCCCTGCTCAAGGCGCAGCCGGACAAGTTCAACTATGCGTCGGTCGGCGCGGGCTCCAGCAATCACCTGACGGCGGAGCTGTTCCAAGAAGCCACCGGCACGACCATCACCCATGTGCCCTATCGCGGCGGCGGCCCGGCCCAGCAGGACCTGGTCGGCGGGCAGGTGCAGATGATGTTCCTGTCGGCTTCGCTCGCGCATCCGCATGTCAAGGCGGGCGCCCTGCGCGCACTGGCACAGACGGGAGCGGAACGGGTTCCCGCCTATCCGGATACGCCGACCGTGGCGGAGAGCGGCTATCCCGATTTCACCGTCAACTCATGGGTCGGCCTGCTCGCTCCGGCCGGCACGCCGCAGCCGATCATTGACCGGCTCCACGCCGAAATCCGCAAGATCGTGACGGAGCCCGCCCTGGCAGCGCGCCTCCAGGAGCAGGGCCTCACCGGCGTGGCAAGCACGCCGAACCAGTTCGCCAGCACGCTCCGGACCGAGCAGGGCAAGTGGACGCGCCTCGTCACCCAGCGCAAGCTGAAGCTGGACTGAGGGGAGCGCGGCCTCGCGCCTGTGCCGATCCGATCGTGCCCTGGAGCATTTCCGCGCATCAAGGAAATGCTCCAAGGCTTTGTTTTATCGCATTGTCTTTCACGCGAACCGGTGTCCAGTTCGCGCGAAAGCGCTCTAAGCGGAGAGCGACGGATAGTCCGTGTACCCACGCGACGTGCCTCCGAAGAATGTCGCGCTGTCCGGCACATTGAGTTCCGCGACCTGCTTCAGACGCTCGGGCAAATCCGGATTGGCAATGAAGAGCCGGCCAAAGGCGATGATGTCCGCCCTGCCCGTCTCAAGCGCCTCTGCCGCCTTGGAACCGTCATAGCCTCCCGCCAGCATCAGGACGCCATGAAAGCGTCGGCGCAGATCGCGAATGATGGCATCCCAGCGCGGATCGAGAACGGCGTCCTTCTCGGTCCCGACGATTTCCGGCTCGACGAGGTGCAGATAGGCGAGGTTGCGCTTGTCGAGCTCGTCCACGATGTAGCCGAAGGTTTTCTCAGGCGTCTCATCGTCCATTCCCATGAAACGGCCCATCGGCGTCAAGCGAACACCAACTCGCCGCGAATCCACGACCTGGCTGATCCGATCGACCACCTCGATGAGCAGCCGGGCCCGATTTTCCGAGCTCCCGCCATACCGGTCGGTCCTGCGATTGCTGGCGCTATTGATGAACTGATCGAGGAGGTAACCGTTTCCGGCGTGAATTTCGATCCCGTCCATTCCGGCAGCGAGCGCATTTCGCGCGGCAGACACATAGTCTTCGACGATCGCCTCGATACCTTCGATGGCAAGTTCCTGCGGGACGGGAATATCGGTCCAAGCCCCCTGCCCGTTTTCATCGACGATGAAGGTCTTGCCCTGGACTTCCATAGAGGTCGGCGCAACCGGAGCTGCTCCGCCTGGCTGAAAACTCGGATGCGACACGCGCCCCACATGCCAGAGCTGCAAGAATATCCGCCCGCCCGCGGCGTGAACGGCATCGCTGACAGCCTTCCACCCGGCAACCTGCTCAGGCGTATGAATGCCAGGCGTCCAGGCATAGCCCTGGCCCTGCTGAGATATTTGAGTCGCTTCGGTCACGATAAGCGCCGCGCTCGCTCGCTGCTTATAATATTCGACCATCATCGCGGTCGGCACGTTCCCCTTGCCAGCGCGCGATCGCGTCAGAGGAGCCATTGCAATCCGGTGCGGCAGCTGCAGCGAAGGCAGTGTCAAAGGTTCAAAGATCTGGGTCATGCTTCATCTCTCGGCTGATGTCGCCAAGAGATGTAACCGTCGGGCCTGCATGATAATCCAACGTTGCCGGAGTTCATTTTTGCGTGGCGAGCAAAGGCAGACGCTCCGGGCAGTCGCCCCACGGGAACATCAACTCCCTCCCGGTATCGTCAGGGCGTTTGAGGCGACAAGTCTTGATCGATGACGGGGCAATTGCGCCGGGCGATCGTCACAGCGCGTCAGCGCCAGTTTTGGCGCCCTGCTTTACGGAAAACCTGAATGGACTCAGTCTCTCTCGCCGTTTTCGTTGAAGCGGTTTCCGCCGGGAGCCTTGCCGGCGCGGCGCGTCGCTTGGGTCTCGGATCGTTGGCCGCTGGGCGCAGCTTGGCTTCACTGGAACAACGGCTTGGCGTCCGTCTCCTCCAGCGCAACACCCGGTCCCTATCTCCGACCGCAGCTGGCGTGGCATTTCTTCCCCACGCGCAAGCCATGCTGGAAGCGGAAGCGGCGGCCATTGCGAGCATCGCCGGCAACACGGACGCGAGCGGTCTTTTGCGCGTGACCGCCTCGGCCGCATTCGGCCGAAAGGTCATCGTGCCCTTCATCGCCACGTTCATGAACCAGCACCCGAAGATCAAGGTCGACCTTCTGGTTACAGACCGCTTGGTCGATCTCGTTGGCGAGGGCTACGATCTTGCGATCAGAATCGCTCAGCTTCGAAACAGCGACCTGATCGCCCGGCGCTTGTTCGACAGTACGCGGATACTCGTCGCCGCCCCCAGCTATCTGGAACGCGCAGGCCCCCTGGGACAGCTAAGCGACCTCGCGAACCATGAATGCCTGTCGCTCGCCGGCCAAACCCATTGGTCGTTTCGTCAAGGAGGCAAGCAGGTTACACAGCTTGCCGGCGGGCGGTTTACGGCGAACTCGATCGAGATACTGCACCGTGCATGCGTCGAAGGCCTCGGTATCGCGCTTCTCTCCGAATGGGACGTGCACAGCGAGATAAAGGACGGCTCGCTGGTTCCCCTGCCGTTGCATGATGCAATTGCCGAAACCCTGTCAGTCTCCGCAGTCTATCCGAGCCGCCAATTTCTGCCGTCAAAGGTCAGACTATTCGTCGAGCAGCTTCGAGCCAGGCTTGATGACAACCTCTGGCCACTGGACTGAGCAGCTCGCTTCGTTGCCTTTTTGTCGGACGCGGCGAGTTGTTTTCACCGTGCGTTTTTCGCGCCCCTAAATTGCAGCATTCCAGCAGGGCCGAACAGCGCACCTCCTGGCCGGAACACTGCTATTCTCGACTTGCGGGCGGGTAGGCATTGGAGATTTGGGCGGCGCCTCGGCGTTCGTCGAGGCGCCGCGTCGTACGGTCAGTGCTTGCGTGCAAGCGGGCGGGTTCTAACAACCTGCAGCAGCGCCGCGAGAAGCCCGAGCACGAGTCCCAGCGCCACGACACCGGTCCAGCCTCCGAACTGCCAGGCCGCAGTGCCCGCGGCCGATCCGGCCGCCCCGCCCAGGAACATCGCGCCCATCAAGATGGTGTTCAGTCGTGCACGGGCCTCGGGCCGCAGGGCGAAGACGATGTGCTGGTTCGCGACGAGCGCCGACTGCATGGCGAAGTCGAGCAGGATCACGCCGACGACCAGACCCAGCAAGGAGGTCCACAGCCCGAACACCAGCCAGGACATGACGGTGAGCACGGCTCCCAGCGCAACCACCGGCGCCGCCCCATGCGAGTCCGCGAAACGCCCGGCCAGCGGAGCTGCGAAGATGCCGACTGCGCCCACAACCCCAAACAGTCCTGCAACATCAGCACCCATGCCGAAGGGAGGCGCCTGAAGACGGAACGCCAACACGGTCCAGAAGGCTGTAAAGGCCGCGAAGATCAGGGCCTGCGTCGTGGCTGCCAGCCGCAGCTGCGGAAACTCGCGCCAAAGACCGGCGATCGAGCGGAGCAGCCGCCCGTAGCTGAGTTGAGAATCGGGCTCACTGCGAGGCAGGGCCAATATCACGAGACCGGCAGCCAGGAGCGCCATGGGAGCGCCCAGCCAGAACATCTCACGCCAGCCGCCGTGAGTTGCGACGATACCAGCCAAAGTTCGGCTGAGAAGAATACCGGTCAAAATTCCGGCGAGGACGGTTCCAACCGTCGCTCCCCGTCGCTCCGGCGACGCCAAATGCGCGGCAAATGGAACGATCTGTTGGGCGACGGTCGCCGTCAGACCCACGGCGACCGAAGAGAGCACGAGCATCGCCGCGTTCGGCGCCATAGCCGCCAAAATCAGGGAAAGCGCGAGCAGTCCGAATTGAAGAACGATCAGGCGTCTGCGTTCAACGACATCGCCGAGAGGTACCAGCAGAAACAAGCCTGCTGCATACCCCAACTGGGTCGCGGTCGGGACGAGCGCTGTCAGCGAGCCAGGGATGTCGGCTTCAATCAGCCCGAGCATGGGTTGGTTGTAATAGATGTTGGCGACCGCGATGCCGGCGGCACCGGCCATCGCGAAGGTCGTGAGGGGCGAGAGACCTCTCGATGGGGTCTCGACAGTGATGCTAGCCATGGGGGATCTCTTTCGTTCCGATGTCATCTTGGCCTTGTGTTTCGGAACTTAACTGCCCTGCACGCTTCGATTTACTGACCCAGATTGATGGTCCTATACATCGAGCTTTGATGGAATAAGGACGCGAAATGCCCGTGCTGCCGCTAGCGTTTGCGGCGGCTGCCCAAGGTTGCTGAGCCCTTTTTTAGCGTTGGGCCGTCGGTTCGACGCGGCGACCCTTGTCAGCCTCGCGGCGCGGCTCCTTAGCCATCATGATCGAAACCAATGACCGACATGCGCGTCAAAGCCGTGCCAGCGGCGCAGGAGGTCCCTAAAATTCTCAGCGACAAATTGCTGGGCTGCCATTGGGTCTGGCATCTTCGGTCCTGGTAGGTTTCGACTTACCGGACCGCGGCAGCGCCTATCCGGCCTTCGCCTCCAGCCGATCCCGGATTGCGAGAATGGCTTGCCGAATTTTTTCACGCTGTTCTTCGGTCTCGCCGATGGCGTCTGCAATCGCAATGTTGATCGGAGGGACCTTTTCGAGAAGTTTTCTACCCGAGGCGGTTAAATCCACCGTGACGACACGTTCGTCAGTCACGGCCCGAGCGCGAGAGATAAGCCCCGCCTTCTCCAAACGCTTGAGCATCGGCGTGAGCGTGCTCGATTCAAGCTTAAGACGCTCTCCGATCGCGCCAACGGGTTGCGCACCTTCGTCGGTGAGCACGACAAGGCACAGATACTGCGGGTAAGTCAGCCCCAATTCGTCGAGCAATGGACGATAGACGCGATTGAACATGTGTGCGGTCGAATAGACCGCGAAGCAGATGTGTTGGTCTAGCGATAGCATGTTCCGTCCCAGCCGGCCGGCACTCGATTCATTCTCGTCAGGCTAGCGCATTCCCATCAAATTGGAACTTGACGGCCGAATTATGTCGCGGGATAAATAATCGTGCCGACGTCAAGTGTTTCTGGCGACATTCCGGATTGCTCTGTGAGGCAGGCCGCCGCGTCCGGATCGCGCGGTTCTACGTGTCGGGATGCCGGCAACGGTCATGGTGTGATGGTCATGGGCGAAGCGCTGTCGACCCTTCATCGGGGCTTCTACGGCCAGAGTGCCGTGGACCATTTCGGTATGACAGGGAACGCCCTCGCCTCCTTCGAGGTCGAGGGACAGCCGGCGCTCGTCGCAACCCACCTGCGTTGCTGTCGGCAATCAAGGGAACGAACCCTGCCGATTGCCTCCGATGCGGCCTTTTCAATCCTCTATCAGTTCAGCGATCTACAACGCCGCTCGCGTTGGCTTCGCGGACACTTGGATATCTCTAGCCCTGTCCACGCCAGGGAGGTGGAGATCGTCGATCTACGCGATCGTCCACAATGGCAGTTCAGCGGCGAGTTCCACGCCCTCCAGTTCTACGTCTCCGTCGCTGGCCTGGCATCATTCGCCAAACAGTGCAGCGTAGGAGCAATCACGTCGTTGAGCTGGCAGACTGGGATTACTGACAACGTTCTCTGGGGATTATCCAACGCCCTCATCCACGCCGCCGCAGCGCCGAACTCAAATCAGCTCCTGATCGATCAGCTGGCCATCGCGCTCCTGACGCATTTTATGGAGAGCTACGGACATCTGCAGCCTCCTGAAAAAGAACATGCGACTGGATTGGCTCCGTGGCAGAGACGGCGAGCTACGGAAATGATGGCCGCCCGTCTCGCTTCCAACCTGAAAATCGCGCAGATCGCCGACGAGTGCAGGCTAAGCCCGAGCCATTTCGCCAGAGCCTTCCGTCGCAGCATGGGCGTCGCGCCACAGCGCTATCTCACGCAACTCCGTATCGAAGAGGCAAAAAAGCTCCTGACAAAGGGAAATTTGCCGCTATCGGATATCGCTCTCGTTTGCGGGTTCGGCGACCAGAGCCACTTCACACGCGTCTTCGGGCAGATGACCGGGGAAAGCCCCGGCGCATGGCGGCGATCGCGGACCGCTCAGCTCTCCGAAGACGCATGACCTGAGACCCTTTTCTCCTCCGGTCTGAGGGAGAGTCCTGAGTTTGGTTGATCCGAGACCGTTTGCTGGACCGCCGGAGGCTGGAGTTTCCGGCCTTCGATCACGGCGGTGAGCCGGGTGTCCCGCCGGGATTTTGCAGCAGGATCGGTGGCTTGTTGCCGATGGCCCCGTTCGGCCGATCCTCGTTATAGTATCTGACCCAAGCCTCCATCTTTTCGGCCGCATCTGCAAGCGTCAGGAACCAGTGCGTGTTCAGGCACTCGCTGCGGAAACGGCCGTTGAAGGCTTCGATGAAGGCATTGTCGGTCGGCTTTCCCGGGC
>NZ_JBFTOA010000031.1:0-45749 GCF_056397745.1 Allobosea sp. 05L423 | reverse complement strand
GCAACCAAATCAAAAGCCCGCCCCTCAAAAGGCGGGCTTTCGATCGTTCAGAGCGCAAGCGCCACCTGCTCACAAAGATCCACCCCGAAAACCAGGCAAACAGCCAAAGCCCCGAGCTCTCCGCTTGACCGCTCGGCAGGAACGCTGCCTAGTTCGGGGCTGGCTGTCACAGCTCAGCATCATTCCCGCATGATAAAGCGATGTCGGGACAAAGTGGCGTCGTTGTCGGGGGCGGGGATGCGTATTGCGTTACTTCACAAGGTCGGGCTCCGGTCTTTCTGGGCAGGAGCCACCGCCTTGTTGCTCGCGGGCTGCGCCGGGGATGTGAAGGGCGTGCTTCTGCCCGTGAGCTCGTCCGCTACGGATACGAGCAAGGTCACCATGCTGGTGGCGACGACCCGCGCGCCCGACGAGGATGCCGGCGTTCTGTTCTCGGGCGAGCGCGGCAAGCCCGCCTTCGCCGAGATCACTGTCTCCCTGCCGCCGGGGACCCGCCGCAAGGTCGGCGAGGTGCAATGGCCGAGCCGCCTGCCCGGCGATCCGGAGACGGAATTCGTCACGCTCAAGGTCGAGAAGCTCGACCGCGCCCAGGCGGTGTCACGCTTCCACAAGGCCGTGGTCAAGGTGCCCAAGCGCCGGGTGATGGTCTTCATCCACGGCTTCAACAATCGCTTCGAGGACGCGGTTTATCGCTTCGCGCAGATCGTGCACGACTCCAACGCCAACGTCGTGCCGATTCTTTTCACCTGGCCGTCGCGCGGCTCGATCTTCGCCTATGGCTATGATCGCGAGAGCGGCAATTATTCCCGCACGTCGCTCGAGAACCTGCTGCAGGATCTCGCGCGCGATCCGGCTGTCGGCGAGGTCTCGATCCTCGCCCACTCGATGGGGAACTGGGTGACGATGGAGGCGCTGCGGCAGATGGCGATCCGCAACGGCAGCATCCCGCCGAAAATCGCCAATGTCATGCTCGCCGCGCCGGATGTCGACGTCGATGTCTTCCGCAGCCAGATCTCCGACATCCACGGCAAGCTGCCGCGCTTCACTGTGTTCGTCTCGCAGGATGACAGGGCCCTTGCGGTCTCGCGGCGCGTCTGGGGCAGCACGGCAAGGCTGGGCGCGATCGATCCCGATGTCGAGCCCTATCGGACGGAGCTCGCGCAGACCGGCATCACCGTGCTCAACCTGACAAAACTGCGCTCCGGCGACAGCCTGAACCATGGCAAGTTCGCCGAGAGCCCGGAAGTCGTACAACTGATCGGCTCCCGGCTGGTCGAGGGGCAGCCGATCACGGATTCGCGGGTCGGCCTGGGCGAGCGCCTGATGCAGGTGACCGCCGGCACCGCGGCGGCCGTCGGCACGGCAGCCGGCCTCGCGATCTCGGCGCCGATCGCCGTCGTCGACCCGCACACGCGCCGGAATTTCAACGACACGATCGAGCAGGTCGGTCGGTCTGTCGGGGATGCCGGACAAGCCACGGGCGAGGCCGTGACCGCGCCGTTCGAGGCGGGAGCGCCGTCCGGCCGCTGAGAATGAAGCGACCCGCACGCCGGCTGTTGATGATGCAGGCCTTACCCTCCACGGACGCTCTTTCTCATCGGTCTGTGGAGGTCTAACCACGAAGGGATCGGGACGCCGCGAGGCGTCCGGCAGCTTCGAGGCCGCTATGCAGCATGCTTCCGACCACGCCGACATTCGCGATGCGGTTGCCAGGTTGTGCGCGGATTTCCCCGGCGAGTACTGGCGCAAGCTCGACCGTGAGATGGCCTATCCGGCCGCGTTCGTCACGGCGCTGACGGAAAGCGGCTTCCTCTCGGCGCTGATCCCCGAGGAATATGGCGGCGCCGGCCTGCCGCTCTCGGCCGCCGCCGTGATCATGGAGGAGATCCAGCGACAGGGCTGCAACGGCGCCGCCTGTCACGCCCAGATGTATGTGATGGGCACGGTGCTGCGTCACGGCACCGAGGACCAAAAGCAGCGCTATTTGCCGAAGATCGCCTCGGGCGAGCTCAGGCTCCAGGCTTTCGGGGTCACTGAGCCGACCAGCGGCACCGACACCACGGCGCTGCGCACCACCGCTCGCCGCGAGGGCGACCATTACATTATCAACGGCCAGAAGATCTGGACGAGCCGCGCGGCGCAGTCCGACCTGATGCTGCTGCTCGCCCGCACCACGCCGCGCGACCAGGTCGCCAAGCGCACCGACGGGCTCTCGGTCTTCATCCTCGACATGCGCGAGGCGCTGAAGGACGGGCTGACCGTCCGGCCGATCCGCACGATGATGAACCACGCCACCACCGAAGTCTTCTTCGACAATGTGAAGGTGCCGGCGCAGAATCTCGTCGGCGAAGAGGGCAAGGGCTTCCGCTACATCCTCTCCGGCATGAACGCCGAGCGCATCCTGATCGCGGCCGAGTGCGTCGGCGATGCCAAGTGGTTCATCGACAAGGCATCGAACTATGCCAGGGAACGCCATGTCTTCGGCCGGCCGATCGGCCAGAACCAGGGTATCCAGTTCCCGATCGCCAAGGCCTACGCCAATATGCGCGCCGCCGAACTGATGGTGCGCGAGGCGATCCGGCTCTATGAGGCCGGCGCCAATCCGGGTGCAGAGGCCAACATGGCCAAGATGCTGGCGGCGGACGCGTCCTTCGAGGCGGCCAATGCCTGCATCCAGACTCATGGCGGCTTCGGCTTTGCCGAGGAATACGACATCGAGCGCAAATTCCGCGAGACGCGGCTCTATCAGGTCGCGCCGATCTCCACGAACCTGATCCTCTCCTATCTCGCCGAGCACGTGCTGGGCATGCCGAGGTCTTACTGATGGCTGCTTCCGATAGGTCCGCACTCGACATCGATCACCTGCGCGGCTGGATCGGCAACGAGGATATCGGCGTCGACATCGTCAGCGAGGATCTGGCGCGGAAGTATCACGCGACATTCGATGATCCGGGCGAGGCGCCGAAGCCCGGCGAAGTGGTGCCGAGGCTGATCCATTTCTGCCTCGCGCAGCCGGCGGCTCCGACCGGCGCGCTCGGCCCCGATGGCCACCCCGCTCGGGGGGGCTTTCTGCCGCCCGTGCCGTTGCCTCGCCGGATGTGGGCCGGGGGCGCATTCTCCTTTTCCGGCGATCTCAGAGTGGGGGATGTCGTCAGGCGTATCTCCCGCATTGCCGACGTCGTGCTTAAGGAAGGGCGCACCGGGCCGCTCTGCTTCGTCACCGTGGAGCATCGCGTCGAGGCGAATGGAGCGCTCGTGCTGGAGGAGCGACAGGACATCGTCTATCGCGATCTCGACGGCGCCGCGGGCACGACAAAGCAGCCACCCTCTGCCGAGCAGGGCGCCCACCAGCGGCCCATGAGGGCCGAGGCGCCGCTGCTGTTTCGTTATTCCGCCCTGACGTTCAACGGCCATCGCATTCACTATGACCGCCGCTACGTCATGGAGGTCGAGGGCTACCCTGGTCTCATCGTCCATGGGCCGATGCAGGCGGCCCTGCTCTGCAACTACGCCACCGAGTTACGCGGAGCCCCGCCGCGCCGTTTCAGCTTCCGGGGGCTGTCGCCGCTTTTCGATGACGATGCCTTCGCCTTGCACGCGGCGGAGGAGGGGGCCGGATTGAAGCTCTGGACCGCCAAGCAGAACGGCACGCTCTGCATGACGGCGGAAGCCGCCTGGTCGTAAGGGCGCCAACCGCGGTCGTCGGTCAGCCGGCTCGGGCGGCGGACGGCGCCGCCTTCTCGGCGGCGCGCTGCCTCGGCCAGACAATGGCCCAGCTGCCGATGAGGACGATGACCTCCGACAGCGCTCCGCCGAGAAGCACCCAGGAGGGAGCGGCCGTCAGCAGCAGGACCAGCACCACCAGCATGCCGATGGCGGCGGCTATCGCCGAGAGGATCGCGATCGAGCGGAAATCCTGGGCGATCTCGAGCCAGATGCGGGGCATGACATAGAGCATTGGCATGCCGCTCATGACCCAGGCCATCACCGATATCTTGAAGAAGCGGGTGTCCTCGAGGCTTTCCGGCAGGATGAGCGGGAGCGCGAGCAGAATGACGATCCCGTAGACGACGCCGAGGGCAGCCAGCGGTATCGGCCAGTAGCGCAGCAACCGCCCGACCTTCGCGGAGTCGCGATGTGCCATGAGCGCCGTCATCTCCGGATGCATCATGTTGGCGAAGGCGGTGGAGACGATGCGCAGCGGCACGAAATTGACGAGCGCCGCCGCGATCGGCGCATAGGCTGCAGGCCCCGCGATCGTGGCGACCAGCAGTGCCATGCCCTGGCCCTGGAGGTTGGTGATGGTCACGCTCAGCAGCGACCATTTCAGGTCTCGCCAGAGTTTGCGATAGCGCCGCCAGACATGTGTGCCGAAGCTCAACCGTATGGGCCGCCGGCCGAACGCGAGCATCACGGCGATGCCGAGCGCGTTTGCCGTCATCATGACCAGAAACGTGTGTTGCAGGATGTGGGTGCCGTTCCACACCACCCATGCGGCGCCGAGGGAGCCACTGATCGTGAACGTCAGGTCGCTGGCGCTGACCAGCATCTGCCGATTGCGGGCGAAGAAGACAGTGCGGATATGCGCGCGTGCGGTCCACAGAGCGACGAAGGCGCCGCCGCCGAAGGCCCCTTCAGGAAGCCAGCCGCTCAGGGCGCAGGCGACGCCGACGCCGAGCAGCGCCGACAGCAGCGCGGCTGCCGAGCCGAAGGTGATCTCAAAGGCCCCGGCCGCGGCGACGCTGTGGCTGCGGGCGATGAAGATGCTCGCCGGCAGAGCCGTGAGCGCGCGGATATAGGTCAGGCCGATGCCGCCGACCACCATGACCAGCGCGAACACGCCGTAGTCCCACGCGGAAACGGAGTGCAGCAGGACGAGGTTGAGGGCGAGGTGAAACGCGCTTTGCAGTGCCTCGCCGCCGACCATGACGACGAGCTTCAGGATCAGGCGGCGCAGGGATTCGAAATTCATTGCTGCCCCTGCCGGCCGCGGGAGAGCATGTCCTCGACAACCGCACCGATGGCGCGGGCGACGGCCCGATCGCTGAACAGTGCGGAGAAGCGTTCGCGGCCCGCATGCGCCATGGGGGCGAGCATCTCCGGCGCGAGGATCACCTGTTTCAGCGCTTCGGCGAGAGCGCTGGGGTCGCCAGGCGGCAATAGCCGGCCGGTCACACCGTCCACCACCACCTCCTGCAGGCCCCCGATCGCCGAGGCGAGCGGAGGCCGACCGAATGCCATGGCTTCGATCGCGACGCGGCCAAGCGACTCCGGGCGACGGGACGGCACCACGACGATGTCGGCCCACTGATAAAGCGGCGTGGGATCATCGCGGAAAGGCTCGACCTTGACCTGCTCGTCGAGACCCGCGCTCGTCACTGCTTCGTGCAAGCTCTGTTCGAGGGCGGGGTCCTCGAAAGCGCTGCCGACGATTCGCACCTCAAGGCGGTCTCGCAGCTCTGGAGGCAGGGCGCTCACCGCTGCGAGCAGGATTTCCTGGCCCTTGATGCGGTTGATCCGGCCGAGCATGAGGACACGCAGCCGTCGCTTCCCGTCATAATCCGTCGGTGCCCAATCGGCGGGTCCGGCCACGCCATTGTAGATGACGTCCGCCGCATGATCGGCCGGGAGCGGAAAGGCGGCGCGCGTCGCCTGCGAGTTGAAGATCAGCCGCGCCCGGCCCCAGAGGATGAGCCGGCGCAGGAGCGTGCGAGTCATTCCCTCCGGGATTTCGTGGATATGCTGGATTGCCTTGCCGGCAAAGAACCGCGCCGCGAGGACATGGTCCACGATGACCGAGGTATTGATGTAGACGAGGTCGCAGCGGCGCATGCGCCGGGCCGCGCGCAACACGGCGCGGGGCAGCTCGACCGGGGCCGTGGCCATCAATCTGGGCAGGTTCCTGCGGCGCAGGACCCATAGCGGCTCGATGACGATCCGGCTGGCGATCGGCTGCAGCAGGCTGAGAATCGGACCCTCGCGCGGGAGCACGACCTCGATATCGGCGGCCGGGTAGGCCTGCCGCAAGGCAGCCACGCTCTCGGCGAAAGCGCGATCCGAGCCGTAGAGTTCATAGCCCTGATGAATGCAGGCGATACGCAGCGTCACAATCCATTTCCATTCGAGGACGCCGCCATCGCGCTTCCACCGATTCCGCATGGCCGGAAAGCGCGTCCTAACCATCTTCGATAAAAGGAGAATAAACCTCAGAAACTCAAGGTATTATTGGAGGTATGCGCTATCTTCACGCAGCTTTGCGCGCCTCCGGATAAAATCATGGCAAATACCGCTCCCTCGTTGCTGATCCTCGGAACACGGGGGATTCCAGCTGCGCATGGAGGCTTCGAGACCTTCGCCGAGAAGCTCGCCTTGTTTTTGGTCGAGCGGGGCTGGCAGGTCGGCGTGTACTGCCAGGACGAGGTTCCGGTCGTCACGCGCCGGTTTCACAGCGAATCCTGGCGGGGCATAGAGCTTATCCGCACGCAGGTGTCGTCATCGGGGCCGCGCGCGACCATCGATTTCGACTGGCATTGCGTGCGGCACGCGGCGCAGCGCCCGGCGCTCAGTCTCGTCCTGGGATATAATGGCGCGATCTTCCTGCCCTATCTGCGCCTGGCCGGGCGGAAGATCATGACGAATATGGACGGGATCGAGTGGCGTCGGCCGAAATGGTCATGGCCCGTCCGCAGCTGGTTCTGGATCAACGAGTGGGTCGCGGCCTGGTCCTCGAACCGTCTCGTAGCCGATCATCCGGTCATCGCCGATCACCTCGCGACGCGGCGTCCGCGCAGTGCCACGGTCATGATTCCCTATGGCGGCATGCCCATCAGGATGGCGCCGGCAAAGCCGCTCGCGAGGTTCGGGCTGGAGAGCGGCCGCTATCTGATCTCGATCGCCCGGATCGAGCCCGACAATTCGATCCTCACTCTCGTCGAGGCCTTCTCGTCCAAGCGGCGCGGCATGCCCCTCGTCGTCCTCGGCAATTTCTCTGATGAGAACGCCTATCATCGCCAGGTCAAGGCGGCGGCGGGGCCGGAGGTGATCATGCCCGGCGCGATCTACGATGACGAGACGGTAAGGGCCTTGCGCTTCCACGCGCGGGGCTATCTGCACGGACATACGGTCGGCGGGACCAACCCCTCTCTGGTCGAGGCGCTGTGGGCAGGGAACCCGGTCATCGCCCATGACAATCCCTACAATCGCTGGACGGCCGGCGAGGCAGGCCTGTTCTTCGGTGACGAGGCGAGCTGCTCCAATGCGATCGGGAGGCTGCTGGCCGATGACGAGCTGGCCGCGCGCCTGAAGCAGGCTGCGCTCGGGCGCGCCCGGTCCAGCTTCGAATGGCAGACGGTCCTAGAACAGTACGAGCGCGAGGCGCTTGCCCTGCTCGGCCTCGAGCCGGAAGCCACTTTTGCTCCTGTCGAAATGACCGGCAGCCGCCGGGGATGACGGTCAGCCGCCGGTCTCTGCTCGCGGGTGCAATAGGCACGGCGACCATCGGCGGCGGTCGCGCCCATGCCGCGCGGCCCCTCAGCGTCCGGCGCGGCGTCAATCTCTGGCCGTGGTTCTCGTTGACGCGGGAGCACCCGGCGCCGCGAACCGACTATGATTGGCCACCATTCCAGCTCGACCGGCAGGTTCCGACGCGGGCGGATTTGGCGCTGCTGCGTCGTGCCGGCCTCGACTTCGTCCGGTTGCCTGTGGACCCCGGTCCGTTCCTTGCCGGCGCTCCTGCCGCCAGGAAGTCATTGCTCGATCAGGTGATGGCCGCCGTCGCGCTGGCGCAGGGCGAGGGGCTCGCCGTGATCGTCAACCTGCACGCCAACGCCGCGACGCATTATTGGACGCCGTCGCGATTGTTCGGAAGCTTGGATGCTCCGGCGTTTCCGGCCTATCGCGACCTGGTGACGGAGCTGGCGTCGCGGTTGGGACGGAGCGATCCGGAGCGGACCGGTTTCGAGCCGGTCAACGAGCCGCTCCAGGCCTGCGGCTCCGCCGAATGGGGAGAGATGCAGAAGCGGCTTCTGGCCTCGGCCCGGCTGGCCGCGCCAGGGCTGACATTGCTGGCGACCGGCGCCTGCGGCAGCATGATCGCCGGCCTCGAACCCCTCCGGGTTCGCGAGCTCTCGCTCTATGAGCCGCTGCTCTTCACGTTTCACTTCTACGAGCCCTACCTCTTCTCGCATCAGGGCGCGCGCTGGATGAGCGAGCCGGTCTACCGGGCGCTCAACTCCGTGCCCTGGCCGGCGGCGCGGGGAAGCCTCGACGCCACCCTCGCTGCGGTCCGTGCTCGAATGGCGGCGCTGGGCGGGCCGGCACAGGGCAGCGGTGCGGCCGCCTATCGCGAGACCGAGCGTGTCCTGAAGGAGTATTTCGATGCCCAGCCGGACCGCCCCTTCATCGATGGCTATCTGCGCCGGGTCCGTGCCTGGGCGGAGCGCGAGAGCGTCCAGCCCGGCCGGATCCTGATGGGCGAGTTCGGAGCGCTGCGCTCCGGGCGCGGCACGGTCGCCTCCGCTCCGGACGATCGCGCCCGCTATGTGCGTGACGTCAGGCTCGGTGCCGAAGCGCTCGGCTTTCCCTGGGCGTTCTGGAATCTGTTCGACAGCATGGGGATGATGGACGACGTCAGCCGCCGGCTCGACCCGGCCATGATCGCGGCCCTCGGCCTGAGAATGCCGGATTGAGCCGGTCGGAATCGCGCCTTTCCGGTCGATAGAGGCACAGAATCACGACGACGAATTTCGACGGCATCGTCGTCTTCGTCGCGATGCTCTCCGAGCCGTTCAGCAGGATGATCCAGACGATCATCGGGAGCCAGACGCCGGAGCGTCCGCGCCCCAGCTCGTACATGAAGAGGCCGAAGGCCAGCGTCACGAGCGCGGTGATGATCGCCCCTTGATACAGCGTCATGCGCACGAACGGGTTCTCGATGCCCCATTCGAGCCCGTTGACGCGGCGCAGGGTATCGACGAGCTGTACATCCGGCCCGACGATGAGGTCGCCGATCGAAAACATCTGCAGCAGCTCGAACATCTCCTTGCGGGCATTGGCGCTGCCGCCGTCGGAGACGAAGCGCGTGGCCACGTCGTCGAAGAAACCAAGCGCCACCAGCCCGCCGATGGCGACGGGCAGGAGGGCTACGAGCACGCAGCCGATGGCGGCGGCGATCAGCGATATCCGCCCGCTCCGCAGCAGGGCGAACAGCTGTACCGTGCCGTAGCAGAGGCCGAACGCCAGCGACGTCAGAAGCGCGGTCCGGCCGCCGAAGACCACCAGGGCGGCGCTCTGCAGCGCGATGAGAACGCCGCGGACCGCCGGCGGCAGGGAGCGTGATCCGCTGATCAGGGCCATCAGATAGCAGGCGGTGATCATGGCGTTGGCCAGCGGATGGCCGTGAAACGCGCTGGAGCGGGTGTCGGTTTCGAAGACGGCGCCGTCGAAGCGGTAGGGAAAGAGCCGGAACTGCGTGACGAACTCGAAGAGCGCGAGCACGGCGTTGAGGGTCATGACGACATGCAGCATCGTCGTGAGCGTCGTCATGGTCTCGTCGTCGGCATCGACGAGCAACAGGACCAGCAGGCAGACGGCGACATAGGTGTCGACCATGCCGCCGAGGCCCGGCCCGTCGCGCAGCACGGTGACGATGATCGTCCCCATCGTCACCAGCAGCATGAACAGCGTCGCCGGCCGAGCGCTGACGAGATGAATGATGCGGCTGACCGGATCGCCGCAGCCGATCAGGCTCCAGCCGAACAGCAGCACGATCATGTAGGTCGAGGGATGGATCTTCGTGGCGGCGGCGCCGGTGAGGCCGTCGTAATTGTAGCCGACGAGCCAGAGCATGCCGCCCGACACGCAGAACAGCACCAGGACGGTGACGAAAAGACCGTAGCGCGTCAGCCCATCCAGGTGGGCCCAGCCCGGTGCCCCACGGGCCGAGGCGTCGGCCGTGGGATTGGCGGCAGACATCAGCCTCGCCCGTCGGCGTCGATCAGGATCGTTGCCGTCACCGTGCGACCCATGACGCGCGCGGATTCGACCGCCCGCATGATCTCCTGCTGACGCGTGGTGTAGAGGCGAGCGACGAGCACGATCTCCTCGACCATGCCGACCAGCGGCGCGATCTTCACATTGCGCTCCAGCGGCCCGCCGTCGATGACCACGACGTCGAAGTGACGGCTGGCATCCGCCAGCATTCGCATCGCATAGCTGCGCGCCAATGCCTTCTGCGTTGCAGCTTTCGGGCGGCCGGCTGACATCAGCGCAACATCCTTGGCGCCGCTGAAGTGAATGGCATCCTCGAAGCTGCATTCGCCCCGCAGAATATCCATGAGCCCGGCAGGGCCGCCCTGGACTGGTTCGGTCGTCGTATCGACCAGGAGGACGCGCTCTCCATGCTGGACCGCTGCGCTGGCGAGCAGGTCGGCTGCATGCTCCCGCTCATCGCCATCGGCCTCGGCCGAAATCAGCAGGGCGCTGCGTGCGGCCGGGACCGGCACATCCGTGGGCTTGAACAGCAGCAGCAGCGCGAGTTGCGCCGCGCCTTCCGCATCCGCTTTCCGTCCCGTCGAGCGCCGGAACCACCGGCCGAAACCGCGCGCGGGGGCCGTCCGGGAGCGCAGGACACCGATCACCGGAGCGCCGATCAGGGTCTCGGCCTGCGAGCGGGAGAGCAGATGAGGCGCAGCATATTCGCGAAGCAATGCGAGGCCGGCGCCGAGTCCCAGGCCGAGGACGGCCGCTGCCGCTGCAAGCGGAAGCGTCGGCGGCCAGCTCGCCTGCAGCGGCGGCTGAGCCCGGCCGATGATGCGGGCGTTGGTGGTGTCCAAGGTCGCCTGCTCGCGTGTTTCCTGCGCGCGCAGCAGGAACGTCGCATAGACGGCACGGACCGCTTCGAGATCGCGCTGGAGCTCGCGCAGCCGCACTGAAGCCTGGTCCGCCCCTTGCGTCTGGCGCGTCAGGGTCTCGAGCTTGGTGGCGAGGAGCTTCTCATTGCCGAGCGCGCGCTCATATTCGGTGCGCACGGATTGCTCGACCCGCTCGATCTCCGTCGCGATGAGGCGGCGGATGTGGACGAGCTGGTTTTGCACCGCGCCGATCGATGGGTGCCGCGGGCCGAACTGGCTCTGCAGGTCGGCTTCGCGCTGAACCAGCGTGGCCTCCTGCTCACGCAGTCTTCCGATGACCGGAGACTGTATTGCCTCCGTGGAGTTGCCGGCCAGGGCCCCGCGCCGGCGTTGCTGCGCGATCAGCTCGACCTGGGACCGGAGGGTGGCGGTGCGTGCCTGGGCGGCCGACAGCTGATTGCTGATCTCGCTGAGCTGCTGCTCGCTGATGAGGCGCCCGGACGCTGCGACGAGATTGTTCTCGGCACGGTAGCGCTCGACGGCGTTCTCAGCCGCCTCGACCCGCTTCCGCTGTTCAGCGAGCCTGGCGGTCAGCGACTCGGACGCCTCCGTCGCGGCACGGCTGCGCGCATCGGCCTGGTCGGTGAGATAGGCTTCGGCGATAGCGTTGGCGAGCTTGGCGGACTTGTCGGCGTCGCGCGTCGTCACCACCACGTCCAGCACCAGGACCTTGTCCGCGCGCCTGACGGAAACCTTCCGCCGGAGGCTGGCGAGCGTCCGCGCCTCGGCAGGTGTGAGAGCGCCATCCAGGGCCGGAGTATCTGCCGCGATCCGGCCGAGCAGGCGACTGAGAAGCCCGGCGCCGTTGAATTCCGTGTCCTCGGTGAGTTTCGTTGCCCTGATCGCCCGAGCCAGCACGCTGGTGGACTGGATGACACTGGCCTGGCTTTCGATCTGCGCCAGCCCGCCATCCGGAGAGACCGTATTGGGGTTGACGTCATTGCTGACGACGTTCCGGTCGCGCGGGTCGATCAGGATCTGCGTCGAGGCGGTATAGAGCGAAGGCGTCAGCAGCCCATAGGCGAGGGCCAGCCCCGCCAGCACGCCCGCGACGGCCAGGATCGTCAGGCGCCGATGCCAGAGGATGCGCCAGAGCTCGGAGACCTCGACGGCGCCATCCGGGCGGCGACGAAAGGCTTCCTGAGGAGGCGGCTGCACCGTTTCCTCCTGCCGATGAGCGGTCGCAGCCAGACTTGCCATTCCTCTACTCGGACAACGCAACGCGATGCCGCGGCGTCTTCCAGCCGCAGCTTCCAGGCGCGACACTGCCACGAACTCCTTAACAAGTGCCCCGATCGGTCGAGCCGCCCGCATGAGCGGGCTTGCACGCGGGGCTAACCAAATCGAAATGCGGGTATTGGAGAATGCCGGCTGCTTTGGCGCAGTTGCCGCAAGAAATGCGGCTGGGCTTGGATATGAGATTGAGATTGAACATGGGTGCTTCGCCCTTGCGGCGGTGGCATCTGGTCCTGATCGAGCGGCTGCGGGCTATCCCCGGCCTGGCGCTTTCGGTCGTTCCGCCGGCAGCGAACGCAGCCGACCCGCATCGACTCGACGGTCTCTTCCGCGTGGAGGGCTATCTACACGGCCTCCAGCCTGAGGGTCTTTTCACGGCGGCCCCGCCGGCCGAGGCGGCGGCCGTGGCTGCCGCGCCGGGGCACGACGAAGCCGACCTGCTTCTCGATCTCGGCAGCGATGAACCGTCCGGATCGACGCGGCGCTGGAGCCTGCGCTTCGAAGGGCGGGCGGGAGAAGCGGCGCTCGTCTCCGCTCTTCTCGCCGGTGGCGTTCCCTTGGTCGAACTGACGGAGAACGGGGCGCGGATCGCCGCAGCGCGGCCGGGCAGCGATCACGGCCGCATTCTGCTGGCGAAGCTCGACGATATCCTCAGCCGCTTGATCACATTCATCGTGGCAGCGGTCGAAGGCAGCCGCATGCGTGTGCCGCAGCTGCCTGCCGAAGCCGAGCCTTCGCCCCCGCCCCAGACCGGCCTCGCCCGGACCATGGTCCGGGCCCTGACCTCGAATGCGGTCGATCGCATCTATCGCCGCTGCTTCCATGCCCCGCACTGGCGGGTGGGCTGGCGCAAGCTGGCCGGCCCGGATCTGTTCGATCTGAAGCGCCATCCCGGCTCGGGCTGGCGCGACCTGCCCGATGACGGCACCCGCTTCTACGCCGATCCGTTTCCGATCCTGCATCGGGGGCGCCTCACGCTCTTCGTCGAGGATTTTCCCCATGCCACCGGCAAGGGCATCATCTCGGCGGTGGAGTTCGGGCCGGATGGTCCGACAGGGCGCCCCGAGCCGGTGCTCGAGCAGCCCGGCCATCTATCCTATCCCTTCGTCTTCGAACGGGACGGGCAGGTCTGGATGATCCCGGAAAGCTCCGGTGCCGCGCGGGTGGATCTGTTTCGTGCGACGGCGTTCCCCGGCGGCTGGGTCAGGGAGGCGACGCTGATCGACGGCGTGGTCGCGAGCGATGCGACGCTGATCGAGCACGGCGGTCTTTGGTGGCTGTTTGCCACGGTGCGCGATGGCGGCGGCTCCCATTCGGATGCGCTGCATCTTTGGTCGGCGCCGGATTTCCGCGGTCCCTGGAAACCGCACCCCCGCAATCCCGTGCTGATCGACATCGCCTCGGCCCGGCCGGCCGGGCACATGACCATCCGCGACGGTGTTCTGCTGCGTCCGGTGCAGGACTGTCGGTTCGGCTATGGCAAGGCGCTCGGCATTGCCCGCGTCACCCGGCTCGACCCCGAGGGCTTCGATCAGGAGGTCGAGACCATCATCCAGGCAGGTGCTCTCTGGCCCGGTCGCCGCATCCACAGCCTCAACCGGGCCGGCGGATACGAATTCATCGACGGCTCGGCAATGGCTCGCCGGCCGCTTCTGGCTCGTCTGCGGCCTGTGCCGGCGCTCGCCGATTCCTGATGGCGTGCTGGGCGCCGTCGGCAAGGCCGGCGAGCCGTCCGAGCAGCGTGCGGGCCCCCGAAACCGAATCCAGCGTCACCGCCTGGGTGGCGAAGCGCCGCTTGAAATCCTCGCCGCCGCAGAGGAAATCGACCATCGACAGGCCCTGGTCGATCGACCACTGGATGTAGTCCA
This sequence comes from Allobosea sp. 05L423, assembly GCF_056397745.1. Classification (NCBI taxonomy): domain Bacteria; kingdom Pseudomonadati; phylum Pseudomonadota; class Alphaproteobacteria; order Hyphomicrobiales; family Alloboseaceae; genus Allobosea; species Allobosea sp. 05L423. The sequence continues at coordinate 31,735 of NZ_JBFTOA010000031.1, read as the reverse complement.
TCATCAGCACCATGCCCGGAGAGGCACGCTCATGGTCCGGATCATAAGTGGTGACGAAGGCCATCATCCTGTCGCGCTGCACCAGATTGATCGAGACCGCGACGATGCTGTCGCCGCATTCGAGCAGGAAGACACGCAGGATGCCGAGCTTCGCCATCACGCCGACGAGCGCGGCGAGAGCCGGCGAGCCTTCGTCGAACAGGTCCGAAGCATGGCCGTGGCGCTCGAGCCATTTGCGCTTGAGGGCGGCGACGCGCTGCAGCACCGGCTCCAGAGGTTCCCCCGGAGCCATCAGCCGGAAGCGGACCTCCCCTGATTCCTCCATGAACTTGCGCCCGCGCCGGTAGTTCTGCCGCGTCTTCTTCGACTGCTGGTCGAACCAGAGCGCGCCACGGTTCCAGGAGCCGCTCACGCGATAGTTGATCTCGCACCGGTGGTTCGGGCGCAGGCGAAGGGCTGCGTTGTCGTCCGTCACGATCTGGCGGGCCACCGCCTCGGGAACGAGCCGGTTGAGATAGGCCATGTCGAAGCGGCCGGCAGCGGCGATCGCGCGCCACATGGCGGCTGCGGCTTCGCGACTCCAGCCGGGAGCCACGAGGATGTCGCCATAATCGCTATGCTCCTTCGCGGCCCATTCGAGAATGCGGATGCCGCGGCGCCGGATCGTGGCGAAAGGCAGCACGGCCTCGAGGTTTTCGCCATTCCAGACCAGGCCGATCAGCAGCTCGCGCTGGTCGCGGCCCGGCGTGGTCCGCCACCAGGCGCTGATCCAGCCATGGCTCTGGAAGACGAGGCCGTCGGCTTGCCGCCACAGCGCATCCCAGGCGGGAGCCAGCGCCGTGAGCCGCTCTTGCGAGGTGACGATCTCCAGCTTTCGGCCGTCGACGGCGGCGAGCGCGGTTGGGGCGCTCACTGCTGTGTTCCCTCGATCTCGGCCTCGGAGCGGCGAGCGGGGCGCAGGCCGAGGCGACGCCGGATCTGGTACCACATGCGTTTCAGCGGCAGCAGATAAAGCCCCGACAGCGACTGGTAATCACGGACGCCGCGTTCCATCAGCCCGAACTTGAAGTCCTCGTCCGGCTTCGGCACGCACAAGGTTCCGAAAAGCCGATCCCAGAACGAGAACAGCAGGCCGAAATTCTTGTCGTAGTGGCGCGGATCGACGCTGTGATGCAGCTGGTGCCAGTGCGGACACAGGATGAGGTTGTTGAGCGGGCCGAACGAGATCTTGAAATGCGTGTGCCTGACGAAGTCCATCATCAGGATATTGCGCATGATGTAGACGTTCACGCCGAAGACGGTGAGTTCGACGAGGTTGAGCGAGACCAGCGACCAGATCCCGAAGCAGATGCCCGGGATCACGCCGTCCCAGGCCCGGTTCATCAACTCGTCGAGCGGGTGGACGCGGTCCTTGGTGATGCCCACCATCACTTCCGCGGAATGATGGACCTTGTGCAGCTCCCAGAGGATGGGAAAGCGGTGCTGCGCGACATGATAGAGATAATAGGAGATGTCATAGGCCAGCAGCATCGTGATCGTGAAGATCACGGTGGTCATCGGCCCGGCCGGCCCCGGAATGAGGGGCGGGTCGATCTGGAAGATCGTCGCGAGGATCTTGTTGGTCGCGTAGCCGACTGCGACGACGAAGGTGACGCCCGCCGGCAGCATCAGGAACGGCATGATCGCCTTGCGCGTCACCCAGAAGAGCAGATCCGCCTTCGCCGAGGGGTGAGTGATGATCTCGTTGGGGAAGATGAAATCGAAGAACTCCCGGAAGTTCTTCTGCTCGGCCGTCCGCCAATAGGCGACCAGCGCGCTGACCAGCGCCGTCAGCAGCAGCAAGCCCGTCGTCAAGAGGCTCGTCGCCGAAATCTTGTCGAGGATTTTGCTAATGAATTCGGTCATTCCGTCTAGCACCTGCGGCGGGGGGCGGTACCCTTAGGCCACAAGGCTATTAAATATTCGACACACCGCAGGAAAGCTCGCGCCTTATGGTTAAGCGCGGCTTCGGGCGGCGCGATTCCGCTGCGGGGCGCGGCTTCAGCCCCGCTCCGCCGCCAGCCGGCAGATCATGCGCGCGGTTTCGTAGGACTTCACGAAAGCCGGAACGGGCAGGAATTCGAAGCGCGAGTGGAAATTGCAGCCGCCGGTGAAGAAGTTCGGCGTCGGCAACCCGCGCGCCGACAGCGCTGCCCCATCCGTGCCGCCGCGCATCGGGATCAGCTTCGGTTCGATCTTCAGTGCATCGAGCGCGGCGAAAAGCAGATCGACCGGGCGGCGGTCGTCGCCCAGGCTGTCATGGATGTTGCCGTAGGTATCGGTGACATCAGACGAGACCCGTCCCCTCGGATAGCGCTGTGCGATCAGCTCCGCGACCGCGCCGATACGGCGCTTGCGCTGTTCGAACCGGGCCTTGTCGAACTCGCGGATCATCACCTTGAGCTTGGCCTCGCTCTGGCCGGCGGCGATCTCGGTGAACCAGAAATAGCCCTCGCGCCCTTCGGTGTTTTCCGGTGTCTCGGCGCGGTCGAACTCGGCGATGAAATCCATCGCCATCAGCAGCGGATTGACCAGCACGCCCTTGGCCGAAATCGGATGGGCGCTGACGCCGGTGAAGCTGATCTCGCCCTGGGCCGCGTTGAAGTTCTCGATGACGACCTCGCCGAGTTCGCAGGCGTCGATCGTATAGGCGAAGTCGCAGGCGAAACGCGTGAGATCGAGAGCCTTGGCGCCGCGCAGGCCGATCTCCTCGTCGGGCACGAAGGCGACGAGGATGTCGCCATGGGCGTCTTCGGGGCCAAGCTCGGCGAGTAGCGTCATGATCGCGGCGACGGCGGCCTTGTTGTCGGCGCCGAGCACGCTGGTGCCGTCGCCGACGATGACGTCCGCGCCGACCCAGGGCTTGATCTGCGGGTTCTCCTCGACGCGCAGCCAGATGTCCTGCTCGCGGTTGAGGCACAGATCCTGCCCTTCGAAGCGCAGGACCTGCGGGCGGATGACCGGCGAGAGCCCGACATCGACGGTGTCGAGATGGGCGATGAAGCCGATGCGCGGCGCGCCCGGCCGTGTGCCGGGCTTGCGCGCGGTGACGGTGGCGTGGTCGTCGATGACGATATCGGCGAGGCCGAGGGCGGCGAGTTCCTCGGCGAGAAGCGCGGCGAGGCGCTGCTGCCCGGGCGTCGAGGGCAGGCTCGTCGCCCGCGCGTCGCTCTGGCTCTCGACCGCGACGTAGCGCAGGAAGCGCTCCGTCAGTTTCGCCGCAATGGACATCTCGACCTCGCTTCGCGTCTCGCCGTGCCCCGCATCCTGCGGATGCCGGGCGCAGCGAGAGCTATCGCGTCGGCCTGCGCTTCGGCAAGGGCCGCCGAAGCGCAGCGGTCACGCCGCCTTGGCGAGGAAGTCCTCGGCGTAGTGGCAGGCGACCTGCCGGCCGTCGATCTCGCGCTTCTCCGGGCGCTCCACCCGGCAGCGATCGGTCACATAGGGGCAGCGCGTCGAGAACACGCAGCCCTTGGGCGGGTTGAGCGGGGAGGGCAGTTCGCCGCGCAGCACGATGCGCTCGCGCTTGCCGGCATCGACGCGCGGCGTCGAGGCGAGCAGCGCCTGCGTATAGGGGTGCAGCGGCCGGGCGTAGATGCGCTCCTTCGGGCCGTGCTCGATGGCATTGCCGAGATACATCACCATCACGTCATGGGCGATGTGACGGACGACGCTGAGGTCGTGCGAGATGAAGAGATAGGCGAGCTTCAGCTCTTCCTGCAGATCCGCCAGCAGGTTCAGCACCTGCGCCTGAATCGAGATGTCCAGCGCCGAGACCGGCTCGTCCGCCACGACGAGCTTCGGCGAGAGGATCAGCGCCCGGGCGATCGCGATGCGCTGGCGCTGACCGCCGGAGAACATGTGCGGATAGCGGGCGTAATGCTCCGGCCGCAGGCCGACCTTGGCCATGATCGCGCGCGCCTTCTCGGTACGTTCGGCCTTGGAGAGGTCGGTGTTGATCTTGAGCGGCTCCTCCAGGATCGTGCCGACCTTCTTGCGCGGGTTGAGCGAGCCATAAGGGTTCTGGAAGACGAACTGGACGGTGCGGCGCAGGCGCTTGCGCTCGCTCGCGGGCGGATTGACGGCATCGACCCCGTCGAGCATCAACGTGCCCGAGGTCGGCGTCTCGATCAGCGTCGCCATGCGGGCGAGGGTCGATTTTCCGCAGCCGGACTCGCCGACGACCGCGAGCGTCCGGCCGGCCTCGACCGAGAAGGACACCTTGTTCACCGCCTGCAACTGCGCCGGCGGGCGGAAGAGCCCCTGCTTGACCGGATAGATCTGCGTGAGTTCACGCGCCTCGATGACGGGGCTGCTCATCGCACGGCCTCCTTCGCCCGGCCGGCTTCGTCGCGGGCGCGATCGGCGTCGCGCTGGGGATCGCCGAGCGGATAGTGACAGCGTACGCGCCCGTCAGCCCAGTTCCTGAGTTCCGGCTGGACATTGCGCGAATGCTCGGTCGCATAGGCGCAGCGCGGGCTGAACAGGCAGCCCTTCGGCCGGTCGTTCAGGCCCGGCACCATGCCGGGGATCGTGGCGAGCCGCGTCGCGTTTTCGCTCCGCTCCGGCAACGCCGCGAGCAGCGCGGCGGAATAGGGATGCTGCGGATCGGCGAAGAGCGCGTCGACCTTGCGCTCTTCCATGATCTGCCCGGCATACATCACCATGATGCGCTGTGCCGTCTCGGCGACGACGCCCATATTGTGGGTGATGAGGACGAGCGCCATGCCGCGCTCGCGCTGCAGCGACATCAGGAGATCGAGGATCTGCGCCTGGATGGTGACGTCGAGCGCGGTCGTCGGCTCGTCGGCGATCAGCAGGCGCGGATTGCAGGCGATCGCCATCGCGATCATCACGCGCTGGTTCATGCCGCCGGACATCTGATGCGGGAAGGCCTTGAGGCGGCTTTCAGGTGCCGGAATGCCAACCTGCTCGAGCAGCTCGATCGAGCGGCGCTTTGCGGCCTTGCCGTCCATGCCCTCATGCTTCCTGAGCGTCTCGGCGAGCTGGAAGCCGATGGTGAAGCAGGGGTTCAGGCTGGTGCTCGGCTCCTGGAAGATCATCGCCACATCCTTGCCTGTGAGCTGGCGGCGCTCGCGGGCGGACATGGTCAGGAGGTCGCGGCCGTCGAAGCGCAGCTTGTCGGCGCGGACGCGGCCGGGATAGCCGACGAGGCCCATCAGCGCGAGCATGGTGACTGATTTGCCGGAGCCGGATTCACCGACCACGCCGAGCACCTCGCCCTCCTCCAGGGTGAGGTCGATGCGGTCGACGGCGCGCAGCGTTCCCTGGGAGGTGGGGAATTCGACGCTGAGGTTTTCGATTTCGAGCAGGGGCATGGGATCAGCGCTTCAGCTTGGGGTCGAGCGCATCGCGCAGGCCGTCACCCAGCAGGTTGAAGGCGAGCACGGTGATGAGGATGGCGAGGCCTGGGAAGGTGACGACCCACCAGGCGCGCAGCACGAATTCGCGCGCATCGGCGAGCATCGTGCCCCATTCCGGGGTCGGGGGCTGGGCTCCGAGGCCGAGGAAGCCCAGCGCCGCGGCGTCGAGGATCGCGGTGGAGACGCCGAGCGTCGCCTGCACGATGAGGGGAGCGGCGCAGTTCGGCAGGATCTCGGAGAACATCAGTCGGATGGTCTGCGCACCGCTGACCTGGGCGGCGATGACGTAATCCTTGCTGGCCTCGGTGATCACGGCGGCGCGGGTGATGCGCACGTAATGCGGCAGCACGACGATGGCGACGGCGAGCATCGCGTTCATCAGGCCGGGGCCGAGGATCGCGACGATGACGATGGCGAGCAGCAGGCTCGGCATCGTCATCAGGATGTCCATCAGCCGCATGATCGCGATGTCGGCGATGCCCTTGAAGTAGCCGGCGATCAGCCCGAGGACGATGCCGACGACGATGGCAATGGAGACGACGGCGATGCCGATCACCAGCGAGAGTCGCGCGCCGAAAAGCAGGCGCGAGAGGATGTCGCGGCCGATGGCGTCGGTGCCGAGCGGATAGGAGAGCGAGCCGCCCGCCTGCCAGAACGGGGGCTTCAGGAAGACCGCGTTGTTGGTCAGGTTCGGGTCATGCGGCGCGATCAGCGGCGCGAACAGCGCGCATACCAGCACCAGCACGATGACGACCAGGCCGGCGACGGCGCCGCGATTGGCGCTGAAATAGGTCCAGAACTCGCGCGCCGGATGGGGCGGCGTGCCGCTCGGTGCAGCGACTGCTGGGGCTTCGAGGGTTTCTGCGCTCATGGACGAGGGCTCCGATGGGAGCTGGAATGTGAAGGGCGGATCATTTGGCGTGCCTGATGCGCGGGTTGATCAGGCCGTAGAGCAGGTCGACGAAGAGGTTGACGCTCATCACGACGATGCCGAGCAGCAGCGTGCCGCCCTGCAGGACGGGATAGTCGCGCCGGCTGATCGCCTCGATCAGCCATTTGCCGACGCCGGGCCAGGAGAAGATCGTCTCGGTCAGGATCGCACCGGTGAACAGCGTGCCGACCTGCAGGCCGATGACGGTGACGACGGGGATCAGCGCGTTGCGTAGCGCATGCAGCGCGACGACGCGGATCGGCGCCATGCCCTTGGCCCGCGCCGTGCGGATATAGTCCTCGCCGAGCACCTCGAGCATCGCCGAGCGCGTCATGCGCGCGATCACGGCCAGCGGCACGGTGCCGAGCACGATCGCCGGCAGCACCAGATGCGACAGCGCCGACCAGAAGGCGTCGATGTCGCCGGCCAGCAGGCTGTCGATGGTGAGGAAGCCGGTGACCGGCTCGATGAAGTACTGCACCGCGATGCGTCCCGACACCGGCGTGATGCCGAGCTGCACCGAGAACAGCAGGATCAGCAGCAGGCCCCACCAGAAGATCGGCATCGAATAGCCGGTGAGCGAGATGCCCATCACGCCATGATCGAAGATCGAGTTTCGTTTGACCGCCGCAATGATGCCGGCAGGCAGCCCGACGATCAGCGCGATCAGGATGGCGCAGAGAGCGAGCTCGATGGTGGCGGGGAAGAGCTGGCCGAATTCCGTCAGCACGTTCTCGCGCGTCACGATCGACTTGCCGAGGTCGCCCTGCACGACGCGCTCGATATACTTGCCGTACTGGACGAGCAGCGGCCGGTCGAGGCCGTATTCGGTGAGGAGCTGCGCATGGCGGGCGGCGTCGATGCCGCGCTCGCCGGCCATCGTCTCGATCGGGTCGCCCGGCACGAGCCGCACCAGGAAGAAGGCCAGCAGCGTGATGCCGATGAAGGTCGGGATGACCAGGCTCAGCCGTGTGAAGATGAAGCGCAGCATGGTTCTGCCATTCTTGTCGGCCCGGGCATGTCATCTGCGCGGCGGCCTGTCTTGTCATTTTAGTCGAATTTGAATTCCGGCGCAGCGGAAACACCAGAATCCACGAAAGATCAAGAACGCGATGACAAAAACCGTGGATCGCCGTCAGAGGCCGCGGTTCTCGGATGTTCGGCTGGTGAAATACTTGGGAAAAACTGAGAAGTCTGGCGCAACAATGCGAAGTGTTTCGGCGCCGGCAAGGCAATGAATGCTCTGCTGGCGCCGCTGATCGTTGGGTGTTCAGATCCTACTTGGCGATCGACACACCATAGAACGGCTGTCCTCCGAAGAAGTGGATCTTGTAGTCCTTCACTTCCTTGCGGACCGGCGTGAAAGCCTGCGCATTGGCGAAGAGCAGGCCCGCGACATCCTCGTGGAAGAGCTCCTGGAAGCGCTTGTAGAGCTTGGTGCGTTCGCCCTGATCGGTGATGGTGTTGGCCTTGGCGAGCGCGTCCGAGGCTTCCTGGTTGCACCAGCGGGCCCGGTTGGCGCCGGTCTTCACACCCTCGCAGATCCAGCCCGAGAGCAGGATCTGGCTCGGATCAGGGTAGTCCCAGGTGTAGCCGAACATGCCGACTTCGTGCTCGCCGGCCCGGCCGCGCTTGAGATACTCGCCCCATTCGAAGGTCTGGATCGTCGCCTTGACGCCGATCCTGGCCCAGTCGGCCTGGATCAGTTCGGCCGCGCGCCGGCCGTTCGGCATGTAGGCGCGCACCACCGGAATGGCCCACAGCGTCGTCTCGAAGCCGTTCGGATATCCCGCCTCTGCCAGCAGCGCCTTGGCCTTGTCGGGATCATAGGGGCGCGGCTTGAGCTCGGCGTCATGCGACCAGAGCGAGGGCGGCACCGCCGCCGCAGTGGGGTTGCCGGTGCCCTGATAGACCGCGTCGATGATGGCGGGGATGTTGGTGGCGTAGGCCAGCGCCTCGCGCACCCGCTTGTCGCCGAAGGGCTTCTTCTGCTGGTTGAAGGCAAGGAAGCTCTGATCGGCGATGCTGCCCTGCAGCAGGTTGACGGTCGGCTCGGTCTTCATCGCCGGCAGGTCACCGGGATTGGGGTAGCGCGCGATCTGGCATTCGCCCGAGCGCACCTTGGCGAAGCGGACGGCGGCATCCGGGGTGATCACGAAGATCAGGTCGTTGACCAGCGCCATGCGGTCGCGATTGCCGACGGCCTTGGTCCAGTGATCCGGCACCGCCTTGAAACGGATGATCGCATCCTTCTGGTAGGACAGTAGCGAGAACGGGCCGGTGCCGATCGGCGCGAAATCGACCTGCTCCGGCGTGCCGGCCTTCAGCATCGCGGCCGCATATTCGGCCGAGAGGATGGACATCGGCTCGACCGAGAGTGCCGACAGCATCGGCGAGTTCGGCTTGGTCAGCGTCAATTTGACCGTGTAGTCGTCGACCTTCTCGATCGACTTCAGGCTCGGCTTCACGATCTCGCTGAAGAACTGGTAATTGCCGCTGCCGACCTTGTTGTAGGGGTTGCTCGCATCGAACATCCGTTCGAACGAGAAGACGACGTCGTCGGCATTGAACTCGCGGCTCGGCGTGAAGGCCTTGTTGGCGTGCCACTTCACGCCCTTGCGCAGCTTGAAGGTGTAGGTCAGCGCGTCGTCGGAGATCGTCCAGGAGTCGGCGAGGCTCGGGATGATCTGCGATCCCCCGCGTTCAGTCGCCGTCAAGCGCTCATAGATCTGCGCCGCCACGTCGTAGGCGGTGTTCTGGCTGCTGAATTGCGGGTTCAGGAAATCGGGACTGGCTTCGGAGCAGACGACGAGCGCCTGGGCGCTGGCGACGGCGGGCAGCAAAAGGACACTCAGCCCCAGCGTCAGAGCGAAGGAGCGGGCACGAGCGGACATGGCGTTTCTCTCGGATAGGCAAGGAGACGGATCGGGCGCGGGGCGTCATGCCCCATCGTCTCCGCCTCCCGAAACGCGGCCCCGCAGGGGCCGCGTCGTTTGGCACGCATCAGCCGCGCCGGATCGGGGCGCGGCTGGCACTTCGCTCAGTTGGCGATGTCGACGCCGTAGAAGACATGGCGGCTGAACGGCGAGAGCTTGAAGTCCTTCACTTCCTTGCGGACGGGCTTCAGCTGCACCGCATGCGCGATGGTGAACCAGGGCGACTGCTCCTTGAACACCACCTGCGCCTGCCGATAGAGCCTCTCGCGTTCGGCCTGGTCGGTGACGGTCTTCGCCTTCGTCACCAGCTCCTCGAAGGGCTGGTAGCAGAACTTGGCGACGTTCGAGCCGTTGGTCTTGGCCGAGTCGCAGCCCAGCAGCGTGTGCAGGAAGTTGTCCGGATCGCCGTTGTCGCCGGTCCAGCCGAGCATGCCCGTCTGGTGCTCGCCGTTCTGCATGCGCTTGCGGTACTCGCCCCATTCGAAGCTCTTGATCTCGGCCTTGACGCCGACCTTGGCGAGGTCCGCCTGCATCAGCTCGGCGATGCGCTTGGCGTTCGGGTTGTACGGACGCTGCACCGGCATCGCCCAGAGGTCGATCTCGAGCCCGTTCGGATAGCCGGCCTCGGCCAGCTCCTTCTTGGCGGCCTCCGGATCATAGGGGTCGTCCTTGATGGTCTCGTTGTAGGACCACATCGACGGCGGGATCGGGTTGATCGCCGCGATGCCGCTGGAAAGATAGACCGCGTCGATGATCGCCTTCTTGTTGATCGCCTTGTTGACGGCCCGGCGAACCCTGACGTCGTCGAAGGGCTTCTTGGTGGTGTTGTAGGCGAGATAGCCGATGTTCAGGCCGGGCTGCTCGAGGATCTGGACATTGGCGTCCTTCTTGATCGCATCGAGATCGGCCGGGTTCGGATAGGGCATGACATGGCATTCGCCCTTCTGGAGCTTGGCCCAGCGCACCGAGGCGTCCGGCGTGATCGCGAAGATGAGGTCATCGATCTTCGCCTTGCCGGCCCAATACTCCGGGAAGGCCTTGTAGCGGATGATCGCGTCCTTCTGGTACTGCACCAGATAGAACGGGCCGGTGCCGATCGGGTCCTGATCGAGCTTTTCCGGCGTGCCGGCCTTCAGCATCGCGTCGGCGTATTCCTTCGACTGCACGCTGGCGTACTGCATGGCGAGGTCGGAGAGAAACGGCGCCTCGGGCTGGTTCAGCGTGAACTTGACCGTATAGTCATCGACCTTCTCGACCGACTTCAGCAGCTTGGGCATGCCCATGTCGTTGAAGTAGGAGTGGTTCGAGCTCGTCACCTTGAAGAACGGGTGATCTTCCTTCCACTGCCGCTCGATCATGAACATGACGTCGTCGGCGTTGAAGTCGCGCGTCGGCTTGAACGTCTTGTTCGAATGCCACTTCACGCCCTTGCGCAGGTGGAAGGTGTAGGTCAGGCCGTCCGGCGAGATGTCCCATTTCTCGGCGAGCGCCGGCTGGACCTTGGTGCCACCGCGCTCGAACTGGACGATGGTGTCGTAGATCTGGGTGTTCGCGTCGAAGGAGGTGCCGGTCGTGTTGACGCTCGGCGCGAAGTTCTCAGGGCTGCCCTCGGAGCAATAGACCAGCGTCTTCGCCATCAGCGGCTGCGCCGCCATCAGCGCCGAGGCCGACAGCGTCGTCAACAGAATTTTCTTCATGGATGTCTCCTCGAACGCCTCTCTCCGCCGCCTCAGGCGGATGATGATCCCGTTGCATCGGAAGCTTCATGGGCGGAATTCCCCGAGCCGCCTTGTCAACAGCTTATTGAAAGTCGAGGGGCGCGAATAGTCGTCTCCGCGGGCATTTCGCGATCCGCGGAGGGGAGGGTAAACGATTGCGCTGTGCGTCCGCGTGGCCTGGAAAGAGGCGCCGCAGGGGCCGGCCAGCCTTCCGGCTAGAGCACCTCGCGCACGCGCAGCAGGGTGACATCCATATGACGGCCGATCGCCTCCGACAGGGCATCGGCGTCGCGCTTGAGCAGCGCCGCCATCATCTCTTCATGCTCGGCCACCGCGCCGGCCCATTTCTCCGGGCCTTCATTGCCGACGAAGCGCAGCCGCTTGATGCGCGACTGCAGGGTGGTGTGCATCTCGAGCAGCACCGGGTTGCCGGAGGCGGCGACGATGGCGCTGTGAATGGCCTGGTTGAGCTTGAAATAGTCGAGGCGATCGCGCGTCGCGTAGAGCGCCAGCATGTCCTGATGCATCTTGTGGATCGCTGCGATCGTGGCGTCGCTGGCCTGGGCGCAGGCGATCCGGCCGCCGAGTTGCTCCAGGCTCTTGATGACCTCGAGGATGTCGGCGAGGTCGCGCGCCGAGAACTTGCGGACCACGGCGCCCTTGGCCGGCAGGATCTCGACCAGCCCCTCGCTGGCGAGCGTCTTGATCGCCTCGCGCAGCGGCGTCCGCGAGACGCCGAGCTGCGTGCCGATCAGCCCCTCGTTGATGCGCTGACCGGGAGCGAGCTGGCCCTCGATGATCATGTCGCGCACGCGCTCCAGGACCTCGTCATGGAGGGTCCGCCGCGTGATCCGGGGGAAGTCGGCCGCCGTCTCGCTCATCGCTGCTCCATTGTTCTCGGCTGCTCCGTTACGGCATGCGGCTTCGTCGCTGTCAAACGGCGGCGAAGAGCTTGTCCTGGCGCTGGCGCATCGCCAGCAGGCCGGAATCGCCGGCGATCTCGACATCGCCGAGGCGGATCGCCTCGCCGGCCTTGACGGCGCGGACGAGCGGCCGGTCGGCGACGAGATAGAACGGGGCAGGGCGGTCGGCCGCGAGCGGAGCGGCAGGGCGAACCTCGGCGCCGATGCCGTCGATGCTGTGATGGTGGCCGCCCATCTTCAGAACCGTGCCGGCCGGGAGGTCACGCTGCGCCACCGCCACGAGATCCTGCCGCGGCCGATAATCCTCGCCATAGCCGGAGCGGCCGAGGCCGGCGGCGTCGAGGATGGAGGTGGCGACTTCCACGCCCAGCAGGTGGCGCGGCAGGTAGAGCGCCGCAGTTCGGCCGGTGCGGCTGACGACATGGCCCTTGCCGGCGAGCATCTCCCAGGTCTCGGCATTGTCTGAGCGTACGACGATGAAGACGCCGCCGGCGAAGCTCGCCTCTTCCGCCAGGCGGAGGTGATGGAACACGTCGATGCGGCGCGTGCCCGACATCAGGCCGCCCTCGCTGCGCTGCGCAAAGAGATCGGCGAGCTCCGGGATACGCGCCGGCGGTGCATGGAAGCCGGCTGCGTCGGCCGAGAAGCCGAGCGCGTTGGCGACCAGCGTCATCTCGCAGAGATCGGGCACGGCTCGCAGCGGGAAGGCCTCGCCCAGAATGCGCGCACGCTCCGCCGCATTGGCGACGATGGAGCGCGAGCCGGGCAGCCAGTGCTCGCGCAGCGCCGGCAGCGAGCGGGTCACCCCATTGCAGGTGACGTTGCCGGTGGCCGCGTCGAGCACGAAGTCGTACTCGCTCGACTTGCCGGCCGCGATGATGTCGAGGCCGAGCACCTCGGCCCAGCTCGCCAGCGCGATCAGCAGGCTCGGCTGGTCGCCGTCGACCGGCGTCACCACGACACCCTTCTCGCGGGCGAGGCGCGCCAGCCCCGGCCCGACGACGCTGTCGGCCTCCTTCGAGACAAGAGCGACATGGCGGCCGGCATCGATCGCTGCGAGGCTGTGGCGGGTCGCGCCTTCCGGGCTGCCCGTCGCTTCGACGAGCAGCTGGAAGGGGAGGCCGAGGACGATGCCGAGGCTCGCTGCTGCGACGCATTTGCCGCTGTCCCAAGCCGCACGCGCTTCGGCTGTGGTCTCGCACAGGGCGATTTCGGAAGGCGCGAAGCCGGCCGCGGCGAAGGCGCGCCCGGCGGCGTCGGCCGTCATGTCCACGGCAATGCGCGCGCCAACCAGCCGCGTGCGGCGCGACTGCGCCAGATAGCTGCGGCCGAAGCTGCCGCTGCCGACGAGGCAGGTTTCGACCGGTTCGGTGATCCCGGCGTAATGCGCGTGGAAATTCATCGCTCTCCTCCCGGCACGGCCGATGACGGCGTGGCCGCGCTTTTGGCGATGACTACAGCAATCTCGTTATGCTGCATACAGCATACTTGAGGCGATGAGAGGCCTGTGTTAGCGAGGAGGGGCAAGAATGCTGGGCAGCGGAGTGCGGCCATGAACGAGCGGATGAATGAGGCCCTGCCGGTGATTGCCGTTGCGATGGGCGATCCTTCGGGCATCAGCCCGGAGCTGACGGCGCGGATTCTTTCAGAGGCCGATCTCAGGGCGGCGGGGCGTTATGTCGTGTTCGGCGACAAGCGGCTTCTCGATCTCGGCATCGAGGATGGCGGCGTCGATCCGCAGGTTCAGGTCGTGAAGGACGGCGATGCATTGCCGCTCGGCGACAAGCCCGTCTTCGTCGATCTCGGCAACCACGACCCGGCCGATCTCCAGCGCGGCAAGGCGACGCTCGCCGGCGGCAAGGCTGCGACCGAGAACTTCCGCCGCGCGCTGCAGTTCGCCGCTGCCGGCAAGGCTGATGCGGTGTTCTTCACGCCCTTCAACAAGGCGGCGATGCGCTTCGCCTATCCCGGCTATGACGACGAGATCCGCTTCGTGCGCGATGCCATCGGCTTCGAGGGCGCGGCGAGCGAGTTCAACATCCTCGACAAGCTCTGGAACGCCCGCGTCACTTCGCATATCCCGCTCTCCGAGGTGGCCAAGAACATCACCCAGGAGCGCATTCTGCGGGCGCTGACGCTGGCGGACGCCAATCTGCGGGCGGCCGGCTTCAACCCGCCGCGCATCGCGGTTGCCGGCATCAATCCGCATGCCGGCGACGGCGGCAATTTCGGCCGTGACGAGATCGAGACGATCGAGCCGGCAGTTGCGGCGGCCAAGGCCAAGGGCTTCACCGTCGAGGGACCGTTCCCCTCGGATACGGTCTTCCTGCGTGCCAAGAACGGCGATTTCGACGCCGTGCTGACGATGTATCACGACCAGGGGCAGATCGCGATGAAGCTGATCGGCTTCGACCGCGGCGTTACCCTGATCGGCGGCTTCCCCTTCCCGATCTGCACGCCCGCCCATGGCACGGCCTATGAGATCGCCGGCAAGGGAATCGCCAATCTCGGCGCGACGCGCGCCGCGCTCTCGCTCGCCATCAAGATGGCTCAGGACGGAAAGGCGAGGGCGCGCGCTGCGGCCTGAGTTTCAGCTGCTTTCAGTGAAGCCGCCAATAAGAGCGGCGTCGCAAAAATCCAATTCCTAGGGAGAAAAACCATCATGAAGACCATTGCCATCTCGGCTGCGTTCGCCGGCGCGCTCGCGCTCGGCGGCGTCGGTGCGGCGCAGGCCTGGGAGCCGACCAAGCCGATCGAGTTCGTCGTGACCTCGGGCGCCGGCGGCGGCACCGACAATTTCGCTCGCATCATCCAGTCGATCATCACCAAGCATAAGTTCACCGAGCAGCCGATCGTGGTGGTGAACAAGGGCGGCGGCTCGGGCGCCGAGGGCTATGTCTATGGCAAGGGCGCCAAGGGCGATCCGAACCGCGTCATCTTCGGCACCAACAACGCCTATCTGCTGCCCTATGTCGCCAAGCTCGGCTACAAGTTCACGGACCTCACGCCGGTCGCCTCGCTCGCGCTCGACGAGTTCCTGATCTGGGTGAAGGGTGACGCGCCCTATGCCGACGCCAAGAGCTATATCGAGGCGGTCAAGGCCAAGCCCATGGGCTTCAAGATGGGCGGCAGCCAGTCCAAGGACACCGACCAGACGCTGACCTCGATGATCCAGGACGCCACCGGCGTGAAGTGGATCTACGTGCCGTTCCAGGGCGGCAGCGCCGCGGCCGTGCAGCTCGCCGGCGGCCATATCGACTCCAACGTCAACAACCCCAACGAGAATATCGGCCAGTGGAAGGCCGGCCAGGTGAAGCCGCTCTGCGTGTTCTCGCCGGTTCGCCTCGCCAAGAGCGATCCGGTCTTCGAGGGCAAGGGCTGGGGCGACATCCCAACCTGCAAGGAGGCGGGTCTGCCGCTCGAGACCTTCCAGATGCCGCGCACCGTCTGGCTGCCGGCCGACGTCCCCGCCGATGCCGTTGCCTACTACGCCGACCTGATGGAGAAGGTCTCCAAGACGCCGGAGTGGCAGGAGTTCGTGCAGCGCACCGCCCAGACCGCCCGGTTCATGAAGGGCAAGGAGCTCGCCGACTTCGTCGCCAAGGACGAGGCTGCGAACAAGAAGGTCTTCGAGAACGAAGGCTGGGTCGCGAAGTAAGGTGTAGTCGGCGCGTGCCGATTTGCCTCGGAACCCCGCAGTCATCCCGGGCTTGACCCGGGATCCATGCCAGAACCTCTATCGGGTAGGCTCAGGCATGGATCCCGGATCTCCGCTTCGCTCCGTCCGGGATGACCCGCTTCTCCTTTGAAACGCGCGTTCCCGCCGCCCCCCGCAAGGAGGAAACCACCGCATGATCACCCGCTTCTGGGCTGAAATCGGGACGGCGATCCTGACGCTGGTCTTCGGGCTCGTCATCGTGAAGGGCTCGCTGGAATTCGGCATCGGCTGGGATTCCGCCGGGCCGCAGCCCGGTGCCTTCCCGTTCTATGCCGGGGTGCTGATCGCGCTGGCGAGCCTCGGCACGCTGGCGATGACGGTCGGCCAGCGTGTGGCCGGCAAGGCCGCACTCGCCGAGTCCTTCCTCGATGCCGAGCGCGGCAAACGGGTGCTGTCCTTCCTGCTGCCGCTCATCGGCTTCGTGGTGCTGAGCGCGACGCTCGGCATGTATGTCGCGACGATCCTCTATCTTGTCTTCGCGATGCGCTTCCAGGGTGGTTACGGCTGGCTGCCGACGCTCGTCACCGCCTTCGCGACGGCGGCGTTCTTCTACTTCGCTCTCGAAAAATTCTTCCAGATCGGCCTGCTCAAGGGCCCGATCGAGCCGCTCATCGGCCTCTGAGGCGGCAGGGAAACGCGCATGGACAACGTCGCCAACCTGATGCACGGCTTCTCGGTCGCGCTCACCACGCATCATATCCTGCTGATGATGGCAGGCGTGCTCCTCGGCGTGCTCGTCGGGGTGCTGCCGGGGCTCGGCGCCCCCAACGGCGTCTCGCTGCTGTTGCCGCTGACTTTCTCGATGGACCCGGTCTCGGCGATCATCCTGCTGACCTCGCTCTACTGGGGGGCGCTCTTCGGCGGTTCGACCACCTCGATCCTGTTCAACATCCCCGGCGAACCGTCTTCGGTCGCCACCACATTCGACGGCCATCCCATGGCCAAGCAGGGCAAGGCGACCGAGGCGTTGTCCTTCGCCTTCCTCTCCGCCGGCTTCGGCGCCATGGCCGGCGTCATCCTGATCACGCTGCTCTCCGGCTGGGTCGCGAAATTCGCGCTGCGCTTCTCCTCGCCCGAGTATTTCGCCGTCTATTTCATGACCTTCGCGAGTTTCATCGGGCTCGGTGGTTCCTCGCCCTTCAAGACGGTCGTGTCGATGGCGATGGGCTTCGCGCTGGCGACGATCGGCATGGACTCGGTGTCGGGAAATGTCCGGCTCACCTTCGAGTTCGACGTGCTGCTCGCGGGCGTCAGCTTCCTGATCGCGGTCATCGGCCTGTTCGGCATCGGCGAATTGCTGCTGACGATGGAGGAGGGGCTGCGCTTCGAAGGTGTCGCCGCCAAGGTCCGCATCAGCGACGTGCTGCGCACCGCCGCGAAGCTGCCGCGCTACTGGCTCGCTTTGCTGCGCTCCTCGCTGATCGGCATCTGGATGGGCATCACGCCGGGCGGGCCGACCGCGGCCTCCTTCATGAGCTACGCCATGGCCAAGCGCTCCTCGCGCAACCCGGCGAAGTTCGGCAAGGGCGAGCCCGAGGGCGTGATCGCACCCGAGACGGCCGACCACGCCGCCGGCTCCGCCGCCATGCTGCCGATGCTGGCGCTCGGCATTCCCGGCTCGGCGACAGCGGCGGTGATGATGGGCGGTCTGATGATCTGGGGCCTCAACCCCGGCCCGACGCTCTTCACCGACCGGCCGGATTTCGTCTGGGGCCTGATCGCCTCGATGTATCTCGGCAATGTCGTCGCGGTGGTGATCGTGCTGGCGACGGTGCCGCTCTTCGCCTCGATCCTGCGCATTCCCTTCTCGATCATCGGGCCGATCATCGTCGTGATCTGCTTCATCGGCGCCTACACCGCCGCGAGCAAGGAGTTCGACATCTGGCTCGCGCTGATCTTCGGGCTCGTCGGCTACGTCTTCAAGAAGCTCGATTATCCGATCGCGCCGCTGGTGCTCGCCATGGTCATCGGCGACAAGGCCGAGGACGCCTTCCGCCAGTCGATGATCTTCAGCCAGGGTTCGCTCTCGATCTTCTGGTCGAACCCGCTGGTCTCGACGCTGATGACGATCGGTCTGGCGCTGCTGGTCATGCCGGTCGTCGGCGGCGTTGCCCGCCGGCTGCGCGGCACCAAAGCCGCCAGCACTGCTTGACAACCGTATCGCCCGCGCGAATTCCGCCCTGTCCGCCATACGAGATGACGCCATGACCGAACCCTACAAGGGCATCCTGCCGATCGCGCCGACCATCTTCCACGACAATGGCGACCTCGACATCGAGGGCAACAAGCGCGTCATGGACCTGATGGTCGATCAGGGAGTCGACGGCATCTGTATCCTCGCGAATTTCTCGGAGCAGTTCCTGCTCACCGACGAGGAGCGCGATCAGGTGATGCGGCTCTCGATCGAGGAGGTCGCCGGCCGCGTGCCGGTCATCGTCACCACCTCGCATTTCTCGACGCGCATCGCCGCCGCCCGCGCCAAGGCGGCGGCCGATGCCGGCGCCAAGATGCTGATGATGATGCCGCCCTATCATGGCGCGCTGCTCAGGGCCGACGAGCAGGGCATGATCGAGCACTTCAAGGCGGTCACTGACGCCTGCGGCTTGCCCGTCATCCTGCAGGACGCGCCGCTCTCCGGCGTCACCATGACCGTGCCCTTTATGGTGCGCCTGGCCAAGGAGGTGCCGCTCGTCCGCTACTTCAAGATCGAGGTGCCCGGCACGGCGAACAAGCTGCGCGCGCTGATCGAGGCCGGTGGCGAGGCCGTCGTCGGTCCCTTCGACGGCGAGGAGGCGATCACGCTGATGGCCGATCTCGACGCCGGTGCGACCGGCACCATGACCTCGGCGATGATCCCGGACCTGATCAAGCCGATCCTCGCCGCCCATGCCGCGGGCGATCGCAAGCAGGCGGCGGCGCTCTATGCCAAGGTGCTGCCGATCATCAACTACGAGAACCGCCAGTGCGGCCTGCGCTCGGCCAAGGCGGTGATGAAGGAAGGCGGCGTGATCAGGTCGGAGGCCGTACGCCATCCGCTGACCCCGCTGCATCCGAAGACCCGAGAGGGCCTGATCGAACTCGCGCGCGAGCTCGATCCGCTGGCACTGCGCTGGGGCAAATAGGGCGGATGGACGTGGCGTGCGCCCGTGCGCGCCGCTTCGTCTTTACAAAGCGCGGAGGGGCGGCGAGAACACCCGATGACGGCCGGGCCTGAAGGGCCGCGACACAGGGGAAGTTCCCGACGATGACCGAAGCTTTCATCTGCGGCTATGTCCGCACGCCGATCGGCCGCTTCGGCGGCTCCCTCTCCTCGGTGCGGGCGGACGACCTTGGAGCGGTGCCGCTGAAGGCCCTGGTCGAGCGCCATGCCGGCGTCGATTTCGGCGCGATCGACGATGTGATCTTTGGCTGCGCCAACCAGGCTGGCGAGGACAACCGCAACGTCGCGCGCATGTCGCTCCTGCTCGCCGGCCTTCCCAAGGAAGTGCCGGGCACGACGATCAACCGGCTCTGCGGCTCCGGCATGGACGCCGTCATCACGGCGGCCCGCGCGATCAAGGCGGGCGAGGCCGAGCTGATGATCGCCGGCGGCGTCGAGAGCATGTCGCGCGCGCCCTTCGTGCTGCCGAAGGCCGACAGCGCCTTCTCGCGCCACGCCGAGATCCACGACACCACCATCGGCTGGCGCTTCATCAACCCGCTGATGAAGAAGCAATACGGCGTCGACTCCATGCCGGAGACCGGTGAGAACGTCGCGGCCGACTGCAATATCAGCCGTGCCGATCAGGACGCCTTCGCCCTGCGCTCGCAGCAGAAGGCCGTCGCCGCCCAGCAGAACGGCCGGTTCGGCAAGGAGATCGTGCCGGTCGTGATTCCGCAGCGGAAGGGCGACCCCGTCGTCGTGGAGAGCGACGAGCATCCGCGCGGCGACACCACGCTGGAGAAGCTGGCCAAGCTGCCTACGCCTTTCCGCAAGGAGGGCGGCACCGTCACCGCCGGCAATGCCTCGGGCGTCAATGACGGCGCGGCGGCGCTGATCATCGCCTCGGAGAAGGCCGCGGCGAAATATGGCCTGACCCCGCTGGCGCGCGTCGTCGGTGGCGCTGCGGGCGGCGTCGCGCCGCGCGTGATGGGGCTGGGGCCGATCCCGGCGACCCGCAGGCTCTGCGCGCGGCTTGGCCTGAAGCCGACGGATTTCGACATCGTCGAGCTCAACGAGGCCTTCGCCAGCCAGGGCATCGCCGTGCTGCGCGACCTCGGCATTGCCGAGGACGGCGCGCATGTGAATCCGAATGGCGGCGCGATCGCGCTCGGCCATCCGCTCGGCATGTCCGGTGCGCGTATCGCCGGCACGGCCGCACTTGAATTGTCGCTGACCGGCAAGCGCCGCGCACTC
Organism: Allobosea sp. 05L423; assembly: GCF_056397745.1. Lineage (NCBI taxonomy): Bacteria > Pseudomonadati > Pseudomonadota > Alphaproteobacteria > Hyphomicrobiales > Alloboseaceae > Allobosea > Allobosea sp. 05L423. The sequence goes on along the minus strand of NZ_JBFTOA010000031.1, from coordinate 11,690 downwards.
GCCACCATGTGCATCGGCGTCGGCCAGGGCATCGCCATCGCGCTCGAAGCGGTCTGAGAGGCCGTCCGGCGCCACTGTAGCCGGCGTCATTCCTGATTGAGACAGGTCAATTCCAGGGTGTGGGCTCCATTCGAGCCCGCCCCAGAACCATCACGCGATCGACCTGGAAGCCCGAACGCTGCAGCGCGTCGTGGTCCTGCGGCCAGGCTGCGGAGCGCTCCAGGGAGATCGAGATTCGGGGCAGGCCGAGCTCGACCGCGAGCTGATTGGCAAAGCGCAGCATCGCATCGACCAGATGCGTTCCCGGCAGGCGCAGCATCGCCAGCTCGAAGATTTCGAGCGTGGTTCCTCCAGCGATGGTCTGCGCGACGCGGAAGGTGAACAGGGCATGCGGCATGCCGCGGGCATCGCGCAGGGCAAAGACGCCGCGCGGGCGGGCGCCGTCCTGCGAATGGTCGCGCACGAAGGCGGCCCAGTCATCGGGCGTTACCTCCGGATGCAGCATGGCGACGAGGCCGTAAACGGCGTCGGCTCCGGCCGGCGCGATGCGCGCGACCTCGAAGATGTCATCGCCGGTCACGTGCGGCTCTCCCGAATTTCTGGAGCGCACGGTGGTTGCGGGGGCGATGTTGTCGCATTGATCTGGATCAATTCCGCCGGCTACGGTGGCAAGCGTGCTTTGTGACCCTGTTGGCCTCGGCTATGGTCGCCGTGAAAAGCGGGAAGATGCGATCGTGAACTGTCACCCTTCGGTCTGTAGCGCTGCCAACCGCGGCGAAGGCAATTGCCGCACCTGCATGGTTCGCCTGGTGAGCGTTTGCGCCTCGCTCTCGGACGACGAGCTGGCGCTGCTCGAATCCCTGGCGCACACCACGCATTTCGCATCCGGCGAGACGCTGTTCACGCAGGGGCGCGAGGCCCACTCCGTCTACAATGTCACGGCTGGCGTGGTGCGCCTCTACAAGCTGTTGTCGGACGGGCGTCGCCAGGTCGTCGGCTTCGCCCTGCCGGGGGATTTCCTCGGGCTCGCCATGCGCGACGCCTATGGCTTCTCGGCCGATGCGATCGGCGATGTCGCGGCCTGCGCGTTCTCGCGCGGCGCCTATACGGCGCTGGTCGACGCCAAGCCGCATCTCCTGAAGCGCCTCCACGAGTTCGCCACGCATGAGCTGACGCTGGCGCATGAGCAGATGATGCTGCTCGGCCGGCGTACGGCCGAGGAGAAGCTGATCTGCTTCCTGCTCGGGATGCAGCAGCGCTGGGCACGGCTCGGCAAGCCATCGGTCACGGTGCCGCTGCCGATGACGCGGCAGGACATCGCGGACTTCCTCGGCCTGACCATCGAGACCGTCAGCCGCACCTTCACCCGCCTCGCCAAGGACAAGACGATCCTGATCGTGCCGGGCGGCGTGCGCGTGATGAATCCCGAGCGCATGAGCATGGTCGCGGCCTGAGGCCTGCGCCCTCTCGCCGCAACCCGCCGCCGGCTCCCCTTGACCTGAATCAACGCCCGGCCTCCGGCCGCTCGGTAAGGCTCCCCTTCATGGCGCGCTCATGCGCCGGCGACGAAGCGGGAGTCGAATGTGACGGCAACGGCGAGCCAAGTCAGGCAGGCGACTGTCGGCGAAATGATCGGCATGCTGATCGCGGCGGCCTGCGTGCTGCCGCTGATCGTGATCTCGGCACTGGCCGAAAATTCGGGCTATGCCTTCCACGCCATGCTGGGCGTCGTGGCGGCTGCCGCCAGCGTCATCCTGATCGCGAACCGCTGCTTCGACGGCACGCCCGCGACTGAGCCGCAAGAGATCGACGGCAAGCCGAACTACAATATGGGGCCCGTCAAGTTCGCGACAGTCGCTGCGATGGTCTGGGGCATCGCCGGTTTCACGGTCGGGCTGCTGATCGCCTCGCAACTGGCCTTCCCGGATCTCAACTTCGATCTGCCCTGGATCAATTTCGGCCGCATGCGGCCGCTGCACACCTCGGCCGTGATCTTCGCCTTCGGCGGCAACGTGCTGATCGGCACGTCCTTCTACGTCGTGCAGCGCACCTGCCGCGCACGCCTGGCGGGCACGCTTTCGCCGTGGTTCGTCGTCCTCGGCTACAACCTCTTCATCGTCATCGCCGGCACCGGCTACCTGCTGGGCATCACCCAGGGCAAGGAATACGCCGAGCCGGAATGGTATGCCGACCTCTGGCTGACCATCGTCTGGGTCGCCTACCTGCTGGTCTTCCTCGGCACGGTGATGAAGCGCAAGGAGCCGCATATCTATGTGGCGAACTGGTTCTATCTCGGCTTCATCCTGACCATCGCCGTCCTGCATATCGGCAACAACGTTGCCGTGCCGGTCTCGGTCCTGTCGCCGAAATCCTACGGCCTCTGGTCGGGCGTGCAGGATGCGATGTTCCAATGGTGGTACGGCCATAACGCCGTCGGCTTCTTCCTCACCGCCGGCTTCCTCGCGATCGTGTATTACTTCGTGCCGAAGCGTGCGGAGCGGCCGATCTACAGCTACCGGCTCTCGATCATCCACTTCTGGGCCCTGATCTTCATCTACATCTGGGCCGGCCCGCACCACCTCCACTATACCGCGCTGCCGGACTGGGCGCAGACGCTGGGCATGACCTTCTCGATCATGCTGTGGATGCCCTCCTGGGGCGGCATGATCAATGGCATCATGACCCTGTCGGGCGCCTGGGACCGGCTGCGCACCGACCCCGTCCTGCGCATGATGGTGGTCTCGCTCGCCTTCTACGGCATGTCGACCTTCGAAGGCCCGCTGATGTCGATCAAGGCGGTCAACGGCCTGTCGCACTACACCGACTGGACCATCGGCCACGTCCATTCCGGCGCGCTCGGCTGGGTCGCCTACATCTCCTTTGGCGCGATCTACTGCCTCGTGCCCTGGCTGTGGAACCGCAAGGGGCTCTACTCGCTCAAGCTGGTGAGCTGGCACTTCTGGATCTCGACGCTCGGCATCGTCTTCTACATCTCGGCGATGTGGGTCTCGGGCATCCTCCAGGGCCTGATGTGGCGCGCCTACACCTCGCTCGGCTTCCTCGAATACTCCTTCATCGAGACCGTCGCGGCGATGCATCCCTTCTATGTGATCCGCGCGATGGGCGGTGCCCTGTTCCTGATCGGCGCGCTGATCATGGCCTTCAACCTCTGGATGACCGTGCGCTCCGAGAGCGCGGCCGAGATGCCGCGCGTGGACGACGCGCCGGCGCCGCTGGCCATGGCCGTCTGAGGAGTTTCCGCAATGACGAGCATCGAACACAAGCCCGCGCGCCGGTCGCTCTGGGCCAAGCACAAGATCTTCGAGACCAACTCGATCATCCTGGTCATCGGCGTGCTGCTGGTGATCTCCGTCGGCGGACTCGTCGAGATCGCGCCGCTCTTCTACCTGAAGAACACGATCGAGACCGTGCAGGGCATGCGCCCCTACACCCCGCTCGAGCTGGCCGGCCGCTCGATCTACGTCCGCGAGGGCTGCTACAACTGCCATAGCCAGATGATCCGGCCGCTGCGCGACGAGGTCGAGCGCTACGGGCATTACTCGCTGGCGGCCGAGAGCATGTACGACAAGCCCTTCCAATGGGGCTCCAAGCGCACCGGGCCCGACCTCGCCCGCGTCGGCGGCAAGTATTCCGACGAATGGCAGCGGGCGCATCTCGCCGAGCCGCGCGCGGTCGTGCCGCAGTCGATCATGCCGGGCTATCCCTTCCTGGCGAAGACCGAGCTGTCCTATGGCGACATCGCCGACGAACTGCGCGCCAATCGCGCCGGCGGCGTGCCCTATACCGACGAGATGATCGCGCAGGCGCAGAGCGACCTGAAGGCGCAGGCGACGCCGGACCATCCCGGCCAGTCCGATCTGGAGAAGCGCTATCCCCGGGTCCAGTCGCGCGATTTCGACGGCAACCCGCAGCGCATCACCGAAGCCGACGCCCTGATCGCCTATCTGCAGGCGCTCGGCACGCTGGTCGACTTCAAGCTCTACGACGACAAGGCCAACATCCGCTGAGCGAGACGACGATGCAAACGACCTATCACTGGCTCGCCGGCTTCGCCCAGTCCGCCGGCCTCCTCTACTTCGTCGCCGTCTTCCTCGGCGTCTGCCTCTACGCCTTCTGGCCGAAGAACCGCGCCCGCTTCGAGGAAGCCGCGCTCAATCCGCTGCGCGAGGACTGAATGATGGACCAGCACCACGACGTCCCCAAGGTCCACGCCCCCCATATCGATGCCGCAACCGGCCAGGCTACGACCGGCCACGAATGGGACGGCATCCGCGAACTCAACACGCCGCTGCCGCGCTGGTGGCTCGGCATCTTCTACGCCACCATCATCTGGTCGTTCGGCTACTGGATCGTCTATCCGGCCTGGCCGTTGCTGACCGACGCGACGAAGGGCGTGATCGGCTATGCCACCCGCTCGGACATCACCGTGCAGATGAACGAGCTCAAGGCCCAGCGCGCCGCGCTGGCCGCCGGCATGACCGACGCGACGCCAGCCCAGATCAAGGCCGATCCGGCGCTGTTCCAGATCGCGATGGCACAGGGCAAGGCCGCCTTCGGCGACAATTGCGCCGCCTGCCACGGCGTCGGCGGTGCCGGCGCCAAGGGCTATCCCAACCTGAACGATGACGACTGGCTCTGGGGCGGTTCGCTCGACACGATCATGCAGACGCTGCGCCACGGCGTCCGCGTCGCCGGCAATGACGAGACGCGGGTGAGCCAGATGCCGGCTTTCGGCCGCGACGGCATGCTCAAGCGCGACGAGATCAACGCCGTCGCCAACCATGTCCGCGAGCTCGCCGGCCTGTCGACCGAGCCGAAGGCCGACCTGGCGCTGGGGCGCAAGCTCTTCGCCGACAACTGCGCCGCCTGTCACGGCCCCGCCGGCAAGGGAAACCAGGAGCTGGGTGCGCCCAACCTGACCGACGCGATCAGCCTTTACGGCATGGACATGGCCTCGCTGACCGAGACCATCACCAACAGCCGGGGCGGCGTGATGCCGGCCTGGGGCGGCCGCCTCGACGAGACGACGCTCAAGGCGCTGACCGTCTACGTCCATTCGCTGGGGGGAGGGCAGTAGCGTGAGCACGGCCGAGGCCGATACCGACGACATCCCGCTGTTTGCGGCGTCGCGGAAGGTCTATCCGCAGAGCGTCTCCGGTCCGTTCCGGCGCGCGAAGTGGCTCATCCTGTTCCTGTGCCTCGGCATCTACTATCTGCTGCCGTTCCTGCGCTGGGACCGTGGCCCGCATTTGCCGAACCAGGCAGTGCTGGCCGACATCGCCAACAATCGCTTCTACTTCTTCTTCATCGAGATCTGGCCGCAGGAGGTCTACTACTTCACCGGCCTGCTGATCCTGGCGGCGTTCGTCCTCTTCCTGATGAACGCCGTCGCGGGCCGGGTCTGGTGCGGCTATCTCTGCCCGCAGACGGTCTGGACCGACCTATTCCTCGCCGTCGAGCGCTTCTTCGAGGGCGACCGGCGCGAGCGCATGCGCCGCGACGAGGCGCCCTGGAGTTTCGACAAGCTCTGGCGCAAGAGCGCCAAGCACGCCGTCTGGCTCGTCATTGCCTGGTGGACCGGCGGCGCCTGGGTCCTCTATTTCGCCGATGCGCCGACGCTGGTGCGCGAGCTTGCGACCTTCACTGCGCCGATCTCGGCCTATGTCTGGATCGCGATCCTGACCTTCACCACCTATTCGCTCGCCGGCATCATGCGCGAGCAGGTCTGCAAGTTCATGTGCCCCTGGCCGCGCATCCAGGCGGCCCTGACCGACGACGAGGCGCTCAACGTCACCTATCGCTATGATCGCGGCGAGCCGCGCGTCTCGGTCAAGCAGGCGCAGAAGCTCAAGGCGCAGGGCGCGCCGGCCGGCGACTGCATCGACTGCCACCAATGCGTCGCCGTCTGCCCGGTCGGCATCGACATCCGCGAGGGCGCCCAGCTCGACTGCATCCAGTGCGGCCTGTGCATCGACGCCTGCGACACCGTCATGGCCAAGATCGACCGTCCCAAGCGGCTGATCGCCTATGACACAGAGATCAACGTCAAGCGGCGCATTGCCGGAAAGCCTGCGGTCTACAACCCGCTGCGGACGCGCACTCTGATCTATGCGGCGCTGATCCTCGTCGTCGGCGGAGCCATGATCTGGCAGCTCGCGACACGCCGCACCGCCGATATCTCGGTGCTGCACGAGCGCGCGCCACTCTTCGTTACGCTCAGCGACGGCTCGATTCGCAACGCCTATACGGTCCGCCTGCTCAACAAGCGCCCGGAGGATCGCCCCTTCGCGCTGACCGTGGACGGGCTGCCGGGCGTCCGCATCGACGCGGTCGGGGTCGCGCCCACCGCCGATCTGCGGCCGGTCGTGACGGTCGACCCGGATTCCTCGCGCGAAGTGCGTGTCCTCGTCACCGTGCCGGCCGGCGTGCCGCTCGAGGCGTCTCAGCCCATCACCATCACGGCCTCGGATCTCTTCGCCGGGGAAACCGTGCGCGCAACCGACCACTTCATGGCGCCCGGAGGCAAACCATGAGCTGCTGCGGAGTTTTCCTGATGTCGTGCGACACCCAAGCCGCGCCGCGCCTGCGCCGTCCTTTCCAGCTCACCGGGCGCATGGTTGCCGCGATGCTGGTGCTGTTCTTCGGCGTCATCATCTCGGTCAATGCGACGATCATGACGGTCGCGCTGCGCACCATGCCGGGGGTCGAGACCCGCAGCGCCTATGAGGACAGCCAGCACTTCAACGAGGAGATCGCGCGCCAGCACGAGCGCGATGCGCGTGGCTGGAACGCCGCGGCCACGCTCGCAAGGCAGGGCGAGGGAGCAGCGCTCGACGTGACGCTGGCGGACCGGCTCGGCCAGCCGCTCTCCGGCTTCACGGCGACGGCGCGGCTGCGCCACCCCGCCACCTCCGCGCGTGATCACAGCGTCGCGCTGAGCGAGCGCCAGCCGGGGCGCTACGAGGCGCGCTTCGACCGTATCGAGGCCGGTGCCTGGATCCTCGAGCTGAAGGCGCGTCGCGGCGAGGAGGTCGTCTTCGTCTCGCGCAGCCGCATCACCCTGCCGGAGAAGTGAGATGGCGGCGCAGGATCTCTCCGTCTTCGTGCGCCATCGCGATGGCGGCGTCGCCAGCATGGAGCTCGCGGTCGACGGCATCCGCTGCGCCGGCTGCATGCAGGCCATCGAAAGCGGCCTCGGCCGCGAGCCCGCCATTCTCGGTGCCCGCGTCAATCTCGCGCTGAAGCGCGTCTCGGTCGAATGGCGCGAAGCTCTGCTGCGGCCGGAGGCCGTCGTCGACAAACTCGCGGCGCTCGGCTTCAAGGCCTATCCCTTCGTGCCGGAGCGGCAGGAGGATGGCGCCGCCACCGAGGAGCGCAGCCTGCTGCGTCGGCTGGGCGTCGCCGGCTTCGCCTCGATGAACATCATGCTGCTCTCGGTCGCGGTCTGGTCCGGCAACAGCGGCGACATCGACCCGACGACGCGGGATTTCTTCCACTGGCTCTCCGCGCTCATTGCCCTGCCGACGGCGGCCTATGCCGGCCGCCCGTTCTTCGAGAGCGCGCTCAGGGCTCTGAAGGCCGGAGCCGTCAACATGGACGTGCCGATCACCATCGGCGTCGTGCTGGCGCTCGCGATGTCGGTCGCCGAAACCTGGACCCATGGCCGCCACGCCTATTTCGACGGCGTGGTGATGCTGCTCTTCTTCCTCCTGATCGGCCGCTATCTCGACCAGCTGATGCGGCGGCGCACCCGCGACCTCGCCGGCAACCTCGCGGCTCTCAAGGCCGAGACGGCGACGCGTCTTGCCGACGACGGCAGCTGGACGATCACGCCGATAGCCGCGATCGTGCCGGGCGACCGCGTCCTCGTGCGGCCGGGCGAACGGGTCTCGGTCGACGGCATCGTCGAGACCGGCCGCTCCGAGCTCGACCAGAGCCTCGTCACCGGGGAGACCGCACCTATTGCGATCGGGCATGGAGAGCGCGTTCACGCCGGCACGCTCAACCTCACCGGCGCGCTGACGGTACGCGTCGAGGCGGCGGGCCAGGGCACCCTGCTTGACGAGATCGATCGGCTGATGAGCCAGGCTGTCGGCAGCCGCTCGCGCTATGTCCGCCTCTCGGACCGGGCTGCGCGGCTCTATGCGCCGGTGGTTCACACTCTGGCGGCCACGACCTTTCTCGGCTGGCTCGCCTGGGGGCTTTCCTGGCCGGAGGCACTGATGATCGCCGTTACCGTGCTGATCATCACCTGCCCCTGCGCGCTTGGCCTCGCGATTCCGGCAGTGCAGGTCGTGGCAGCCTCTGCCCTGTTCAAGCGCAAGATCATGCTGAAGGAGGGCGATGCGCTGGAGCGCCTCGCCGAGGCCGACATCGCGGTCTTCGACAAGACCGGGACGCTGACGCTGCCCGAGCCGGACATCCTCAATCCCGAGGCGCTGCCGCCGGAGCATCGCGCCGAGATCGGCGCGCTCGCGGCGGCGAGCAATCACCCGCTGGCACAGGCCTTGGCGCGAGCGCTGGGTGGCACCTCTGCGAGAACAGACGTCCGCGAGGAGCGCGGACAGGGGCTGTCGGCGGGCGAGGGGAACGACGAGCAGCGCCTCGGCAGCATCGAATTCTGCGGCGCGCAAGCAGATGCCGAGTCAGTGAAGGCGCTTCACCCCGGCGCCTCGCTCATCGCCTATCGCCACGGCTCCTATCGCACCGTGCTGGCGCTCGGGCAGAGCCTGCGCCCGGAAGCGCGCGAGACGATCGCCGCCTTGCGCGCGGCGGGGCTGGAGATCGCGATCCTCTCCGGTGACCGGCCGGAGGCAGTCGCGCCGATTGCGGCCGAGCTCGGCATCGCGCATGTTCAGGCCGGCCTGCTGCCGGGCGACAAGCTCAACCTGCTCGACAGCATGGCGGCGAATGGCCGCAAGGTGCTGATGGTGGGCGACGGCCTCAACGATGCACCGGCGCTCGCAGGGGCCCATGTTTCGATCTCGCCGGTCAGCGCGACTCATCTCGCGCAGGCGGCAGCCGATGTCGTCTTCCTCGGCGACAGCCTCGCGCCGGTATCGGCTGCGCTCGAGATCGCCCGCAAGGCGCGCGGGCTGATGCTGCAGAACCTGTGGTTCGCCGTGCTCTACAACGCTGTGGCGGTGCCGATCGCGATTGCAGGATTGGCGACACCGCTGGTGGCCGCCGCCGCGATGTCGGGCTCGTCGCTGGTCGTGACGCTCAACGCCATGCGCGCACGCAGCCGCAGGGCCGCGCCGGAGGCAGAAGCGTGAACATTATCGTGATCCTGTTTCCGCTCGCGCTGGGGCTCGGGCTGGCCGGCCTTGGCGCCTTCTTCTGGTGCATGCGATCAGGCCAGTTCACCGATCTCGAGGGGGCGGCCTGGCGCGTCCTGCAGGACGACGACGCGGAAAGAAGCACGCCGGAAAAGGAAGCGCGCTGATTGGCACGCGGGCTTGAGCGCGCCACCTTCGGGCATCGAAAAGGAGACTGCCGGAACGGTCTCTTAACCGTGCCGGGCTAGGACTGGGTCTCAGGTTAACGAAGCGTAGTGTTCGCCTAAGCCCATGCAAAAACTGGATCGTTTCCGCCGCGCGAACGCCGTCGCTTCCGAGGATAATCGCCTCGCTCATCCGCAGGAGGGCGTGGCGTCCGCGACCCCGCAAATGCCTGTCTTGGAGCCGATTCGGACCGAGCCGGCATCATCCAGTCTCTGGCCGGCCTATGTCCGGCCCTCGCGCTCCACCGACGCCCATCGCAAGCTGGCGCAGGCCGAGCGGGAACTCTCCGCCTCGCCGGTGCTGGGACAGCGCTTCGACATCAGCCTGTCTCCGACCGCCCCTGCGCCGGGAGAAAGCCGCGTTCGCTTCTGGCGCACGCCGGATCACCTGATCCGGCAGGTCTGGGGTGCGCCCGGCGGCGAGCCGGCGCCTGAACCCGCCATGGACGAGCCGGCAGACGTCGAGTTGACTTTCGACGCGGACGAGAACGCCTTTGTCGATGAGATGCAGCCCGTCGAGGCGGATTTCGCGGCTCACGAGGAGATTGCTGCCTTCCCGGAGCAGGATGTTGCGACGCCGCTCGATTTCATCTCGGATCACGCCTTCTGGGAATGCGTGCCCGAGGCCGAGCGCGACGACGCCGATTTCACCTTCGATCCGATCGCTCCATCGATGATGGCGGAAGCGACGGTCCATGCCCCGGTCGTGGTGTCCGACGAAGAGCCGCGAGTCGCGATGCGCGCACCCACGCCGCTTGCGATCGCAGCACCGGTCGTTGCGCCTGCCTGGTCCGGCTTTGGCTGGGGGCAGAGCTATCAGGTGAGTTTCCAGATCGCGGCACCGTCCTGGCAGATGCCGGCCGCGGATGTGCCGGCGGTCGAAGACGAAACTCCGATCCCGGACGAACCCGTGCCTGCGGCAAAGCCCGGCGTGCCGCTGGCGCGCCGCACGCGGCCTCCGGTCGAGCCCAAGCCCGTTCTGTCCAAGCCTGTTCAGCCCGAGCCCGCTCAGCCTGAACCTGTTCGTCGCGAGCCGGTCGCGGCCGAATCCGCGCAGGTCACCCCCTTCAGGGCCAAGCTTCGCCTCGTCGAACTCCCTGTCGTGCGCGGTGGTGCAGGGCAAGAACGCCATCGGCATCGAACTGCCCAACAGCAAGCGCGAGACCGTCTTCCTGCGCGAATTGCTCGCCAGCCAGGATTTCGAGGCGACCAAGCACAAGCTCGCGCTCTGCCTCGGCAAGACCATCGGCGGCGAGCCGGTCATCGCCGACCTCGCCCGGATGCCGCATCTCCTCGTCGCCGGCACCACCGGCTCGGGCAAGTCCGTCGCGATCAACACCATGATCCTGTCGATCCTCTACCGGCTGAAGCCCGAGGAATGCCGGCTGATCATGGTCGATCCCAAGATGCTCGAGCTCTCCGTCTATGACGGCATCCCGCATCTGCTCACCCCCGTCGTCACCGATCCGAAGAAGGCGGTCGTCGCCCTGAAATGGGCGGTGCGCGAGATGGAGGAGCGCTACAAGAAGATGTCGAAGCTCTCGGTGCGCAACATCGACGGCTTCAATGCCCGGGTCGGYGAGGCCAAGGCCGCCGGCGAGATCATCACCCGCACGGTCCAGACCGGCTTCGACAAGCATTCGGGCGAGGCKRTCTAYGAGGAGGAGGTCATGGACCTCGAGCCTCTGCCCTATATCGTCGTCATCGTCGACGAGATGGCCGACCTGATGATGGTCGCCGGCAAGGAGATCGAGGGCACGATCCAGCGCCTCGCCCAGATGGCGCGCGCCGCCGGCATCCATGTSGTSCTCGCSACGCAGCGCCCCTCGGTCGACGTCATCACCGGCACGATCAAGGCGAACTTCCCGACCCGSATCTCCTTCCAGGTCACCTSGAAGATCGACTCGCGTACGATCCTGGGCGAGATGGGCGCCGAGCAGCTGCTCGGCCAGGGCGACATGCTCTACATGGCCGGCGGCGGGCGCATCACCCGCGTGCACGGCCCCTTCGTCTCGGACAACGAGGTCGAGAAGGTCGTCGCGCATCTCAAGACGCAAGGCCGGCCGCAATATCTCGACGCCGTCACCTCCGAGGAGGAGGAAGGCGCAGAGGACGAGGACGGCGCCGTGTTCGACAAGACCGGCATGGGTTCGGTCGACAGCGACGA
>NZ_JBFTOA010000030.1:0-46611 GCF_056397745.1 Allobosea sp. 05L423 | reverse complement strand
GTCTCGTTGATCGCGCCCTTCAGATCGGCGAAGCGCCCGCGATAGGCCGTCTCGACCCGGTTGGTCAGGTCGCCACCCGCGATCGCCGACAGCGTCTGCGCAAACTCCGTCGTCGCAGAATCAACCACCACGTTGATCTCGTTGATGCCGGCCACCAGCCGCTGCATCTGCTCGTCGGCGTCATCGATCTGCAACCGGGCGGAGAAATCGCCTGCCGCTGCCGCCGCGACAACCTCGCCGACATCCGACACCACCGCTTCCATCGACTGCGCCCGCGCCAGGCGGGCGGCCGCCGCGGCGCGTTCCTGCTCCTGCAGCAGCGCGACCTGCTCGGTGCTCTCGCGCAGCACCGAGACCGCGCGCGCCATGGCGCCGATCTCGTCCGGACGATCGGCATGAGGCACGTCGATGCGGGTATCGCCGGCCGTGAGCTTCTCCATCACCTCGCTGAGATCGAGGATCGGGCGCGTGATCGAACGCTGCGCGAAGACGAGGGCCACCCCAACGGACATCAGCAGGGTTGCGAGCAGGACGAGCGGCATGAGCCACTGGACCTGACGGGTAAAGGCCGTCGCCTCGTCGCCGACGAGGATGCCAGCCTTTTCGACGCGTTGGCTGAAGCCGATCAGCAGGTCGTTGAGGGCTTTCCGGTTGGCGCGATTGGCCTCGTTATTTCCCTGGACACTGGCCGCCTCCGGCGAAACCTGGCGTCCGAGCCGGGCTGTTTCAACGCGGAAGGCAATGAATTCCTCGACGGATTTGGTGATCTGCGCGATCGTCTCCCGCTCTTCGGCCGACGCGACCGTCTGCAGCTCGGCCACGAATTTGCGCAGCGTCGGAATGCGATCGTCGATCCCCTTGGCGTAAGCTTCGGCTTCCTGCGGCGTCTTGGCCATGTAGATGCCGCGCGACTCCATCACCACGGCCGTGACGACGCCGTTGATCCGCTGCGTCAGCAGCGCGACATTACCCTGGGTTTGAGAACGCGTATTCAGGTCATCCGCCTTTTGCAGACCGTAGATACTGATGATCGCGGAAATAATGGCTCCGCCCGCGACGATGGCGAGCATGGCGAGAATCTTCAGGCGGATGGATTTCATGACAACGGTCCCAAGGCGACCTCCTGAACGAGGCGGTCGTTTCCACAAGGCGACCATTCGTCGTTAACAATAAAAAACTGCTTAAAAATTGATCGATTCGATCGCCCTGATTTTGGGCTCGTTCACGCTCGAAATGTCCTCGACGTGTCGAAGAGTTTTCCTCCGGCAGCGAAGTCAACAGTCGGCATCGAAGCAGTTTACACTTGAACTATTCGATGGCTCATGCGCCGGATTCCGGTGATCTGTCACGGGTGGCGCCCGCCGTGATCCGGCGCCAAAACCCTGCTTTGCAGGGACGGCGCGCGCGTGCCCTCTTGATAGAGCGGGCTCGCCTGAACATGTTGGCGTCTTCCGCAGTCCAGTTCCGGTTCACGATTGCCATGTCCGAACACAGCAATATCCCTGTGATGCACGCCACCACCATCCTGATGGTGCGCAAGGCCGGGCGGGTCGTCATCGGCGGCGACGGGCAGGTCTCGCTCGGCCAGACGATCATGAAGGGCAATGCGAAGAAAGTTCGCCGCCTTGCCAAGGGGCAGGTGATTGCCGGCTTCGCCGGGGCGACGGCCGATGCCTTCACCCTGTTCGAGCGGCTCGAGAGCAAGCTCGAGCAATATCCCACGCAATTGCTGCGCGCCTGCGTCGAGCTCGCTAAGGACTGGCGCACGGATCGCTATCTGCGTCGGCTCGAGGCGATGCTGCTCGTCGCCGACAAGGAGGTTTCCCTGCTGATCTCCGGCACCGGTGACGTGCTGGAGCCGGAGGCGGGCGAGCACGGCGCGGTGATGGCCATCGGTTCCGGCGGCAACTATGCCCTGTCGGCAGCGCGCGCTCTGATCGATATCGAGCCCGATGCCGAGACGATCGTGCGCAAGGCGATGAAGATCGCCGGCGACATCTGCGTCTATACCAACCACAGCCTCGTCATCGAGACGCTGGAGGCGGCGTGATCGCCGTAGCCAAGGCGCTTCCCAAGGCATTTCACCCGGATATCGTACCGTAATGACCAGCTTTTCCCCCCGCGAGATCGTCTCCGAGCTCGATCGTTTCATCGTCGGCCAGAAGGACGCCAAGCGCGCCGTTGCGGTCGCGCTGCGTAACCGCTGGCGCCGGCAGCAGCTCGAAGGGCCGCTGCGCGAGGAGGTCTCGCCGAAGAACATCCTGATGATCGGGCCGACCGGCTGCGGCAAGACCGAGATCGCGCGCCGCTTGGCCAAGCTCGCCAACGCGCCCTTCATCAAGGTCGAGGCGACCAAGTTCACCGAGGTCGGCTATGTCGGCCGCGACGTTGAATCGATCGTGCGCGACCTCGTCGAGATTGCTATCGCGCTGGTGCGCGAGAGCCGCCGCAAGGACGTCCAGGCCAAGGCTCACCTCGCCGCCGAGGAACGCGTGCTCGACGCTTTGGTCGGCGCGAATTCCAGCCAGGCGACGCGTGATTCCTTCCGCCGCAAGCTGCGCGACAACGAGCTCGACGGGAAGGAGATCGAGGTCGAGGTGGCGGCGGGCGCCGGCGCGGCCACGCCGATGTTCGAGCTTCCCGGCATGCCGGGCGCTTCGATCGGCGCGATCAACCTCTCCGACATGTTCGGCAAGGCTTTCGGCCAGAAGGGCAAGCCGAAGCGCATGCTGGTCAAGGACGCCTACCAGCCGCTGCTGGCCGAGGAGAGCGACAAGCTGATCGACCAGGAGGCGATCGTGCAGGCCGCGATCCGCGAGGTCGAGGAGAACGGCATCGTCTTCCTCGACGAGATCGACAAGATCTGCGCCCGCGAGGGCAAGGGCGGCGCCGATGTTTCGCGCGAGGGCGTGCAGCGCGACCTGCTGCCGCTGATCGAGGGCACGACCGTCGCGACCAAGCACGGCGCGGTCAAGAGCGACCACATCCTCTTCATCGCCTCGGGTGCGTTCCACGTCTCCCGCCCCTCCGATCTTCTGCCGGAGCTGCAGGGCCGTCTGCCGATCCGCGTCGAGCTCAACCCGCTCGACATCGAGGATTTCAAGCGCATCCTCACCGAGACCGAGGCGAGCCTGATCAAGCAGTCGGTCGCGCTGATGGCGACCGAGGAGGTCAGCGTCGAATTCAAGCCCGACGCGATCGATGCCATCGCCCGCATCGCCGTCGACGTGAACTCCACGGTCGAGAACATCGGCGCCCGCCGGCTCCAGACCGTGATCGAGCGCATCCTCGACGACATCTCCTTCACCGCGCCGGACCGCTCTGGCGAAACCGTGATCATCGACGCGGCCTATGTCGAGGCCCGCATCGGGGATCTGGCGAAGAATGCCGATCTGAGCCGGTTCATCCTCTGATGGACGAGCCGGCCGCGTCCGCGCCGGAAGCCTCCTCCCGGCTCGCCCGCGATTCGGCCGTTGTCGGAGCCGCCACGGTCGCCTCGCGCCTGCTCGGTTTCGCGCGTGACGTGCTGATCGCGCGCCTGCTCGGCGGCGGGCCGGCCGCCGACGCCTTCCTCGCGGCGCTGCGCCTGCCCAATCTCGTGCGGCGCGTGCTCGGCGAGGGCGGGTTGAACGCGCCCTTCGTGCCGCTCTACCTGGCCGTCAAGGCGGACAGGGGTGAGAAAGCTGCGCGGCGATTCGCCGGTGAGGCGGCTGGCCAGCTCGGCCTGCTGCTGCTCGTGCTCGTCGCGTTCGGCGAGCTCTTCGCGCCCTGGCTCGTGCTCGGCCTTGCCGGCGGCTTCGCCGACGAGCCCGAAACGCTCGCAATGGCCGCCTCCTATACGCGGCTGATGCTGCCTTTCCTGCTGCTGACGACGCTTGCGGCGCTGCTTGCGGCGCTGCTCAACGCCGAGCGCCGCTTTGCGGTCGCAGCCCTCGCGCCCGCGCTGATGAATGCGATCCTGCTCGGCGTCCTGCTCGCCCTGCATGTGATGGGTGCAGGGCCGGAGGACGGGGCGCGCTGGCTCGCGCTCTGCGTCAGTCTGACCGGGCTCGCCCACCTGGCCATGATCCTTGCGAGCCTGCGCGGCTCCGGCCTGCCGCGTCCAAGCCTGCGCTGGTCGCCGGAGATGACCCGGCTGATCCGTACCGGCGGCGCGACGCTGCTGGCGGCCTCCGCGGCCCAGCTCGTTTTGCTGGTCGCGACACAGATCGCTTCGTCCGAGCCGGGCGCGGTGGCGGCGCTCTACTATGCCGACCGCGTCTTCCAGCTCCCGCTCGGCTTCGTCGGCGTGGCGATGGGCACGGTCGTGCTCTCCGACATGGCGCTGGCGGCGACCCGAGGCGGGCCGGATGCCATGCTCGGACAGTCGCTGGCGCTCGGCCTCGCGCTCGCTTTGCCCGCGGCGACCGCGCTCGTCGCGCTGGCCGAGCCGATCGTTTCGGTGCTGTTCGAGTACGGGCGCTTCGATGTCGGCGACCGCGAGCGCACAGCTGCGGCGCTCGCCGCTTTCGGCTGCGGCCTGCCCTTCGCCGTCGTGGCGAAGGTCTTCGGCCAGGTCTATTTCGCACGCAGCCGGCCGCGGCTGCCGCTGATCTCGGGCGGCCTGGCGGTACTCGTCGCGCTGCTTGCCGGGCTTCTGCTGCCGGGCGGTCGCGATGCGGCGCAGATGGCGGCCCTGGCGGCGACGCTCGCCTTTGCCGTTCAGGCGCTCATGCTTGGTATCGCCCTGCTGCGCGACGGCATCTGGCGGCCGAGCCTGGGCAATCTACGCCCCATCGCCGCAAGCCTCGCCGCCAGCGCGCTCATGCTCGCCGTGCTGGCCCTCCTGCTGGGCCTGCTGGCGGAGCCGCTGATGACGGAGCAGCCGGCATTCCGCCGCATCGGCGCGCTCGGCCTGCTCTGCCTCGCAGGCCTTGTCAGCTACGGCACGGCGGGCTGGGTGCTCGGCGCCTTCGGCGCTCTCCCCTTGCGCAAGCGGCGGGCTTGAGCCAGAAGCGCCGCTTCCCTCCTCCATCGTGACGACGGAGTGCCCCATGTCGGGTTTTCATCAGCGCGTTTTCTCAGGCATGCAGCCGACCTCGACGCTGCATCTCGGCAATTATTTGGGCGCACTGACCAATTGGGTGGCGATGCAGAAGACGCATGAATGCGTGTTTTGCGTCGTCGACATGCATGCGATCACGATGTGGCAGGATCCGGCCGACCTGAAGCGCGCCATCCGCGAGGTCACCGCCGCCTATATCGCGGCCGGCATCGATCCGCAGAAGAGCATCATCTTCAACCAGAGCCAGGTCTCGGCCCATGCCGAACTCGCCTGGATCTGCAACTGCGTCGCGCGGCTGGGCTGGATGAACCGCATGACCCAGTTCAAGGAGAAGGCCGGCAAGGATCGCGAGAATGCCTCGCTCGGCCTCTATGCCTATCCGAGCCTGATGGCGGCCGACATCCTGCTCTACAAGGCGACGCATGTGCCGGTTGGCGAAGACCAGAAGCAGCATCTGGAGCTCACCCGCGACATCGCCCAGAAGTTCAACAATGACTTCGCGCCGCAGATCGCCGAGCTGGGCCTGGGCACGGGCGAACTTGGCTTCTTCCCGCTCCCGGAGCCGATGATCCTGGGGCCGGCCCAGCGCGTCATGAGCCTGCGCGACGGCACCAAGAAGATGTCGAAATCGGATGCCTCCGACTATTCGCGCATCAACCTTACGGACGATGCCGACGCCATCGCCCAGAAGATCCGCAAGGCCAAGACCGACCCGGAGGCGCTGCCCTCCGAGGCGAAGGGGCTCGAGGGGCGGCCCGAGGCCGAGAACCTCGTCGGCATCTATGCCGGCCTCTCGGGCATGGCGAAGGGCGATGTGCTGAACGAGTTCGGCGGCGGCCAGTTCTCGCGCTTCAAGGCGGCTCTGGTCGATCTCGCGGTCGAGAAGCTCGCGCCCATCGCCGTGGAGATGCGCCGCCTGCTGGCCGAGCCGAAGCATATCGACACGATCCTCGGGGAAGGCGCGGCCCGGGCCGATGCCATCGCCGCGCCGATCATGCGCGAGGTCAAGGACATCGTCGGCTTCGTGCGCAGCTGACAAGGCACTTGGGGCGACGGGCTTGCGCCGGGGTGCCGGCGCAGGCCACCATGCTCGTCCCTCAAGCGGCGGCAGGACAGTTTCATGGTCAAGAAACGACGGTCCTACGAGACGGGCCATCGGCCGAAGTTTCTCGCGGTGGTCGACGATACCGAGGAATGCGCCAAGGCGATTCGCTTCGCCGCACGCCGCTGCGCCCGCCTCGGTGCGGCGATCGTGCTGCTCGCCGTGGCTCCGCCGCCCGAGCACGAGACCTGGCTCGGCGTCGGCGACGTGATGCGGGCGGAAGCCGAGGCCGAGGCCGAGAAGCGGCTCGACGCGGCTGCTGTCGCGGTACGGACGCTCGCCGGCCTCGAGCCGGAGCGCGTCGTGCGTATCGGCGACAAGGCCGGAGAGCTGGTCAAGCTGATCGAGGAGGACGAGGACATCTCGCTCCTGGTGCTCGCCGCTGGCACGGGGCGTGACGGCCCGGGCCCGCTGGTCAGCGCGCTCGCCGGCAAATCCTCGGCGAGCTTCCCGGTTCCCGTCGCCATCGTGCCGGGGCATCTGGAGGACGAGGAAATCGACGCGCTCGCCTGACCGTCATAGTGAGCGCAGCGAAGCAATCCAGGGGGGCTGCGTGAGACGTTCAACCCAGTCCTCCTGGATGGCGTCGTCGCTTTGCTCCTCGCAATGACGGCGCCCTTCGTGCTGGAATGATTCCAGTGACGCGCTTATATCGAGACTAGGAACGGCGACCTTGAACCGCCGGTACCGGAGGTATCAATGTTCATCCAGACCGAAGCGACGCCGAATCCGGCGACCTTGAAGTTTCTGCCCGGCCGCATCGTCATGGGCAGCGGCACGCTCGACCTGCGTGACGGCGATGACGCCGCCCGCTCGCCGCTGGCCCAGCGCCTGTTCGGTGTTTCCGGCGTTTCCGGCGTCTTCCTCGGCTCGGACTTCATCACCGTCACCAAGTCGGAAGGCGAGTGGCCGCATTTGAAGCCGGCGATCCTCGGCGCGATCATGGAGCACTTCATGTCCGGCGCTCCGGTGCTGGCCGAGAATTCCGCCGCCGATCTCGACGAGGAAGGTGAGTTCTTCGCTCCGGAAGATGCCGAGACGGTCGATACGATCAAGGATCTGCTCGAAACCCGCATCCGCCCGGCGGTGGCCGGCGACGGCGGCGACATCACCTTCCGCGGTTATCGCGACGGCACGGTCTATCTCGTCATGAAGGGTGCCTGCTCGGGCTGCCCTTCCTCCACCGCGACGCTCAAGCACGGCATTCAGAACCTGCTGCGCCATTTCCTGCCGGAAGTGCGCGAGGTCGAGGCGGTTTGAGCTGGCCAGGGGATGAGCGCGTGACCGGCCGGGCTTTCGCGGAATGAAGATCTGATGCGCATTCTCGCGATCGATACGGCGTTGGGGGCCTGCTCGGCCTGTGTCCTGGAGGCCGGTGAGACCGAGCCGCTGGCGCACGAACAGCTCGCGATGGACCGCGGCCATGCGGAGGCGCTGATGCCGCTGGTCGAGCGGGTGATGAAGGCCGTCGACGGCGGCTTTTCCTCGCTGGGCCGCGTCGCGGTCACCGTCGGTCCCGGCAGCTATACCGGGCTGCGGGTCGGGGTCAGCGCGGCCCGCGCCATCGCTTTCGCGGCCGGCATCCCGGCCGTCGGTGTCACCACAGTCGCCGCCTGCGCCGCCCCGCTGATCGGCCGCGAATCCGGCCGCGTCATCGCGGCTGCGCTCGATGCCAAGCACGGCCAGGTCTGGTTCCAGGCGCTGACCTCGGAAGGCAAGCCGCTCGTTTCGCTCCGGCAGGTCAGCTATCGCGACGCGGCACGTGCCATCGGCGCCGGCCCCGTCAGCCTCGTCGGCTCCTCGGCGCTGGCCGTCGCCAACGAGGCCTGGGCGATCGGTCTCGACGCGGTGGTCGTCGACGATACGAAGGCGCCGGACATTGCCTGGGTTGCGCGCCTCGGCCTGATCGCCGATCCGGAGACCGCGCCGCCGCGTCCCCTCTACCTGAAGGCGCCGGAGACGACGCCGCAGGACAAAGCCCGCCTGCCGCGCCGGTGAACGCCTCCTCCAAATGGTGGTTGCCGAAACATCAATCCGTGCGAACAAACGGCATGGATTGGCTGCGCAAGCTTCTGCACCCTGATTCGGCGCCTGCGCGTACGATGCGACTCGATGCCGGCTACGCCCGGCAGGTCGCGATCCTGCACCATCAGGGCGGCTTCGCGCGTGGCTGGGAGCCGGCCGAATGCGCCGCGCTGATCGCCGATGCCGGCGTCGCCGCCGATGGCGTCTTCGGCAGGAGCAGCGATCCGGCTGGCTTTGTGATGTCGCGCAAGGCGGCCGACGAGGCCGAGATTCTCAGCATCGTGGTCTCCCCCGCCAGCCGGCGCGACGGCCTCGGCCGCGCCCTGCTCTCGGCTCACCTTGCCAGGCTCGCGGAGGATGGCGTCGCGCACGTCTTCCTCGAGGTCGAGGAAGGCAATCTGGCCGCGGAGCGCCTCTATCGGCATTTCGGCTTCCGCGAGGTCGGCCGCCGCAAGGGGTATTACCCCAAGGCCGATGGCAGCCGCGCCACCGCGATCGCGATGCGCCTCGATCTCACGTGACTTTGCTGAATAATCGCGCCATTGACGCGCTCCGACCAGCGAAATGTTCTCCCTGCCGATGACCGGACCCGTCCGCGCATGAAAGACCTCCGCGTCGGTGCGCTCTTTCGCCTTGCCCTGCTCATCGGCGGCACGTTCGGGCTCGTCCTGTTCCAGCTCGTCGTGATGCGGGTCGCGCCGAAATACCGCGGCGTCCTGCCGTTGCACTTCCATCGCCTGACCTGCCGGTGCCTGGGCGTGCGCCGCCGGGTCAGGGGGCTGCCGCCGCCGGCCGGGACAGGGGCGCTGATCGTCGCCAACCATGTCTCCTGGCTCGATATCGGTGTCCTCGGCGCCGAGCGTGAGCTGGCCTTCGTGGCGAAGAGCGAGGTCGGCCAATGGCCCGTGGTCGGCTTCCTCGCCAATCTCCAGCGCACGGTCTATATCGACCGGCAACGTCGCGGTGCGACCGCAGGTGTTGCCGCCGCGATGGGCGCCCGCATCGCCGCCGGAGAGGAAGTTGTGCTCTTCGCCGAGGGCACGACCAGTGACGGCACGCGCATCCTGCCCTTCCGCTCCTCGCTGCTTGGCGCGGCGCATCAGGCCATGGGCGACATCGAGACGGATGTCACGGTCTACCCGCTGACCATCACCTATACAGGCTGGCAGGGGCTGCCGGGGGGGCGCATCGAGCGCGCTGCGCTTGCCTGGTACGGCGACACCGAGCTCTGGCCGCATCTGAAGCTGGTGCTGGAATGCGGGGCGATCGATGTCGAGCTGGTCTGGGGTGAACCGATCGTGATGGGCCGCGCGATGTCGCGCAAGGCTGCGACGCGACGGGCGGAGGATGCGGTACGCGCGGCGCGGAACGAGGCCGTCACGGGCCGGCCTGCCGTCTGAGACGGGTTGGCGCACGGCTTGCCTGTTGCGATGTCAGTGAAGCCGGGCCGTTTCCAAGGCGCCCGATCCGCAGTAAAGAAAACGTTTTGGAGACCCGATCCGCGACGATGAAGAAAGTCCATATCAAGTCCTTCGGATGCCAGATGAACGTCTATGACGGGCAGCGCATGGCCGACATCCTGAGCCACCAGGGCTATGAGGAAACGGCAACGCCGGAGGGCGCGGATCTGATCCTGCTGAACACCTGCCATATCCGTGATCGCGCGGTGCAGAAGGTCTACTCCGAGCTCGGCAAGCTGCGCGACATCAAGAACGCCCAGGCGGCCGAGGGGCAGGAGACGAAGATCGTCGTCGCCGGCTGCGTCGCCCAGGCCGAGGGCGCCGAAATCCAGCATCGCCAGCCTGCCGTCGATCTCGTGGTCGGGCCGCAGGCCTATCACCGCCTGCCGGAATTGCTGGCCGAGGCAACGAGGAAGCGGGTCGTCGACACCGACCTGCCGATCGAGGACAAGTTCGGCTTCCTGCCGGCGCCGAAGCCGCAGATCATCCGCGCCCGCGGCGTTTCCGCCTTCGTCACGGTCCAGGAGGGTTGCGACAAGTTCTGCGCCTTCTGTGTCGTGCCCTATACCCGCGGCGCCGAGTTTTCGCGCCCCGTCGCCCAGGTTCTCGCCGAGGTCGAGCGTCTTGCCGAGGCCGGCGTGCGCGACGTCACGCTGATCGGCCAGAACGTCAACGCCTATCATGGCGAGGGACCGGATGGGGCGGTCTGGGGTCTGGCGCGGCTGATGCGCCGCGTTGCCGAGGTGCCGGGCATCGCCCGCATCCGCTACACGACGAGCCATCCGCGCGACATGGACGATGACCTCATCGCCGCCCATCGCGACCTGCCGCAGGCGATGCCCTTCCTGCATCTGCCGGTGCAGGCCGGATCGGACCGCATCCTCGCCGCGATGAACCGCAAGCACACCGGCGACGAGTATCGTCGCCTGATCGAACGCATCCGCCAGGCGCGTCCCGATATCGCGCTCTCGTCGGATTTCATCGTCGGTTTCCCCGGCGAGACCGACGCCGATTTCGAGGATACGATCCGTCTGGTCGACGAGATCGGCTTCGCCTCGAGCTATTCCTTCAAGTACTCGCCGCGCCCCGGCACGCCGGCGGCCGAGCTCGACGCACAGATTCCGCGCGCGGTGATGGATGAGCGCCTCTACCGGCTGCAGGAGCGCATCGAGCATCACCGCCAGGCTTTCAACGCCGCGATGGTCGGGCGAACTGTGGATGTCTTGCTGGAGCGGGCCGGCCGCCATCCCGGTCAGCTTGCCGGAAAGTCACCGTATCTGCAGGCTGTGCAGATCGAGAGCGAGACGAATCAGATCGGCGACATCGTCCAGGTGACGATCGAGCGTGCGGGTTCCAATTCGCTCTTCGGCCGGCTGGCGGAAGCAGGGCGGACGGATGGAACGGGTGGAAAGGACATGGCCGCTTGAGCGCGCTGCGGTTCGTGCCCATCTCCTGCTGGAAGGCTCTCGCCTGTCATCAGGCTGAGATTGTTGCGTTCGGATATGCTGCGAGACGACCCGGCCGGGCGCTCCTGCCCGACGGGAACGGGCGCAAAAGCCCTCTCTACGGAGATGACGCATTTGGCACAGGCTGATTCGACGACGCAAAGACCCGACCGGACCCCGCGACGCGAGGTGTCGCCAGCCCGCCCCGAGGGCGCGGGCCGCGACGGGTTGCCGGCCACCGAGGTCGTGCTGTCCTTCGATGACAACCGCCTCGCCAGCCTTGTTTTCGGCCAGTACGACCAGAATCTCGCTCATCTCGAGCGCAGGCTCGGCGTCGTGGTCAATCCCAACGGCAACCACGCCACGGTGAAGGGGCCGCGCGAGACCGCCGAGCAGGCGGGCCGCGTCCTGAAGACGCTCTACGCCCGCGCCAAGGCCGGCGCCTCCGTCACCCTCGGCGAGGTCGATGGTGCCATCGAGGAGAGCAATATCCAGCGCTCGCTCTTCCCGGCGGCGGATGTCGGCAAGGCCTCCTTCGATGCCGTGGTCACCCGCAAGCGCGGACCGGTCAGGGCGCGCAACGCGGCGCAGGACGCCTATCTGCGCCAGCTCAAGCGTCACGAACTGGTGCTCGCGGAAGGCCCGGCAGGCACCGGCAAGACCTGGCTCGCGGTCGGTCACGCCGTCTCGCTGATCGAGCAGGGCGTGGTCGAGCGCATGATTCTGTCGCGCCCGGCGGTGGAGGCGGGCGAGCGGCTCGGCTTCCTGCCCGGCGACATGCGCGAGAAGGTCGACCCCTATCTCCGGCCGATCTATGACGCGCTCAACGATTTCATGGAGGCGCGCCACGTCGAGCGCGGTCTCCAGACCGGCATGATCGAAATCGCGCCGCTCGCCTTCATGCGCGGCCGTACCTTGAGCAACGCCGTCGTGCTGCTCGACGAGGCACAGAACGCCACCTCGATGCAGATGAAGATGTTCCTCACGCGCCTCGGCGAAGGCTCGCGCATGATCATCACCGGCGATCCCTCCCAGATCGACCTGCCGCCGGGCCAGCGCTCCGGGCTCGTCGAGGCTGTGAAGCTGCTCAAGGACGTCGACGGCGTCGGCTACGCCCGCTTCGAGGAGGGGGATGTCGTCAGGCATGAACTGGTGCGACGCATCGTCATGGCTTATGAGACGGCGTCGCGCCATGAGCGCGAGGAACGGGAGGAGCGCTTGCGCAATCCCGATTCGCCCGCGGATTTCCACCGCGAGGGCGACAGCGAAGGGCTGAAGCGGATGTTGGCGCGGGAGCGGCCGCGATGAATGATCGACCTCGCGGGCGGCGCTCGGCGCCGCGACCCGAGACGATGTCACTCGATCTCGATCTGAGGGCTCAGTCGCGCCGGTGGCAGGCCGTGGGCAATCTCGCGAGCCTGCGGGCAGTGATCAGCGAGGCGCTGGCCGCGGGCCTTGCCGTGGCGCCGCGCAAGCCCATGGCGGGGGCCGAGCTCAGCCTGTTGCTGACCGACGACAAGCGCATCCGCACCGTCAACCGCGACTGGCGTGGCTTCGACAAGGCGACGAACGTGCTGTCCTTCCCGGCGGCCCCGCCGGAACGCATTTCGGCCAGCCCGCTGCTCGGAGACATCGTTATCGCCTTCGAGACGGTGGAGCGCGAAGCCCGGGCGGAAGGCAAGGACATCGCCGACCATCTGCGCCATCTGGTCATTCATGGCCTGCTGCATCTGCTCGGCGAGGATCATGAGACCGACGACGAGGCGCGCCGCATGGAAGCCCTCGAAGTCGAGGCGCTCGCCAGCCTCGGCATCGCCGACCCCTATGCCGATGGCGAGCTCATCGCCGCGCCGGCCCCTTCCAGCATACAGTCCCCGCAGCCATGAGCGACGACAGTCGACAATCCCAGTCTGAAACCAATGGCCGCGGCTTCGGCCATTGGCTCGGCCAATTCCTCGAACGTCTCGGCCTGCGTGCCGGCGGCACGGCGCGTGAAGAGATCGTCGAGGCCCTGGCCGAAGCGAACGGCGAGCTCGCCGATATTTCCGCCCAGGAGCGTGCGATGCTCAGCAATGTGCTGAGCCTGCGCGAGCGCCGTGTGAGCGACGTCATGATCCCCCGCGCCGACATCGTCGCCGTGCCGGCGGACGCGACGCTGGACGAATTGCTCGCGCATTTCCGGACTGCCGGCCATTCGCGCCTGCCGGTCTTCGACGATACGCTCGACGATCCGCGCGGCATGGTCCACATCCGCGACTTTCTGGAATATATCGCGGAGAAGGCCCGCCCCGAAGGGGACGAGCCTTCCGAAGACGGAAGCAAGCTTGCCGTCCCGCACGACCTTGCCGCGGTCGACCTGACGCCACCGCTCTCGGCGACGAAGCTGTTGCGACCGGTGCTCTATGTTCCACCCTCGATGCCTGCGGTCGATCTTCTGGTCCGCATGCAGGCGACGCGCACCCACATCGCGCTCGTCATCGACGAATATGGCGGCACCGATGGACTGGTCTCGATCGAGGATCTGATCGAGATCGTCGTCGGCGACATCGAGGACGAGCACGATCTCGAGGAGATCCCGATCGCACCGACCGGCGAGGGCAGCTTCGCCGCGGATGCGCGCGCGACGCTGGAGGAACTCAAGCGTGCGACCGGCGTCGATCTCTCTCGGAACGAGGTGGCCGATGACATCGACACGCTGGGCGGTTTGATCGTGACCTTGGCCGGGCGTGTTCCGGCGCAGGGCGAGATCGTCGAAGGGCCGGAAGGGCTGACCTTCGAGATCCTCGATTCCGATCAGCGCCGCGTGAAGCGCCTGACGATCCATCGCCGCAGCCAGACGGCCCCCGAAGAAACGGCGATGGAGCCTGGCTGATGCGCGTGGCGGGGCTTGCGGAAGCCGTCATTCTCGCTTGGGGATGGCGCAAGCGGCTCATTGCGCTTTTCGCGGGAGCAAGCGGTGCGCTTGCCTTGCCGCCCCTCGATCTCTGGCCGCTCGTCATTGTCCCGATGACAGTGGCGGTCTGGCTCCTTGACGGTGCGGTTGGCACCACTGCCGTCGGCCGCTTCCGTGCAGCCTTCGCTGCTGGCTGGTGGTGGGGCTTCGGATTCTTCCTCGCCGGATTGTGGTGGCTCGGCGCCGCCTTCCTCGTCGAAGCCGACAAATTCGCCTGGGCGATGCCGTTGGGGGTCGTCGCGCTGCCGGCTTTTCTGGCGATCTTTCCGGCCCTGGCTTTTGGCGCCGCTCGCCTGTTCTGGCCCGAAGGAGCCCGGCGCATTCTCGTCCTGGCCGCAGCGCTGGCGATGAGCGAATGGCTTCGCGGCCATGTGCTGACCGGCTTTCCGTGGAACGTCTACGGCATGATGCTGGCGGGGGAGATCCATCTCGCCCAGTTCGCTTCGCTCGCAGGCCTGTACGGCCTGACGCTGCTCGCTGTCGCCATTGGTGCAGCGCCGGCGGTGATCGGCACGGCCAAGACGCCGGCTGGTCGGTGGGTGGCTCCGCTGATCGCGCTGGCCGCTGTCGCGGCGTTATTCGGTTTTGGCGTCTGGCGCATCCCGTCCGGTCCGTCGCCGGTCGTGGCGGGCGTGAAGCTCCGGCTCATGCAGCCCAACCTGGCGCAAGACGCCAAGTTCAACGGCCGCAACGGCGAAGCCATTCTCAACCAGTATCTCGCGCTGAGCGATCGGGCGACGAGCCCGACGACGCCCGGCCTGCAATCGGTCACGCATCTGATCTGGCCGGAATCCGCCTTCCCCTTCCTGCTGGGCCGCACGCCGGGTGCGCTGTCCCGCATCGCGGCCGCCCTGCCGCCCGACGTGACCCTGATCACGGGCGCCGCGAGGGCTGGCGAAATGCTGCCGGGAGAGGGCAGGCCGCCGATCTACAATGCGATTCAGGTCGTCAACGACGAGGGCGTCATCGTCGCGAGCTACGACAAGCTCCATCTGGTCCCCTTCGGCGAGTATCTTCCGCCTTTTCTCGATGCGCTGATCCGCCGCGTCGGACTCTCCGAATTCGTTTCCGTTCCCGGCGGGTTTGCAGCTGGAACGAGCCGGGCGCCCCTTGCGGTCAAGGGACTTCCCGTAGCGGCTCCGCTGATCTGCTATGAGGCCGTTTTTCCGGGAGAGGTCGCTCCGCGCGGGCCCCGCGCAGGTTTTTTCCTGAATGTGACCAATGATGGCTGGTTCGGCCAGACCAGCGGCCCCTATCAGCACTTTGCCCAGGCGCGGCTGCGCAGCGTCGAGGAAGGCCTGCCGCTCGTCCGGGTCGCCAATACCGGTATCTCCGGGGTGGTCGATGCCTATGGCCGGGTCGTCGCGAGCCTGCCTCTGGGCGTGGAGGGCGTACTGGATGCCCCACTCCCGCGCAGCGGGCCGGTGACACCCTATTCCCGGGGTGGGGATGCCGTTTTCGCCGGCATGCTGCTCGTTTTTTTGATGCTTTCTCGCTTCAAAAAAAGCTGATCATCCCATTTGGAACAAATTTTGCGAGAAAGAGTGGACCGTCCGTGACGGCTATAATACACCAACGTTTCCGCGCCGACCAGGATGGCGGCTCCTGGTCATGACGACTGACGTAAGAGCAGGTTAATCATGATCAAGAAAGTCCCCAACCCGGTCGACAAGCATGTTGGTAGCCGCGTCCGCATGCGTCGAATGCTTGCCGGTATTAGCCAGGAAAAGCTGGGTGACGCACTGGGTCTGACCTTTCAGCAGGTTCAGAAATACGAGAAGGGTTCTAATCGAATCAGCGCGAGCCGTCTGCAGCAGATTGCCAAGATGCTCGACGTGCCGGTGTCCTTTTTCTTTGATGGCGCGCCCACGGGCGACATGCCGGCTGGCGGTTTCGCCGATTCCGCGGCGACGGCATATATTTCGGACTTCCTCGCGACCAGCGAAGGCGTGCAGCTCACCAAGGCCTTCACGCGCATCAAGAACGGCCGCGTCCGGAGGCGGATCATCGATCTCGTCGAGGCGCTGGCCGAGCAAGACACTGAAAATGCGTGATTCCGAGGTGTTTTCGTTCGTTTTGACGAACGTGCCTTTCTATTAACGGATTTTTCCACTTGACGCCGAACGCGTCCGCTGCGATGACGGCGCGTTTGTTGAGGCTGGTGTCATGCGCCAGCCTTTTCCATGTGCTGATTCAGGGATCCTCCGACCGTGTCACGCCAGAATTATCTGTTTACCAGCGAGTCCGTCTCCGAGGGACATCCCGACAAGGTCTGCGACCGCATTTCCGATGAGATCGTCGATCTCTTCTTCAAGGAAGCGGCAAAGGCCGGCTACGAGCCGTCCAAGGTCCGCGTTGCGGCCGAGACGCTGGCGACCACCAACCGTGTCGTGATCGCCGGCGAGGTCCGCACCCATCTCGACGAGAAGCAGATCAAGTCGAAGGTGAAGTCGGCCGCCCGCAAGGCGATCCGCAACATCGGCTACGAGCAGTCCGGCTTCCACTGGAAGACCTGCAAGATCGACGTGCTGCTGCATCCGCAGTCGGCCGATATCGCGCAGGGCGTCGACGAGGCCGGCAACAAGGATGTCGGCGCCGGCGACCAGGGCATCATGTTCGGCTACGCCAGCCGCGAGACGCCCGAGCTGCTGCCCGCCCCGATCTACTACGCCCACAAGATCCTCGAGACCCTGACGCTTGCCCGCAAGAAGGGCGAGGGCGACGCCGCCAAGCTCGGCCCCGACGCCAAGAGCCAGGTCACGGTCAAGTACGAGAACGGCAAGCCGGTCGGCGTCACCCAGATCGTGCTCTCGACCCAGCATCTCGACGAGTCGCTGAGCTCGGCCGACGTCCGCAAGATCGTCGAGCCCTATATCCGTGAGGCCCTGCCGGAAGGCTGGATCTCGAAGGACACCGTCTGGCACATCAACCCGACCGGCAAGTTCGTGATCGGCGGTCCCGACGGCGACGCCGGCCTTACCGGCCGCAAGATCATCGTCGACACCTATGGCGGCGCAGCCCCGCATGGCGGCGGCGCCTTCTCCGGCAAGGATCCGACCAAGGTCGATCGTTCGGCGGCCTATGCGGCGCGCTACCTCGCCAAGAACGTCGTCGCGGCCAAGCTCGCCGACCGCGCCACGATCCAGCTCTCCTATGCCATCGGCGTCGCCAAGCCGCTGTCGATCTATGTCGACCTGCATGGCACCGGCAAGGTCGACGAGGCCAAGCTCGAGGACATCCTCGGCAAGCTCGTCGATCTGTCGCCGAACGGCATCCGCAACCATCTCGGCCTCAATAAGCCGATCTACGCCAAGACCTCGGCCTATGGCCATTTCGGCCGCAAGGCCGGCCGCGACGGCTCCTTCTCCTGGGAGAAGACCGATCTCGTCGACGCGCTGAAGAAGGCCGTCAACTGAAACGACCTCGCCGGGTCATGAGCGAGAAGGCCGGGGTCCACCCGGCCTTTTTCTTTGACTTGATGGATGAGGTCGCTGAAACACCGCCGTCATCGCGGGCGTGACGCGGGATCCGTCGGAGGTCTCCGGATCTCCGCGTCGCTGCGTCCGGAATGACGGCGCTCTATCGGATAATGCGGTACGAACACGGATCATGACCCACGACCCCGACCACGACGAAAGGGCTTTCTACGGCCGCCGCAAGGGCAAGGCGCTGCGCGACGGCCAGAGCCACCTGATCGAGCACACCCTGCCGCGGCTGCGCTTGCCCGAGGGCGAGATCGCCGATCTGAAGGCGCTCTTTCCCGGGCCTGTCGAGGCCGTGCGGCTCGAGATCGGCTTTGGTGGCGGCGAGCATCTGCTGATGCGGATGCGCGAGAGCCCGCAGATCGGCTTCATCGGGGTCGAGCCATTCATCAACGGTATGGCCAAGTTCCTCGCCGTCGCCGAGCGGGAGGGGCTGACGAATATCCGCGTCTGGGACGACGATGCCGCTTTGCTACTGCCGCGTTTCCCGGCTGGCAGCCTTGATGCGATCGACCTGCTCTATCCCGATCCCTGGCCGAAGCGCCGCCAGCGCAAGCGTCGCTTCGTCTCAGAGCACACTCTCTCCTTGTTCGCGCGCGCGCTTCGTCCCGGCGGCCGCTTCCGCTTCGCCAGCGACATCGACGATTATGTCGGCTGGACGCTGTCGCGGCTGCTGGTCTCGCCCGATTTCGACTGGACGGACGAGCGGCCGGGAGACTGGCGCACGCCCTATCCCGGCTGGATTCGCACCCGCTACGAGGCGAAGGCGGTTCGCGAGGGCCGCATCTCCAGCTATCTCACGGCTTTGCGTCGCGCATCCTGAGGAAGCCGAGCACGCGCTGAGCCGTGCTCTGGGCGAGGTTGCGGAAGCTTTCGCGGGCGCGATCAAGGGCGGCTTGCGATTTGCCGAAGTCCTTGCGCAGCGAGATCAGGGCTGCCGTCGTTTCCCAAGACCAGCCGAGCCCGCGCGCGACGATCAGGACGGCCTCCCTGTCGCTGCCGAGGATGACCTGCTCGCTCGCCGGCAGGCCGAGCTGCGCCAGCACCGCGACGGCGCAGGTGGCGTGCTCGGTCGCGCCCTGCCGCGCGAAATCGCGCACCTTGGCCTCGTCGAGCAGCCCGGCTTCGTTCAGCTCGCGGATCTCGACGAGCGCGGCGCTGATGGCGCCCAGTTCGCCGGGCATCTGGCCGCCGGCCGCGATGGCGTCGGCGCCGCGTTCGACCGCACCGTCGACGTCCCCGGCCAGCGTCGGCTCCAGGCTCTCGCTCAGGCGGCGGCGTGCGGAATTCTTGGCGGCGGTCATCAACTGCCCAACCAGCTCCGGCGGGATATCGCGCCGCAAGCCGAGTGTCGCCTGGAGTGCATCGTCTTGGGCCGCGCGCATCACCAGAACGCCCATTCCATGACGCGAGAACCGCGCCGTCTGATTGGCTGCAACCGCATGGGTGACGACCCGTCCGCCGCGCAGGATCAGGAAATCGGTGACGGGCTCCCCGAGATCGGGCCGCTCGGTGATGGCGAGCATGTGGTCGCGGCCCTTGGCTGCCGACACCGCGACAAGATCCTGGTCGGTCAGCCGCGGCGACTGCACCAGGACGGGGCGCGCCACCGCGATCTCGTCGAGGGCGAGTTGGCGCACGACGCCGCTCGGCGCGTTCGGCACAGGCGAAATCCGTTCCGAGAGCTCGATCCGGGCGCGCAGCTCGATGGCTCGCGACAGCCGCCCGATGACCGCGTCGAAGACGCCGACCTGCTGTTCGTCCATGTCGGTCGCCGTGGCGAGGAAGAGATCCGTCAGGCGTGACAGGATGACGGCGCGCTCGTCACCCGAGCCGCGTGCCATCGTCGCCTCGAGATCCCGCAGCAACGTTGCGACCGTACTCATACTCTGTCCTCGACCGCTATCCCGTCGGCCAGACTGGCAGGCAAGGATGACCATTGGGTTATCGCCAACGCTCGGAGCTTGCATATCGGGGCGATGCGGACTAAATAGCGGCCAACAGCTCTGGTATCGGTTAACGCCGATGATCAAGAGCGGGCCGGCCGGCCCGCTCTTTTTTATTGGCCGCAACCCGCCGGAGGCAGACGGGACGGCCCGGACCATGAACGAACCAAGCGAACCGACAGCAGCGCCCAATCAGGAAGCGCGCCTCGTCGTCGAGAACGGCGTGGCTGCGCGCGTCGCCGCGATCGTCGAGCCGGCGATCGCCGATCTCGGCTATCGGCTGGTGCGCGTGCGCGTCACTGCTCAGAACGGCTGCACCGTGCAGATCATGGCCGAGCAGCCGGACGGCTCGATGACCGTCGAGGGCTGCGAGGAGATCAGTCAGGCGATCTCGCCGGCGCTGGACGTCGACGATCCCATTCAGGCGGCCTATCATCTCGAGATCTCATCGCCGGGGATCGACCGGCCGCTGGTGCGCGCGAGCGATTTCGAGCGCTGGGCCGGCCACCTCACCAAGATCGACACGAGCGAGCCGGTCGCGGGCCGCAAGCGCTTCCGCGGCATCCTGCGCGGCGCTTCCGGTCAGGACGCTCTGCTGACGCGGGACGACGCCAAGAGCGAGGAAGAGCGCGACGTCGCCATTCCGATGCGGCTGATCGCCGAGGCCCGGTTGGTGTTGACCGATGCGCTCGTCACCGAATCGCTGCGTCGCGGCAAGTCCGGCCTGCCGCCGGAGATGCCTGCCGCCGATGAGATCGCCGGCCCGAAGAAGGGCCGAGGGAAATCGCTGGGACCGCGGCCGGGCAAGACCGGCAAGACGGCCCCGCAGAACAACGACACTGAAGAGGAGTGAGCGTCATGGTCGTCAGCGCCAACAGGCTCGAACTGCTGCAGATCGCCGACGCAGTCGCGCGCGAGAAGTCGATCGATCGCCAGATCGTCGTCGACGCCATGCAGGATGCCATCGCCAAGGCCGCCCGCTCGCGCTACGGCGCCGAGACCGACGTCCATGCCGAGATCAGCACCAAGACCGGCGAGCTGCGCCTGGCCCGCCACCTCCAGGTGGTCGATACCGTCGAGAATCCGGCGGTCGAAATTACCGTCGACGAGGCCAAGCGGCACAACCCGGCCGCCCAGGTTGGCGACGTCATCGCCGATCCGCTGCCGCCCTTCGATTTCGGCCGCATCGCGGCCCAGTCGGCCAAGCAGGTCATCGTCCAGAAGGTGCGCGAAGCTGAGCGCGACCGCCAGTACGACGAGTACAAGGATCGCATCGGCGAGATCGTCAACGGCGCGGTCAAGCGCGTCGAATACGGCAACGTCTTCGTCGATCTCGGCCGTGGCGAGGCGATCATCCGCCGCGACGAGATGATCCCGCGCGAGACCTTCAAGGTCGGCGATCGCGCGCGCGCCTATGTCTACGATGTGCGCCGCGAGCCGCGCGGTCCGCAGATCTTCCTCTCGCGCACCCATCCGCAGTTCATGGCCAAGCTCTTCGGCCAGGAAGTGCCTGAGATTTATGACGGCATCGTCGAGGTGAAGGCGGTCGCCCGTGATCCGGGCTCGCGCGCCAAGATCGCGGTCATCAGCCGCGATTCCTCGATCGATCCGGTCGGCGCCTGCGTCGGCATGCGCGGTTCGCGCGTGCAGGCCGTGGTCGGCGAACTGCAGGGCGAGAAGATCGACATCATCCCGTGGTCGCCGGACGTTGCGACCTTCGTCGTCAATGCGCTGCAGCCGGCCGAGGTCGCGAAGGTGGTGCTTGACGAGGAAGCCGACAAGATCGAGGTCGTCGTGCCGGACGAGCAGCTCTCGCTCGCCATCGGCCGCCGCGGCCAGAACGTGCGCCTCGCGTCGCAGCTCACGGGCTGGGACATCGATATTCTGACCGAGCAGGAAGAGTCGGAGCGCCGCCAGAAGGAGTTCGTGCAGCGCACCGAGATCTTCATGAACGCGCTGAACGTCGACGAGACGGTCGGCCAGCTGCTGGCCTCGGAAGGCTTCCGCAATGTCGAGGAGCTCGCCTACGTCGAACTCAGCGAGCTCGCCTCGATCGAGGGCTTCGACGAAGAGACCGCCGGAGAAATCCAGACCCGCGCGCAGGAACATCTCGCCACGATCGAGGCTGAGCTCGACGAGAAGCGTCGGGCTCTCGGAGTCGAGGACGCCTTGCGCGAGGTCGAGGGCATCACCACTTCCATGATGGTCGCGCTCGGCGAGAACGATGTGAAGACCGTCGAGGATCTCGCCGGCTGCGCCACCGACGATCTGGTCGGCTGGACCGAGCGCAAGGACGGCGAGTCGACTCGCCATGCCGGCTATCTCGATGGCTTCGATCTCTCCCGCCAGGATGCCGAAGCCATCATCATGGCCGCGCGCGTCCACGCCGGCTGGGTCGAGGCGCCGGCCGAGGAGCCTGAGGCGGAGGCCGGCGAGGAGGCCGAGGCCTGAGTGGAGCCCTCGCGGTGAAAGCGGCGGCGCAGAAGGAAGGGCCGGAGCGGAGCTGCGTCGTCACACGGGCCGTCAAGGCACCCGACGACCTGATCCGCTTCGTCGCCGGGCCGGACGGCGTGCTCGTGCCGGATCTGCGGCGCAAGCTTCCCGGACGCGGCGTCTGGGCGAGCCTCAGCCGCAAGACCGTTGCCGAGGCGATCAAGCGGAAAGCCTTCGAGCGTTCGCTCAAGGCGAAGGTCGCGGTTCCGGCGGATTTGCCGGATATTGTCGACGGACTGATGTACCGCGACACGCTGCAGGCGCTGTCGATGGCCAACAAGGCTGGGCTGGTTACCGCTGGCTTCGCCAAGGTTGAGGCGCTGATCGAAACCGGCCGTTGTCTTGCGGTAATCGCCGCGAGCGATGGCGCCGAGGACGGCAAGCGCAAGATCGGCCAGGCTGTCCGCCGGTTGGCGGCGGCTCGCGAGGCCGAGGGGCTCAAGGCCCGCGAATTGCCCGTCGTCGCGATTTTCGCGGCAGCGGATTTGGAATTGGCGTTGGGGCGCGCACATGTGATACATGCCGCGCTTGCTCCGGGACCAGCGGCCGAGGGCGTACTCTCGCGCTGGCGTCGGCTCGTCCGGTATCGGACGGACGATACCGCCGCATCCGACCCGAACGATATTGAAGACACGACCGAACCGGCAGGACCGAACGCGGAATGACCGATACCAAAAACCCGGGCGACAAGACTTTGACCGTCAACCCGCCCAAGACCCTGTCGCTGAAGCGGCCTGTCGAGCAGAGCACTGTTCGACAGAGCTTCTCGCATGGGCGTTCGAAGCAGGTCGTCGTCGAGGTCAAGCGCCGCGCCGCCGGTCACGAGGTGAAGGAACCGGTCGCGCCACGCGCTCCGCAGGCTCCTGCCCCGCAGGCGGCTCCGCAGCGCCCGGCTGCCCCGAGCCCGCAGGCTCCGCAGCGCCCGGCTGGCAGCATGCTGCTGCGCACCCTCTCCGACGAGGAGAAGGACGCCCGTCAGCGCGCTCTCGCCGAAGCGCGCAGCACCGAGGCCGAGGCGCGCCGCGTCGCTGAAGAGGAGGCACGCCAGCGCGCAGCCGCCATTGAGCGCGAGCGCCAGGAGCGCGATGCCGCCGCTGCCCGCCAGCGCCAGGAAGAGGATCGCCGCCGTCAGGAGGACGACCAGAAGCGTCGCGCCGAGAGCGCTGCTCGCCAGCGTGATGAGCAGGTTGTTCGCCCGGCTGCACCGCCCGCCGCTCCGCGCGAGGCAGCCCCCCCGGCCCAGGCGCCCGCGCCGCAGCCGACCCAGTATTACGGCCGTCCGGCCCCGTCCGGCCCGCGCGAGTTCACGCCGCGCTCGCCCGGTCCAGGTCGCGACGTTGGCGCGCGTCCGCCGCGGCTGGACTCCCGTCCGCCTCGTTCCGATTCGCCGCGTCCGCCGCGTGTGGATTCCTCGGCCCCTGCAGAGCCGGCTGTTGCTCGTCCGACCCGTCAGGCTCCTCCGTCGAGCGGCGCCCCGCGCAATCGCTCGGATGACGTCGATGTCAAGGCCGCGTTCCGCCGTCCCGGCCTGGGCGCCGGTGCCGGCCGCGGCCCCGCTCCGGCGGCGCCCAAGACTCCGAAGACCACCAACGACAAGCCGCGCGGTCGCCTGACGCTATCGACGGCGACCGGGAGCGAGGACGAGCGGACACGTTCGGTCGCCTCGTTCCGCCGGCGCGTGCAGCGCATGACCGGCCATCGGGCTTCGGACGTGCAGAAAGAGCGCGTGATGCGCGAGGTGATCATCCCCGAGACGATCACCATCCAGGAACTCGCGAACCGCATGACGGAGCGCGGCGTCGATGTCATCCGCCTGCTGATGAAGCAGGGCGCGATGCACAAGATCACCGACGTGATCGATGCCGACACCGCCCAGCTCATCGCCGAGGAAATGGGCCACACCGTCAAGCGCGTCGCCGAATCCGACGTCGAGGAAGGCCTGTTCGACACGCCGGATACCGACGAGACCCTGGAGTCGCGGCCTGCGGTCGTGACCATCATGGGCCATGTCGACCACGGCAAGACCTCGCTGCTCGACGCGATCCGCAAGACCAAGGTCGTCACCGGCGAGGCCGGCGGCATCACCCAGCATATCGGCGCCTATCAGGTGACGACCCCGCTGGGCAGCCAGGTGACCTTCATCGACACCCCCGGCCACGCCGCCTTCACGGCGATGCGCGCCCGCGGCGCCAAGGTGACGGACGTCGTCGTGCTGGTCGTGGCAGCCGATGACGGCGTCATGCCGCAGACGGCCGAGGCGATCCATCATGCCAAGGCGGCCGGCGTGCCGCTGATCGTGGCGATCAACAAGGTCGACAAGTCCGACGCCAACCCGGATCGCGTCCGCGCCGAACTGCTGCAGTACGAGATCCAGGTCGAGACCCTCGGCGGCGAGACCCTCGAAGTCGAGGTCTCCGCCAAGACCGGCCACAACCTCGACAAGCTGCTGGAAGCGATTGCGCTGCAGGCCGAGGTGCTCGATCTCAAGGCCAATCCCCATCGTCCGGCCGAAGGCACGGTCATCGAGGCCAAGCTCGACCGCGGCCGTGGCCCGGTCGCGACCGTGCTCGTCCAGCGCGGCACGCTGCGCACCGGCGACATCGTCGTGGCGGGTGCCGAATGGGGCCGCGTCCGCGCCCTGATCGCCGATACCGGCGCGCAGGTGAAGGAGGCTCCGCCCTCCATGCCGGTCGAGGTACTCGGTTTCAACGGCACGCCCGAGGCCGGCGACCGCGTTGCGGTGGTCGAGTCCGAGGCCCGCGCCCGCGAGATCACGGAGTACCGCGAGCGTCAGCGTCGCGATCGTCAGGCAGCCCGTGGCGCCGCCTCCGGCGCCGGCCGCTCGCTCGCCGAGATGATGCGCGAGCTCAAGGAGGGCGCTGGCCGCAAGGAGTTCCCGCTGGTCGTCAAGGGCGACGTGCAGGGTTCGGTCGAGGCCATCGTCGGCGCGCTTGAGAAGGTCGGCAACGACGAGGTTCGCGCCCGTGTGCTCTCTTCGGGCGTCGGCGCCATCACCGAGTCGGATGTCACGCTCGCCCAGGCTTCGGGCGCGGTCGTGGTTGGCTTCAACGTCCGTGCGCATAAGGAAGCGCGCGAGGCGGCCGACCGGGCCGGCGTCGAGATCCGCTACTACAACATCATCTATAACCTCATGGATGATGTGAAGGATGCGATGTCGGGCCTGCTGGCGCCGACCCTGCGCGAGACCATGCTCGGCAACGCGTCGATCCTCGAGATCTTCAACGTCTCGAAGGTCGGCAAGATCGCCGGCTGCCGCGTCACCGACGGCACGATCGAGCGCGGCGCCAATGTCCGCCTGATCCGCGACAACGTTGTGGTTCACGAGGGCAAGCTCGGTCAGCTCAAGCGCTTCAAGGACGACGCCAAGGAAGTTGTGGCCGGCCAGGAATGCGGCATGTCCTTCGAGAACTACCAGGACATGCGTGTCGGCGACGTGATCGAGTGCTATCGCGTCGAAGAGATCAAGCGCAGCCTCTGAGAATGGGGCGGCTTGTCCGGGCTTGACCCGGGCAGCCTATCCCTGTTCATCCGCGCTCCCATAGAGATGGCCGGGCCTCGTGCCCGGCCAATGACGTTGACCCGTCCATCCGGTCCGATCCCGGAAAACGAGAACCATGGCCAAACCTGCAAAACCTTCCGGCCCTTCCCAGCGGCAATTGCGCGTCGGCGAACTGATCCGCCATGCGCTGGCCGACATGCTCGCGCGCGGTGACATCCATGACGATGTGCTGGCAAAGCACGTCGTCACTGTGCCTGAGGTGCGCCTCTCGCCCGATCTGAAGCTCGCCACCGCCTACATCATGCCGCTCGGCGGGCAGGATATTAAGCCGGTGCTCAAGGCGCTCGAGGCCAATAAGCGCTATATGCGCGGTGAGATCGCCCATCGCGTGAACCTGAAATACGCGCCGGACATCCGCTTCCGTGCCGATGAGAGCTTCGCCGAGGCCGAGCGTATCGACGCTCTGCTCGATACCGATGCCGTGCGCCGCGATACGCAGGTCCAGCGCCTGAAGATCGACCAGGACCACGAAGACCAAACCTCCGAAGACGACCGCCGTGACGATGACCGCTGAGAATCCATCCGAAACCGTCCAGGATCAGGGCGCCGCTCCGGCGCCGCGTCCGAAGAAGCGCGACGTTCATGGCTGGGTCGTGCTCGACAAGCCGATCGGCATGACCTCGACCCATGCGGTCAGCGTCGTGAAGAGGGCTTTTTCCGCCAAGAAGGCCGGCCATGCCGGCACGCTCGACCCGCTGGCGTCCGGCCTGTTGCCGATCGCGCTCGGCGAGGCGACCAAGACAGTTCCCTTCGTCATGGATGGCCGCAAGGCCTATCAGTTCACCGTCTCTTGGGGCACGCAGACCGATACGGACGACACCGAGGGCCGGGTGATCGCGACCTCGGAGCAGCGTCCGGACGAGGCCGCCATCGCAGCCCTGCTGCCGCGTTTCACCGGCACCATCCTGCAGACCCCGCCGAAGTTCTCGGCGATCAAGATCGCCGGCGAGCGCGCCTATGACCTCGCCCGCGACGGCGAGGAGGTCGAGCTGCAGGCCAGACCCGTCGAGATCGATGCGCTGGCCATCGTCAGCCATGACGGCGCCACGACGACCTTCGAGGCCGAATGCGGCAAGGGCACCTATGTCCGCGCCATCGCCCGCGATCTCGGCCTTGCGCTCGGCTGCCTCGGCCATGTCGCGCATCTGCGCCGCACCCGCGTCGGCCCCTTCACGGTGGCTGAAGCGGCGAGCGTCGAGACACTGCGCGAAAGCCCGGAGAGCGCGCTGGCGGCCCTTCAGCCGGTCAAGGCGGCGCTGACGCTGATCCCGGAGATCGTGATCCACCGCGATGCCGCTGCCCGCATCAAGCGCGGCCAGAGCGCCCTGCTCCGCGGCGCCGGAGCGCCCATCGAGTTGAAAGCCGCCTATGCCACCTGCGCCGGCACGCTGATCGCGACCGGCTCGGTCGAGAACGGCGAATTCGTCCCGCACCGCGTCTTCAATCTCTGAGATTGTCGGTCTCGCAAGGCGTCATGATCGGGCTTAACCCGAGCATCTCGTGCCGGAGGAGGCTCCGGCGCCTTCTCGTCCGGAGATTCTCGGGTCTAGCCCGAGAATGACACCTCTGCAGCTTCAGGCCGCGCGCTTCAGCCCGTCCCGCGCCCAGATCGCGCCGAGCGCGGCGACCAGACGGTCGATATCGGCGTCGGAATGGAAGGGCGAGGGCGTGATCCTCAGCCGCTCCGTGCCGCGCGGCACGGTCGGATAGTTGATCGGCTGGACATAGATGTCGAAGCGCGCCAGCAACTCGTCGCTGATCGACTTGCAGGCCTTCGCCTCCCCGACCATCACCGGCACGATGTGGCTGGGATTCGGCAGATGCGGAATGCCCGCCGCGTTGAGCTTGCCGCGCAGTGCCGCGACGCGATCCTGCTGGCGCTCGCGCTCGGCCGAGCTCTCCTTGAGATGCCGGATCGCTGCGATGGCGCCCGCCGCCACCGCCGGCGGCAGAGAGCTGGAAAAGATGAAGCCGGAGGCGAAGCTGCGGATGAAGTCGCAGAGCGCGGCCGAACCGGTAATGTAGCCGCCGATCACGCCGAAGGACTTCGCCAGCGTCCCCTGGATCAGGGTCAGCCGGTCGGTGAGGCCGTCGCGCTCGGAGATGCCGCCGCCGCGCGGTCCGTAGAGCCCGACCGCATGGACTTCGTCGAGATAGGTCATCGCGCCGAATGCGTCGGCGATGTCGCAGAATTCCCTGATCGGCGCGATGTCGCCATCCATCGAATAGACCGACTCGAAGGCGATCAGCTTCGGCCTTGCCGGATCGAGCGCGGCGAGCTTGCGGCGCAGATCGTCCGGGTCGTTGTGGGCGAAGATATGCTTCTCGACGCGCGAATGGCGGATGCCCTCGATCATCGAGGCATGGTTGAGCGCGTCCGTCAGGACGACGCAGCCGGGAAGCCTGGCCGCGAGCGTCGAGAGCGAGGCCCAGTTGGACGTATAGCCGGAGTTGAACAGCAGCGCCGCTTCCTTGCCGTGCAGATCGGCGAGTTCGCGCTCCAACAGGACGTGGTAGTGATTGGTGCCGCCGATGTTGCGGGTGCCGCCTGCGCCTGCGCCGCAGCCATCGAGCGCCTCATGCATCGCGGCGAGAACCTTCGGATGCTGCCCCATGCCGAGATAGTCGTTCGAGCACCAGACGGTGACTTCGCGCGGCCCGCTCTCGCCGTGATAGGTGGCCAGCGGGAAGCGGCCGGCCTGCCGCTCCAGATCGACGAAGACGCGATAGCGGCCCTCGCGGTGCAGCCCCTCAAGTTCCCGGCGGAAGAAGTTCTCGAAATCCATGGCCAGCCTCCTGCGGCGCGCCTCTCGTAGGCCTTTCCGGTTTCTCGCGGAATGGCGCGCGGTGTCGCGGCCGGAATTCTTCTACTTTGACCGTTCGGCCAGTTCCAACAGCGTTTCGATCAAGACTTTGATAGCGATGCCGGCGTCTTCCTCGCTCATGTTCTCGAGCGGCGAATGGCTGATGCCTTTCTCGTTCCGCACGAACAGCATGGCCGCCGGCGCGATCGCCGCCATGGTCATGGCGTCATGCCCTGCACCGGACGGGAGCTTGCGGCCGGCGATATTGCTGCCAGTCCTGGCGATGCCGGCCGCGAAGGCGTCCTGCAGGCGCGGGTCCATCGGGACCGCATCGGCCTTAGCATAGGGCACGATCTCGAGCCCGACGCCGCGGCGTGCCGCGATCCCGGCAAAGCGGCTGCGGATCGCGGCTTCCATTGCTGCGAGCGTCTCGTTTTTCGGTGCGCGGAAATCGATGGTGAACTCGGCCGCACCGGGCACGACATTGGTCGCGCCGGGCTCGGCCCTGAGCACACCGACCGTTCCGACGGCGAGTTCATGGCCAGCCGCGATCTCCTCCAGCGCCAGCGCCATCTCGGCGGCGGCCGTCAGCGCGTCCTTGCGCAGCGCCATAGGCACGGTGCCGGCATGGCCGGCCTCGCCGGTGACGCGCACCCGGGCCCGGCTCTGGGCGTTGATGGCGGTGACGATGCCGACCGGCTCGTTCTCCGCCTCCAGCACCGGGCCCTGCTCGATATGGACTTCAAGATAGGCCTGGATCGATCCGGGCTTGCGAGCGAGGGCAGCGATGCCCTCGGGGTTTCCGCCGAAGGCGACGAGCGCATCGCCGAGCCTCACGCCCTCGCTGTCGCGCGCTTCCAGCCACGCCGGATCGTAAGCGCCCGCCAGGGCTTCCGAGGTCGACAGGTGCGTGGGGAAGCGGACATTCTCCTCGTCGCCGAAGCCCAGGATCTCGAGCGGGAACGGCAGGCTGATCCCTGCATCGCGCAGCGCCTGCGCCGCGAGGATGCCGGCGACGACTCCGAGGTTGCCGTCGAAGCGGCCGCCATCCTTCACCGTGTCGATATGAGAGCCGATCAGCACGGCGGGCGCGCCGGGGACCGTGCCCTCGCGCCGTCCCTGCACCGAGCCGGCGGCGTCGATGAAGGCGGTGAGCCCGGCCACTTCCATCGCGCCCTTGACCCATTCGGCCGCCTGCCGATGCGCCGGCGAGAGATAGAGCCGGGTCAGCTTGCCCGGCTCGTCGCTGAAGCGGTTGAGGCCGGCAAGCGCGGCAAAGGCGCGGGCACCGAGGACGGCGGCGGAAGGAAGCATCTGCGTCATGGCGCGAGGTTAGTGCAGGATACGAAAAACTGGGAACCGGTTTTTCGCAAAGGTCCTGTTCTAGCTCTGTGCCGCCCCCGTATTGCAGCGCTGCATCATGCGGGAGGCGGCTGTGACGCCGGCAAGCGAGAAGGTGTAGGTCGTCGCATTGCCGCGGGCGGAGCGCGCTTCCAGCACCATGCTGTTGCCCGCCCGCATCGCAGCGAGCAGCGCCGGCTCGCGTTCCAGCCGCTCGAGCCAGGCGTTGTTGCCTTCGGTCAGCATGCGGAAACTGTCGTCGCCGATGGTGACGGTGACGACCGAGTTCTTGGCGAAGTCGTAGCCGGTCTGGAAGCTCGATTCCGTATTGCTGTCGCTGCCGCCCGTCTGCATGAAGAAGAACACTTCCCCGTGGCGCAGGCTGGAAGGTTCTTCAGTCGATGGCGTGCTCATGATGAAGCAACGCTGCGTATCGCCTTGCTCATAGGTCGCCGCGCTCCAGTCGCTGAACTGTCCGAGCGGTTTGGCGGTGACGGCTTGAGCTGCCGAGGCCGTCAGAAGGACGAGGGCGGCTGTTGAGAGCGCCATCTTGATCATCGTTTTATCTCCTTTTGCCCCTTCAGGGTGAAAAGAGAGCCTTACCGAGGCGTAAACATGATCAAGATATTTGTGCGTCTATCTGGCGCAGGGTGGGGCGCGGGCATTCAGGCGCTGCGCCGGACCAGGAAATCCTACCGGCCGGCGCAGCTCGATTTTCGGCGTTCGCGTCAGTAGGTCGCCCGTCCACCCGAGAGGTCGAAGACGCCGGCGGTGGTGAAGCTGTTTTCGGCCGAGGCCAGGAAGGCGACCATCGAGGCAACCTCCTCCGGCAGCAGGAAGCGCCCGCGCGGGATCTTGGCCAGCATGTAGCCGATATGCTCCTCGCTCATCTGGTCGAAGATGCGGGTGCGTGCGGC
Organism: Allobosea sp. 05L423; assembly: GCF_056397745.1. Classification (NCBI taxonomy): domain Bacteria; kingdom Pseudomonadati; phylum Pseudomonadota; class Alphaproteobacteria; order Hyphomicrobiales; family Alloboseaceae; genus Allobosea; species Allobosea sp. 05L423. Next base: position 16,019 of record NZ_JBFTOA010000030.1, on the reverse strand, counting down.
AGCCGGGGTGATGCAGTTCACGGCGATGTCCTTGTCGGCGAGCTCCTTGCCGAGGGATTTCGTCAGCGCGATCACCGCGGCCTTCGAGGCCGAATAGGCCGAGGCGTTAGGGTTGCCTTCCTTGCCGGCGATCGAGGCGACGAGGACGATGCGGCCGTAGTTGCGCTGGACCATGCCGGGAATGACCGACCGGCAACAATGCAGCGTGCCGTCGACATTGAGCTTCATGACGCGCGCCCAGTCCTCGAGCGGGTATTCCCAGGTCTTGTGGTTGGGGCCGGCGATACCCGCGCTGGTGACGAGGATGTCGATGCTGCCGAGCTTCGCTTCGAGCGCGTCGCTCGCCTTCTGCACGGCGGCTGCGTCCGTCACGTCCACGGCAACGCCGATGGCGCCATGGCCGATCTCGGCGGCGGCCTTCTCCGCGAGCGCTCCGTCGACATCCCAGATCGCGACCGTCGCGCCGCTGGCGGCGAAGCGCTCAGCGACGGCCCGCCCAATCCCCTGCGCTCCGCCGGTGACGATGGCGACGCGGTTCTTTAAATCGATTTGGTTCATGTTCGTCAGCCTCCCCTGTCGTTCGAATCACCCTAGCTTCGCCGAGCGGCACCGGCCAGAGGACGCCCCGCTTTCGGCGGCTGGTGCAGACCGGTCATGCAAAACGCCAAGATGGCGGAATTGTCGCAGGAGCCGGCCCGCTTGGTCGCCGGAGCCGGTTGGCGCGGCGCTATTCCGCCGGCGCGGTCTTCTCGCGGCGGCCGATCAGCCCGAAGATCGGCCCGGCCGAGACCATCACCAGGAAGACGCGGACGATGTGGTGCGCCGCGACGAAGGCGACTTCGGTGTGCAGCGCCAGCGCGATCAGGCTCATCTCGGCGAGGCCGCCCGGCGAATAGGCAAGGATCAGCGGCACATGGCCGTGCACCGAGACGAGCGCGACCAGCCAGGCGAAGCTCAGCGTCAGCGCGAGCAGGATCACGGTCGAGCCGACCGAGAGCAGCAGCACACGCAGGATGATGCGGGGCGCCGTGCCGACGAAGCGGCAGCCGATGGTAACGCCGAGCACAAGCTGCGCCGCATTGACGATCTCCGCCGGCGGCACCGCCGCGCTGAGGCCGGTGACATGGACGATCGCGCTGACCAGCATCGGTCCGAGCAGGTATTTAGCCGGAAACTTTAGCCAGTGACCGGCGATCACGCCGAGGATGCCGCAGCTGATGAGCCAGAGTTCGGAGCCGAGCGGCGTCTGCGCGAACGATGGTCCGGCGACACGCCCGCCCCCGAGGGAGACGCCGCCGATCCATTGCACGATGAAGGGCAGGGTCATGACCACCAGCAGGATGCGGGCGGAGTGGATCAGGGCGATGATACGGGCATCGCCGCCCTTCTCCTCGCCGACCGTCACCATCTCGATGAGCCCGCCCGGCATGCCGGAAAAGAAGGCGGTGACCGGGTCGAAGCCGGCAACGCGGCGGAAATAGCCGACGCAGCACAGGCCGCAGGCGACCATGAACAGCACGAGCCCGGCCAGCGTCGGCAGCCAGTTCGGCAGCTGAGCTACGACATCGGGCTTGAAGGAGGCGCCGAGCATCACGCCGATCACCGCCGTCATCGGCGGCCGGATCACCGGCGGCGCGGCGACGCGCAGCTTGATCAGCGCTGCGGCCGTGCAGAACACCATCGAGCCCAGAATCCAGGGCAGCGGCAGCCGCGCCTGCACGAACAGCCAGCCCCCGAGTCCGCCTAGCGCCAGTGCCAGGGCGAAACGCCGATAGGGGAAGCAACTCGGCGCCAGGGCCCGAACACCGTTCGCGAAATCCTCGAGCAGAACTTTCAAGCGCGTGCTCCGCGGCACAGAAACCGGAGCCCTCCTAGAGCCTGTTGGTGAGGTTGCCCACCCCCTGGCGGGAAATGCCGGCTCCGCTCCGGCCGCGCCGCCGGCACAACCCGGTCATGTGACATTGTCATTGGCCGGATTGCCGCGCTTCATCAATGATTTGCGCGAAGCGGAAACGCGGGACCGGCCGATGCCGGCCGAGTCGAGGGGCGATGAGCGAGGATCGGCAGGCCGGCCGGCAAAGCCGGACGGATGTGGAAGGCGAAGCGCCCGCCTGGCAGGAGCCGGCTGCGCCGCCGCTCGCCGACGAGTTGGTCGCACCCGACGCGCCCGGTCCGATCGTCCTCGCCGAGGTGCCGGGGGGCCGCAGACAGGCCCTGCGCCGGCTGCGGCACTGGTGGCGTGGCGCCAGCCCCAATCTGCGGGGCTCGGTCTTCATGATCTCGGCCTTGCTGGTCTATGCGGTGATGGTCGCCGGCATCAAGCATGTCGGCCAGGCGATCCCGCTGGTGCAGATCCTGCTGATCCGGCAGGTGATCATGACCGCGATCCTGCTCGCCTTCGCAGCGGGCAGCTTGCGCCGTGCGCTGCATACGGAGCGTCTCGGCCTGCAGATCTTCCGCAGCGTGATCACGCTGCTCTCCATGCTTTGCGGCTTCACCGCCGTGGTCAAGATTCCGCTCGCGCAGGCGACGGCGATCGGCTTCAGCCAGGTGCTCTTCGTCACCATCGCCGCGGTGCTGGTGCTGAAGGAAGCGGTCGATGGCCGGCGCTGGGCCGCGACCATCATCGGCTTCATCGGCGTGCTGATCATGCTGCGTCCGAGCAGCGAGGGGCTCGATATCTATGCGCTGCTCTCCGTCGCCGGGGCCATCTTCGGCGCCGGCATCACCGTCAGCGTCCGCAAGCTGGCGGCAAGCGAGCGCACGGACACCATCCTGCTCTACCAGGGCATCGTGCTGATCGCCCTGCTCGCCGTGCCGTGCTGGCTCTGGTGGCAGCCGCCGACGCCGAACCAGTGGTTCTGGCTTGTCGTCCTGAGCGTGTTCGGCACCGCCGGGCAGTGGCTGATCACCCGCGCCTATCAGGTCGGCGAGGCGGCGGCGCTGGCGCCGCTCGACTTCAGCCGCCTGCTGCTGGCGAGTTTCACCGGCTTCGTCTTCTTCGCCGAGATACCGGCGCTCACCACCTGGATCGGCGCTGTCATCGTGATCGGCGCAACGCTCTACACCATCCGCAAGAACGCGAGGCCGCCGGTCTCGCCTGCCTCGGCCTGAGCCGGAAGACCCCGGATTGCATCGCGAGGGGCCGGGCGCTATGTGTCGGCGCACGCCTCTTCCGCGTGCGTCACCCGAGCAAAAGCCCTCGGGATTCCGGCTCCAGCCCCCCGGAACGCCATCAGAGGCCAATCATGCGCATCGAAAACGACCCGAAGCTCGACTTCCGCGACGTGCTGATCCGTCCGAAGCGTTCGACGCTCGGCAGCCGCGCCGAAGTCGATGTCGAGCGCAGCTTCCGCTTCGCCCATACGGGCAAGGAGTGGAAGGGCTTCCCGCTGATCGCCGCCAACATGGACGTGGTCGGCACGATGAGCATGGCGCGGGCGCTGCTGAAGCACGGCGCCATGGTGGCGCTGCACAAGCACTACAGCGCCGAGGAGCTGATCGCCTTCTTCCGCGAGCCGGGATCGGCCAACGCCTTCTACTCGCTCGGCACGACCGACACCGACCATGACAAGCTCAAGGCGGTCCATGCTCAGTCGCCGATCAGCAAGATCTGCCTCGACGTCGCCAACGGCTACACCGAGAAGTTCGTCGACACGGTCAAGGCCACGCGCGCCGCTTTCCCGGAGGCGGCGATCATGGCCGGTAACGTGGTCACCGGCGACATGACCGAGGCGCTGCTGCTCGCCGGGGCCGATATCATCAAGGTCGGCATCGGCCCGGGCTCGGTCTGCACCACCCGCAAGATGACTGGCGTCGGCTATCCCCAGCTCTCGGCGATCATCGAATGCTCCGATGCCGCGCACGGGCTCAAGGGCCTGGTCTGCGGCGATGGCGGCCTGACCGTGCCCGGCGATGTCGCCAAGGCCTTCGGTGGCGGCTCCGACTTCGTGATGATGGGCGGCATGCTCGCCGGCCATGACGAATGCGAGGGCGAGATCCGCTACGAGGAGCGCGGCGGCGAGAAGGTGCCGGTCGCCATGACCTTCTACGGCATGTCCTCCGACACCGCGATGAACAAGTATTCCGGCGGCGTCGCCAAGTACCGGGCATCCGAGGGCAAGACGGTCGAGGTGCCCTATCGCGGCCCGGTCGAGGGCACGATGCAGGAACTGATGGGCGGCGTGCGCTCGGCGATGACCTATATCGGCGCGGTCAGCCTCAAGGAGGTGGCCAAGCGCACCACCTTCATCATGGTCGGCAGCCAGCTCAACACCGTGTTCGGCAACTGAGCCGTTCGGCTCAGGCCGCCGGAACGCCGGCCGCGATCAGCCTTCCGAAATCTCGGCTGCACGGGCCTCCTGACAGCCTTCGACAGGGTTCAGGTGCCGCGCCGAAGCGAGCACGTGCCGGGTGCTATCGCTTTCGGTGCGGCTGTTGCATAGTCCCGCTTCCAGCACAGAAGGCCGCCAATGGCTTCGGGGAGACGGATATGACCATCAGAATTTTGAGCGTGGCGGGCGTGCTTGCCGCCGGAATCTCGCTTGCGCAGGCGCAGCAGCTCGCCCCGAGCCCGACGCTGGATGCGGTCAAGGCACGCGGCAATCTCGAATGCGGCGTGCATCTCGGCCTGCCCGGCTTCTCCTTCGCCAATGACAAGGGCGAGTGGACCGGTCTCGACGTCGACTACTGCCGGGCGCTCGCCGCCGCGGTGCTCGGCGATGCCAGCAAGGTGAAGTACACGCCGACCTCGGTGCAGCAGCGCTGGCCGATTCTGCAATCGGGCCAGGTCGATGTGCTCTCACGCAACTCGACCATCACCTTCTCGCGCAACGCCACGCTCGGCCTCAATTTCCAGGGCATCAATTTCTACGAGGGCCAGACCTTCGTCGTCCGCAAGTCGACGGGCGTGAAGGAAGCCGCTGGCCTCGACGGCGCCTCGGTCTGCGTCGCTGCCGGCTCGACCGAGGAGAAGAACGCGGCCGACTGGTTCCGCGAGCGCAATCTCAAGGTCACCATCACCAATTTCCAGAAGAACGACGACGCCATCACCGCCTATGATTCGGGCCGCTGTGACGCCTATACGGCCGGCGTGGGCGCCCTTGCCGGCCAGCGTGCCAAGCTCAAGAACCCCGACGAGCACATCATCCTGACCCAGCCGATCTCGAACGATCCGCAGGGCCCGGTGACGCGCTGGGGCGACGAGCGCTGGCAGCTCATCGTGCGCTGGGTGCTGAACGGCACGATCGCCGCCGAGGCGCTCGGCGTCACCTCCAAGAACGTCGACGACATGAAGGCCAATTCGAAGAACACGGAAGTGCGCCGCCTGCTCGGCGCCGAGGGTGGCTTCGGTGCGATGATGGGGCTGTCGAACGACTGGATGTACAACGCGATCAAGCAGGTCGGAAACTACGGCGAAAGCTACGAGCGCACCGTCGGCATGGGCTCGCCGCTGAAGCTCGAGCGCGGCCAGAACCAGCTCTGGACCAAGGGCGGCCTGCTCTTCACCCCGCCCTTCCAGTGAGAGCCGCTTGAAGCACGTCATGGCCGGGCTTTGACCCGGCCATCTCGGAAACCAGGCTGAGCGTCACGAGATTCCCGGGACTGCGCTTCGCGGCGCCCGGGGATGACGCCCGCGACTCCCGATCGAGGCCGGCGTGAGCAGCTTCTTCTCTCTCATCAACGACAAGCGCGTCCGCGACTGGATCTACCAGATCGCGGTCGTCGTCTTTCTCGTCGGCATGACCGTCTTCTTCGTGCGCAACGCCTCGGAGAACATGGTCAAGGCCGGCATCGCCTCCGGCTTCGACTTCCTCTGGCGCACCTCCGGCATCGAGGTGCCCTTCGTCCTGACCGGCTATACCCAGGCCGACAACATCCTCGGTCTGTTCTGGGTCGGCGTCGCCAACACCATGCTGGTGACGGTGATCGCGATCGTGCTGGCGACGCTGCTCGGCTTCGTCGTCGGCATTGCCCGGCTGTCATCGCACTGGCTGATCTCGACCATTGCCGGGGCCTATATCGAGTTCGTCCGCAACATCCCGCTGCTGTTCTTCGTGCTGTTCTGGTATTTCGGCATCATCGCGGCGTTGCCGGCTCCGCGTCAGAGCATCAGCCTGTTCGGCGTCGCCTTCCTCAACAATCGCGGCGTGACGATCCCGCTTCCGGAAGGGCTGGAGAATTTCCGGGTCGCCGGCCTCGTGATCCTCGTCAGCGTCCTCGCCTACTGGGCCTTCTCGATCTGGGCGCGCCGGCGCCAGGAGCGTACCGGGCTGCACGCACCGACGCTGCGGGTCGGCCTCGCCCTGCTGCTCGCCATCCCGCTGCTGGCTATCGTCTGGGCGACGCTGGCGACGCGCTGGGACGTTCCGGCACTGCGCGGCTTCAATTATCGCGGCGGTTTCGCCGTCATCCCTGAATTCGTCGCGCTGCTCGCGGCACTCGTCACCTATACGGCGGGCTTCATCGCCGAGATCGTGCGCGGCGGCATCCAGTCGGTCTCGCATGGGCAGACCGAGGCCGGATCGGCCCTGGGGCTGCGCCCGGGGCAGATCCTGCGCCTCGTCACCATCCCGCAGGCGCTGCGCGTGATGATCCCGCCGCTGACCAACCAGTATCTCAACGTTCTGAAGAACTCGTCCTTCGGTGCGGCCATCGCTTATCCCGACGTGGTCAGCCTGTTCATGGGCTCGGCGCTCAACAATACCGGCCAGGCCATCGAGATCATCGCCATGACGCTCGCCGTCTATCTCGTCATCGGCCTGGCGGTGTCGGCGATCATGAACTGGTACAATGCCCGTATCGCCCTGGTGACGCGATGAACCGCGCCTCGTCCCTCTCCCTCTGGCGCGAGCGCCTGTTCGGCACGCCCTTCACCGGCTTCGTCAGCGTTGTCCTGGCGCTTGCCATCGCCTGGGTCGCGGTGCCGCTGATCCGCTGGGCGCTGATCGACGCGACCTGGGTCGGCACGACGCGGGCCGATTGCGCGCCCGGCGGTGCCTGCTGGGTCTTCATCCGCGCCCGCTTCGGCCAGTTCATGTACGGGCTCTATCCCCCGGACCAACGCTGGCGGGTTGATATCGCGGGCATCGCCTTCGTCCTCGGCATCGCGGCAGTCGTTTTCGCCCCGCAGCGACTCAGGCTGAAGCTCGGCATCGCCATGCTCGTGATCCTGCCGCCGCTCGGCATCTGGCTGCTCTCGGGTGGGTTCGGCTTGCGCTATATCGAGACGCGCGAATGGGGCGGGCTGATGCTGACCCTGTTCATCTCGATCTATTCGAGCCTGATCGCGATCCCGCTCGGCATCCTTTTCGCGCTCGGGCGCCAGTCGCAGTTGCGCGTCATCCGGCTGATCAGCATCGTCTTCATCGAGTTCTGGCGCGGCGTGCCGATCATTGCCGTCATCTTCCTGGCCTCGCTGCTGCTGCCGCTGATCCTGCCGGGCGGCATCGGCATCGACCGGCTGGCGCGCGCCGTGATCGGCCTCGGCTTCGTGATCGCCGCCTATATGGCGGAAGCCGTGCGCGGCGGCCTGCAGGCGCTTCCCAAGGGCCAGCGCGAGGCGGCCACAGCGCTCGGCCTCAACTACTGGAAGGCGACGGGCCTCATCGTCCTGCCGCAGGCGCTGCGCATCTCGCTGCCGGCGATGACCAACGAGTTCATCGCGCTGATCAAGAACACCACGCTGGTGCTGGTGGTCTCGATCCTCGACCTGCTCGGCATCGCCCAGGCCTCGCTCGCCGATCCCAACTGGGTCGGCATGAACATGGAGGCCTATGCCTTTTCCGGCGCGATCTACTGGCTGATCTGCTTCGCGCTCTCGCGCTGGAGCCGATCGCTGGAGAACCGTCGGCGCCTTTGAGGGGGTGGACTCCTGCCGTCATTCCTCAGCGCGGCGAAGCGCAGACCCGGGAATCTCATGACGCGACGCCACCGGCGGCTCCTTCGGCCGGAGAGGGTCGGGGCAACGCCGACCATGACGTGCTTTCCGGGCGCGCAATAAAAAACCGGCCCGAAGGCCGGTTTTTCTGTGTCCGAGATTGCTCGCGGCTCAGGCCCGTACCTTGCTCCGGTCGCGCCGGCGGTCGGCGGCGGGCTGGTAGGCGATGCGCGAGTGGTGGCTGCAATAGGGCAGGCCGGTCTGCGAGCGCGCGCCGCAGAAACGGAAATCAGGGGTCGTCGGGTCGCCCATCGGCCAGCGGCACATATACTCGCGCAGTTCCATGATGGTGACGCGCTCCGAGAACGGGATCACCACATCCTCGGAAGGCAGCGGCGCAGTCTCGGCCTCGAGTTCGGCCTCCGGCGCGAAGGCGGGGGCCAGCGCGTGGGCGCCGCGCGTGGCGTTCGCGGCCGGGCTCGCCATCGGATGGCTCGGCGAGCGCGGCGGCGCCTTGCGGGGTGCGGCATTGCGCGGCGCGGCCGGCTGGGCCGCACTCTTGGCTCGGCCAGAAAGGCCGAGACGGTGAACCTTTCCGATCACCGCATTGCGCGTGACATTGCCCAGCTCGGCGGCGATCTGGCTGGCGCTCAGCCCATCGCTCCAGAGCTTCTTGAGCAGTTCGACGCGTTCGTCAGTCCATGCTCCGGCTTCGTTCATCCGCATCACCTGTCTTGTCCGGCCAGCCCTTGCGAGGCCAGCCTTTAAGGGCGCTTCGTGACGGAATCCGGGATCAGCGGCCTTGTCACGGGGACAATGCCGTTGCTGCCGCAACAGACGGTACAGGGGACGCCGCACGAAATGTCGTATCTGACAAGGCAGACCATACAAGCTGCGGTGACTCGCGAACAAGAGTCGGCGAATCCGAAAACAGCTTTTCCCCAGGCGATTCGCGATTGCRCCGTCAAGCGAATCCTTTCGGCAACACCGACAGCGCGGCTTTGAATTGACAGCTCCGGCCGCCTTAAGCATATTTATCCACAAGGTGACGCCGCCCCGTTCGGGCGGCGCTTATGTTTGCGGATCAAGGCCCCGAACGATGCGGATGACGGCGCGACGAGAGGTCAGGAGCTGGGTGCGACGATAACGTCGTCCCCGGGTCGTATCATGGCTGCATGCCAGCAGCACCCATCCCGGATCGTCGTTCTCAATCCAGCGCCCATCCGTTCTCACCCCGTCTCTCTTCGCGAGGATTTTCGCCCCATGGCTCCCGCTCCTGCTTCCGCCAGCCAGTCCGTGCTCGTGCCGACCTATGCCCGCGCCCCCGTCGCCTTCGAGCGCGGTGAAGGCCCCTGGGCGATCACGGCTGACGGCACGCGGTATCTCGATTTCGGCGCTGGCATCGCGGTCAACGCGCTCGGCCACGCCCATCCGCATCTCGTCAAGACGCTGACCGAGCAGGCTGGCAAGATCTGGCACACCTCGAACCTCTATGGCGCGCCGGACGGCGAACGCCTGGCGCGGCGGCTCTGCGAGGCCACCTTCGCCGAGCGCGTCTTCTTCACCAATTCGGGCGCCGAGGCGAACGAGTGCGCCATCAAGATGGCGCGGAAATATCACGCCGCGAAGGGCCATCCCGAGCGCTACCGCATCATCACCTTCGAGGGTGCCTTCCACGGCCGGACGCTGGCGACCATCGCTGCCGGCGGCCAGCAGAAATATATCGACGGCTTCGGCCCCAAGGTCGAAGGCTTCGATCAGGTTCCCTTCGACGACGAGAAGGCGCTGCGGGCCGCGATCACGCCCGAGACGGCCGCGCTGATGATCGAGCCGATCCAGGGCGAGGGTGGCCTGCGCTCCGTACCGGCCCGCTTCCTCAAGCTCCTGCGCGAGCTCTGCGACGAGCACGGCCTGCTGCTGATCTTCGACGAGATCCAGACCGGCGTCGGCCGCACCGGCAAGTTCTTCGCCCATGAGATGTACGGCGTCATGCCGGACATCATGTCCATCGCCAAGGGCATCGGCGGCGGCTTCCCGATGGGCGCCTGCCTCGCGACGGAGGAAGCCGCTTCCGGCATGACGCTCGGCACGCACGGCACCACCTTCGGCGGCAACCCGCTCGCCATGGCGGTGGGCAATGCCGTGCTCGACGTCGTGCTGGCGCCGGGCTTCATCGAGAATGTCGGCAAGATCTCGCTGCGGCTGAAGCAGTCGCTGGCCGAGTTGAAGGACAAGCATCCGGAGGTCGTCGCCGAGATCCGCGGCGAGGGGCTGATGCTGGGCCTCAAGCTCCACACGCCGAACACCGACTTCGTCAACGAGGCCCGTGCGCAAGGTCTGCTCGTGGTCGGCGCCGGCGACAATGTCGTGCGCCTGCTGCCGCCGCTGATCATCACCGAGGCGGATGTCGCCGAGGCGGTCTCGCGGCTCGACAAGGCCGCGAGCGCCGTCGAGGCGTCGCTGAAGCGCCCGGCCGCCGAATAAGTTCAACCCACCCACCCCGCGAAGCGAAGGAAGCGCCCGTGACGCGCCATTTCCTCGATCTCTCCGATTTCTCCGGCAGTGAGCTGCGCGCGATCCTGCGCGCCGGCGAGGAGATGAAATCGCGACGCCGTACACCGGCCGCTGCGGGGGATCGCCTGCTCGAAGGCAAGGTCATCGCCATGATCTTCGAGCAGCCTTCGCTGCGCACGCGCGTATCCTTCGACGTCGGCATCCGCGAGCTCGGCGGCTCGCCGATGATGGTCGCGGGCCATGAGATCGAGCTCGGCGAGCGCGAGACGATCGCCGACACCGCCCGCGTGCTCTCGCGCTATGTCGATGCGATCATGATCCGCATCCTCGATCACGATTCGCTGGTCGAGATGGCGAAATATGCGACCGTGCCGGTGATCAACGGGCTGACCAAGCGCCAGCATCCCTGCCAGGTGATGGCCGATGTCATGACCTTCGAGGAGCGCAAGGGCTCGATCCAGGGCAAGCGCATCGCCTGGACGGGCGACACCAACAACGTGCTGACCTCCTGGGTCCATGCCGCCGGCCGGCTCGATTTCGAGCTCGCCATCGCGACGCCCGAGGAACTCGCGCCGCCTCCGGCCCTGATCGCCTGGGCCAAGAAGCAGGGCGCGAAGCTCTCGCTGACCAGCCGGCCCGAGGAAGCGGTGGAGGGCGCCGATTGCGTCATCACCGATTGCTGGGTCTCGATGGGCGACGAGGAAGGCACGCGCCACAACCTCCTGCGGCCCTATCAGGTCGACGAGAGGCTGATGGACCGTGCCGAGAAGGACGCGATCTTCATGCATTGCCTGCCGGCCTCGCGCGGCGAGGAGGTCACCGACCAGATCATGGACGGCCCGCAATCGGCAGTCTTCGACGAGGCCGAGAACCGGCTGCATGCGCAGAAGGGCATCTTGGCCTGGTGCTTCGGCGGAGTGGCGGCCTGATGGCCGCCAACGACGCAGGCGTTACCGCGGGGCTCGACGATCGGGTCGTGCCCTTCGCCGTGCCCGATCTCGACGTGCGCGGCCGCGTGGCGCGGCTGGGCCCCTCGATCGACACGATTCTCGAGCGGCACGACTATCCCGCGCCGGTCTCGCGCGTGCTGGGCGAGGCGGCTGCGCTGACCGTGCTGCTCGGCACGGCGCTGAAGTTCGAGGGCCGTTTCCAGCTCCAGACCAAGAGCGACGGCGCCATCTCGATGATGGTTGTCGACTTCAACGCGCCGGACAATTTCCGCGCCGTCGCCCATATCGACGAAGCCAAGCTCGCCGAGGCGATCGCTCGCGAGAAGCTCTCGACCGGCGAGTTGCTGGGCGAGGGGCATCTCGCCATGACCGTCGACCAGGGCACGACGACGACCCGCTATCAGGGCATCGTCGCGCTGAAGCGGCAGGGGCTCGAAGAGGCGGCGCATCAGTATTTCCGGCAGTCCGAGCAGATCCCGACCCGGGTACGGCTCGGCGTGGGCACGGTCACGACCGGCGGCCGGCCGCAATGGCGCGCCGGCGGCATCCTCGTCCAGTTCATGCCGCATTCGCCCGATCGCCTGCGCGCGGCCGACATCCATCCCGGCGATGCGCCCGAGGGGCATGAGATCCTGACCGGCAGCGACCCCGACGGCATCAGCGATGATGCCTGGATGGAGGCGCGCTCGCTGGTCGAGACGGTCGAGGACCATGAGCTGCTCGACCCGATGCTGGAGAGCGAGCGCCTGCTCTATCGGCTCTTCCATGAGCGCGGCGCCCGTGTCTTCGAGCCGGCCCTTGTCCGCGAGGCCTGCCGCTGTTCACGCGAGCGCGTGCTGACGATGCTGCGCGGCTTCTCTCCCGAGGACCGCCGCGCGATGATCGCCGATGACGGCAAGCTCGGAGTCACCTGCGAGTTCTGCTCGCGGCGCTACAGCTTCGACCCGGCCGAGGTCGAGGACGGATTGTCAGCGGGGCTGTGACCTCGCCGTCATTCTCGGGCGCCGCAAGGCGGCGACCTGGGAATCTCCAAGCACGGCACTCCCGTCATGGTCGGGCTTGTCCCGACCATCCACGTCTTCGCTTCGCCGACCGAAGGCTGTGTTCAAGACGTAGGGATGCTCGCCACAAGGGCGAGCATGACGACGAGAGGGCGACGTGAGCGCCAGCGGACAGCCTAACCCTGCTGGCACTCCGCCATCAGCTTGCGCATGAACGCCTCACCGGCCTGGAGCTGCTCCAGCGTGATGTATTCGTCGGGCTGATGCGCCTGGTCGATCGAACCGGGCCCGCACACCACGGTCGCCAGCCCCGCATGTTGGAAATGCCCTGCCTCTGTCGCATAAGCGACCGCGATGGTGTGGTTGCGCCCGGACAGGCGCATGGCGAGCCGCTCGGCCTCCGAGCCCGGCTCGGGCGCGAGCCCCGGCACATCCGAGGTCATTTCCGTCTCGATCGCCGCGCTCGGTGCGGTGGAGCGCATGCGCGCCTGAACCTTGTCCGACACGCCGGCAAAGCGTGCGGGACCCGCCTCGGGATCGGAGGTCGGCAGGGTGCGGATCTCCCAGAGGATCTCGCTGTGATCGGCCAGGATGTTGCGGGCGATGCCGCCATGGAACGAGCCGATATGGACGGTGTCGTAGGGCGGGTCGAAGCGACCGCTCGCATCCAGCTTCTGCTTGGCGTCCTCGGCCATTTGGTCGAGCTCGGCCGCGAGCAGCGCCCCGGCATGGACGGCGCTGGCGCCGAGCTGCGGCTTGGAGGAATGCGCGGCGAAGCCCTTGATGACGGTCTGGAACGTTCTGACGCCCTTGTGCGCGTCGCAGATGTCGAGCGAGGTCGGCTCGCCGACGATGACCGCGCGCGGCCGCGGCAACGTCTTGCCCATCGCGGCGATGCCATCGACGACGCCGAGGCAGGTCACCTCCTCGTCATAGGACAGGAACAGGTGGATCGGCGTGTTGAGGTCGGCGGCGAGGAAATCCGGCACGAGCGCCAGCCCCAGCGCGAGGAAGCCTTTCATGTCGACGGCGCCGCGGCCATAGGCGCGGCCGTTCTCGACGTGCAGCGTGAACGGGTCGCGGCTCCAGGCCTGGCCGGTAACCGGCACGACGTCGGTATGCCCCGACAGCACGACGCCGCCGCGATCCTGCGGGCCGACGGTCGCGAACAGCGCCGTCTTGTCGCCCGCTGCATTCGGGAAGCGCACGGACGGCACGCCCCAGCCGGCGAGATAATCCTCGACGAAATCGATCAGCGACAGGTTGGATTTGTCGCTGACCGTGTCGAAGGCGACGAGGCGGGCGAGCATCTCGAGCGGCGTGTAGCGCTGCCCGGTTTGAGCGGAGGCGGTCAATGCAGAACCTTCTTCACATAGGGGGAGTCGAGCGGGAAGAGCGGCACTTCCACGTCGAAGATCGTGCCGCTCTCATCCTGCATGGCGTAGAAACCGTGCATCGAGCCGTCCGGCGTCGTCAGCGGACAGCCGGAGGTGTAGTTGAAGCTCTCGCCCGGTCTAAGCACCGGCTGCTTGCCGACGACGCCCTCACCGCGCACCTCGTGCATCTCGCCGCGCCCGTCGGTGATGAACCAGTGCCGAGTCATCAGCTGAATGGTCTGCGTCGAAAGATTCACGATCTCGATCGCGTACGCCCAGAAATAGCGGCCCTGCGCATGCGAGGATTCCGCTTCCAGGAAGGACGGCGCCACGGTCACACGCACGCCGCGCGTCTGTGCCTGATACATGGTCGAGGCTCCGGCTAGATCGCCGCGCGTCGTTCCGGACGCAAAGTGGCGATCTATCTCTTTGCTGTCGCATCGGATTTGCCCGAAAAGTGGAATCCACTTTTCGGTCCGATTCTCTAGCCTGTGACGACATCTGCCGCCACGGCTCAGTTATCGGCCTGCCGGCGGCAGCGTCAATGCGTCCCCGTCCTGATTCTGGCGTGGACAACCCTGTGGCTATTGCCCGCACGCACTCGGCCGTGCTTGGCCTTTCCGGAGCGCTTCGCTAGCTATGATCGATTATCCTCGCGGACCTTGCATGCTGCCCTTCACGCCCGGCATCCAGCCAGACAGCTCCATCCGCGCCTTCATCGAGCAGGGCACGATCAGGCTCGCCCGGCCGCCTGCCGAGGGGCAGATCCAGCCGGCGAGCCTTGATCTGCGGCTGGGCGATCGCGCTTATCGCGTCCGCGCCAGCTTCCTGCCCGGCCCCGAGCGCACGGTGCGCAGCCGGATCGATGATCTCTCGCTGCATGAGATCGATCTGACGCGCGGCGCGGTGCTGGAAACGGACTGCGTCTATATCGCCGAGCTGATGGAAGGCCTGAAGCTGCCCAAGGGCCTGCGCGCCGCCGCCAATCCGAAGAGCTCGACCGGCCGTCTCGACGTCTTCACGCGTGTCATCACCGATCGCGCGCGTGAATTCGACTTGGTCGAGGATGGCTATGAGGGGCCGCTCTTCATCGAGATCTCGCCGCGCACCTTCCCGGTGCTCGTGCGGTCCGGCTCCAGGCTCTCGCAGATCCGCTTCCGCGCCGGCGAGACGAGGCTCGATGACCGCGCTCTGGAAGATGTCCATATGCGCGAGACGCTGGTCAGCGCCGCCGAACCTTCTTTCCAGGGGGGCGTTGCCGTCAGCGTCGATCTCTCGGGTTTCGACGGGCTGCTCGGCTATCGCGGCAAGCATCACACCGCGCTGATCGATGTCGATCGCGTCGGCGCCTATCGCGCCGTCGACTTCTGGGAGCCGATTCCGGCCGACGGCTCGCGCAGCATGATTCTCGACCCTGGCCAGTTCTACATCCTCGCCTCCAAGGAAGCCGTGCACGTCCCCCCGGACTATGCCGCGGAGATGACGCCATTCGATGCACTCGTCGGCGAATTCCGGGTGCACTATGCGGGTTTCTTCGATCCCGGCTTCGGCCACGGCGCCGCCGGCGGACAAGGTGCGCGTGCCGTGCTTGAGGTCCGCTCCCGCGATGTGCCCTTCATCATCGAGGACGGCCAGATCGTCGGAAGGCTGGTCTACGAAACCATGGCGGCGCGGCCGGAGGCGCTCTATGGCGCCGGGTTGAAATCGAACTATCAGGGCCAGGCCCTCAAGCTCTCCAAGCATTTCAAGGGCTGACCGGGACGAGAGGCGGCGAAGGCGCGATGCTTGACACGCCGTCCCAAGGCTGGTCCTTGCCCTGAGCCTTGCGGCTGAAGAGACCGGCTTTCTCGGAGTTCTGCGGCGTGCCCTTGCGTTATCTCGTCACCGGCGGCGCCGGGTTCATCGGTTCGGCGGTTGTGCGGAAGCTGATCGGTGAGACCGGGCATGAGGTCTGCGTCGTCGACAAGCTGACCTATGCCGGCAATCTGGCCTCGCTGGATCCTGTTGCGGGCAGCAACCGCTATCGTTTCGAGCAGGCGGATATCGGCGACGGTGAGCGGATGCAGGCGATCTTCGCCGATTTCCAGCCGGACATCGTGATGCATCTGGCGGCGGAGAGCCATGTCGACCGCTCGATCGACGGGCCGGCCGCCTTCATCGAGACGAATGTCGTCGGCACTTTCACGCTGCTGCAGGAGGCGCTGCGGCATTACCGGGCGCTGCCGGAGGCTCGAAAGCAAGGCTTCCGCTTCCACCACATCTCGACCGACGAGGTCTTCGGCTCGCTGGGCGCGGAAGG
>NZ_JBFTOA010000029.1:0-83212 GCF_056397745.1 Allobosea sp. 05L423 | reverse complement strand
AGCGCGTTGACGAAAATCCGCGAGGCTTCGTCGCGTTCCTGGGCCGTCGGCGGCTGGCCGTTAGCGCGCATCACGTTGTCGAGTGCCATCGCGAGCGGATCGACATTCTGAGAAATCAGCGACGCCACGCCCGAGCTAGCGCTTCCGACACCGCTCGCCGCTGTCTTGGCGGCACCGAAAAGCGACGAGGTCGCGACGACGGTGATCAGGAGCGCCCCGGTCGCCCAGACGAGGAGACCATGGGTCGCATCGCGCACCTTGCGCTCCTCGCCATTGGCATCAAAGCTCGGCTGCCGCATGCGGCCTGCGAGATAGCCGCCGGCCATCGTGGCGGAGGCCATGACCCAGAGCGCCCAGAGCGCTCCGGCAACCGCCAGAGCGTGCGACGACGACGTCCGTTCCAGACATGGACATGGCGATCTCCTATCGAAGACCGAGGAACGACAGGATGGCCATGATGACCACCACGAGACCGACGAGGTAGATAATACTGTCCATGAGCCCCTCCTGCTGATGAGCGAAAGTGACACGCAAACAGCCGTGAGAGCGGATTGGTTCCTGACCGCGGCAGGCGCAAAAGGCCCGCGCCGAGTAGCGGGCGACACCGGAACCGCTGGGAAGGAGGCCAGTTCTCCTCTGGGGGCATTCCAGATAGGAGGCACCCATGCGAGACGGCCAGGGCAACAAGCTCAGTCCGGAAGAGCAGCAGCGCGTGAGATCGATCCAGGGCGATCCGGACAAGGATGCCACCACAAAGGTCTCGATCAATCCCGACCCCCAAAAGGATACAGGAGACTCTGACAAGCCGAAGGTGAAGCCCGGCGATAAGCCCGCAGCCGGCGTCGGCGAATAGGCGCCGAAGTGGGGCACCTGGTTCCGGCTGCTTTGCCGATGACCGCGAGCGCCAAGCCGAAACTGGCCGCGAGGGCGGCAAGCAAAGTTTTCCGCCATTGCGCGGATTGGTGGCGAGTCCTTTGGGCTCGCCCTTCTTCTGCCGGGACGTCAGTCGGCATGAGCGTCAAGGAACGGTCATCTCCAGGGAACTTGCGGCTTGTCGATGTGTTCGTCTCGGTATCCGCTCCATCAGGTGGGAAAGCCATGCAGGTACCTGATCAAACTAAATGGGTGATCGCCGACCATCCGACCGAGAATCGCTTCGTCATGAGCTCTCCGGGCGGCGAGGCGTTCGCCGTGTATCGCAGGCTCGACGAATATCTCGTTCTCCCACACCGAAGTGCCTGCCGCCTTTCGCGGACGCGGCATCGGCGAGCGCCTTGTCGAAGGGATCTTTCGTCTGGCCCGAGAACGCGGCCAGCGCATTGTGCCCGCCTGCGGCTTCGTGGCCGATTGGGCGCATCGTCATCCCGGGTATCACGATGTGCTGGCGGCACCCGAGGGAGCGCGGCGATGATCGACCATATCTCCGTCGGGACGAACAACATCGCCCGCGCCCGCGAACTCTATGACAGTGTCCTTGGCTGCCTCGGCCTGCGGTTGCTCCAAAGCAGCGAGCACTCGGCCGATTACGGCGTGGCCAGCATCCTGTTCAGCGTCGAAACACCGCTCGACGGTCACCCGGCGACGCGCGGAAACGGCATGCACGTCGCATTCGCGGTTGGTCGGCGCGAACTTGTCGAGACATTCCACCGGATAGCCCTTGCCCATGGCGGCCGCGATGCCGGAGCGCCGGGGCTACGCCCCGAATACGACGCGCATTACTTCGGAGCGTTCGTGTTCGATCCCGACGGCAACAAGATCGAAGCCGTCACCCGTTCTTTTCAGTGAAGGAGATCACGATGCCTGCGAAATCGGCTGCACAGCAGAAAGCCGCCGGAGCTGCTTTGGCAGCCAAGCGCGGCGACATGAAGAAGAGCGAGCTCAAGGGCGCCTCGAAATCGATGGAGAAATCGATGAGCGAGACCGAACTGGAGAAGATGGCTTCGACCAAGCGCAAGGGAAAGCCGGAGCACGCTTCCAAGCACTGACCCGTCGAGCGTGGAGGCCGTGCGGCTTCCGCCTAGCAGGAGAGTCGCGATGACCGCGCGTTTCGAGCCCCCCTTCCCTGAACAGAAGCAACCGATGCCGGGAAAGACCGCCGCGATGACGCCGCGGCCGGATCATGGCGAGACGAGCTATGTCGGCTCGGGCCGCCTCAAGGGCAAGCGCGCCATCATCACCGGCGGTGACAGCGGCATCGGCAGAGCTGTTGCCATCGCTTTCGCGCGGGAAGGCGCTGACCTCCTGATTTCCTATCTCAGCGAAGATGAGGATGCAGCCGAGACCGCCGAATGGATCGCGAAGGCCGGGCAGAAGGCAGTGCTGATGCCCGGCGACATCCAGCACCCCGCCCATTGCCGGGCCATCGTCAAGCGGGCCCTGGAGGAGTTCGGCGGCATCGATATCCTCGTCAACAACGCCGCGCATCAGGCGAGCTTCGACACCATCGACGAGATCTCGGACGAGGAATGGCAACTGACCTTCGCGGTGAACATTCACGCGATGTTCTACCTGACCAAGGCCGCTGTTCCTCACATGAAGCCGGGCTCCTGCATCATCAACACGGCTTCCGTGAATGCTGACAAGCCGAACCCCACCCTGCTCGCCTATGCGGCGACGAAGGGCGCGATCCAGAATTTCACCGGTGGGCTCGCGCAACTGCTCGCCGACAAGGACATCCGTGCCAATGCGGTGGCGCCCGGGCCGATCTGGACGCCGCTCATTCCTTCAACCCTGCCCGCGGAGAGCGTGAGCCAATTCGGTAAGTAAGTGCCGATGCAGCGCCCCGGCCAGCCAGCGGAGCTCGCGACGGCCTATGTGATGCTGGCGGATCCGCTCTCGAGCTACGTCTCAGGAGCTACCATCGCCGTCACCGGCGGGCATCCGATCCTGTAGTCGCACGCGGCTTAATTGTCTTTGAGCTTCCCGAGATTGCCCGGCAGTCCCGAGAAGGGAAGATCATCCGGCTTGAGCAAACTGTCGGACGATTCCGGGCCTTGGCTGTTCTCGCCCTTGTGCGCCTCATCCCAGCCCCGGATCTCGTCTGCAAGCTGTTGAAACTCGGTCGCCTGCGGAGACCCTTCGGGCGCGTCGCTCAGCGCTGCGGCGCGCTGGATTCTCCGTCTGGTGCAAATCCCCCAGTCCGTAAAACCCGAACGAGTCGTCCCGAGGGTTGTTCCCGCGAAATGAGCCACCGCCTGGTCCCGGGGCGTACGTGCCGATCCAAGCTCCATAATGAGCGGCGCCCTATCCTCAATGCGAGGAGGGCGATCCTCCGTCCGGGTTTCCCGCAAAGTCCTCGGCCGATCTCTTCTCCTCAACCCAGTGGCTCTGAACTCTCGCCTCTGTCAGCGCCATATCGAGAAAATAGGACACGCTGCCGAGTTCCAGGATGGAGGCCAAGTGTCGCACTTCCATGATCTGCGCGATCACGTCGTCGATTTGCCCCGACGTCAGACTCCGATGCTTCACTACGGTTCTGCCCCTTGTCGTAAGGGCAGGTTATGCGGTTACCCGGCATGGTTGCAAGGCAGGCAGCCCGCGCTCCCAAAGCGAGTCGCTGAGCCGACTCGGGACGGTATCCAATTACTGGATGCGCGGGTCCGAGGAAGAGTCGGATGCGGTCGATGATGCTTCATCGGTTGCGACACCCCGCTTGTGCGCCCGGCGGGCGCGGCGGCAAAAGTCCTTTTGCATCTCTTCCAGTCGAGCCCGATCGAGTTCCTCCAGATCGAGCATTTCTTCGCGGGCGCCCTCCAGCTTCACGATCAATTCGTCCAGCTTGATCTGCATCGCGGCGGTATCGCGGTTCTGACTGTTCTGGATCACGAAGACCATCAGGAAGGTCACGATCGTCGTCGAGGTGTTGATGACCAACTGCCAAGTGTCGCTGTAGCCGAAAAAGGGCCCCGATAGCGCCCAGAGAACGACCAGCGCCAACGCAATGAATAACGTCTCCGGTCTGCCCGTCCATGCCGCGGCCTTGTGGGCGAACCTGGTGAAGATCGAGGTCTTCCTGGAGGAAGAGCCGTTATCGTAACGGGGCATGTCGAGCCTCCATGAAGAGCATCACAGAAATGAATTCTCCATCCGATGTTCCGGCAGACGGTCAGGGTTCCAGCCCTGCACGGACACCGGCGAACAATCTCCGCTCAGCGTCGTTCCTGCTGCGTGGATGAGGTGGCGTCATGAAACGTTTGCGTCTTTCGGCTTTTGCCCTCGATCGGCCCATCGCCAAAGTCATTGCCAGGGGCAGTTCCCCGGGGCTCGAGCGATCGCTAAAGTTGCTGACCCGAATCGCGGATGAGCACTTTCTGCTTCCGGCAATCTCGCTTTACTGGCTTGCTTCGCGCGGGGGGCAGCCATCCCGTCGCCGTACCGCGAACCATCTACTCCTGACGATGGCCACGACGACGGTGCTGCCTCATCTTCTCAAGAAGGTCATTGCCCAGGAAAGGCCGGATCGACTGGAAATCCATGGCGATCGCCATGGCGTGCCCCGCTCCGGGAAAGCCTTCGACGCATTTCCCTCAGGACATGCCGTTCACATGGGAGCGCTCGCTGCCGCGCTATCGAGGATGGTTCCCTCTCATCGCATGCTCCTCTGGAGCGTCGCTTCGTTCCTCGCGCTGACTCGCGTGGGATTGCTGGCGCACTGGCTCAGCGATGTCCTGGCCGGAGAGGCCTTGGGCGTCGTGACCGAGAGCCTGGTGCACGCTGTCGATCGGAACCCGAAGACTTGAAGTGCGCAAATGGCTCTCGCCGACCGAACCAAGACCGCCCTGGATGAATCCCGGATGATGATGCTGGGTGCCCAAATCCTTTTGGGCTTTCAACTCCAGGCGCCGTTCCAGGACGGGTTCTCGAAGGTATCGAGCAATGAGAAGGCGGTCGAGCTCGTCGTCCTGGGCTTGATCATCGTCGTCGTCGGGTTGCTGATAACCCCGAGCGCCCATCATCGGATCACGGAGGACGGCGAGGCTAGTTCCGGCTTCATCGAGTTTCTAACACGAATATCGGCGGCAACCCTGCCCGCCTTCGCGATCGCGATCGGCCTTGATCTCGGGCTTGCCGGAACGCGGATCGCCGGTCTCAGTGCGGGGATTGCTGGCGCCGTGCTGGGCGCAGCGCTGCCGCTGGCGATCTGGTTCGGGCCATTACTCTTTCATCATCCGAGCGAGGACGAGACGATGCCGACCTCCGATAAGAAAACCCCTCTCGACGCCAAGATCGACTACGTGCTGACCGAGGCGCGTGTCGTTCTCCCAGGAGCTCAGGCCCTGCTCGGGTTCCAGCTTGCCATCGTACTGACCAATAGCTTCGAGCAGCTATCGCCCAGCCTGAAGGTGATCCATGGCCTCGCCTTGGGGTTGATCGCGCTCGCGACCGCGCTCCTGATCGCCCCGGCAGCTTACCATCGCCTCGTCTACGCTGGCCGGAACGAACCCGAATTCCATCGCTTGGCGAGCCGTCTCCTGCTCCTCGCTACCGTGTTCCTTGCCCTGGGGCTTGCGACCGATACCTATGTCGTGGTTTCGAAGATCATCCACGACGCTTGGATGGCAGCCTCAAGCGCAATCACTGTCGCCGTCGTGCTCCTTGGGCTCTGGCACATATGGCCTTGGTGGCGTCGATCAGCCGTAGAGTAAGAAGCCCGTGAGGTCCTGCGAGGTAGCCGAGACCCTTTGGCGGTTTCGAAACGTCCGGCCCCGCGGGCTCTCCCTCAAATCGCGGTAATCGCCATGCCGACGACGGCCGCGGCCATTGCCGCAGTGGCAAGCCAGCCGAGCACCTTCAGCGCGTGCCCGATGACGAACTGCTTCATGATCTTCGGATCCGATGCCAGGAGCATCAGGATCACCATGATTGGCACGGCGACAACGCCGTTGATGATGGCGCTCCAGACCAACGCCTTGATCGGGTCGACCGACGTGAAGTTCAGGACGACGCCTATAGCCGTCGCTATCGAGACGGCAAGGTAAAAGGCCTTCGCCTCGCGCGGCTCCCGGGAAAGCCCCACCGGCCATTTGGCCGCCTCTCCGATCGCATAGGCTGCCGATCCGGCCAGTACCGGAACTGCAAGGATTCCCGTCCCGAGGATGCCGAGCGCGAAGATCACCTTCGCGAAGGAGCCGGCGATCGGCTCCAGAGCCTTGGCGGCATCGACCGAACTCTGGATATCGGTCAATCCTGCCGGGTTCAGAGTCGAGGCCGTCGTCGTCACGATCGCGAGCGCGATCACATTGGAAATCGCCATGCCGATCACGGTGTCGAGCTGAATTCGTTCGCGCGCGGGTTCCGCCTGTTCGGGATGGTCGACGAGGGGCTCTTCCCTCGGCTTCTCCTTGAGGTCCTCCGCCTCTTGCGAAGCCTGCCAGAAAAACAAGTACGGGCTGATGGTGGTTCCGAAGATCGCGACGATGATCGACAAGTAGTCGGCACTGAAGGAAAGTCTGGGAAGCACGATGCTGGTCGCAACTGCCAGCCAGTCGACCTTTACGACGAACAATGTCGCGACATAGGCCAAGAGGACCAGCGATAGCCATTTCAGCACCGCGACGTAGCGTTTGTATTCGAGCAGAACCTGCAAGCCGATGCAGATCGCACCGAAGACGACGACGTAGATATGGGCGGGGCCTCCGACCAACATCTTCAGGGCATCGCCCATCGCGCCGAGATCGGCCCCGATATTGATCACGTTGGCGACGAGCAGCGGAACGGTCACGGCAAAGGCCACCCATCTCGGATAGCTGCGCGCGATGTTCCCCGCGATACCGTGGCCCGTTGTCCGGCCGACTCGGGCGCTGATGATCTGGATCGCCACCATCAAGGGGTAGGTCAGGACAAGCGACCAGCTCGCGGCATGGCCGAACTGGGCTCCAGCCTGGGAATATGTAGCGATGCCGCTGGGATCGTCATCGGACGCGCCCGTAACCAAGCCCGGCCCCAACAGCTTCAGCAGCCGCGGCTTGCTGGGTTCGACGACCGGATCGCGCGCGGACCCGGGCCCGGATCGAGAGGAGGACTCGGCAGCCAAGCTCAGCGTTCCCCACGGCAGCTCCCGCCAGGCGAAGGTTGCTCCGCATTTGAACGGACTATGCCCTGGCAACCTGATCAACGAGGTTGCCGAGCTGCGGGTTCCTCCGAGCGGTTTGTGCCGCTGACTGCGTCTATCTCGTCTTGATCATCGTGACCCGTGCGTTGCTTTCGTCCCAGCGCTTCAGGACGTTGAGCGTGACGTCGCTTTGGTGGCGGTGCACGCGCAGGTCGAATTGAGAACCGCCCAGGGTCAGCTCGTGAATGATCACGTCGTCGAGGAAAGACGGCAGGACAGGGTCGACCAGCTTGACCGCGTTTGCCGCCGCAGGAAGCTCCAGACCAAGGCAAGCCGAGAGCATCGCGAAGGGAGCTGCCGCGGCCCAGGCCTGTGGTGAGCACGCCACGGGATAGGCCGTCGGCCCACGGCGGGCCTTTCGAAGAAACCCGCAGAACAGCTCCGGCAGGCGCTGTTGGTCCTGGTGGGTCGCAACGTTGAAGATGGCTTCGAACAGGCGCGAGGCCTCGAACTTGAAGCCATAGGCGCCGAAGCCGATGGCGATCAAGGCATTGTCGTGCGGCCAGACCGAGCCATTGTGATAGGACATCGGATTGTAGCGGACTTCTCCGGCATTCAACGTTCGGATGCCCCAGCCGCTGAAGCTGCCTTCGCTCATGAGGGATCGAACAATCCGCTCGGCGCGCTCCGGATAGGCGATGCCTCCGAAAAGGGCATGTCCCGCATTCGAGGAACGAACTCGGCAGGGACGCTTGTCGCCATCGAGCGCCAGTACGTAGGAGCCGATTTCCTCGCACCAAAAGGCCTGGTCGAAGCGCTCCCGCAACACCGATGCCTGCTGCGTCAGCTCGTCGGCGCGCAAGTCCAAGCCTTGGGCCCGGGCCATAACGGCGGCCGCCCGTTTGGCGGCATAGACATAGGCCTGGACCTCGACAAGCGCGATCGGGCCGCTGGCCAGCGATCCATCCGTGTGGGAAATCGAATCGTGGCTGTCCTTCCAGCCCTGGTTGGCGAGCCCGTTTTCGGTCTCACGGAAGTATTCAACGAAGCCGTCTCGGTCGCGATCTCCATATGTATCGCACGACAAGAGCGCGGCTTCGATGTTCTCCCAGAGCTGCTGGATCGTCGCCAGATCGCCGGTACGGTTGAAATACTGGCCTGCCAGCATGACGAAGAGCGGCGTGGCGTCTACGGAGCCGTAGTAGAATCCAAACGGCACCTCCCCCAGGGTGGCCATCTCCCCGCTTCGCCGTTCATGGAGAATTTTGCCGGGCTGCGCATCGGCGACTGGGTCGCTGGTTACGGCCTGTGCTCGCGCCAAATGAAGCAGGACCCGCGCGCCACGGACGGATCGGCCCATAGCAACATCATCGCCGTGATGATCCCGTCCCGGCCGAACATGGTCGAGAACCATGGAATTCCGGCATAGAGGTAGAGCCCGTCAGCCCCGCGGGTCATGAGTGTGTAAAGATCCGAGGTCGATCGACTCATCAGGTCGGTGAAGAGGGCGTTCGACGATCTAACCTTGGACATGTTGGCCGTCAGCGCGCGAAGGCCCCGGCGGCCATTCTGGTAGGCCTTGGCAAAATCCAGCGGCGGCACGCCGGGCGCGGTGCCGACGGGCCGGAGATCCCCTCTCGAAGCATCGACCAGATCACAGGCGACGGTCAGAAGAAGCGAGGTCCGTTCGCCGGGTTCGAGGCGGAAGCGGAACGAAGCCAGGCCGTTCGTCAACCGGCACGGCTCCGGCTTGAAGCGCAGGACCGTTCTTCTGACCCTGTCGTCGAGGCCGCGATAGGCGAAGCGGGCCGTCCCCGAAGCGATCTGCGTCTCCGTCTCGCCGTGCCGGGCGCGCTTCATTCCGCGGACTTCGAAGAGATCCCGAAAATCCGCACCGAAAGACAAGGACAGCGTGAACTCATGCGGGATCCGGTCGAAGTTGCGCAGATCCACCCGCTCGTAACAGAGCGCGTTCCAAAGGAACTTCGTCCGCTCAATCGCGATCGCGTCGCGCGGGATGATGGTCGACCCGTCTCCCCGGGTGATCTCCGGATTGGCGAGATCCACCGTCAATGCGGTGTTGTCGTCCTGGATCACCGAGCCGAGGAGCAAGGGGCGCTTGTCCTCGAAGAACAATTCCAACCGCGAAAGATGCCTGGTGTCGTTGCAGAAGAGTCCCTCGGAGGTGTCAGGCGTGATGCCGATGTCGCCATGACTGTCGAGAACGGCGAAGGCGTCGCCGGATTTCAAGGTTCGAAGCGGACGCTCGACGAGCGAGGGATGCGCATCAAGGGCGTGATCGGACGAAGGCTCAGATCGTCCGGCAATTTCCGGCTGCCTTGAGGCAACGTTCTGCTCATGCATTCGAAGCTCCTCCTCGTCGGAGGCCAGGTGGTTTGCTCCGCCGATTGGCTCTGTCTCTGCGTCTATTCTGCGGCCCTGGCGCAATCCTGTGACGAGGCCAGCAGTCGGTCGAACGCCGCGAGATAATCGCGGGCCATCCGCTCGGCGGTGAAATGCCGCTCGAAATGGGCCCGCACCTTTGATCGATCCATGGCGGTGCTGCGCACGCAGGCTGAAACGGCCTCGGCGATCGAGTCGACGATGATCCCAGACACTCCGTCTCCGACGATCTCCGGGACGGAGCCGTTGCGCCACGCAATCACGGGAGTTCCCGCCGACATCGCTTCAATCATGACGAGGCCGAACGGCTCCGGCCAGTCGATCGGAAACAGGAGTGCCCGGGCGCCTCCGAGAAACCCGGCCTTCTGCGCCTCGTCGATTTCTCCGATGAAGTCGATCAAGGGATGATGCAGAAGCGGTGCGATTTGGTTTCGGAAATATTCCTCGTCGACGGGGTCGACCTTCGCCGCGATCCTCAGGCGCATCCCGGCACGCTTGGCGATCTCGATGGCGCGTTCAGGTCGCTTCTCGGGCGTGATCCGTCCCAGGAAGGCGAGGTAATCCCCTCCCCGCGCATCGAACGGACATAGGCCCGGTCCCAGGCCGTGGTGGACGGTCGCCAGCCAGTTTGCGGTGGCAGGCATCGGCTTTCGCTGCCCCTCGGAGATCGAGATCAGCGGCATCCGCGGGAAGGCCTGATAGACCGGCAGGAAATCGGGCAGGTCAAGGCGCCCGTGCAAGGTCGTTACGCATTTGTGGGTCAGGTCCGAGAACATCGCGTGTTGGAGCAGATCGAGGTGGAAATGGATGACGTCGAATGACTCCTGCCGTTCCCGGACCTTCGCGAGCATGGCGAGGTGGCTGGCCGTGTGATCTCGGATGCCTGCCAGCCGCAAACCCTGCGGTGCGCAGGCGACCAACTCGGCCGAGGTCTGGGAATCGCCGGAGGCGAACAAGGTGACCCGATGTCCTTGCCGCACGAGTTCCTCGGTAAGCCACGACGCTACCCGTTCCGTGCCGCCATACAGTCGCGGAGGAACCGACTCCGCCAGCGGCGCAACTTGCGCGATCCGCATCCCCTTGCTCTCCGGCCAATCCAACCCGCGAACGCGGGCGAGTTTTCAACGCCGGTCCGGGACGAAAGTTCGGGATCAAAGCTCTTCGATGCGGGCTTCCGTCCGGATCCGCGAGACGGTCTCCGGCATGGCCATCAGAATGAGAAGGAGAGCGATCACGCCCACCCCAGCGAGCACGGCAAAGGCGACGCTGTATCCGCCCCAAACGACCAGGCTGCCAGCGAATGCATAGCTCGACGCTCCTCCAATTCCTTGAATGGTACCGAGCATTCCCCGCGCCATGTTGTAGCGCCCGCTGCCCAGCACCGCGCCGTACAGAACGAGCGGCAGGAGCACATCGAACAGCCCGGCCCCAACTCCGTCGAGAAGTTGGAAGGCGATCATCCAGTAGGGGTCGTCGACCGTGGCGAACAGGATGCCGCGCAGCGGCAGGGCCGCGAACGCCAGGATGAGCAGCGGCTCGCCGCCGATCCGGTTGGCGCGCATCACGAGGAACGCCATCGGGATAGTCGCGAGCTGGGCGACGATGATCGCCGCCGACGTCACGGCGGACTCGAAGCCTTTTGCTTCCAGCGCCAGCTTTTGGCTGGCGAGGGCCAGCATCGGCGCATTGGCGAAATGGAACAGCGCCGTGCCGATCGCCAGCACGGCAAAGGGGCGTTCGGCGAACAACTGCCGCCACGGATACGGCCGACCGTCCTCGGGGATGACGTCATCGAGGCCGCGAGCGCGCCGATGATCGATGGCGCCGGCCGGAATTGAAAGAACAGCGATCATCGACAGCCCGGCGAACAGCGGAAGCATGTAGAAGACGCCGCGTTGCCCGAAATGCGTGCCGACTACCGCCGCCAAGGCGGCAATGAACAGGTTGCCGAGCCGGTCGAACGCGGCGTTGCGCCCGAGCTGCGCAGCAGCGTCGCGCGCGCCGTAAAGCCCAAGCGTGATCGCCGCGATCGTGGGCGCAAAGACGGCCCCCAAGAGCGCCATGCTGACATCCGCGACGAACACGACCGGTATCGTCGGATAAGTCGCAATGCCTGCGCCCAGAACCGCGAGGAGCCAGGCCCCACCGATCATGAGACCGCGCTTGGGGCGCGTGGCGTCGATCAAGGCGCCGATCGGCGCGTGAAAGGCAATGCCGATGAGACCGCTGGCGGTGAGCAAGGCACCAATTTTCGACTGGTCCCAGCCGACCTCCGTGAGCAGGAAGACATTGACGTAAGGACCCATCCCGCCGCGCAGGTCCGCCAGCAGGAAGTTCAGCCAATCGAGGCTTGCCCGATGCGGCATTTGCTCCTCGCTTCACCGATTTTCACCGATCCAGGGCAACCGATCAGCATGACCCGAGCGAGATAGAGGCGCTCCGCTGAATCCTTTTCCTTGGCCACCGCAGCCAGTTAATCGTTGTCAACCGGTCGCTGTTCCGCGCGCCGGAGCTTTGATCCGCTGCCCCCAATCGACATTCGCCAATCGCAATCGTCCGGGACTGGTCGTGCCTCGGGAAGTTGTTCGCCAGCACGGCGAGAGAGCCCATGACGCAGCACTCCGATCTCCATCTTTCGGCCGCGAAAGGCGCGCCGCCGACGACCGGAACCGAAGTCGACCGGTGCGGTTAAGGGGTTTTCACATCCAGCCAGGAGGCTCCCATGGCGACTGAACCCAAGAAGCTCGACGACCTCTTTCTCGATACGCTCAAGGACATCTACTATGCCGAGAAGCAGATCCTGAAGGCCTTGCCCAAGATGGCGCGCGCGGCCAGCTCGCCGGAGGTCAGGAAGGCCTTCGAAACCCATCGAGACGAAACCGAAACCCATGTCGAGCGGCTCGCGGAGGTCTTCGAGCTTCTCGGCAAGGCGCCTCGCGGCAAGACCTGCGACGCCATCCTCGGCATCATCGACGAGGGCAAGAGCATCATCGAGGAATTCGAGGGCAGCCCGGCGATCGATACGGGTCTGGTCGCCGCCGCGCAGGCCGTCGAGCATTACGAAATTGCCCGCTACGGCACTCTCAAGACCTGGGCCAAGGAGTTGGGCCTGAAGCAGGCCGTAGCCCTCCTCGACCAGACGTTGAGCGAGGAAACCAAGACCGACCAGCTTCTCTCCAAGATCGGGATCTCGTCGGCGAATAAGAAGGCGGCTTGATGCCGTTTTGAAGCATCGCCACTGAAGGCGCCCGCTCCCGGAGCAGACGAGCCTCAGCGATCTCGCAATCTCCGGGAGCCTGGGAACTGATGACGAAATCATTCGAAATCCGCCGCTCCGGCAACGATTGGACCCTGACGTGCGGGGCGGCAGTGACCCACCTTCTCGAACCGGCGCGCGGGGTGGTCGAAGACGCCGTCACCAAGTGGCAGAGTGCGGAAGGAAACCCGAGGTCTCTCAACCCGACGGGACCGCACCCCCCGTTCGAACGGGGCAATACCGAGGGTCTCACGGAGAAGCATGAAGCGGGCGGATTAGAATCCGGCAGCGATGGCGTGGCGGCCGAGAGACCCAGCAAAACGATCAGACTGATCGACGGCACCTGATCGCCGGAGATCGTGTTGAAGGGATGAGCAATGGCTGCCCACGGGCTGGTGCATGGTGAGCTCGGGCGCAACTGCGTCCACCTTTGCGTCGACATGCAGCGTCTTTTCGGTCCGGGCTACCCTTGGTCGTTCCCATGGCTTCAGAAGGTCCTGCCGGGGGTCGAGGAGCTTTGCGGATCCAATCCAGAACGGACTCTATTCACCCGATTCATACCTGCCGACCGGCAGGGTGAAGGGCGTGGCACATGGCAGCGCTATTATCGAAGATGGCCCGAGGTAACCCTGGAAAAGGTCGGTGTTGAAGCCGTCCGCCTCTTGCCTTCTCTCGAACGATTTGTCCCGGCCGCCCATGTGCTCGACAAGAGGGTTTACTCACCCTGGACCGAAGGCCGCCTGGATCACTTCGTCGGGGAACGCCAGATCGACACGGTCATCATCACCGGCGGCGAGACCGATGTCTGCGTACTCGCGACGGTGCTTGGAGCCGTCGATCGAGGCCTGCGGGTCGTGCTGGTCACGGACGCCCTGTGCAGTTCATCCGACGCAACGCACGACGCGCTGATGGAGCTGTACCTCTCTCGCTTCAGCCAGCAAATCGAGGCCGCCACCACGGACGAGGTTCTGGCACAGTGGCGATAGCGGACGGTCAGCCCGCGAGCGGATCGGCGATCGGCCCGCCGCTCGACCGATACTCGGACCACGTCGCCAACGATCTGGAGCACCCGCTACAGCAGACCTCGCTGTCGGGCGTCAGATTCAGCGGAATCCGCACGCTTGCCGATCCGCAGGCATCACATTGGAAACCGTCCTGGCGCATCTTCCCGCTTCCAGAATCCTGACCCGCTACTCCCGGAAAGAGCATCCGCGCACGTCCGCGAAAGCGACCAGACGTGCGGCGGAACATCGGCTCAATTTCGCGCGGCCATCACGCCGAGAATGAAACCCGCGGCAGCAGCCCATCCCAAAGCCCGAAGCAGACGTTGCCGGATTTCGTCCTCGAGCAATTCCTGGAATTCGCTCACGCGGTTCTGGACTGCGTCAGCCATTTCGTCGGTGGGGATACCAATGCTCTCGAGATCGGATGCGACGGAGAACCCACTTTCGGAGTCGCGTCCTTCCGGCGCGGGCGACCGTGTTTTCCTGGCCATGGTAAGCCCCTCCATTCGTGGATAACCTCCAGCAGAGGAGTCGCGCGGCTGCGCGCCACTCCTCCGACGTCGTCAGATCACCGGCGGGCGATACGGTGCGGCCGTTTCATCGAAACGACTCCAGCCCCCCGCACGATACTCAGCCAGCCGCGCATCGCGATCGATCGGGGTGGCGCCTTTCAGGATCGCCTCGACCGCCGGAACTTGCTCGTCGGCCACCTGAACCGAAACCACCGAGCCGCCGCGGCGTACCGTTTCAGCATAGTAGTTCGCGTCTTCCTCGCTGTGCCCGGCGCTCGTCAGGGCACCAACGATGCCGCCGGCGACACCACCTGCGGCCGCCCCTGCCGCCGTCGATGCGAGCCAGCCTGCGGCGACGACGGGGCCGACCCCGGGGATGGCGATCAGCCCGATACCGGCAAGCAATCCTGCGGCTCCGCCGAGAGCCGCACCGATTCCGGCGCCTTCGCCCGCGTTGCTGTCCTCAGCCTTCGCGTGACGGCCAATCAGGCTGATGTCAGCGGAGGAGATGCCTTCCGCTTCGAGCGCTTCGACGACCGAGCGCGCGGATTCGTAGCTGTCATAGGAACGGGTGAGGGTCTGAGTCATCTGCTGTCTCCCGACTACTGGCGGGTGATGTTGCCGCGATAGTCGACCGTGACGTTCACCTTCGCTCCGCCATGCGTCGCGCTGCCCTTCCAGACGCCATTCGCGTCCTTGGTCAGCGGGCCGACCTGCGAATAGCCGTTGGCCTCAAGACGGCTTTTGACCTGTCCCTCGGTGAAGCTGTTGGCTCCCGGCAACGGAGCGTTCTTGTCGGCGTCGCCCTTCGGTGCAGGCATGGGCGAAGTCGTCGATGTCTGCGCCTGCGCAGGGAATGCGGTCGCCATCGCGACGAAAGAAAGTGCAATGAGCTTTCTCATGGGGAATGGTCCTCGATGAGGCGGCAAGCGCCGCGAAGTACCATTCGAACGATACAAGGACGGATTCTGTTCCCAGGCGACCGGCGACTGAACCAGTCTGCACGCTGGCTTCGTTGACCTAAGTTTTCCTCGCCAAGTTCATTTTCGGGAGAGAAACATGCCGTTCTCGTCCTTGAGTGATCCCGCAGATCTCGCTCGGGCGCATGCAGCTTTGGAAGCCGTTTGGAACGAGGTGAGGGACACAATTCCTGAAGCGGAAATCGAGAAGGAGCGAACCCGAATTGCCTATCTGGTGACGGCCTCTGTGCCGATGGCGCTCGACGAGGACGACCTAACTCAGAACGTCCTGCTCCAATATCGTCAATCGGCTTCCGCCTAAACACGGCTGGATGCATCGAGGTCGAGCGACAGCCCTCGTTGATCGGCCAGTGTTCACCTCGGCAACGCCGTCGCGGAACCAGGGGATGAAACATCGCGTTGGCCGTGCGTGGGACCAGCGATGGTGATTTCCGTGCCAAGACCTGTTGTCGCGCTGCTGAAGAAGTTCCAGGCAGCCCTGGTGTGCGGGTGCGTCTTGCTGGCTCCGGCTGCCGCCAGAGCTCTTACCCCGGATGAGGTGAATCGAGCAGGCCCTCCTGCTGTCACGAAGACCAAGGTGACGCGGCCCAGCGCATCGATCATCAAGGCTCAGGTCCTATTGGCGCGTCAGGGGGTCTCTCCCGGGGAGATCGACGGGCTGGACGGCGACAATTACCGGAAGGCCATCGACCAGTTCCGCCGCCGCGAAAATCTCGAAACCGGCGAGATCATCGACGCCGCGACCTGGCAGGCGCTCAAAGGGGACGTCAACGCGGACATCGTCGCGGATTACGTCGTGACGAAGGAGGACGTCAAAACCCGGTTCGTCAGGCGCATTCCTCACGATTACGCCCGTCAGGCCCGAATGAAGCGGCTCGGCTACAGGAACGCTCACGAGATGTTCGCCGAACGCTTTCACATGAGCGAGGGTCTTCTCAGGGTATTCAACCCGCAAAAGCAGTATCGGACGCGCGAGGAAGCACTGCACGTCGTCTCGGTCGGACGAGCCCTCCCTCCCGACGAGGCCCGGACGGTGGAGGCCGACAAGGCGAACGGCATCGTTCGCGCGCTGGATGCGACCGGAAAGGTGATCGCGATTTATCCGGCCACTATCGGTAGCGAGGACACTCCCTCACCTGAGGGCGAATACCAAGTGGTGCGGGTCGTGAAGAACCCGACGTACCACTACGACCCGGTCAAGAATTTCCAGCAGGGCAAGAACAAACGTCGCCTGGTGCTCCCTCGTGGCCCCAACAATCCCGTCGGCACGGTCTGGATCGAGCTGTCGAAGCCGACCTTCGGCATCCATGGTACGCCGGAGCCTTCGAAGATCAGCAAGGCATCATCGCATGGCTGTGTCCGGCTTACGAATTGGGATGCCGAGGAACTGGCCCAGCTCGTCAGGCCGGGCACGACGGTACGCTTCGTCGACTAGCGGATATCACCCGGGCTGCCGGGCTGAAGCACTTCCCAAGCCGGGTCATCGCTTTGGACCGCAGGATCGTAGGACGATGGCCGGGCGCAAAAGCAACGACTTTGAAATCCGCGCTGATGAAGAAAGCTCGGGTGCAATCGTCTCCTTCCCGTTCGACGCGGCACTCGCAGTGCGCTTTCGGGAAGCTTTTCCGAGAGCGCGCTGGAACGACGACTTGGCTGCTTGGCGGATACCGGGCACGACGGCGATGCTTCGCGCGGCGCGATGGCTCGATCGTGAGTTGCCGAGAGCGTTCACCCTCGCGGATGAGCGCGGTCGCGATTCCTTCTCGTTCGAACCGATCGTCAGCCCTTACCTGGAGGTCGCCGATGAGATCGTCGTGCGCACCCCGTATTCTCGATCCATCGTCGAGGAATTGCGTGCGGTGCCCTGGGCGTGGTGGAACGGCGAAGACAAAGCCTGGCACGTTCCGTTCCGATCGATCGATGAACTTCGCAGAAGGTGGCCAACCATCGAAGCCGCCGCGCAGCGCAGTGAGCCGGAAGCTCGAAGGCAGCGGCGCGAGGCGGCGAAATCCGCGCCGGAGTACGAAGGCGCGAAAGCAACGGCGGCCGAGCGCCGACGTCGACGCTATCCCGTGCCTGCAAGCGAATTGCCGCCGACCGACCGGGTGCTGATGTCACATGAGGGGCCGCTCGTCGTCCTTGAGGTAACCGGCGAGATCGTGCCCATGGAAACCGCCGCCCGGCATTATCCTTGGAGCTCTGGACAGTCAGACGATCTGGTCTGGGCTTTGTGGCGGCGTGCGACCCATGAGGAACTGGTCAAGACCTGGCCTGCGCGACGCCCGACCACGCCGGACGCCTTCCTTCGCGGATGGTGGCAGCCCACGCTCCAGGAACTGCGTGCCGCCCGGCGAGCCGCGAGGTCCTTGGACCGTGCGCAGGAAACGCGCCGAACGAGCCGCTCTGCCCAGGAATGATTTCGCACAACGAAGGAGACGCTGTCGGCGAGGCATGCTTGACTCGCCATTCCGTTTGTTCTCTTTATGTTCCCTCAATTGAGGACATGACCGATGGCAGCAGTCGAGGCTTCCCGCCCGCCTGAACCAGACCCGTTTGCCGTTTCCGATGAGGAGGTCGATGCGGTCATGGAGGAAGCCAACGGAGATTCCCGGGAGGCGATCCGGATGGTCCTCCGAGACCTTGCCGTCATGGCAGCCGACGCCGATGCCGCTTCGTCGCGCGGCTTCTTGCGCGGTCGCTTTTCGGAAGGAAGACGCCGCCCTCGCCTCGTCGATGAACCATGAGACGCAAGGGCGAGCTGTCGCCCGCGGAGGTCGACCGTCGCTGGCCTCACCAAGTCGCAGTCGAGATCCCACCGGGGCATGGACTCGGCATCGTGCCAGCGACCGGACCGCTCTCGTCGCTTGCTCCTCGAGGCCATGAGGTTGCCTACGACGGAAAGCGCTTCCGAGTTTTCTGCTTCTCCGATCCGGATCAGGCCGCGCGCTTCAGGGACATAATGGGCGGGTTCGAATTCGATCCCCGAGATCGCGGCCGCGGAGCCTATTGGGGAACATGGTACCGAGGTCCTGGAGCCGCGCGCGATGCCAAGCGTCGGCAATCCTGACGCACCCCTATCATCCGACATGGTAGGGTCGAGCGAATCACTTTTCAGCAGACTCTTATGAACGCCGTTGCCCCGATCAACTATCTCGACACGCTCAACCCGGCCCAGCGGCGAGCCGTCGTCCACGGCGTCGGCTCGGAGGCCGCGTCTCCCCTGCTCGTGATCGCGGGCGCCGGATCGGGCAAAACCAACACCTTGGCGCATCGTGTCGCGCACCTTCTGGTCACCGGCGCCGATCCACGGCGGATCCTGCTGATGACATTCTCCCGCCGCGCGGCCTCGGAGATGTCGAAGCGCGTCGAGCGGATCGCCCGCAAGGTGCTGGGCGATGGCGCGGGGGTCCTGAGCGATGCCCTGACCTGGGCAGGGACGTTTCACGGCATCGGCGCCCGGCTCCTGCGCGATTGCGCCGACCAACTCGGCCTCGACCCGGCCTTCACCATCCATGATCGCGAGGATTCCGCCGATCAGATGAACCTCGTCCGGCACGAGCTCGGTTTCTCGAAGACGGAAGCGCGCTTCCCGACGAAGGGCACTTGCCTGGCGATCTATTCGCGCTGCGTGAATTCGGAGTTGCCGATCGAGGACGTGCTCGGCCGGTCTCATCCGTGGTGCGTTGCCTGGGCAGCCGAGCTCAAGGACCTGTTCGCCGCCTATGTCGAGGCCAAGCAGCAGCAGAACGTCCTCGATTACGACGACCTGCTGCTCTACTGGGCGCAGGCGATGACTGACCCGGACATCGCGGCGGCTGTTGGCTCGCGCTTCGACCATGTCATGGTCGACGAGTACCAGGACACCAACCGCCTCCAGTCCTCGATTCTCCTCGCCCTCAAGCCCGACGGCCGAGGACTGACGGTCGTTGGCGACGACGCGCAGTCGATCTATTCGTTCCGCGCCGCGACGGTGCGCAACATCCTCGACTTTCCCGCCGCGTTCTCGCCTCCCGCGGAGGTCGTCACGCTCGACCAGAACTATCGTTCCACCGAGGCCATCCTCTCGGCCGCCAATGCGGTCATCGATCTGG
Organism: Allobosea sp. 05L423; assembly: GCF_056397745.1. Lineage (NCBI taxonomy): Bacteria > Pseudomonadati > Pseudomonadota > Alphaproteobacteria > Hyphomicrobiales > Alloboseaceae > Allobosea > Allobosea sp. 05L423. The sequence goes on along the minus strand of NZ_JBFTOA010000029.1, from coordinate 63,915 downwards.
CCACGGAACGTTTCACCAAGAACCTCTGGACGGCCCGCTCCAATGGGTCCCCGCCGCAGCTAGTCCATGTCCACGACGAGGCCGATCAGGCGCGCTTCGTCGCCGACAAGGTCCTCGAGAACCGCGAGGGCGGCTCGACTCTGAAGCAGCAGGCGGTCCTGTTTCGGGCTTCGCACCATAGCGGTCCGCTGGAAATCGAACTCACGCGCCGCAACATCCCCTTCGTGAAGTTCGGCGGGCTCAAATTCCTCGACAGCTCCCATATCAAGGATCTGCTGGCGCTGTTGCGGTTCGTCGAGAACCCGCGGGACAAGGTCGCCGGGTTCCGCGTGCTGCAACTTCTCCCGGGAGTGGGACCGACGTCAGCGCAACGCGTCCTGGAGCATATCGGCCAGGCGACCGCTCCGGTCGAGGCTCTCGCCGACGCTCCCGCTCCGCCGCGTGCCGGAGCAGATTGGGACGAATTCTGCACCGCGGTCCGCGAAATTCGATACCGTGGCGCTGGCTGGCCCGGTGAGATTGAGCGGGCGCGGCGCTGGTACGAGCCGCATCTCGAACGGATCCACGAGGATGCATCCACCCGGCAGGCTGACCTCGTCCAGTTGGAGCAGATCGCCAGCGGGTATCCCTCCCGGGAGCGCTTCCTGACCGAGCTGACGCTCGATCCCCCCGATGCGACGAGCGACCAGGCCGGGGTACCCCACCTCGACGAAGACTACCTGATCCTGTCGACGATCCATTCGGCCAAGGGCCAGGAATGGAAATCGGTCTTCGTCCTGAACACCGTCGACGGCTGCCTTCCGATCGACCTCGGGACCGGAACCAGAGACGAGATCGAAGAGGAACGACGCCTGCTCTATGTCGCGATGACGCGAGCGAAGGACGACCTTCACCTGATCGTGCCGCAGCGCTTTTTCACGTCCGGCCAATCCGGAACCGGTGACCGCCACGTCTACGCCAACCGCACGAGGTTCATCCCGAACGCCTTGCTAGGTCATTTCGAGCGGGTCGCCTGGCCGCACGCTCCCGCGATGGAACCCGGCCGAACGCCGAGCGGTGCCCCAAAGGTCGATGTCCGAGCCAAGATGCGCGGGATGTGGCGATGATTGGTCAGGACGCTATCGTCCTCAGCGGGGGGACATGCAGGTCCATCGACTTCGGTAGGCTGGAAAGCGTGTCCACCCTCGGAATTACTCGAACGCTACGCCTATCGATGTAGCATTCCGCCAGACAACGCGGGCCGACCGGTCGGTGCCGATCGTCGCGGCGGTGATGAGAACCTTCCCCTCGGGTTCAAAACCAAGGGGGAGCCGCATTCGAGCGCCATTGGATGAAATATCGCGGATCATGCAGGTCCATGCCTCCCCTCTGCCCGGAAGGCGCAACTTCGCCGCCTGAACCAAGCGGGACCTTTCCTCACGACGTGGCTGCGGATCTTCCATGACAACTGCCATATAGCCCGTGCCGGGTTGAGGAACGACCTGTTCCACAGCTCAAAGTTTATGGATTGTCCGCCGATCAGCTCCATGAGCGATCACGTGATCGTTCCTCAGGACACGAAACTTCGCATTGCCGCGGTGATGGCATGACGGCTGTAGGGCTTGGAGAAGAACAGGCCGCGATCCGGCATCTCCTCGGCGGCCACGGTACGATGACCAGAGACGATGATGATCTCGATCGGAGGCCAGCGGTCGCGGACGAAGTGGGCGAGCTTCACGCCGTCCATGGAGCCCGGCATATCGACATCGGTGAGCACGATGCGGATGTCGGACCGGGAGGTCAGTATTTCGATTGCCCGGTCAGCATCGGATGCCTCCACGGCTTCGAACCCCGCCTCCTCGACCATATCTACCGCATCCATCAGCAGAAGCGGTTCGTCTTCGACGATCAGGATGGTAGGCCGGACGTGCAGGCTCTCGTTGACCATTCCAGCCTCGACACTTCGGAGTGCAGCCGCTGCGGCGGCAGACCCCAGAACCCACCCCGTTTGGTCGAAACGGAGTTTGGTCTCACCAGTTCCCGCAACGAGGTAAAGGAGGCGCGAACGTTATCGCCGATCGAGAGCTAGGTCGGGCGGCTTGCTGCCAGCCCGAACGCGCAGTCTTGGTCTCAGTTGAAAGCGGTGCATTCAATGACAGGGCGACCGGGCAAATGATATGTTATTGCGCGAAATGACATGGCATTTTTCGATGCGCCAAGGTCTGGTTCGGCGGGGGATAACAATTGAACGCGGATCATGCCCGGAGAACCGGTGCTCGTTCCAATGAGATCGAGCGCATGCGGATGTTCAGCCGCATCGCCCGCGCCGTTGCGGGTGAATTCGATCTTGCCGAGCTTGTAAGCCTCGTGACAGACGCGGCCACCGAATGGTCGGGAGGAAAGTTCGGCGCCTTCTTCTACAATCAAGTCGACGAGAAGGGGGGAATCTACGGCCTCTACACCCTGTCCGGTGTTCCCAGATCGGCCTTCGAGAACTTCGAGATGCCGCGCAAGACAGCGGTTTTCGCACCCACCTTCGATGGCACCGGAGTGGTTCGGTCGGACGATATCCGTAAGGATCCCAGATACGGATTGAGCGCTCCGCATTTTGGCATGCCGCCAGGCCATCTGCCGGTCGTGAGTTATCTGGCGGTTCCGGTCATCTCGCGCACGGGCAGCGTCCACGGCGGCATTTTCATTGCTCACGATGAGCCGGGACAGTTCGACGAAGAAGCGGAGTCGATCGTCATGGCGATCGCCGCCCACGCCGCCATCGCCATCGACAATGCCAAACTTCTCGTCGAGGCCCGACAGGAGGCAGAGGCACGGCGGATCGCGCATGAGGCTAGCGCGAAGCTCGCCGCGATCGTGGCCTATTCCGACGATGCGATCGTAAGCAAATCGCTCGACGGCACGATCACGAGCTGGAATGCCAGCGCAGAGCGCTTGTTCGGTTACACCGCGGAGGAAGCGATCGGGCGGCCGATCACGATGCTCATCCCCGAGGAACGTCTGCATGAAGAGGACATGATCATCGGCGGGGTTCGCGAGGGACGTCGAACCGACCATTTCGAAACTCTGCGGCGGCGCAAGGATGGCACGCTCATTCATGTGGCGCTGACCGTCTCACCGATCCGCGACGAGAGCGGCGTGATCGTCGGCGCCTCCAAAATCGCGCGCGATATCAGCGAACGTGTCCAGGCACGCGAGCGTCAAGAGCTGCTGATGCGCGAGATGAACCACCGCATCAAGAATCTCTTCGCCCTGACAGGCGGGTTGATTTCGCTGAGTGCCCGATCGGCCACCTCGGTCGAAGAGCTGACCAAGAAGCTTCGCGAACGACTAACGGCATTGGCTCGCGCCCACGATTTGACAATCTCAGGCGAAGCCGAAGGCAATCGCGCCTCCACCGACCTCCTCAGCCTGGTGCGTGCACTCTTATCGCCTTACGAGGCGGAGCATCGGGAGGCGCTGGAGATTTCTGGGCCAGAGGTTTCCGTTGGAGGGTCTGCTTTGACGGCCCTTGCCCTGGTGCTGCACGAGCTTGCGACAAACGCGGCGAAGTATGGCGCTCTCTCCTGTCCGCAAGGTCGGCTCAACGTCAAGCTCGTGCGCGAAGGCGAGACGGTGAAACTCCACTGGACGGAGCGCGGCGGCCCAACGATTGCGGGATCTCCCGCGCAGGCGGGCTTCGGCAGCAAGCTCGAAAAGGCGACGCTGAGTGGGCTCGGCGCGACAATCGAGCGGAAATGGGATCCAGAAGGTCTGTCGCTTTCGCTCGATCTCCGGATGGATCGACTGAACAGCTAGGCCGACGATGTCTGTGTGAAGGCGCCTATCGCTTTGCAGGTTTTAGGGCGCGAGATGCCGGGCGCCGGCGGACTGCGCCAGCGCAGTGGTCGAAGCCGGAGCCCTTGAGCTGGAACGGCAAACTGATTGTGTCGACTGCTGGGTCTGAGCCTCTTGGCGCGCTCGCTGCATCATCTGCCCGCGCTACGTGCGGACAGCACGAGAACCGGCCGCGTTTCTTCAACGAGTTTGCGATGGAGAGGCGTGCGAAGTTTTTGTCTTCTATGAGACCCGCTTTACCCCGGGTGGCCGCCATGTACCTTCACCCGCCGGCAGGATCGACGGCGCTTCCGTCTTCGGCCAGTAGAGCCGCATGACCAGGTAGATCGGCCCGTTCGGAGCAGGCAGCCAGTTCGCTTCCTTGTCGGCGCCCGGCGATTTGGCCTGGATGTAGAGCGTCAGCGACCCATCCGCGTTGGTCTTCATCGCCGGCAGCATCGGCGAGTTGATAAGGTAGCGGTTGATCGGGTTTTCGATCAGAAGTTGGCTCTTGCCGTCATACATCGTGAGTGACCAGAAGGAATTCACCGGTGGCAGTTGCCCCGCCGGGAAGGTCAGCGTGTAATTGTGCTTGCTGCCGTCGAGCGCCTGGCCGTCGCTGTCGACGCGCGTGAACGGATAGGTCGCTTCCTCCGGGTCGTTCCCATAGATGCCGGCCTGAGCGGCGACGGCACGCTTCATCCAGTCGCCATTATAGTGGGCGCTATCGCCGGGAAGACCGCTAAGCCGCCAGCCGTTGATCGCCTTGCCGACACTGGCGACGGCCTCGTCGACCTTCCGCTGGCCTTCCTTCATGCCAAGGCCGATCTCCAGCTTATGCTCCAGAGAGAGGTCCTTGAAGTTGAAGGTCTTGCCAGGGCCGATGCCGATGCGTGCCAGCTTGGCGCGCATCTCCTTCTCGTTCTCCTGCGCCGGCGCGAATTGCAAAGCGAAGTCGAGATACTCGAAGAAGTTGGTCTTCACGAGTTCCTTGTCGATCTTGGGGAAATCGACGGTTGGCACGGCCGGCGGCGGCGTCCGCTTCAGATGGGCCGAGAGCATCTGCACCTTGTAGCCAGCCTGCACCTTCTTGACGTTGTCGAGATCATCCGCGCCGAAAAGCTGGGTGCGATAGCCCGCTAGGGCAAACTGTGTGCTCGAACGAAACACCTGCTTGATGCCCGCCGGGGTGTCGCCTTTCCAGTCGGGCCCGACGACCATGTAGTCGCCGGCCTCGCTTCCTGTGGCACGGGTTCCGATATAGCCGAAATTGTAGGTATTGCCGTCGCAGAGCATGACCGAGTAGTAGCGCTTCGGGTCGATCGCCGGCACCGAGAGCACCACCGGCTCCGCCCGCAAATCCATCCACACGAAGGAATAGGGCGTGTCGCTGTTTGGCGTGACGATTGCCGTATCCTTGTAGGTGAAGACGTTCGGTTCGTTCTTGATCTGATTGAACGGAGCCTTGAACTGGCCAGAATTGCGATCGATCGCATATTCATGCATGACGGCATAGTTCATTACGATAGGCAGTCCGTAGATGCGTGCGCGGCGAAGCGATCATCTGGAAAACATCGCGCGGCCGCGTCTCGGCCGCTCGATCGGCGCTGGCGCCGTCGCGGGTTTCTTAGAAATTCACCCTGAGCTGCGCAGTGCCGCCGACACGTTGCGTGTTCCCGGACAGCTCCGAGTCGACGCGCATGCCGAGGCTGACGGTTTGGCTAAGCTTGATATCGGCTCCTGCCGCGAGCAGCGCCGCATTGCGGTCGGGCCTGGCACCGCTCACAGCGAAGCTCGCGCCGGGCAGGCCGTTGAGCGCGGCGGTGAGGTCGACGTCGCGCTGGTAGTAATGCGCCCATGCGGCGCGGACGAAGCCGGTGACGGGCGATGCGCCCGCGATCAGGTTGGCATCGAGCTGCAGGCCGAGCTCGCTGCGGCTGGTGATGCCGGTGCGCCGCGGCAGCGTCAGCATGCCGACGGTCGCGCCCATCGCGTCGCGCTCGACCGCAGCCGGGCTGTTCGCCCGCACCGCCTGGAAGGCGGCGAGCGGGGAGAGCGTCAGGCCACCCCAGCCTGCCACTGGTAGGCTCGCCTCGATTCGACCGGACCAGGCCTGCGTCGCATAGGAGGCGGCCACGCCGGTGCGGCCCAGCGCCGGGATGGCGCGGCTGGTGTCGGTGTCGAGCCGGGCATAGCCGAGCGCGCCGGCGAGGTTGACCGAGCCAAGCGTGGTGCGGCCATAGAGACCAGCCTGGAAGACATCGGCCTCCGCCTTGCCGAGCCCGCCCGAGAGCGAGTCTCGCGCCTGGCCACCCGCGACTGCGGCGCCGATGACGGTGCTGGAGCCCAACCGGATGTCGGCGCCGAACGCGACATGCGCATCGGAGAGGTTTCGGTTGGCCGAACCCACGACGCGGTCGCCGTCGGTTCGTCCGGTCGAGCCGAAAGTCGCGCCCCAGAGCGCGAAGCGCGCCGGATCGAAGGTCGGGCGTCCCGACCCATCCTGCCTCGATGGCAGGTCGGCTGTGAAGCCGGCCACGCCGGCAGGGCCGCCGGGCGCTCCTGAGAGCCGGCCGCTACCCGAGCCGTCCAGCATCGTGCGCAGGAATTGGTCTGAAGCGACATGCGCCATCGCGGGCGCCGCCGTATGGACCTCGCCCGAGAGCGAGTTCACAGCCGCTGGGATCGCCGCCGCCGGCAGGTTGTAGATCCCAAATAGGGCGGACGGGTCGACGCGATTGGCCACCGCACTGTCGATGGCCGAAGCGACCGAGGCGGCGTTGCGCGGCGCTGTGACGCCGAGCGTCGGTGTCACGATTGGCGCCAGCGGCTTCGGTGTCAACCTCAGCAGCACGTCGTTGACGGTGTAGCTCACCGCAGTGGTGACACCGTCGCCGAAGGAGCCGGTCGTGTCGACCGGGCCGAAGCGCGTGCCGCCGAGCCCGCCCGCTGCCGACAGCAGCGTGTAGGGGGCGGAGAAGCTGTAGGCGCCGCCGAGCGGCACGATCCGCAGCGTACCCGCCAGCGAGGCCGTGCCGGTGACGTTGACCCGGTCCGCGACAGTGCCTTGGACCTCGGCGATATAGGTCGATGCGACGCCCATCACGAGGCTGCCGTTGACGGTCAGCGTCCCCGGTGAATTGCCCGGCGAAAGCGTGCCGCCGATCGTGGTCGCGCCGACCGAGCCGGAGCCAGCCAGCGTCGCACCCGCATGTACGATCACCGGCGTCGCGACCGAGCCGTCGACGACGAGCCTGCCACCAAACACCTGGGTCACGCTCGTGTAGGTGTTCGTTCCGTTCAGCGTCAGCGTGCCGGTACCGGTCTTGAGCAGCGAGCCCGCGCCCGAGATCGTGCCGGAGAAGGTCGTGCTGCTGTTGTTAACTCCGGCATTCAGCGTCGTGCCGCCCAGGAGCACGTCGCCCGAGCCGGACAGCGAGCCGACCGTCTGGGCGATGCCGTTGAGATCGAAGACCGCCCCGGCCGAAATCTGAACCGCCGTCTGGTTCGGCAGGACGCCCAACCCGCCCATCCGTAGCGTGCCTTGCTGGATCCAGGTGGCGCCTGAGTAGGTGTTGATCCCCGACAGCGTCAGGACCCCGGCGCCCGTCTTGGAGAGCGTGCCCCCGCCGCTGATGACGCCGGCCAGGCCAAAATCCAACGAACCGGTATCGACGAAGGCGGTGCCGCTCGACAACGCCACAGCGTTGGCCAGCGTGAGAGAAGGGGCGTTGGCACGAAGCGTCGTCCCACTCGCCATCTGCAGCGTGCCTGTGCCGAGCGCGCTCGCCGATCCGACGGCGAGGGTGCCTGCGTTGAGCAGCGTGCCGCCGGAATAGCTATTGGCGCCGGACAGCGCCAGCGTGCCGGCGCCGACCTTGGTCAGGCTGGTCCCGACGCCATCGATGATGGCCGAGCCGATTGAAGCGGCGACGCCGGCTGCCGTGTTGATAATGCCGCCCCCGGCGACGCCGAGGCCGAGAGCGCCTCCGGTCAGCAGAAAGCCGTCGCTGGTGAACTGCAGCGTGTCGAAGTTTTGCGTGCCGGACACCGTCACCGTGCCGGCTATGCCCTGGAACACGCCGACAGAGCTCAGCCACGGGGCATTGAAGCCCGCCTCGCCCGGCGCCACCGCCCAGTTGGTGTTGCCGCCATTCCAGGTGCCCGTGCCGCCATCGACGGCACCGTTCCCGGTCTGGTCAGCGCCGTCCCAGAACTGCAGGATCTGGCCGGCCCCGAGCACGGCAAGATTGACCTGCGGCGGCAGGCCGGCAGGCATGCTGTAGACCGTCCCGGTCGCGCCTGCGACGCTGGGCGCGGACAGTGCAAGCGACGAGAAGCTGCCGCTGATCGTGCCGCCGCCGGTGACGTCGAACAGGCGATAATAGCCGGCCGAAGCGACATTGGCCGCGAGCGTGCCGCCGAGCGTCAGGTTTCCGGTCGCCCCGCTGCCGTTGATGATGATGTGGTCGTTGGTCGCGCCGCCCGCGACTCCAGGGGTGCCGAGTTCGAACACGGTGTTCGAGCCGGCATTGATCGCCAGCGATCCTACCGTGAGCGTGCCCGGGCTGTTACCGGCCGACAGCGTTCCGCCGGAGGCGACCGTCACCGCTCCCGCGATCGAACCCGAGCCGGCAAGCGTCGTGCCGCTGCCGACGCTCACGCTGGACGAAGCCAGCGAGCCGTTCACGATCAGCGTGCCGCCGTTGATGGTGGTTGCGCCAGTATAGGTGTTGGCGCCCGTGAGCGTCCAGGTGCCTGTGTTTATCTTCGTCAGCCCGCCTGTCCCCGTGGCGATCACCCCGGATACGGTCCCTGTCCCGGGGCCGGCTAGGGTCAGATTTTGGCCAGAGCCGGTAATGCCGCCGGTGACGGTCAAGGTACTTGGAAAGGTCAAAAGGCCGGCGTTGATCTGGCTGTCCGCGGCGAGAGTGATGTCTCCGCCATAGGTGCTCGTGCCGCCGCCCGCTTGCAGGGCGCCGAATCCACCTGTGCCGCTGCCCGAGAGCGTGAGCGCCTCCCCGACAATGTTGACGCTGCCGCCGAGTACAAGGGACGCGCCCGATGCCACCACCGTTCCGTTCGCTGTCGAGCCGAGACCGAGACTGTTTGTCACAAACAGGGGGCCCGAATTTACGATGGTGAGGCCGGAATAGGTATTGGCGCCTGCCAGGGTCCATTGGCTGCCGGACTTCGTGATTGAGCCGGAGCCCGTGGCAATCACCCCACTGATGGTGCCGCCGTTGTTGCTGGAGCCGCCAAGCGTCAGATCCGTGTTGGATCCAGTGATGCCGCCCGAAAGATACAGCGAGCTCGTGTTATTAACATTGATACTACTGGCTGCCGCCAGAGTGATCGCGCCCTGGAAGGTGTTCACGCCGGAATTCAAACTGGTGAGAGCGCCGCCCCCTGACACGCCAGTCCCCGAAAGCGTCAGAGCTTCGGCGCCGACGTTGATACCGCCCGTCAAGGCGAGCGTCGCACCCGAGGCGACCGTCGTGCCGCTGGAAACCGCACCGAGGCCACTGGCGTTGGAGACCGTGAGGGTGCCGGCCGAAACCGTCGTCAAACCCGAATAGATGTTCGCTCCGGACAGGGTCAGGCCGCCGGTACCGACCTTGGTGAGGGCGACCATATCCTGAATTGTACCAGCATAGGTGGTGCTTGAATTCAGTCCGCCAACCGACAGAGTTTGTCCCGCCCCAAGGGCTCTTATGATGCCGGTGCCTTCGATCGAACCGATCGACAGCGTATCACCGGCGCCCATAATTAAATTCAGTAATCCGCCCTGGCCGATAAATCGCGAGCCCGCCGCCGAACTCCCGGCACCGAATTGCATCACGCCGGAGGCTGGTCCCGCAATAAGCGCCATCGGGCCGGTAACCGTGCCAGAGATAATGAACCCGCCCGCCGCTCCAGCAAACAGTGTCTGCTCGAAGGTCGAATTATTGGTGATGTTGGTGATAGCCAGAGCCGAGCTGGGGGCAGTCGACAACGTGTAGGCGAGCGCGTTGTTGTTGTATTCGAGCAGCGTGAGCGAACCGCCGGACGCGGTGACATTTCGCTCCGCCGTGGGGCTGTTCGTGAAGGTCGCCGTTGTCGGCACCGCTCCGCCAGCCCAGTTCGAACCGAGGTTGAAATCCCCGGTGGCGCCCAGCCAGTCCGCCGCATGCGCCGTGCCGGAGGCCATCACAGCCGTGGCAGCGACGGCGAGTGCCAGACCGCTCACCATCGTTTTGTCCACCAGCGCACCCCGCAAACGCGATAGCGTATTGGCGGCGACGTCACGGCTCCTCGAAGGCATCATTTATGCAACAGCCCCGCGGCGATGACGCCGGTTGCGGGCACGGATTGGGCGGTGAAGGATGTCGTCTCGCGCAGGGCGCGGCGTCGGCAGGAGATCATAGGCTCTCACGGTAGGCATAGTCCGTCGCCATTAGCCCGCGACGCAATTTGCGCAGTTTAGCGATTTTAGATCGTGATGCACCTGCTTTCCGATATTGCGGCATTGTCGCGGCACGATCGGCAGCTGCGTCTTCCGCTCACTTGTCACAGCTCAGGCCGCATAGGTCGTAGGCGCAGACGGCGTTCCGTTGGCGGTAGACCCAGGCGCTGAAGGCGAAGGTTCTGACCCTTTTGAGCATGGGGTTGCGGCTCGCCGAACCGCGAATGTTATTTTGCGCTGGATCAAACACCTTGGCTGGTTCTCGTGATTTGATCGTGACTTCGAATGGGAGCCCTGACGGTTCGCTTACACGCGGGTCCGATCAGCTTGCCGACGGAGGGACTCATGAGGGCAACTGCCTTGAGCGCAGCACTCATTCTCGTCTCAACGGCGATGGCATTGAGTGACGATGTTCCTTTCGCTGCACTGCCACCGAAAGGAGAGCAAGAAATCTCGAATCTGGTCAGTCTGGGCGACATCATGAGCGTAACTCAGTTGCGTCATATCAAGCTCTGGTATGCGGGCAACTCCAAGAACTGGGATCTAGTTAACTATCAACTTGATCGCATTAGCGAGAGTCTGAGACGAGCCGCAGTTCTGTACGTCAATATTCCGGTCGACGAGGTCAACGCTGCAGCTGAGCATGTGACCGCCCTGCGCCAGGCCGCCGCTGCCAAGGATAGCGGCAAATTCGTGCGCGCTTATTCCGCGCTGACAATGGCCTGCAATAGCTGCCATTCGCACGGCGGGGTCGGCTTCATCAAAATCCAGACCCCCACCTCATCGCCGTTTTCTGATGAGAATTATGGTAAGTGAGGTCGATCCGGGTTGGACTGGGTGCTGCAAGCAGCGGTTATCTGAGTTCCTCAGCGCGCCGGGTCGGACTGCGTTTTTGACCGTGAGCCGGGCGTGTTTGTCAGTAGGCGTTGAGTTCTCCCTGACGGTGGGCGCCGAAAATTCCCTGCCTAGCGTCCTTGCCTGAAGCAGCCGGGTCCACCCGCTGCTTCAGGCGTTCCACCCGTCGCCGATGATGCCCGCCAAGGGGGCGGCGGCGGTGGTCCGGCTTAGGTTGGAGAACGGATGATGATCCCGGATCTTCACCGCCAAAGGCCGTCCGCGACGGCGATCACGCGTCGCACGGGGCGTTATCGCAAGGCGATCCGCAAAAATATCGAGCGGGGCCTGGAGCTGCCGGCCTATGGGCCGCGCCAGGTTGGCCGGCCGAATAAGATCACGCGCTACTCGATTATGTGCGTGAGCGAGTTGTGGCCTTTCCTGAACTGACGGCGACGCGCCGGACGCGGGAGTTGCGCGAGCACGGCATAGAAGGAATCCAACCATGACCAATGCGTCCGACTGGCTGGTCGATCACACGGGCATCGGCGTATCGGACATCGCCCGCTCCGCGCACTTCTACGAGATGGCCCTGAAGCCTCTCGGAGCGCATGTCGTCTCCTGCATCTCGGGCACCATGAAGCCCGCGGATCGAAACGACGTGGATCTCGCTGGTGTCGCGTTCGGCATCGACTACCCGGTGTTCTGGATCGATACGTTCCATCCGAGCGGGGTGCGACAGCATACGGCATTCCGGGCGAGCAGCCGCGAGCAGGCGGACGCCTTCCATCGCGCGGCCGTGGCCGCCGGAGGCACCGACAACGGAGTACCAGGCATCCGCTCGGGCGGATATCCTCCAGGGTACTATGCCGCTTTCGTCCATGACCCCGATGGGAACAACATCGAGGCCGTCTTCCGAGGCGATATGCGCTCAGATTGAGGAAAATGAGGGATTCCCGGCTGCCTTTTCGGCGCGAGAGGTCGTTGAGCTTCACCAGTTCGAGGACTTCGATCCGATTCCCGAACGGATCGTCGACATAGGGTCGTTTGATGCCCGGCAGATCCATACAGAGCCAAATTCGAGGCCGCGGGATTGAAGCGGACCCATTGCACGTTCTGAACGTCCGGGCTTGCTTTGCAGGGGCAAACGGCGTCTCCTCGCCGAGATGAGGCTGGATGCTTCCGCTCTCAAACCACATTCCGCCACGTGAGCGCTGTTCTTCGGGCTTGTCGACCTCGCTGAGGCCGAGAACGTTTCCGGTAGAATTCCCGTGCGTCCCGTTCACAGCCTGCGGGCATCGCCAGTTGAATGTGGTGCAATAGCGAGGCGGGACGTGTGCGTGCCTATCCATATCGTCGCCCATCAGCTGCATGATCTCTCGGCCGAGTTGGCCAGCGTTGGATCACGCGATGCCAGCTTCCCGCTTCCCCACGGACGCGGCGACGAATTCCATCATGGATCGCCGACGGCAGATCGGCGTGCAATGCCAAAGGGGAGGAATCTCGTCGATCCTTACGGGCATATCGATGAGATTAGGGTCAAGACGCGGGATTTCAGGTAAGATTGGGATTCTTCGATCGTCGTGAGACCTAACGGGGTCGTCATGGAAATTGCCGATGCTCAAGACTTCGAGCTAGCTTGGGATAAGGTCCAGGATCTCACGGGCGCGATCGAAGACAGCCCGGAAGAGAAGGAATTGGTGGAGCTCATCAACGCCATGGAAGAGTATGAGCGGGAGCACGCTTTCTGAGCCGGATGCTCAAGCTCCAGCCCCGAAACCAAGGCGATTATGCAGGCCAGGTAGGGGCGAGTTGGCGAATTATCCACTGGCGACCGAAAGCGTCGCCCTCGTCGAAAATGGACCACGTTGAGCAGTTCACGGACATCTGTCCCAGGCCGGGTTTCGGTGGCAGCTGCTGGCCGCCTTCAATCTGGGTGTCTGGCATCATGCAACTCCCTGGGCGCCCCAAATGCCGAAAGTCATGTTCCCTTTATGTTCCTTTGCCGTGACAAGTGCAACCCTGCGGGCCTCAAACCCGAGGTCGCAGATTATCGCGCGCGGGAAGCTCGTCAGGGCAGCGGAGAAAGCGTTAAGCCTCCATCCTTTCCGATTTCCAGAACGTGATTGACGATCACGTCCGATGGCTCGCCTAGCGAAGCTAGATGGGCAATTCCTTCAACCAAGAAGCGGAACGACTGATCGCGGTTGACGCTTGGTAGGATAACCAATCCGGGATGTAGATCCTGGCGCGCGACCAGCTTGCGAAAGTCGACCGCATTCTCCGTTACAATCGCTCTATCTTCGTCCAGGCAACGCGCGAGCACGACATGGTCCGGCTCGCCCAGTCGGCCCATGTCGCGCGGATGGATTGCATTATGTGCACCGTCTTCATTGAGCCGGCGAGCTAGCTGCGGCGACAAGCACTCGTCGATGAATAGCCTCACGCGGCTTTCGCCCACGGACGGCCACCTGGTCTGCCGACGATAGGATGCGTGCGGGCATAGAGCGCGGCGGTTTCTACCGCTTCCCGCGTCAGATCCGGGTTATCTTCGAGTACGTCGTCAACACTGTCTCCGCCCTCAAGACGTCCGAGCACCGAGTAAACGGTGATCCGTGTCCCACGCAGAACGGGCGTTCCGCCCATGATGTCGGGGTTGATTTCGACGAAATCCTCCCGCGCCTTACCGTAGCGCTCGGCGCGCTCGGCTAGGTCAGAGCCGACCAATGCAGACACATCGACGGTGACGGCAGGGGCGATCTCCAGCGGCTCCGTTGTCATTCGCGCCGACGAACGATTACCCAGTGCGCGCGCGAGATAGCGCTTGGTCTCGAGTGAGAGCGTCAATGGCAACCGCGCGACGATCGCTGCATATGGTACGGCATGAAGCGGCAGCATTCGACGGCGGCCGCGGGCACCAGCACGGATACCGGCAAGCACATTTTCCTCAATGGCCTTGTCCACGGCGCGGATCGGAACATTGGCCAGTTCGGCCACTTCGCGAGCAGAAAACTCGTTGGGCATGATAATTACTCCCTTGGAAGGGAATATATAGCCAGGGAACCCCCATAACAAGTCAGAACGCCGATGGCCTAGGTGGTCGTCACGTCACGGATCCTCATGATCGTCTGCCGGTTGACATCGAAGCGCTTGGCCAACGGAGCGATCTTCTGGCCGTCCTCCAGCACAGCTTGAATTTCCGCTCGCTGCGAGAAGGTTATGCGACCCTCGTCGGCCTGACCCGCAATCCCGACACCTATGCCTGCGGAATCGATATCGTCGGTCCCTCCAACCTCGAAACGCTACTGCGCACCGTGCCGCCCTATTGGGAAGCCATTCGCGTCCGATACCATCAGGCGATCGGTGACCTCGACACGGAGGAGGGGACTACGGCTCGCTCATGAGCGCTCGCCGCTCTTCCAGGCCGACAGGATCTCCAAGCCGCTGCTCATCGGGCACGGCGCCAACGACCCACGGGTGAAGCAGGCTGAATCCGATCAAATGGTCGCGGCGCTCAAGGCGAAGGGCATCCCCGTCGGCTATCTTCTCTACCCTGATGAAGGCCATGGCTTCCTGCGGCCCGAGAACAAGACCGCCTTCTACGCCGTGGCCGAGGCTTTCCTCGCACATCATCTCGGCGGCCGATCCGAGCCGATTCATCCAGGGGAACTGGAGAGCAGCTCGATGCAGATCAAGCAGGGCCTGGAGGGGCTGTCCCTGCCTACGTGAAAGTTGCGCCAACTCCGGACCTTCGGCAACCGCCAATAAGCGGACGTTAAGCGAGGCGAGCCGGCTTTGCGAGCCGCGCACTCTTCATGTCGTGGAATCACAAAACCTGCTCCTCGGCGAGCAGGCGATAATGCGCCATCTGACCTGCCGCCCAGGTCTCGAATTCTCGCGCGAAGGCGGGCGAGATGGAGATGTCCCGACCACCATGGCTGACCGTGAAGCAGCCGTGCCGCTCAGCCTCGACGAAGATATTTCCGATATGCTGGCGCGAGACACGAAAGCGCTCGGCCAGCGCGCCATAGGATAGCCGGATTGGTGGTGTCCTGCCGAGCAACGCCGCATAATGAGCTGCGAATGCCGCTGACAGCACCGGATAGCCGCAATCATGCTCCGTGAATCGGACGATGCCCGGGAAGGGGGCGAAGAGGATATCTTCGGCATGGAACCGGTCGTGCGAGCGGCCAAGCCAGTCGGAGAGAGGGTCGGCCTCGGCACGCAAGCGATCGGCGAGCGGGCGCGACGGTGGCGCCAGCCGTTCCGAGGCCTCGAGAAAGGCGAGCGGCGAACGGGCGATCTCCTGGAGCAGCCCCATCGAGGGGCGCAAATGCAGCGCCCGCCGATCGCCGCTACCCCGGGTGGCGATCACATAGCCGCCATGGCGCAATGCGCTGATGAAGCCGGCGATCTGCCTGGCGCTCGCCGGCGCGGCGCGCTGCAGGGCCGCGAGTGTTGGCGCCTCTCCGCGGCTGTGGCGCCAGCGCGCATCATTCCCAATCAATACGAAGGCCACGAGGTAACGCAGCTTCTGTGCGAACACCTTATCGGTCGGCCAGGCCACTTCTGGCGGCTGGACCATGGCGCCGCAGTAGGTTTCGAGCGCATGGGCAAAATCTGGCGACCGCATCAAGGTTGCGGCAAAGGTCCAGGTTTTCCGCTCGGCAAAGCCTTGAACGGAAGAGTGGAGGACTGTCGCAACCGGCTCGGACTCAAGCACATCGCTCATGGGGAATCCCTGCAAAGTTTGGACTTCGCAGCCTCCATTGCCTGTAGCAGTAATGCGGTGCCTGCTGTGAGGGTGAGTGCGGCGACAAGGTTGATAAAGCGTCGCATTAGCAGCTCGGATCGCTCGCAGCGCAGGCTGATCTGGGAGGCTTAAGCTATGTGTGACCTATGCGCCCGGCCCATATCCGGAATGTCCCGCCGCGGCCTTTTTGCCGGCATGGCAGCCTTCAGCGCCACCGCTGCGCTCTCCCCGCGGGCCTTCGCCCAGGCTGCGCCACAGAATGCGATCACGCCGGACGAGGCGCTGAAGCGGCTGATGGATGGCAATGCGCGCTACGCGGCCAATACGTCGGGCAATCTGGATTATTCGGCCGGCCGGGCCGCGCGGGTCACGGTCCAGCACCCGATCGCTGCGATTCTAAGTTGCGCGGATTCGCGCGTTGCACCAGAGCTCGCCTTTGATCAGGGACCCGGCGATCTGTTCGTGGTTCGCCTCGCCGGCAATTTCGTCAATGACGACGGGCTGGCGAGCCTCGAATATGCGGTGAAGTTCCTCAACACACCGCTCGTCATGGTCCTTGGCCATTCGCGCTGCGGGGCCATCGATGCCGCGATCAAGGTCGCGCGGGACGGGGCGAGCCTGCCGGGCCACCTCCAGGAGATGGTTCGCGAAATCAGGCCCGCCGTCAAAGCAGCCAAGGCCGACAAGCCGGACGATGTGCTCGCTGCGGCGGTTGCAGAGAATATCCGTCGGGGCGTGCGGCGCCTCGAAACGGCCAAGCCGATCCTCGCGGATTTCGTGAGGAGCGGAAAGGTCAAGGTGGTCGGTGCCCATTACGAATTGGCGAACGGGAAAATCACTCTGCTCTGACCGCTCCGCGGGAAATTATTCCGCTCGCCCAGGCCGATCAGCCTTTACCCACGCGTCTTGTCACGAGGCGGCTCAGCCTGTCGGCAAAGGCGCTCGCATCAGCCGGGCGCCCACCGTCCAGGACGCGGGCGGCGTCGAGGAGAAGATGGGCGACCTCACCACGCAATGTCCCATCTTCCACTCCGGTCAGAGCCATGACCCTCGCATGCCGCGAGTTGACTTCGAGGATCGGTTTCGCGGCGCTGTCGATACGACCGGCGGCGCCGAGCAGGTGCTCAGCCTAATGGTTCCGGCGAGCACGACGTCGGCCACACGAAGCCGGACGAGATCGCAGCCACGTAGCTTGTTGTCGATTGCGAGATCCGTTGGCCGAAGTGTGTGAGTAAGCACCGAAGTCTGACCCCTCAGAAACCTCCCTTAACTCACTGACTTAAATGACATATCTTCATTTCGCGAGGGGTCACGATCGGCGCCGATCGTGACCCCTCGCGAAATGAAGATATGTCATTTAAGTCAGTGAGTTAAGGGAGGTTTCTGAGGGGTCAGACTTCGGTGCTTACTCACACACTTCGGCCAACGGAGCCCGTATATCGACGTGAAGTCACGAACTATCGCCCTCGCGTTCGTACTGGGCTAGCTCGGCGTTAGGCTCTTCGAAGAGTTCATCCGAAATGCTCGGTGTCCGCGAAACCGGCAGCAGGCCAATCGCGCGGATCTGCAAGGGGAGAAGGATGAGGGCCCACGTGCTGTTGGATTGCGGCCAGATTGTTTCAGATGTTTCGGACTTGGGGCGGCTTCAGAGCTGGGCATCACCGTCACTGCACATGTCCAACAGCAGCCATCGTGCCGTTGGCAGAAAACGATAGCTATGAACGCTGAGGTCGTGCCTCGAGCCTGGCCTAACGCAGCTTCGCGATCTTGATCCCATCGAGTTTCGCGCGGTCTTTGATGGATTCCTCGCTGCGCGTCATGGCTTTTGAGATTGCTTTGAGCGCCATGCCCTTCCCAGCAAGTAGCTTGAGCTTCTGGAGCTCCTCTGATGTCCAGGGTTGGCGGTGCCGTTCGAAACGCTCGGTCACGATATGCTCCTATTTTGACGAGACATCGGCGGCATTCCGCACTCGTAGCAGAAGTGGGCGGAGCTTGGTCAAACATTCGCGCCACGCAACCCGTTGTTTGCGCCATGAGCAGACTCTCGGCACTTGCCCACAAGCGGACTTTCATCGCGACGCGATCCGGCAGGTGCGTCACCTCCGATCGGCATACAAAGCCGAGGTGAACTCGCGGGCGAGGTTGATAAATGCCTTGAACGCGGCGGACGGGTTCTTCCGTCCAGGGTAGTAGAGGCACAGCGGTGCCACCGGCTTCATCCAGTCCTCAAGGACGCGGATCAGGCGGCCGGCCGCGATGTCCTCACGGACGTCCGATTCCATGAACAGACCCAAACCGATCCCGCGCAGGACGGCTGTCCGCGACAGGCTTGCCTCGTCGAGGGTGATAGGCCCCTTGACGTCGATTTGAACCGGCTGCCCATCTTTCTCGAAGTGCCATTTGTAGATGCCGCCATTGGGAAGCCGGATGCGGATGCAGGTGTGATTGAGCAGATCGAGCGGCGCCTGTGGTCTGCCGTTCGCTTCGAGATACGTCGGTGAAGCCACAACGACGTAGGATCGTGCCTGGCCTTCATCGTCTGCGGCGCCGGCTCGTCGGGATCGGTGGCTGCGCACCGCCTAGCCAAGAACCCGGCTTGTACCGTCTATGTCGATTTCCGTCACGCACCGCTTCGCAACACGGAGCCGTCCTTACGCTCGCTGGGGCGCCTGTTCGGAAACGAGCTGGTCGCGGACGCGTTGATCGCCTTCCGCAAGGATCAGATCGCACGTGTGACCGGCCCGATAGCAGGGCACCCGGACCTCAAGCGGCCGCTCGTCATGCTGGATCGCATCCCGGGATTTTCGGACGCCTGCTGCGTGACTTTCGGGAACGAAAATTTCGGCCTGATGGTCGAGATGGCCGGCGGTCGTAATCTCGGATCCGAACTCCTTCCGGGAACGTTCGGCACGATCAACCCCGAGACGATCATCACCCGGGAACCGGACGTCGTCATCGCGACGGGCGGAAACTGGGACATGCTGGCTCCCGGCGGCGGCTGGGTCGGTCTCGGTCCGGGAGCCGACCTGTCGGCAGCACGCAGCAGGCTTGAGGCGCTGGCGAAGCGCCCGGCCTTCGCGCATGGCAAAGCCGTCGCCGAGCGCCGCGTCTTTGCGATCTGGCACCAGTTCTACAACAGCCCTACCAGTTCGTGGCACTGCAGCGCATCGCAAGCTGGCTTCATCCGGAGCTTTTCGGCGACATCGACGCAGAGGCGACGCTGCGGGAGCTGCACGAGCGCTTTCTGCCGATCCCGTATCGGCCTGGGTCGGACCGGTCGGCGGGCGCAGCCTCCGCTAGCCGCGAAAGCTTGACCGCGAACACCTGCGCTCGATCTTGCCACGTGGCCTTGAGGCGCGGCCGGGCGCCCGGCTACCGCTTCACCAATGAGCAGGTCGAGGCCGCGAGCGGCTGGAAGGCTTGCTCGCCAGGAATTGTCGCGAGCAGCTTGTAGTAGTCCCATGGCGCCTTCGACTCCGAAGGCTTCTTGACCTCGTAGAGGTTCATGTCGTGGACCATGCGGCCATCCGGCCGGATCTTGCCGTTCTTGTAGAAGAGGTCGTTGACCGGCATCTCGCGCATCGCCTTCATCACCGCCGCCGTCTCGTCGGTCTTGGCCACCTCGACCGCCTTCAGGTAATGCACGACAGAGGAGTAGGTGCCGGTCTGCAGCATGTTCGGCATCGACTTGACCTTGTCGAAGAACTTCTTCGACCAGGCGCGCGTCTCGTCGTTGGTGCCCCAATAGGACGCTTCGGTGATCGTCAGCCCCTGGGCCTCCTGGAGGCCGAGGCCATGCACATCATGGATGAAGCCGCCCAACGTCGCCAGCTTCTGGCCGGACTGCGTCAGCCCGAACTGCGCCGCCTGCTTGATGGAGTTGATGGTATCGCTGCCGGCATTCGCGAGAGCGACGACCTTGGCGCGCGAGGATTGAGCGGTCAGCAGCGGCGAGGCGAAATCGGTGGTCCCGACCGGGACCTTGACGCTGCCCAGGACCCTGCCCTTGTTCTCGGTGACGATGCGGGTCGCCTGCTCCTGCAGGCCATGGCCGAAGGCGTAATCGGCGGTGACGAAATACCAGGTGTCGAAGCCCTGCTTGGCCAGCGCCTGGCCCGTGCTCTGCGCGATGGCGTAGGTGTCATAGGCCCAGTGCACGACATAGGGGCCGCAATTCTCGTTGGTGATGCGGGTCGAGCCTGGCGAGGACAGGGTGATGATCTTGCCCTTGTCCTTGGCGATCTCGATCACCGCCAGCGCCGGAGACGAGGAGGCGACGTCGAGGATCGCATCCACCTTGCCCTCGTCGAACCATTTGCGTGCGATCGAGGCGGCGATGTCGGGCTTGTTCTGATGGTCGGCATAGACCAGCTCGACCGACCTTCCGAGCACCTTGCCGCCGACCTCGTCGATCGCCATCTGGGCGGCGGTCACCGCGCCGATGCCGGTAATATCGGCATAAACACCGGACATGTCCTCGATCACGCCGATGCGGATCACATCGTCCGAGATGGCTGGCGCCTGCGCGGAGGCCGCCGTCGAGACGGCCGTCAGCGCGGTTGCGGCAAGCAAGCCGAGCGTGCGGTTGTTGAAGCCCTTCATCGTTCCTCCGGATATTTTTATTGGTTGATCGCGTTCGATCCCGGCGGTCATTCTCCGGCCGGGCGCGCGCCGCACTCAACGTCCGTCGCCGACATTCCGGAGCTGCAGATATGTGGCTTTCTGACAGCCGGCAGCGCCTCAGCGCTTGGCGCGCGTGGCGAAGGCGGCCAGTCCGCGTCGCGCATCCTCGCTGATGAAGGTGCGCTGGCCGAGTTTCGCCTCTGCCGCGAAAGCCTCCCGATAAGGCAGGTCCTGCAGCGTGAGCGCAGCCTGCTTGATCGTCTGGACCGCGCTCGGGCTGAGCGCAGCCATGCGCTCGGCCAGTTCCCTGGCGGCAGGCTCCACCTCGGCTGCCGGCAGAACGCGATTGACCACGCCCTTCGCCAGCATCTCGGAACTGGAGAAGCGCTGCGCCGTGAGCAGGATCTCCATGGCATGGGCATGCCCGATCTGGCGGATGAGGCGCACCAGCGTTCCACCCGCCGGCACGAAGCCGTGGACGGCCTCCGGGAGCTGGAAGACGGCATCCTCGGCCGCGATGCGGATATCCGTCGCCAGCATGATCTCGAAGCCGCCACCGATGCACAGGCCGCGAATGGCGCAGACGATCGGCTTGTAGAGCGGCACATTCTTGAGATGGGCGGGGTCCCATTCGCTGATGTCGAACCGATCGCTCGCGAGCGCGGGAATGGATTCAGTCAGATCCGCGCCGACGCAGAAGGCGCGCTCCCCCTCCCCGGCGAGCACGATGGAGCGGATGGCATCGTCCGCGGCGGCTTCGATGAATGCCTTGCCGAGATCCTGATACATCGCCAGCGAAAGGGCGTTCAGCTTTTCGGGACGGGCGATGCGGATGGTCGCGACCGCGCCGTCGCGCCTGAAATCGATGGCCATTCTAGATCGCTCCACCGTCGACGAGCCGCTGGATCGCGGGGTCGTCGAGCCCGAGCAGCTCCGCCAGGAGCGAGCGCGTATGCTCGCCCGGCGCGGGCGCCTTGCCGAGCGGAATCTCGCCGGTCGCGGAGAGCTTGATCGGCGAACCGAACATGCGGACGCTCTCGCCGGCGACCGGTATCTCGACGATCATCTTGCGGGCCGCGATATGCGGGTCTTCGACGACCTCCGGAACGGTCCGGATCGCGCTGAGCGGCACCCTGTCTCCAGCCATCGCCTCCAGCTCGGCCTTGCCATAGGCACTGAACCAGCCCTCCAGCAGGGGGCGCACGACACGCTCGGCGATCTCGGGATCGAAGCGCTTCTCCATGGTGTCGATCGCAGGATCGTCAGCGCGTTCGGGCTCGCCGAACATCTCGCAGGTCAGGCGCCAGAACTTGTCGGTGTAGCCGCCGAAGAAGACATAGCCGTCCTTGCAGGCGAACTGGCCATAGGGCCGCACGAAGGGGTGCTCGTTGCCCAGCGGCGAGGCGACCTCGCCCTTGGTGGTGTAGCGCACGACGGCGTTCTCGGTCAGCGTCAGGATCGAATCCTGCTGCGAGACGTCGACGACCTGCCCTTCACCGGTGCGCTCGGCGGAGCGCAGGGCGGCCAGCGTCCCGATCGTCGCATAGAGCGAGGCTGCGAGATCGCCGATGATGGTGCCGACGCGCACGGGCGGGCGGTCCGGATAGCCGTTCATCGACCACAATCCGCCGACCGCCTGCCCCGTATTGTCGAAGGCAGGGCGGGAGGAGTTCGGGCCGGTGCGGCCGAAGCCGCTGATCGCGGTGTAGACCAGCCGGGGATTGTGGCGCTTCAATTCGTCATAGCCCAGGCCGAGCTTCTCCATCGTGCCCGGCCGGAAATTCTCGACCAGAACATCGGCCTTGCCGACGAGCTGCTTCAGCAGCGCCTTGCCTTCGGCCGTCTTGAGGTTGATCGAGATACCGCGCTTGTTGCGATTGAACTGGGAGAAGAAGGCGCTTTCTACCCCATCGCCCTCGCACCCAACGAAGGGCGGGAAGCCCCGCGCATAGTCGGGATCATCGGGATGCTCGACCTTGATGACGTTCGCACCGAGATCAGCGAGCAGCATCGCGCAGAATGGGCCGGCAACGACACGCGTGATGTCCAGCACGGTGACGCCCGCCAGCGGCCTTGCAGCCATGCCCGAATCGTCTCCTCGCGATGCCCCGCCCGCCATCTCGTTTCCTTTTCCGTTTTCAGGCGGCAGCTTGAGCTGCCTGCGCCCGCGCGACCCGCGATCCCGTGCGTCGGCCGAGATGCTGGGACACAAATTCGCCGGCAGCGATCAGTGCCGCAAGATCGATGCCCGTCGACAGACCCATGCCGTGAAGCATGTAGACGACATCCTCGGTCGCGACATTGCCCGTGGCGCCGGCAGCGAAGGGGCAGCCGCCCAGCCCGGAGACGGAGGCATCGAAACTGGTGATGCCCGCTTCCAGCCCGGCATAGATGTTCGCCAGCGCCTGGCCGCGCGTATCGTGGAAATGCAGGGCGACACGGCCGGCGCCGATCTCGGACGCGACAGCGGCGGCGACGGCGCGGGCCTGGCGCGGGGTCGCTACGCCGATCGTGTCGGCGACGGAGACTTCATAGCAGCCCATCTCCGCCAGCTGGGCCGAGAGCCGCGTCACCGCCGACACCGGAACCGCCCCTTCATAGGGGCAGCCGAAGGCGCAGGAGACGTAGCCACGCACCGGAAGCGTTCCATCCAGACGCTCGAAGATCGGCCGGAAGCGCTCCAGACTCTCCGCGACCGAGCAGTTGATATTCCGCCGGGAGAAGGCCTCGCTCGCCGACGCAAAGACGGCGACTTCATCGGCACCGGCCGCGAGTGCTGCTTCAAGCCCCTGCAGGTTCGGCACGAGCGCGATGAAACGTCCGCCTCCGGGGCGCCGCGCACCCGCCATGACGGCCGCCGTATCCGCCATCTGCGGCACATGGCGCGGCGACACGAAGCTGCCGACCTCGATCGAGACGAGGCCCGCTGCGGCGAGCCGGTCGACCAGTTCGGCACGAACGGAAGCCGGCAGTATCCGGGCCTCGGCCTGCAAGCCGTCGCGCGGCCCAACCTCGACGATCCGAATATCCGCTGTCATGCCGTTCCACCGTGGCTTCTCGTCACTCTTGCCTCAGCGCCAGGAAACGCGAAATGGATACTTCATACGATCTGATGCGCAGATTATGTATCATTACGACATAACGACTGCGCGCTGCCTGCGATAACTGCTGGGCGTGGCGCGATCGCGTTCAACAGGAGTCCGCGCATGATTCAGGAGGCGGAAGGACTGACGCAACCGCTATCCGAGGCGGAGACCATCGCCGGTTTCTACGCCCGCATGCTCGCACTGCTCGACCAGAGCGCAAACCCCTCGGCTTTCGAGCAGCTCGTCCTTGAAGCGCGCGCCCTCGAGCCGGGCCTGCGCGGCCGGGTCGAGGCCGACATGGCTCTGGCCATCCGGTTGCGCGAGAATGTCGAGCACAAGCTCAAGCGCGAGCACGAGCTCATCGCGCTCAACGAAACGGCGCGCGATCTCTCGGCGATGCGCGACACCGACCAGGTGCTGCAGGCGATCATCCGCCGCGCGCGCCAGCTTGTCGGCAGCGACCTCGCCTATCTCTCGGCCGCGCCCGATGACCGCAGCCCCCTGCATGTCAGGGCCACCGAAGGCGTGACCTCCGAAGCTTTCGCAAAGATCGTCGTGCCACGCGATGTCGGCATCTGCGGCAGTGTCGTCCGCACGCGCAAACCCTGCCAATCGAGCCAGTACCGGGCTGATCGGCAGTTCCACCACGATCCGGTCATCGACTCCGCCATCCATGCCGAGGGCGTCGTCTCCATACTCGGCATCCCGCTCGAACTCGAGACGCATATCATCGGCGTTCTGTTCGTGGCCGATCGCTACGAGCGCTCTTACAACCCGCAGGAGATTTCGATCCTGCAGTCGCTCGGCACCTTCGCCGCTCTCGCCATCGAGAACGCCCGCCTGCTCGAAGAGGGGCAGCGCGCCCTGAGCATGGCCCGCGACGCCAACGTGGCCCTGCGGACCAAGGCCGACGACATCGAAAGCGCCGCCGTCGCGCATGAACGCCTCACCGAACTTATCGCCCGCGGCGGCTCGCTCGACGACTTGCGCCAGCGCGTCGCATCCCTGCTGGGTGGCGAGGCGACGATTCTCGATGAGCGCCAGATCGCCATCGCCGGCACGCTGCCGGACGACCTGCGCGAGAACGGCATCGCCTCGGCCATCCGCGAGAGCGTCCGCCTCGGCCGATCCGTGCAGTTCGAAGTCGCGCCGGCCAGGGTCGTGACAGTCGCCGCGGTCACGAGCGGCGCCGTCCGTCTCGGCGCCGTCGTCCTGATCCGCACCAGGCCGATGTCCTCCCCCGAGATCCGCACGCTGGAGCGGGCCGCACTGGTCACGGCGATCGTGCTGCTGTCGATGGAACGCGTCACCGAGACGGCCTATCGCAACGTCGCCGACATCATCTCCGCGCTGCTGCGGGGCACATCGGACCCGTTTGGTTCGGAGGCCTCGCAGGCCCTGCCTGCTGGCGTGACGCTGTCCTGGCCGGTGACGATGCTGCTCATCTCCTGCAAGGAGGGTTTCGCCGCCCATCTCCCACAGGCCCTGCGCGCGACCGTCTCGGGCCGCCAGACGATCGGTGCCGCCTTCAACGGCGACCTCGCCGTGGCGACAGCCGCCCAGGACTGGACGGAGCTGGCCCGCCGGATCGCCACCGCCCTCCAGGATGCCGGCCGCCACGACTTCAACATCGTCGCCTCCCAGCCGGTTTCGGACATCGCGACGGCAACGGCGGAATATCAGCGCCTGCGCCGCAGCCTCGCCCTGCTGCGGAGCCTCGGGCAGAGCGGCCGGATCGTCCCCGAAAAGGCGCTGTCCCTCTATGGCCTGCTTTTCGACGGCCAGGGCGAGGACGCCGCGCGCCAGTTCATCCATCACACCGTCGGCCCATTGCTGGAACACGACAGGCGCCGCAAGGCCCAGCTGGTGCCGACGCTGCTGACCTTCTTCGAATCCGGCCGCAGCCTGCAACGGGCAGCCGACATGCTGGAGATCCACGTCAACACCATGCGCCAGCGCCTGGACGCGATCAGCGGGATCTGCCCCGATTGGTCCGAGCCAAGCCGCAGCCTTGAGCTGCACATGGCGCTGCGCCTGCACAGGCTCAGCGAAACCCTGCCCGCCTGAGACAATGGAGGAGACATACCGTCGCTGGCCTCCTCGGTATGGATCGCAACCATTGTCGCCCGCCAAAGGGGCTCGTTAAACGCTGGTACTCGTACAAGAACGGAGCCTAGCGCCGATGCCCGTCAACAGCCGCCTCCCCGGCTTCTACAAGCTGTCTCCGCGTGACCGCCTGGCGGAGGTGACGCGCGCCTCCGGCCTCACCGAGGCTGACCTCGCCTGCCTCGTCCCCTCCGATCCGGACATGCTCGCGACCGCGGACCGCATGATCGAGAACGTGGTGGGAACGCTGTCCATCCCGGTCGGCATCGCCGCGAACTTCACCATCGGCGGGCGCGACTACCTGATCCCCATGGCGACGGAGGAGCCCTCGGTCGTCGCCGCGGCCAGCAACATGGCCTCGGTCGCACGCCTGCATGGCGGCTTCCACGTCTCGACCGACCTGCCGATCATGGTCTCGCAGGTGCAGGTCGTCGGCGTCCCCGACCCGCGCGGCGCCCGCATGCGCCTCTATGAGGCGGAGGCCGAAATTCTCGCCTTGGCCAATGAGCAGGACCCGCTGCTGGTCAAGCTCGGCGGCGGCGCGCGCGGCATCGAGGTTCGCATCGTCGAGGCCGACGGCGCGACCTATGTGGTCCTGCATCTCCAGGTCGACGTGCGCGACGCGATGGGCGCTAACGCCGTCAACACCATGGCCGAGGCGCTGGCACCGCGCATCGCGGAGATCGCGGGCGGACGCGTGCGGCTGCGCATCCTCACGAACAAGGCCGACCGGCGCCTTGCGCGGGTACGCGCCGTCTTCGACCGCGACGCCCTCGGCGGCGCCGATGTCGTCGCCGGCATCGTCGACGCCTATCGCTTCGCCGCCGCCGACCCCTATCGCGCCGCGACCCACAACAAGGGCATCATGAACGGCATCACCGCCGTGGTGCTGGCGACGGGCAACGACACCCGCGCGGTCGAGGCGGGCGCGCATTGCCATGCTGCCGCCAGCGGCCGCTACAGCTCGCTCTCCCATTACGAGGTCAATGCGGACGGCCACCTCGTCGGCACGCTCGAAGTGCCCATGGCGGTGGGTCTCATCGGCGGCGCGACCAAGACCCATCCGGCGGCTCGGGCCGGCGTCAAGCTGCTCGGCGTCACCTCGGCGCAAGAACTGGCGCAGGTCATCGTCGCGGTCGGACTGGCGCAGAATGTCGGCGCCCTGCGCGCACTGGCCGCCGAGGGCATCCAGAAAGGCCACATGTCGCTGCATGCCCGTAACGTCGCGGCGGCAGCCGGCGCCATCGGCGACGAGATCGAGGCGGTCGTCGCCCGGCTCAAGACCGGCGGGCATGTCCGCCTCGACCGCGCGGAGATCATCCTGGCCGAGTTGAGGGCGGCAACCCCGTAAGCGCCCGGCGCGCTGACCAGCGTGCCGGCACCGTCATGTGATGCTTCCGGAGAGGAGACGAAAAGGATGCTGTCGACGAGCGCGCAAATCCGGCAGGTCTCCGCGTCTTGCACCATCGGCCGTGCGCGGCCGTGCAGCTTCGACGATTGGCACGGCTCGCAGGACCCGGTCGTTGCGCATGAGGCCCATTACCCGGCGAGCGCGCAGGGCAAGCTGCACAGCCACGCCCGCGCGCAACTGGTCTGCGCGACGACATCCGCCCTGGACGTCATAGCCGGAGATTGCCGCTGGACGGTTCCCCCAGGACGCGCGGCCTGGCTGCCCGGCGGCGTCGTCCACAGCGTCGCCGGCCCGCCGGAGAACACCATCTTTCGTTCGCTCTACGTCCGGCCCGATCTCGCGGCCAGGCTGGATGGCAAGGCGGCAGTCGTCAGCGCATCCCCGTTTCTGCAGGATCTGCTGCAGCGCCTTTTCGACATCCATGCCGGTCATCGCGATCCGGCGCTTTACCCGCATCTCGCCGCGCTCGCGCTCGACGAGATCGCGCGCGCGGAGCGTCACGGCGAGATCGCCTCGCCCCGCCTGTCTTCGCCGCGAGACCGCCGCGCAAAGCTGATCTGCGAGGCGCTGCTGGACCAGC
Organism: Allobosea sp. 05L423; assembly: GCF_056397745.1. NCBI lineage: Bacteria > Pseudomonadati > Pseudomonadota > Alphaproteobacteria > Hyphomicrobiales > Alloboseaceae > Allobosea > Allobosea sp. 05L423. The sequence goes on along the minus strand of NZ_JBFTOA010000029.1, from coordinate 36,270 downwards.
CGGCCGATCGACGAACATTGGAGGAATGGGGCAAGATCGCAGGCGCCAGCGCGCGCACGCTGGAGCGACTGTTCCGCGACGAAACCGGCATGAGCTTCAACGACTGGAGACAGACCTGCCGCATCGCCGCCGCCATCCCGAAGCTCAGGCAGGGGTGTCCGGTCAAGCAGGTCGCCTGGTCCGTGGGCTATGACAGCCCCAGCGCTTTCGCTGCGACCTTCCGGCGCGTCGTCGGCACCAACCCGGCGGGCACGCATCGCGGGCATTAGACGCGCGCGCTTCGCTCAGCAGGCGATCACCATGTCGCTGTCCGGCACGGCCTGGCAGAGCAGAACCTGCCCTTCCGCAAGCACCGGCGCCTCGCCTGCCGGATAGTCCGCCGAACCGCTGACGAGCTTCTGCACGCAGGACTGGCAGTCCCCGACGCGGCAGGAGTAATCGACCTTGATCTGATGGCTGAGCGCGAGATCGAGCAGGGAGCCGCATGCAGGCCGCCAGACCAACTCCTTGCCCGACTTCGCGAAGGTGATCCTGCGCTCGGCCCGGCCGGCCAGCTTCTCTGCCAGGCCTTCGCCGGTCGGGCCGAAGGCTTCGAAGCGTACGCGCTCGGGATCCGCGCCGCGCGCGATCAGTCCGTCGCGCAAACCGCTCATGAACGTGTCGGGCCCGCAGATGTAGAAATCCGCCTCGGCAGCCGGAACGAGCCGATCGAGCACCCCKGCATCCAGACGTCCGCGATGGTCGCAAGGCTCGCCCTCACCGGCCTGCGAGTAGGCGTAGAACAACCGCACCCGCCCGCCCGAACGCTCCGCCAGATCCCGTACCTCGTCGACGAACAGGGCATGGCTTGCGTCGCGGGCCGCATGGACAAACCAGATGTCGCAGTCGATGCAGTCCGTCGCGAGCGTCGCCAGCATCGGCAGCAGCGGCGTGATGCCGACGCCGGCACTGACGAGAACGACGGGCCGCAGCGATGCCCCATCGAGCACGAAGCGCCCCGAGGGTACGCCGACATGGACCTCGTCGCCCTCGGCAAGGCCATGCAGCAGGCCCGACAGCCCGTCCTCGCTGACCTTGCGCACGGAAATCCGGATCGCCCTGTGGCCCGGTCGGCCCGAGACCGAGTAGTTCCTGCGCCGCTGGGGCTGGTTTTCATCCTTCGGCGAAGCGACAGTGACATATTGCCCGGCCCGGATATCGCCGATCGCGGCCGCGTCGAGCGGCTCCAGCACGAAGGACCGGATCTGGGGATTCTCCTGCCGCAGCGATGTGATCGCGAAGCGACGCAGGCCTGTCCAGGGCGCCACTTTCGGCTCGGCCCAGATCTGAGACCGCGTCAACGCCGCAGAGCAGTGGAAGAAGATCTCGTCAGGTGCGATGTCGACCGCCAGTCGCGCGCCCGCCTCGCCATCGCCGGAGCGGAACGGGCCGTTCATCCTCAGTGCCTCGCAGCGCCCCGGAACGGCCGCCAGCAACGCGCATTCGCCCGAACCGCCGAGGCCTGCACGCTCGGCCGCCATGCGCAGCCGAAAACGTTGACGGTTGGCGGTGATGTCGAGCGCCAACGCGCCATCGCCGTGGAGATCCAGATCGATGCCGCCATCAGGCCTATCGGTGGCGAGCACGATGAAACTCGCCTCATCGATGAAGGCGAGTCCGCCCGATCCGATCGAATCATAGACCTTGGTCCGCACCACTTCGCTCGGCGTGCCGTAGATCTCGCGCATGCCGGCGGCGGCGAGCCGCGCCTCCTCCACCCCCGGCCGCTGGATCGACTCGCGGCCGGATTCGCGGTGCATCGCCTTGTCGGAATGGTAGTAGCCCATCATGTCCAGCGGCGCCTTGCGCTGGCTGGGATCGAGCCAGAATCCCGAGCGGTCGGAGGCCCGGCTCTCGACGAAATCCATCGCGTGCGGCGTCAGCGCGATCACGGTCATCGGCCGGTTCTGGTCGGCGGGAAAGCGGGCGATATCTTCGGGCCTCGTGGAAACCTCCGCATGCGCCTGGATCTTCAGGAAGCGGCTGGAGCCTCGACTGAGCAGGGCGACGACGACGTCCGGATTGCCGAGCAGATTGGCGATCGTGTCGAGGCGGCGATTGCCCATGTAGTCGGGCAGGAGCAGGCGGCCCTCACCGTCCGGCCAAAGCACGGAAGGCTGCCCGCCTCGCGGCGAGACGTCGAGAGCGCCTTCCGGGCTGCGCGACGCGATGAAGAGCAACGTGGCGCTCTCGATGAAATCCCGGACGGCGGCATCCATGGACCGGCTTCGGCCTCCTTGCTTGCGGTGCGCATCCTAGTCCGCCGCTGGAAGCGGTCAGGCACTTTGTCGAGCGGGAACCCGACAGAGGCCGCCGCGAACCCGACACGCGCCTTCCAAATCGCCGCCCCCTCGCTAAGCCATTCCGAAAGCCCGCAAGCTGCCGGCGACGTCAAAAACGGGGAAGGCACACCATGAAGCGACGCGAGTTCAACAAGATGCTGCTCGGCGCTGGCGCGGGTCTCGGCCTGTCCAGCTCGGGCCTGTTCCGGGACGGCGTCGCCTACGCCCAGGGCAAGTCCGGCGGGCTGACCGCGATCATCAATCCCGAGCCGCCGGTGCTGACCCTACCGCTCAACCAGCAGATCCCGGTCGGGACGATCGGCGGCAAGATCTATGAGAGCCTGCTCGACTACGATTTCGAACTGAAGCCGCGCCCGCAACTGGCCGAGCGCTGGGAGATCTCCGAGGACGGCCTGACATACACCTTCCATCTGGCAAAGAACGCCAAATGGCATGACGGCAAGCCCTTCACCTCCGCGGACGTGGTGTTCTCCTGCAACGTCATGCTGAAGGAGGTACACCCCCGTGCGCGCGGCGTCTTCGAGCGTTGCGAGAGCATCACCGCGCCCGACGACCATACGGTCGTGTTCAAGTTGAAGGCACCTTTCGGCCCCTTCCTGCTCGCCTTCGAGACCAGCTCGGCCCCGATCGCGCCGAAGCACATCTACGAGGGCACGGACTACCGCAAGAACCCCGCCAACGACACGCCGATCGGCACCGGCCCCTTCAAGCTCAAGGAGTGGCGCCGCGGCAGCCATATCCACCTGGTCGCCAACCCGGATTACTATCGCAAGGGCGAGCCCGTCCTGACGGAGATCTTCTACCGCGTGATCCCGGACGGCGCCTCCCGCTCCGTCGCCATGGAAAGCGGCCAGGCCCAGCTCTCGCAATTCGCCGATATCGAGCCCTTCGACGTGCCGCGCCTCGCCGCGATGCCGCAGTTGAAGCTCACCACCAAGGGCTATGAATTCTTCAGCCCCGTGCTCTGGTACGAACTGAACCTGCGCCGCAAGCCCTTCGACGACCTGCGCTTCCGCAAGGCGGTGCGCCATCTGCTCGATCCGAACTTCATCGTGCAGCGGATCAATTTCGGGCTCGGCCGCCCCGCCACGGGGCCCATCGCCTCGACCACGAAGTTCTATGATCCCAACGTCACGAGCTACAAGACCGATGTGGCGGCGGCGACGAAGCTGCTCGACGAGATGGGCCTCAAGCCGGATGCCAACGGCGTGCGCGCCCGCATCCGCTTCCTCGTCGTGCCCTTCGGCGAGTTCTGGACAAGGCTTGGCGAGTACTTCCGTCAGGCGATGAAGGCAGGCGGGATCGAGGTCACGCTCGACACCACCGATGCGGGCGGCTTCGCCGAGAAGGTCTCGAACTGGGACTACGAGACCACCTCGAACATGCTCTACCAGAACGGCGATCCCGCGCTGGGCGTCGCCCGCAGCTATATCAGCTCGAACATCCGCAAGGGCGTGATGTTCACCAACACCCAGGGTTACTCGAACAAGGAGGTCGACGACCTGTTCGACCGCGCCGCGGTGCTGACCTCGGATAAGGAGCGTGCCGAGCTCTACAGCAAGGTGCAGAAGATCCTGGCCGACGATCTGCCGGTGCTGTGGATGACCGAACAGCAGTTCCCGACCATCCATGACGCGCGGCTGCAGAACCTGATCGACAGCGCGATCGGCGTGAACGGAACCTTCGGGCGGGCGCGCTGGGCTTGAGATGAGCTTGCGCAGCGTCCTCTCCCGACTGGCCGGGATCATCGTCACGATCTTCGTCATCGCGACGATCAACTTCGTTCTCGTGCGGGCGGCGCCGGGTGATCCGGCGGCCGTGATCGCCGGCCAGTCGGGCGCCACCGACGAAGTCTTCCTGCGCCAGGTGCGGGCCGAATACGGGTTGGACAAGCCCTACATCGCCCAGCTCGGCGCCTATCTCGGCAAAGTGGCGTCGCTGGATCTAGGCTATTCGTATCGCCTGCGGCGGCCGGTGCAGGAGCTTATCGGCGAAAGGCTGGGGCCGACGCTGCTGCTGACGCTTTCTGCCTTCCTGCTCTCGCTCGGCGGCGGCGTCATCCTCGGCGCGCTCGCCGGCATCCGGCACGGCAAATGGTCCGACCTCGCCATCTCGCTGCTGGCGCTCGTGCTCTACGCCACGCCGGTGTTCTGGCTCGGGTTGATGCTGGTGCTGCTGTTCTCGATCCAGCTCGAATGGCTGCCGGCCTTCGGCTATGTCGACATGCGCGCGGGGGAGCTGAGCCGGGTGGGCAATGCGCTCGACGTGGCGAAGCATCTGCTGCTGCCGGCCATTACGCTCGGCGCCATCTACATGGCGATCTATGCCCGGCTGATGCGCGCCTCCGTCATCGAGGTCGCCGCCGAGGACTATATCAAGACCGCCCGCGCCAAGGGGCTGAAGGAAGGCGCGGTCCTACGCGGCCACATGCTGCGCAACGCCTCGCTGCCGGTCATCACCTTCGCCGGTATCCAGGTCGGCGCCATGATCGGCGGCGCCGTGGTGGTGGAGACCGTGTTCTCCTGGCCCGGGCTCGGGCGGCTGACCTTCGACGCCGTCACCAGCCGCGACTACCCGGTCCTGCTCGGCCTGTTCCTGGTGATGTCAGTGCTGGTGATCTTCGTGAACCTGCTGACCGACCTGATCCATCGGCTGGTCGACCCCCGCCTCGCAGTCAGATGAGACGATGAACGACAGCCTCAAGACCTTTCTGCGCCATCCCGCCGGCCTGCTCGGGCTGGCTATTCTCGCCATCGTCATTCTGGCAGCGGCGCTAGCGCCGCTCGTCTATCCGGCATCGCCATGGGACATGGCGGGCGCGCCGCTGCGCCCGCCGGGAACCGACGGCGCCGTGCTTGGTACGGATACGATGGGGCGCGACATCGCGGCGGGCATCATGCACGGCGCCCGCGTCTCGCTGATGATCGGCATCGTCTCGACGCTCGCCGCATTGCTGCTCGGCGTAACGCTCGGCGCCATCGCCGGCGTCGCCGGCGAGACCGTCGACCATCTGATCGTGCGCTTCATCGAGATCTTCCAGACCATCCCCAATTTCGTGCTGGCGATCCTGCTGGTCGCCATTCTCACCCCGTCGATCGGCACCATCATCCTTGCCATCGGGCTGGTGAGCTGGCCGCCGCTGGCCCGCCTCACCCGCATCCAGGTGAAGAGCATCGCGGCGCGCGAGTTCGTCCAGGCGGCGCGTTGCCAGGGCCAGAGCGCCGTTTCCGTGCTGCTTCGCCACATCATCCCCAACGCCATCTCGCCGATCATCGTCACCGGCTCAATGGCGGTGGCGTCGGCGATCCTGATCGAGGCGGCATTGAGCTTCATGGGGCTGGGCGACCCCAACTACATGTCCTGGGGCTACATGATCGGCGCCGGCCGCACCGTCATCCGCCAGGCGTGGTGGGCAAGCCTGTTTCCGGGCCTGGCGATCCTGCTGACCGCCGTCGCCATCAACCTGATCGGAGAAGCCCTGAACGACGCCCTCAACCCGCGGATCGCGCGCTCATGACGCTGCTCTCGGTCGAGAACCTCTCCATCGCCCTGCCGGCCGGAGGCGATCGCACCCATGCGGTCTCGAACGTCTCCTTCGACATATCCGGAAACGAGATCGTCTGCCTGGTCGGCGAATCCGGCTCCGGCAAGTCGATGATCGCCCATGCCATCCTGGGCCTGCTGCCGCCGGGCATCGGGATCGACGGCGGCGCGCTGATGTTCGAGGGCAGCGACCTCGCCGGGTTGCCGCCTACGCAGAAGCGCGCGGTGCGTGGCGACCGCATCGCGATGATCTTCCAGGAGCCGCTGACGGCGCTCAACCCGCTGAAGCGCGTCGGCGAGCAGGTCGCCGAAGCCATCCGCACCCACCGACCCTCCCTCGCGGAGGCAGCGGTGACCGCCAAGGTCGAGGAGCTGTTTGCTCAGGTGGGCCTGCCCGATCCGCCGCGCCTGATGAAGGCCTATCCCTTCCAGCTCTCGGGCGGGCAGCGCCAGCGCGTGATGATCGCCATGGCGCTCTCCAACAACCCGAAGCTCCTGATCGCGGACGAACCCACCACTGCGCTCGACGTCACGACGCAGCGCCAGATCCTCGACCTGATCAAGGATCTGCAGAAGACCCACGACATGGGCGTGCTGTTCATCACCCATGATATCGGCGTCGTCGCGGATATCGCCGACAAGGTCGTCGTGCTCCAGCACGGCAAGATCGTCGAGGCCGGCAGCGCCGATGCCGTGCTGCTCAATCCGACGCAGGACTATACGCGGATGCTGCGCGACGCGGTCCCCGGCCGCGGGGCCTTCCGCAAGGCGGCCGAACCGGCACCGCCCATCCTCGAGATCCGCGATCTCCAGAAGCGCTTCGTCACACGGCAGGGGCTGTTCGCGAAACCGCGCGAGGTGGTCGCGGCACGCGACGTCAATTGCCGCCTGGCGGCGGGAGACACGCTTGCGGTCGTGGGCGAAAGCGGCTCCGGCAAATCCACCCTGGCGCGCATCCTGCTCAGGCTGATCGAGGCGGATTCCGGCGAGATCCTCTGGCACGGGACCTCCGTCCGCGCCATGAACGGCGCCGCGCTGCGAAATTTCCGGCGCAAGGCCCAGATCATCTTCCAGGACCCCTATTCCTCGCTCGATCCCCGCCTCAAGATCGGCGAGAGCATCTGTCGCGGTCCCATGGCCTTCGGCGCCAGCCGTACCGAGGCAGAGCGGCTGGCCGGAGAGTGGCTGGACCGCGTGGGCCTCAGCCGCAAGGCATTGGACCGCTTCCCGCATGAGTTCTCCGGCGGGCAGCGCCAGCGCATCTGCATCGCACGGGCGCTCGCCCTCCAGCCCGAGATCCTGATCGCCGACGAGGCGGTCTCGGCGCTCGATGTCTCGATCCAGGCGCAGGTCCTCGACCTGTTGAACGGGCTGAAGGCCGAGATGAAGCTGGCGATGGTCTTCATCACCCACGACCTGCGCGTCGCCCGCGAGATCGCCGACCGGGTCCTGGTGATGCGGCAGGGCCAGGTCGAGGAGGACCGCCCGACGGAGGAGCTCTTCGAGCACCCGCATAGCGACTATACGAAGCGGCTCCTCGAAGCCGTGCCGGGACGGGCCTTCTTCGCCGCCCGCGCCGCGCAGGAGGCGCTGGCGTGATCCTCGCGAGAGGCCCACAGAGATTCGTCGGATACGAGCGACAAGGTGAGAGACCGTGAGCAGCGAACTTTGGCAATGGACGGCCGCCGAGCTGGCGGCGGCGATTTCGGCGGGGCGGATCAGCTCGGTCGAGGCGACGCAGAGCGCCCTGGCGCGGCTCGAACAGGCTAACCCCGCGATCAATGCCGTCGTCGACGCCTTGCCGGAGGCTGCGCTTGCCGAAGCACGGGCCGCCGACGAGGCGCTGCGTCGCGATGGTCCGGCCGGCCCGCTCCATGGCGTGCCCGTCACGATCAAGGTCAATGTCGATTACAAGGGCCGCGCCACGACCAACGGCGTCGTCGCCAACAAGGACCACAAGGCGGAACAGGATTCCTCCACGGTTTCCGCGCTGCGGGCCGGCGCCACGCCGATCATCGGCCGCACCAACACGCCGTGCTATTCGATGCGCGCCTTCACCAGCAACGACCTGCATGGCGCGACGCTCAACCCACATGACCGTGCGGTGACCTGCGGCGGGTCGTCGGGCGGCGCCGGGGCCGCTGCGGCCGCCGGCATCGGCGCGATCGCCCATGGCAACGATATCGGCGGCTCCGTCCGGCATCCCGCCTATTGCTGCGGCGTCTACGGTCTGCGACCGACGGCGGGGCTCATTCCCGGCACCAGCCTGTCCATGCCCGAGCGCAAGATCGTCTCGCAGTTGATGGCGGTGCAGGGCGCGCTCGCCCGCTCGATCGAGGATATCCGGCTGGCCATGCAGGTGCTCAGCCGGCGCGACCCCAACGACATCTGGCAGATCCCGGCCGGCGACATCTTCGGCCCGCTCACCCACAGGCCCCGCAAGGTCGCAGTCGTCGCGGAGACGCAGGAGAGCCCGGTCGATCCCGAGGTGACGGCCGCCATCCGCCAGGCGGCCGCCATTCTGGCCGATGCAGGTTACGAGGTGGCCGAGGTCGAGGCGCCTTCCTTCCGCGAGCTGGTGGAGCATTGGCGCCTCATCCTGGGCAACGAGATGCGCGGGGGGCTCGGTCAGCTCATGGAAGCCCATGGCGACTGGAAGATGAAGAGGATGCTGGAGATCCAGCTCGAAGGCGTGCCGGTCGTCGATACGCGCGACGGCCTGCTGGAGGGGCTGGCGCAGCGCGCCCGGCTCGCCCGCAAATGGCAGCTCTTCATGGAGGACTGGCCGCTGGTCCTCACCGCCGTGAGCTGGGTGAAGCCGATGGAGGACGATCTCGACGTCTCCGGCAAGATGGACACCGACTGGTTCTACGCCGTCACCGCGCCCTATATGGGCACGCCGACGATCGGTTTGCCTGGACTATCCGTGCCGGTCGGCACCGTGCCGGGCAAGCCCATGGGCGTGCAACTGCTCGCTCCACGCTTCGGCGATCAGCTTCTGTTGGAGGCTGGCGCTGTGCTGGAGCGCGGTATTGGGCGGATCGCGCCGATCGATCCGGCAAGGGATTGAGCGATACCCTTGACCGGCCTCGGCCAGCAGACGGGATCGAAAGTTGATCTGCTCCGAGGCGGACGTCTCAAGGGGCCGCTTAGGGCCAGTAACGGGCTCTAGCCGCCGCCATAGCGACATTGACTCGAAGCGCGCTTGTCTTGCGCGCTCACCCCTGTTAAACGTTTTTCTGTAAAACGTTTAACAGGCTTTCCGATGGACAATGGCCGCGTCACGATCCGGGATGTCGCCGCCCGCGCAGGCGTCTCGATCGCGACCGTCTCGAACGTCTTCAGCGGCAACAAGCCGGTGAATGCCGACTTGCGCGCGCGCGTGCTCAAGGCCGCCGACGAGCTGGCCTATCAGGTCGACCGCGCCGCATCGCAACTGCGCTCGGGCCAGGCCCACGTCGTCGGCGTCCTCGTGCCCGATCTCGACGACGTCTTCTTCACCTCCCTGGTCTCGCAGCTCGAAGTGCTCGCGCAGAAGGACGGCTACGATATCCTCGTCGCCAGTTCCCGCGACGATCTCGGGCTGGAGCAGTCGCGGCTGCGCACCTTGCTGGCCTGGCGCCCGTCCGGGCTGATCGCCGTGCCCTGTTCCGATGCGGTTCCGGACGCCTTGCGCAACAAGATCGGGCGGTTGCCGATCGTGTTCGCCGACCGCGTGCCGCCCGAGGGCTCGCTCGTCGATACCGTCGCGATCGACAACCGCGAGGCCGGCGAGATCGCTGCCCGGCACCTCCTCGCCAAGGGTCATCGCGACATCCTCGTCGCGGCCTCCAGCCTCGCCATCTCGCCGATCCGCGAGCGCGTCCGCGGCGCCTGCGAATTGATCCGCAGCACACTCGGCCGCGAGCCGACCGTGATCGAACTCGGCTCCAATGCCGATCGCGGCGCCGCAGCCTTTCTGCACTGGCTCGAACGCCACCCGCAGCCGAGCGCGGTGATCGCGCTCACCAACGTCACGACGCTGAGTACGCTTTCGGCGCTGGCCCGAATGCGCATGGACATTCCTGACCCGGTCTCGGTCGTCGGCTTCGACGATTATCCCTGGATGAGCGCCCGCAAGACTGGTGTCACCGCGATCCGTCAGCCGATTGCCGAAATCGCGGAAGCCGCCTGGAACCGCTTGCGCGCCCGCATGGCCGGCGACATGGCGCCGCCGACGCATTCCGTGCTGCAGACCAGCCTGCAGGCCCGCGATTCCGTGAGGGATCTGGCCGCCACCGCTGAACGCGGCGGCAGCCGCGATCCCGATCCGCTTCCAAATCCGGAGAGGCCGAGCGGCACCGCCAAGGCGGTGCACTGACGAAGACCGACGACGGGCGCCCTGCGTCCGAGCCACCGGGCCGATAGAGCCTGGAGCAAAGAATTCTTGGAGGAAACGCGTGCAGCTTCAACGAACGGCACGACTATTGCCGCTGCTTGCGCCGGTGCATCTGCTCATCCTGAGCGTGATCGTACTGCCGTCGCTCTATGTCGTCTGGCTGAGCCTGAACACGTCGAGCTTCGGCCAGGCGCCGCGCTTCGTCGGCCTGCAGAACTACTGGCGTGTCCTCACCGATCCCGCCTTCCACAGCGCGCTCTGGAACACCGTCGTCCTCGTCGTCGTCGCCGTCCATCTGGAACTCGCCGTCGGCCTTGGCATGGCCCTGCTCTTTGCCAGCGGCCTGCCCTTCCGCCGTTTCCTGCTCGTCGCCGTGCTCGCGCCCTATGCGGTCAGCGAGGTCACCGCCGTGGTGATGTGGCGCTTCCTGTTCGATCCCGATGCCGGGCCGATCACGCTCGCCCTGCACGCACTCGGCCTGCCCTCACTCGACTGGTCCTTCGAGCCCTCGCACGCGATGGTCCTGATCGGCCTTTTGACGATCTGGCTGCACCTGCCCTTTACCTTCGTGATCGTCTACGCGGCACGCCTCGCCATTCCAGCTGAGCTCTACGAAGCCTCACGGATCGACGGCGCATCGCGCTGGCAGGCGTTCCGACAGGTCACACTGCCGCTGCTAGCCCCGGCGATGCTGATCGCCCTGCTCTTCCGCTACATCTTCGCTTTTCGCCTGTTCTCGGAGGCCTGGCTTCTGACCAAGGGCGGCCCGGCCCGCTCGACCGAGGTCGTGGCGATCTATCTCTATCAGGAGGCCTTCAGCTTCAACGCCTTCGGCCCGGCCGCAGCAACCGCCTGGATCATGGTGCTGGCCTCGCTGCTGCTCGCCGGCGCCTATGTCTTCCTGCTCAAGCGCGGAGGCGTCGCCCATGCGCACTGAGCGACTTCTCATTGGCGCCGGAAAGGCACTCGCCGTCGCCGCGATCCTGTTCTGGTCGCTGTTCCCGATCCTGTTCATCGCGATGTCCTCGCTGAAGCCCGGCCAGGACATCTTCGCGGTGCCGCCGAAATGGCTGTTCACCCCGACGTTCAAGCACTATGCCGAGCTCTGGCGCTCGTGGGGCGTATTCTTCGAAGGGCTGCTCAACAGCCTGCTGATCACGGTCGGCGCGACGCTGCTCGCCATCGTCGCCAGCGCCTGTGCCGGCTATGTCTATTCGCGCAATTCCGGGCGCTGGCTCGGCGCGAGCCTGCTCGGGCTCATCATCGTCCGGCTGATCCCGCCGATCGTGGTGACGCTGCCGCTCTTCCCGATCGTCAACTGGCTCGGGCTCAGCGACACCCATCTCGTGCTGATCCTGCTCTACGCGACATTCTTCGTCTCGCTGGGCACGGTGCTGATGCGCACCTTCATGGACCAAATCCCGCGCGAGCTGGACGAGGCCGCCGCGATGGACGGCGCCAGCCGCATGACCATCCTGCGGAAGGTCATCGCGCCGCTGGCGATGCCCGGCGTGCTCGCCGTCGCGGTCTTCGTGATCGTGTTCTCGTGGAACGAGTTTCTCTTCGCCTTCATCTTCACCGCGACCAAGGCCAAGACCGCCCCGCTCGTGATCTCCGAGATGATCGGCTCCATCGACGGCGTCGACTGGGGGATCCTCTTCGCCGCCGCGACGGTGCAGCTCGTGCCCGTCCTCATCTTCGTCGTCTTCATGAACCGCTACCTCGTGGCCGGCCTCACCGCCGGTTCGACGAAGGGGTAGCCAACTAGAAAGAGGGAGGAAGCCATGTCGAATAAGCCGGAAACCAAGCTCACCCGCCGCGCTTTCGTCGCCGGAGCCACAGGCGCAGCCGCCGCGCTCGCGGTCGGACCAGCGCTCGCCGCGGGCAAGACGCTGAACGTGCTCAGCCACAAGGTCCACCAGACCGTGCTCGGAAGCGGCGACGGCGACCTGATGGCCGCCTGGCGCAAGGCCAACGATGCCGAGAGCGCCTTCACCACCTTCGACTCGAACCCGCTGCAGGATCGGCTCTTCCGCGAGGCCAGCCTGAAGGAGACCGAGTACGGTGTCGGCTATCTCATCGACAACCGGCCGACATCGCAGATCGCCGCGCTGTTCGAACCGCTCGGCCCCTATCAGGACAAGGACGCGATCGAGGATTTCGGCGACATCGCGTCAGGCCTCGTGCAGGGCATGACGGTCGACGGCAAGCTGATCGGCATCCCGGTCCGCCATGCGACGCAAGGCCTGTTCTACAACGAAGCGCTGTTGGAGGAGGCCGGCATCTCCGCCCCGCCGACGACTCTGGAAGAGCTGATCGAGCAGGCGAAGAAGACGACCTTCACCTCCAAGGCCGGCACGCCGGTCACCGGCATGGTGCTGGCCAGCGATCTCGCCGTCTTTCCCGTGATGTTCGCCCGCGCCTATGGCGGCGATTTCATCAGCCCCGATCTCAAGCTGGTGCCGAACCGCGAGGCGCTGGAGCAGGGGCTGGGCGCTCTGCGCGCTATGTTCGAAAGCGGCAGCCTGCCGCGCAGCTACGCCACGACCAAGAATGACGACCAGGTCACCTGGCTGCAGCAGGGCCGCGCCGCCTTCACCGTGCTGCCCTTCGCGCGGGGCGCGCAGCTCAACAATGCCGAGCAGAGCAAGTTTCCCGGCAAGATCAAGGCGGTCCCCTTCCCCGGCTCAAAGGCGATCCAGGGCAAGATGCCGATGGCCTCGGTCGTCGAGGCCTGGGCGATGTCGATCCCGAAGAACGCGAAGGACAAGGCTCTGGCCTGGAGCTTCATCAAAGAGGTCTCCAGCAAGCGCGTGACCTTGGGCATGGCGCTGAACGGCAACGGCCCGGTGCGCGTCTCGACCTATGCCGACGAGAAGCTGAAGGCCGGCAATGCGCTGGCTGCCGTCGAGGCCAAGGTTCTGGCGACGGCGCGCGGCGCCTTCCCGCCCTTCCCGGAAGCCGCCCGCGCCCAGGCGACCTTCCTCGAGGAGGTCCAACTCGCCGTGCTCGGCCGCAAGCCGGTCAAGGATGCCGTCTCCGCGATCATCGAGCGCGTCAAGCCGATGATGCCGGCCTGATCACCCTTTCGACCTGCGGGGCTTCCGCCCCGCAGGCGCTCGCTTCATTCGTTGCACCCTGAAGGAACCTAGCCATGTCGACCGCCGCGACCCGCTTCATCGAAGAGCCGGCCCGCCCCATCCCCGTCTCCGCCGAATATGACGTGCTCGTCGTCGGCGGCGGCCCATCGGGCCTCACCGCTGCGCTCGCGGCAGCCGAGGACGGCCTGCAGGTCGGGCTGATCGAGAGCCGCAGCTTCGTCGGCGGCAACATGACGATCGGCCTGCCGGTGCTCGGTTTCCTCGGCCAGAAGGGCAACCAGATCATCGACGGCCTGCCGCAGAAATTCATCGAGCGGCTACGCCGGGAACGCCAGGGCGCGAGCGAGCACCGGCCCTGCCCGCTCCATATGGGCATTACGCTGGTCGAGCCCGAGGCGGTGAAGACGGTGGCGCTGGAGATGCTGACGGAGGCCGGCGTCGACGTGCTGTTCTACACCTTCTTCGCCGGCGCCCTGGTCGAGAACGACACGATCCGCGGCGTTATCACCGAGAGCAAGAGCGGCCGCACCGCCATCCTCGCCAAGGTCGTGATCGATTGCAGCGGCGATGCCGACGTCGCCTACAGCGCCGGCGTGCCGACCGAGAAGGGCAATGCCGAGGGCGGCATGCAGCCGCCGACGCTGATGTTCTGCCTCGCCGGTGTCGATACCGATGCCTTGAGACTTTCCATCGCCAATGCCCCGCCGGCCGCGCGAACCTATCTCACCGATTTCATCCCGGCCGAGTATTTCGGCCAGAACCACCAATTCATCGTCGTCGGCATGCGCGAATTGATGGCGAAGGCCAAGGCCGAGCGCAATCTGCAGATCCCGAACGAGCGCACGATCATCATCACAGGGCTGAAGAAGGGCGAGGTCTGGATCAACATGACCCGCGTCAAGGGCACGGATGGCACGGACGCCCGCAGCCTGACCAAGGGCGAGATCGAGGGCCGCGCCCAGATCGACGACATCGTCGCCTATCTCATCGGCTATGTGCCGGGTTTCGAGAAGGCCTATTTCACCAAGACCGCCCCCTTCCTCGGCATCCGCGAGACGCGCCGCATCCGCGGCCAATATGTGATGACGCAGGAGGACGTGCTCGCCTGCACGCATTTCGACGACGCGATCGCGGTCGCGAGCTATCCGATCGACATCCACCGCCCGTCGGACGATGGCTGCACCCTGATCTGGTGCGGCGACTGTTACGACATCCCCTATCGCTCGCTGGTGCCGCAGAAGATCGGCAACCTGCTGGTGGCCGGCCGCAGCATCTCAGCGACGCACGAAGCGATGGGCGCGATCCGCGTCATGGCAACCTGCATGGCGATGGGAGAAGCTGCCGGCCGCGCCGCCAAGATCTCCGTGCGCGGCAACCGCCCGCCGGCCGATATCGATGTCGGAGAACTGCGCCGCCAGCAGCTTGAGCGTGGCGTCTATCTGCGCAATCCCGACGGCACGCGCGCCGGGCCGCCGAACCGCGCCGCCGCCTGATATGCCCGGGCATTTCATCGGCATCGATGTCGGCACCGGCAGCGCCCGGGCCGGCATCTTCGACGAGCAAGGGCGCATGCTCGCGACAGCGAAGCGCGACATCGCGCTCTATCGTGACGGGCCCGATATCGCCGAGCAGTCAAGCGCGGATATCTGGCAGGCAGTCTGCGCCAGTGTGCGCGAAGCGATGGCGGAAGCCGGGCTCGCGCCGGACGACATCACCGGCATCGGCTTCGACGCGACCTGTTCGCTGGTCGTGCTCGGGCCGGGCGGGAAGCCCCTCCCGGTTGGCCCGCATGGCGACGCGAACCGCGATGTCATCGTTTGGATGGATCACCGCGCCATCGAGCAGGCCGAACGCATCAACGCGACGCGCCATCCGGTCCTCGCCTATGTCGGCGGCACGATCTCGCCGGAGATGGAAACGCCCAAGCTGCTCTGGCTGCGCGAGAATCTTCCGACGACCTACGACGCCGCCTGGCAATTCTTCGACCTGCCGGATTTCCTGACATGGCGCGCGACCGGCTCGCTGGCGCGCTCGATCTGCACGGTCACCTGCAAATGGACCTATCTCGCTCATGAAGGGCGCTGGGATGCGAGCTATTTCCGGCAGATCGGCCTCGGCGATCTCGCCGATGACGGCTTCTCACGGATCGGCACCGAGATCGTTCCGGGCGGCAGCGCTCTCGCACAAGGGTTGACCGAACAGGCCGCCAACGAACTCGGCCTGAACACCGGCACCGCCGTCGCCGCCGGGCTGATCGACGCCCATGCCGGCGGGGTCGGCTCGGTCGGCGTGCGCTCGCCACACGGCACGGCGCTGACCCGCATGGCCTATGTCTTCGGCACCTCGGCCTGCACCATGGCGAGCAGCGCAGAGCCGATCTTCATCCCCGGCATCTGGGGACCCTATTTCTCGGCGATGGCGCCGGGCCTCTGGCTCAGCGAAGGCGGACAATCCGGCGCCGGCGCCGCAATCGAGCAGCTCATCGGCTTTCATCCCGCGGCGCCGGAGGCGCAGCGCCTTGCCGAAGCCGAGGGCCTTTCGCTACCGGACTGGCTCGCGGCACAGGCGGCTCGGCATGCCGCCTCGCCTTCGGAGGCAGCCCGCCTCGCCGCCGAGATCATCGTCGTGCCCGACTTCCTCGGCAATCGCTCGCCCCATGCCGATCCGCAGGCACGGGCCGTGATCGTTGGGCTCGGCATGGAGCGCGACCTCGACAATCTCGTCGCGCTCTATGTCGCCGGCCTCACCGGCATCGGCTATGGCCTGCGCCAGATCATCGAGGCCAGCCGGGCCAAGGGCGCGATGATCGAGGCGATCGTGCTGAGCGGCGGCGCGGGACGCCAGCCCCTGATCCGGCAATTGCTAGCGGATTGCGCCGGGCTGCCGCTGTTGGCGCCGGATGATGTCGACCCCGTCCTGCTGGGCTCCGCCATGCTCGCGGCTACAGCCGCGAAGGCATTTCCCGGCCTTGGCGAGGCCATGACCGGGATGGCGTCGGGCGCCGCCATCTTCACACCGGCAGCAGGCGACATCGCCGACCTGCACGCAGGCCGCCTCGCCGCTTTCGAAACATTGCAGACGGCGGCCCATACGGCCCGCGACCTCATGCGGCCCGTGCGTCATCAAGCTCGACCGGAGACCTCAACGTGACCCAGGACCTGACCGGAAAGACCGCCGCGATCACCGGAGCGGCCTCGGGAATCGGCCTCGCCTGCGCGAAACGGCTGCTTGCCGCCGGATTGCGCGTCGTCCTCATCGACCGTGACAGTAAGGCCCTCGCGAAGGTCTGCGCGCCTCTCGGCCCCCATGCCATTCCGCTCGTCGTCGACCTGACCGATCCCGCTTCCGTCGCCGGCATGCTGCCTGAGATTCTCGACAAGGCCGGGCCGCTCGACATCTTCCATGCCAATGCCGGCGCCTATGTCGGGGGGCCGGTCAGCGAAGGTGATCCAGATGCCTGGGACCGCATGCTCAATCTCAACGTCAACGCCGTCTTCCGCAGTATCCACGCCGTGCTGCCGCATATGATCGCCCGCAAGACCGGCGACATCCTCGTGACCAGCTCGGTCGCCGGCGTCGTCCCGGTGGTCTGGGAGCCGATCTACACCGCCTCGAAACATGCGGTGCAGGCCTTCGTCCACACGCTGCGCCGCCAGGTCATTCCGCACGGCCTGCGTGTCGGCGCCGTCCTGCCCGGCCCGGTGGTGACAGCGCTGATCGCCGACTGGCCAAAGGAAAAGCTCGATGCCGAACGCGCCCGCGGCGGCCTGATCGAGGCCGAAGAGGTGGCTGAGGCCGTGCATTTCATGCTGACCCGCCCGCGCAACGTCACGATCCGCGACCTCGTGATCCTGCCGCAGAGCACGGATCTCTAGCCGGCAACGGTCTTCGGCCGCAGCGAGGTGAATGAACCTTTAAAATACAATTGTGTCATCAAACATTCATTTGTATGATCCAAGGCAAAGCCGCTGCCCGGCGCTCGCACCGGGATGAGACGGTCGCCCGATGAAGTGGCGAATTCCGGAGGGAACATGCAGCGTATCGTGCAGATTTCCGACACGCATCTGAGTCCGACCAAGCGGCATTTCGCCGATAATTGGGCTCCGCTGACGGACTGGCTCGCCGCACAGGCGCCGGACCTCGTCATCCATACCGGCGACGTCACGGTCGATGGCGCGGATATCGACGAGGACATGCGTCATTGCCGCGCCCTGCTCGATACGCTGGGCGTGCCGGTGCTCAGCATCCCCGGTAATCACGACGTCGGCGAGGCCTATCATCCGCATCAGCCGGTGAACGACGCCCGCCTCGGGCGCTGGCGCCAGCATCTCGGCGAAGACTTCTGGGTCCGCGATCTCGAAGACTGGCGACTGATCGGCCTCAACTCGATGCTGTTCGGCAGCGACGAGGCCGAGGAAAAGCGCCAACTCGACTGGCTCGACCGTCAGATCGCAGGGGCGCAAGGACGCCGGCTCGGCTGGTTCCTGCACCGCCCGCTTTTCGTCCAGGCGCCCGACGAGGGCGACATGGGCTACTGGAGTGTTCCGCCGCGGCCACGCGCGCATCTGCTCGATCTCATCAGTCGCCACGAGGTCGCCTTCGTCGCCAGCGGCCACCTGCACCGCGCGCATGACTTCACGATCGCCAGCACGCGCTACATCTGGGGGCCCTCATCCGGCTTCGTCGTGGGTCCCGAATTGCAGCCGGGCATGGCCGGTACGACGACGCTCGGTGCCGTCTCCTATGTCTTCGACGGACGGGACTTCTCCGCCGAGATCCACGAAATATCCGCGCTGAAGACGCTCTGGATCGACGACGTGATCCACGAGGTCTACCCGCCGCGCGCTGCCTGAAACGCCTCCCGGCCGCCAGCGGGCGCCGGGCCGAAACACGCCCAACGATGAGCCCGCAGGGCCGCAGAAAGGCGAAGCCATGGCCAAGGTCACACTCTCCTCGATCGCCAAATCGTTCGGACCGACGAAGGTCCTGGGCGGCGTCGATCTCGATATCGCCGATGGCGAGTTCCTGACGCTGGTCGGCCCGTCCGGCTGCGGGAAATCGACGCTGATCCGGATCATCGCCGGACTGGAGCATCAGGACGGCGGCAGCGTCGCGATCGGCGGCAATGGCGTCGACCATCTGCGCCCGCATGAGCGCCGCGTCGCCATGGTCTTCCAGTCCTATGCGCTCTATCCGCATATGAGCGTCGGCGCGAACATCGCCCTGCCCCTGACGATGTCGCGGCTCAAGCTCTGGCAGCGCCTGCCGCTACTGCGGCAGATCTCAGCCCAGCGCAGGACCGTGATGCGCGGCATCGAGGCCGATGTCGCGGCAGTGGCGACACAGCTCCAGCTCGACCATCTGCTCGCCCGCAAACCGGCCCAGCTTTCCGGCGGGCAGCGCCAGCGCGTCGCGCTCGGTCGCGCGATGGTGCGCAACCCCGACGTCTTCCTGATGGACGAGCCGCTCTCGAATCTCGACGCCAAGCTGCGCGTCCATATGCGCACGGAGCTGGCCGAGCTGCACAAGCGCCTCGGCGCGACCTTCATCTATGTCACGCACGACCAGGTCGAGGCGATGACGATGTCCGACCGCGTCGCGATGATGGATTCAGGCTCCGTGCTGCAGCTGGGCACGCCCTCCCAGCTCTACGAGAAGCCGGCGTCGCTCAAGGTCGCGCAATTCATCGGTAGCCCCACGATCAACCTGCTGCCGGCGACGGTCGCGCAGGGTGGGCGCCTCGAACTCTTCGGCCGGCCGCTGGCGCTCGCGGTTCCGCTCGCCGCGGGACAGGCGGTGACGCTCGGCATCCGTTCCGAGGCGCTCACCCTCGTCTCGGGCGAGCCCGGCGGCCAGGGCCGGGCCTGGTTCTCGGCCCGCCTGCGGCGGAAAGAGAATCTCGGCTCCGAGTACATCCTGCATTTCGATCTCGCCGGGCGCGACGCGGCCGGCGTGACGATGCGCGCGACGCCGACCGTAGCCGCCGGTGTCAACGAGGCTGCCGAGGTCACGCTCTGCTTCGACGAGGCCGCAGCCCATGTTTTCGCCGCCGATGGCGAGCGCATCGAGCCACGCAGCCCCGGTGCTGCGACCGGTTCCGTCGTGCCGCTGAGGGCCGGCGCATGACGCTCGCCCTCGCCTCGCCCGCCGGCTTTGCCTCCGCCGCGCGCCGCAGGCTCTGGATCGAGCGCGTCACCGGACTCGGCTTCGCGCTGCCCGCCTTCATCCTGCTCCTGCTGACGATCCTGCTGCCGCTCGCCGTCCTGCTATGGCTCAGCCTGACGAACTACGAGTTCGGCGGCACCGACATGGACTGGGTCGGCCTCGCGAATTTCCAGAAGGCGCTGGCCGATCCGATCATCCGGCGCTCGCTCGTCAACACGCTGCTCTATGTCGCCATCGTCGTGCCCGGCGGTGTGTTCGGCGCCTTGCTGATCGCCGTGCTGGTGCATCGGCGCAAGCGCACCCGCTCCTTCTACGAGGTCGTCTATTTCCTGCCGGTGACCTCGACGCTGATCGCCATGGCGACGGTTTGGCAATTCCTGCTCCATCCCTCGCTCGGCCCGGTCAACGGCCTGCTGAAATGGCTCGGTTTCGCGCCAATCGCCTTCCTCAGCGAGCCCTCGACCGCGCTGGCGACGCTCGCCGTGATCGGCATCTGGCAGCTGATCGGCTTCAACATGATCCTGTTCCTGGCCGGGCTGACCGCGATCCCGCGCGATCTCTACGAGGCCGCCGATATCGACGGCTGTTCCAGCGGCATCGACCGTTTCCTGACCATCACCTGGCCGCTGCTCGGGCCGACGACGATGTTCGTCCTGGTCACCACGATGATCACCGCCTTCAAGATCTTCGACACGGTGGCGGTGATGACGCGCGGCGGCCCGGTCGGGTCGACCGAGGTGCTGCTCCACAACATCTATCTCGAAGGCTTTCAGTACTTCCACACCGGCTATGCCGCAGCGCTGACCTTCATCTTCCTCGCCTTCATCCTCGTCTTCTCGGCCGTGCAGACCTTCGCCCTCGACAAGAAGGTGCACTACTGATGGCCGATCTCGCGCTCCCTGCCGCTCCGGTCACGCCCACTCATTCGGTGCTGCGCCGTTTCGTGACCATGGCTCTGGTTCATGGCGTGCTGATCGCCGGCGCCATCTTCATGCTGGCGCCGTTCATCTGGATGCTGGTGACCTCGATCAAGCCGCCGGCCGAGATCTTCAACGCCGAGATCTCGCTCTGGCCGAAGCGGTTCTACGGCCTCGAGAACTACGGCTTCGCGATGGAGAAGGCTCCCCTGCTGCGCTTCGCGCTGAACGGCGTCATCCTCTGTGGGGGAATCCTGATCGTGCAGCTTCTCGTCGCCATCCCCTGCGCTTATGCGCTGGCGAAGCTCGATTTTCCCGGCCGCAACGCGCTCTTCGTGCTGGTCCTGCTCGGGCTGTGCATCCCGGTGCAGGTGCCGGCGATGCCGCTCTATATCGCGCTCGCCCAGCTTGGGCTGCTCAACACCTATTTCTCGATGATGGTGCCGTTTTTCCTCTCGGTCTTCGCCATCTTCCTGTTCCGCCAGTTCTTCCGCAGCTTTCCCGACGACATCATCAACGCCGCCCGGCTCGACGGCATGAGCGAGTTCGAGATCGTCTGGCGCATCGTCACGCCGAGCGCCTGGCCGGCCATCGCCGCCTTCTCGGTGTTCTCGGCGGTAGCGCATTGGAACGATCTTTACTGGCCGCTGATCGTCATCTCCGACGCCAAGCTCGCGCCACCGCCGCTCGGAATGATGTTCTTCGCCGATGCCGAAACCGGATCGAATTACGGCGCGCTGACCGCCGCCGCGACGATCCTGACCGCACCGCTCGTCATCGCCTTCCTCGTCGCGAGGCGCCGCTTCATCGACGGCATCACCATGACCGGGGTGAAGTAGCCGGCAGCACTGCCGCACCCCCGCCCAAAGTTCAGGCCTGAAGCAACTGAAACCCGGCAGCCCTCCGCTGTCCATGCCAAGGAGATCACGCATGAAACCTCTCGGCAAAGCCCTTGCCGCGGCGGCATTGACCCTTCTCGCCTCGACGGCGGCGAAGGCCCAGGTCACGCTCGACGTGCTCTACGCCTTCCCGGCCTTCGCCAAGTTCCACGAGCCGATCGCCGCGGAATTCATGAAGAAGCACCCGGATATCAAGATCAATTTCCGGGCGCCGGCCGCGAGCTATGACGAAGGCCATCAGGCGATGCTGCGGTCTTCGGTGACCAACCAGCTGCCGGATGTCTATTATTCCGGCTTCCACCTGCTCACCGAACTCGTCGAGACCCTCGACAAGCGCAAGCAGGTCGTCGATCTCGGTCCGCTGCTGAAGGCCGAGCCGGAAGCCTGGCGCAAGGCCAATTACTCCGATGCTCTGCTCTCGCTCGGCCAGGTCGCCGGCAAGCAGGCGGGCCTCGCCTTCAACGCCTCGACGCCGCTGATGTATTTCAATGCCGAACTGGTGAAAAAGGCCGGCGGCGACCCCGACAAGATGCCCGATAACTGGGCCGACACGGTCGCGCTCGCCAAGAAGATCCGCAGCGGCGACACCGCCGGCGTGGCCTACAACATCCATGACTGGCCGGACGACTGGCTCTGGCGCGGCATGATCCTGCAAGGCGGCCATTCCATGCTCGCTCCCGATGGCAAGAAGGTCGCCTTCGGCGGCGAGGTTGGCGAAAAGACGCTCGCGACGCTGCGCAGCCTCGTCACTGAAGGCGGCATGCCGCTGATCGACTGGGATCAGTCGCGCCAGCAGTTCATCGCCGGCAAGATCGGCATCTTCTTCGACACCCCGGCCCGCCTGCGCCAGGTCACCGACCTGATCGGCGACCGCTTCACACTGAAGACTGCCCTCTTCCCGGTTGACGACAAGGCCAAGGGCAAGCTGCCGACCGGCGGCAACGCCGCGCTGATTACCGCCAAGGACACCGCCAAGCAGAAGGCCGCCTGGGAGTTCATCAAGTTCGTGACCGGCCCGGAAGCCCAGAAGATCGTCGTCGAGACCGCCGGCTACATGCCGACCAATCTGCGCGCCGGCGAAGATGCCTTCCTCGGCCCGTTCTACAAGGAGAACGCCAATTTCCGCACGATCAACGGCCAGGTCTCCCGCGCCGCGCCGTGGGAAGGCTACCCGGGCGGCAACTCGGTGCGCATCTGGCGCCAGCAGCGCGAGGTCGTCTCCGGCGTGATGCGCGGCGAGATCCAGCCCAAGGCCGGCATCGAGCGCATCGTCTCCGAGACCGAAGCCCTGATGAAGTAAGCGGCGGCGCTTCGTCGCCCGCTCAATGCCGCCCGGTCCTCACCCGGCCGGGCGGCTCTCCTGTTCCCGATTGCCGGACACGTTCCCAATGATCATCGCCCAGCTCAGCGACTTCCATGCCCGCCCGCACGGCAACCCAGCCTATGGCATCGTCGAGACCAATCCGGCGATCGAGCGGGCCGTCGACGAGATCCTGAAGCTGGAACCGCGGCCGGACTGCGTTCTGGTTACGGGGGATCTCTCTGATTGCGGCCTTCCGGAGGAATACGGCATCGTTCGCGCGGCGCTGCAGCGCCTGCCGATGCCGGTCTATGTCATTCCCGGCAATCACGACCGCCGCGACACCTTCGCAGCGGAACTAGGCCCGGCCCATCCTTACCTGCCGCAAACCGGCTTCCTGCACTACGTCGTCGACGATTTCCCGGTCCGGCTGATCGGGCTCGATACCGTCGTCGCGGGCGAGGATGGCGGCGAGATCTGCGCCGCGCGCGAGGCCTGGCTGGCTGAGCAGCTCGCACAAGGACAGGGCAAGCCCACCCTTGTCTTCATGCACCATCCGCCCTTCCCTGTCGGCGTGGACGGCATGGACATCATGCCCTGCAAGGTCTCGCCGGGCTTTGCCAAACTGATCGCTCGCCATCCCGAGATCGAGCGTGTGCTCTGCGGCCATTACCACCGGCCTATCCAGCTGCGCTTCGCCGGCACCATCGGCTATGTCGTGCCGGGAACGGCTCATCAGGTCGCCCTCGATCTCAGGCCCGGCACCGAGAACCGCTTCGTGATGGAGCCGCCGGCGCTCGCGCTCCATGTCTGGAAGCCCGGCCTCGGCATGATCAGCCATCTCCAGCCGATCGGCGACTATGGACCGCGCCGGGATTTCGTGCTCGATCCCGCCTATCCCGGAAAGCCGCAAATGGTGCCTGCTCGATGACCGAACCACGCCTTCTCGCCCTGCTCGACCAGGCCGATGCCCTCGCCCGCCGCGCTGGCGACGTGCTCGTGCAGATGCAGGGCGCCGAGCTTGGCGTCACCCGCAAGGAGCTGAACGACGTGGTCACGGCGGCCGACCTCGCCTCCGAGCGCCTCGTGATCGACGGCCTGCGCGTGCTGACACCGGAAGCCGCGATCCTCTCGGAAGAGGCCGGCTTCTCCGGCTCAGAGCAGGCGCCGTGCTGGATCATCGACCCGCTCGACGGCACGGTGAACTACGCCTCTGGCCTGCCCTGGTTCTCCGTCACGCTGGCCTATCAAGAGCAGGGCCGCACCGTGCTCGGCCTCACCCATGCCCCGCTCCTCGGGCTTTCCGCTCGCTTCGCCGAAGGCGGTATCGCGACCGTCGATGGCCGACCGGCGCGCGTCTCGGCCACGACACGCCTCAGCGACGCCGTCGTCTCGATCTGCCTGACCTCGCATTACAGCACCGAGGACGCGAACCGGACGAGCGATGTTATCCGCCGTCTCGCCGGCCTGTGCCGCGGCGTGCGGGTCATCGTCTCCGGCGGGCTGGAAATGTCGCTGGTCGCGGCGGGGCGGCTCGACGCCTTCATCGGCCTCAAGGCCGATATCGTCTCGCATGCAGCAGCAATGCCGCTGGTAAGGGCAGCCGGTGGCAAGGTGACGACGGTCGACGGCCGGGATTCGCTCGACGAGGACCTGGAGAAGGTCGTGACGAACGGCCTGATCCACGACGAGCTGTTACAGGCGATCCGCAGCGCCTGACGCGGCGGCCCGTCAGGCCGGCGCCGGGCTCTCCAGCACGGCCGCCGCCGCATCCTCGTCCGTGATCAGCACCGAGGCGAGCTTCCCGCGCAAGGTGGCCGCGATGACCTCCGCCTTGTTCATCCCGCCGGAGGCGAGGATCACGGTCGGGATCCGGCGCAGGGCGTCGAGCGGGAGCGCGATGGCGCGGCGATTGATCGGATGCGCGATGGCCTGCCCGTGGCGGTCGATGAACTGGCCGAGCATATCGCCAACCGCGCCTGCTTCCGTGAGCTCGGCGACACGGACATCGCCCGGCAAGCCATAACGCACCAGCAGCGAGCGCTCGCTCAGGTCGCCGGCGCTGAGGATCGCGACATCGGTCGCCCTGATCCGGGCGAAGGCTGCCTCGAACACGTCCTGCGCCAGAATGGTGTCGCGCGATTGCGGCGCCCCGGCATAGATGGGCGCCGCCAGGTAATGGCATTGCGCCTGCCAGAGCCGGGCGAAATGGCTGGCGATCTCGAATGTGTTGATCTCGATGCCATAGGTCAGCCCGCCCATCATCGAGGTGACCGCGAGGTCGCGATACTGCCCGGGGCGGATATGGCGAATGGTTTCTCGCAGCGTCCCGCCCCAGCCGACACCAAAGACGCCGGTGGGGTTCTCCTCGATGACCCGCGAGACGAACACGCCGGCCGCCTTGCCGATCTGCGCTGCGATCTGATCGGGATCGGCGGGGCTGGGCACGACGATCGCGTCTTTCAGGCCGAACTGCGCCATCAGCGCGCGCTCCAGCCGGACGCAGCTCTCCAGCCGGGAATTGATGGTGATGTTGACGAGCCCGCTGCTGCGAGCCTCGACCAGAAGCCGGTTGACGCGCAGGCGGGTCATCTTCAGCCGGTCCGCAATCTCCGCCTGGGTCAAACCTTCCATGTAATAGAGCCAGGCGGCTCGAACTTGCGTCTGCGGTTCCTCCGGCATGGCGGTATCCTGATGCGATGGGCTCCGCCTGCGAGGCGGTCGGCATGGTCTTCGAAGCTGGCTTACATCGCTTTCAGGCCACCCCACAACGCGCAGAGCCGCGGCGGTTTCGCGCTTGACGCAAACCAATGTAAATCAGAAAATACATTTGTCGAAGGCCTTCCGCGAAACGAGCGCAGACTTCCATGTCCAATGCCATCTTCCTCCACGCCGCAGGCGATGCCCGCGTCGCCCCGTTCAACCTTCGCGAGGGAGCGGCGGGGGAAACCCTGCTCGATGTCGCCGCCGTCGGCCTCTGTGGCAGCGACCTGCATTATTACAAGGATGGCGGCATCGGCTCGGCGGTGATCGCGACGCCCTTCGTGCCCGGCCACGAGTTCAGCGGCTGGCTGACCGAGGACCTGCCGGAGCTCGGCTTGACGCGCGGCGCCCTCGTCGCCGTCGATCCCAACCAGGCCTGCGGCCGTTGCGAGCATTGCCGAAATGGCCATCCCAATCTCTGTCCCGACGTCGTCTTCATCGGGGCTCCCCCGCATGACGGGGCGATGACGGAGCGGATCTGGGTGCCGAAATCGCAGATCGTGCCGGTGCCCGAGACCTTCTCGCCGAGCGAGGCGGTGATGCTCGAACCTCTCGGCGTCGCGATCCATGCCGTTGATCTCGCCAAGCCGCGCCTGCTCGAACGCGTGGCGCTGATCGGCTGCGGCCCGATCGGCCTGCTGATCCTGCAGGTGCTGCGCACGGCCGGCGTCGGCGAGATCCTGGCCTGCGATCCGCAGCCGCATCGCCGCGAGCTGGCGCTGAAGCTCGGCGCGAACAAGGCCGGCGCCAGCGTCGCCGACATCGCCGAATGGACGAAGGGCGAAGGAATGCCCCTCGTCATCGAGGCGACCAACGCCCCCGAAGGTTTCCGCGACGCCATTCGCGCCGCCCGCATCGGCGGCCGCGTCGTGCTTGTCGGCATCCCTGACGGCGACAGCTATGTGATCCCGGCCGCGGAAGCCCGTAGGCGCGGGCTCAACATCAAGTTCTCGCGCCGGATGGGCCATGTCTATCCGCGCGCGATCGAACTGGTGGCGCTCGGCAAGGTCGATGTCGAGGCCGTGGTCAGCCATCGTTTCCCTCTTGCAGAAGGGCCGGCCGCCTTCCGCCGTCATGCGTCGAATGAAGACGGTATGGTCAAGAGCATGATCTATCCGGGCGACTTGCCAGCGGACCATCGCTGAAGCCCGACTCCGCTGAACCCGCGCCACAGGCCCTGATGTGACCTATATCGGCATCGATCTCGGGACGTCGTCGGTCAAGGCCGTGCTTGTCGATGACCGGCAGCATGTGCTCGGCTCAGTGGCGCGAGAGCTGGCCATCGCCCGCCCCTTCCCGCTCTGGTCCGAGCAGGCCCCCGCCGACTGGATCGCCGCGACGCTGGATGTCTTGCACGGCCTCAAGAGCGCAGCCCCCGAGGCTTTTCGCCGTTGCGCTGGCATCGGCCTCTCCGGGCAGATGCATGGCGCGGTTCTGCTGGACGAATGCGATCAACCGCTACGCCCGTGCATGCTCTGGAACGACGGCCGCGCCGCCGCCGAATGCGCCGGGATCGAAGCGAGCGAGCCGGATTCCCGTGCGATCACCGGCAACATCGCCATGCCCGGCTTCACGGCGCCCAAGCTGCTCTGGGTTCGCCGGCACGAACAGGACATCTTCCGGCGCACCCGCAAGGTGTTGCTGCCGAAGGCCTATCTGAGGCTGGCATTGACCGGCGAGGCGATCGAGGAGATGTCCGACGCCTCCGGCACGCTTTGGCTCGATACCGGCCGTCGCGTCTGGTCTGACCGGATGCTGGCTGCGACCGGGCTCGATCGCAGCCACATGCCCGCCCTCGTCGAGGGCTCGCAACCTGCCGGCCGCATGCGCCCCGAACTCAGCCACGAACTCGGCTTCGACGCCCCGCCTCTCTTTGCCGGCGGCGCAGGCGACAATGCCGCAGGAGCGGTCGGGCTGGGCGCCGTCGCGCCGGATAGCTGCTTCCTGTCGCTCGGCACATCCGGCGTGCTCTGGCGCACCACCGCCGGCTTCGAACCGCGCGCCGGCAGCGCCGTCCATGCCTTCTGCCATGCCCTGCCCGATCGCTGGCACCAGATGTCGGTCCATCTCTCGGCTGCCGCGAGCCTGAACTGGTGGGCCGCGGTCTGCGGACAGTCCGAAGCCGTGTTGCTGAGCGAGCTTCGTGCGCAGGTCGAGCAACCGTCACCGGTGCTGTTCACGCCCTATCTGTCGGGTGAACGCACCCCTCACAACGATCCGCAGATACGCGGCCTCTTTGCCGGCCTCGGCCACGAGACCGATCGCAAAGCCATGACCCAGGCCGTTCTGGAGGGCGTCGCCTTCGCTTTTCGGGATGGCAAGGAAGCGCTTGAAGCCGAGGCATCGTCGATCAGCGAGGCCATGGCCATCGGTGGCGGGGCACGTTCGGATAGGTGGCTAGCGATCCTTGCCGACGTCTTGAACCTACCGCTGAGGCGCTACCGGCAAACCGAAGCCGGCGCGGCTTTCGGGGCGGCGCGTCTCGCGCGTCTCGCTTGCACCGACGAAAGTCCGGAGGCGGTCTGCACGCCGCCATCCGGCGAGGCCGATATCTTCACGCCGCACCCCGACAGGGTAGCGGCCTATGCCGAGCGCCACGCCCTCTGGCGTCGTGCCGCGGAGGTCTGTCGCACGCTGCGCTGACCGAGATGAAGTTTGACAGATTGTCGGGCGAATGCTCTTCATGTGAGCATCCGTTCAAATCAACTGTTGTCCGATGCCCTCACCGCACCCGCCCTTCGACCTCGTCATCCTCGATTGCGACGGCGTGCTCGTCGACAGCGAAACCATCAGCTGCCGGACCCTGGTCGATCTTCTCTCGCCTTTCGACGAGAGCTATGATCTCGAGGCGGTCATGCGCCGCTATCTCGGCCGGCCGGCCAGCGCAGTCATCGAGGATTACGAGAGAATGACCGGGCGCCCGGCCTCGGCTGATTTCACGCAGGACTGGAGGGCGCAGCTCTTCGCGGCGTTCAGACGCGACCTCCAGCCGGTCGATGGCGTCCGCGATGCCGTCGAAGGCCTGAGCAGTGACTATTGCGTGGCTTCGTCCAGCGACGAGGAGCGCATCGAGCTTTGCCTGCGCAAGACCGAACTCTGGGACCTGTTCGCCGGACGGATCTTCAGCACGACGCGCGTGAAGCGCGGCAAGCCCGCGCCCGACCTCTTCCTGCTGGCGGCAAGCGAGCGCGGCGTCGCGCCCGAGCGCTGCCTGGTGATCGAGGACAGCGTCAGCGGCGTGACCGCGGCGAAGGCGGCGGGCATGACGGCCTATGGCCTCGCCGCCGGCAGCCATTTCGCCGTGCTCGACCAGCGCCAGGCCTTGCTGGCAGCCGGAGCCGACCGCCTCTTCGAATCCTGGCGGGAGCTTGCCCTCGCACCGGCACCCCACTGAGACCGCGATGGCCGACAACGACAGCACCCGCCTCGAAGACGCCGCCCGCGCCGGCTGGCTCTACTACATCGCCGGGCGCACGCAGGACGACATCGCGCAGATCCTGAACATCTCGCGCCCGGCAGCGCAACGCCTCGTCTCGCTCTGCCGCAGCGAGGGCCTGATCAGCTTCCGGATGAACCATCCGATCAGCACCTGCATGGACCTCGCGGCCAGACTGCGCGACCGCTTCGAGCTGCTGCATTGCGATGTTGCCCCCTCCGACGGCTCGCCGGAAACGGGCGCAGCTGGCATCGCCGCGCTGGGCGGCGTGCTGATCGAACGCTGGCTGCGCTCGCGCAAATCCCTGGTCATGGCGCTCGGCACCGGCCGCTCGATGCGCGCCAGCATTGAGCGCGTGCCCTCGATGTCCTGCCCGCTGCACCGGCTGGTTTCGCTGGTCGGAACGATCTCGCCGGACGGATCGGCCAGCCCGTTCGACACGCTGGTCAAGCTCGCCGAGATCACCAAGGCACAGCATTTCCCGATGCCGCTGCCACTTTATGTGTCGAGCCCCGAGGAGCGCGCCCAGCTGGTCGAGATCGAGTCGATCCGCCGCATCCGCGCCATCGCCGGCGAGGCCGATCTCTGGGTCATGGGCATCAGCCAGATCGGCGAGGACGCCGTGCTCTATCGCGACGGGTTCATGAATCGCAGCGAATTGCTCGACATGGTCCGCCACGGCGCCGTCGGCGAAGTCACCGGCTGGGTCTTCGACGCGGAAGGCCGCTTCCTCGACCGCGGCACCAACCTGCGCGTCACCAGCGTCCCGCCGGAACCGGGCAGCAGCCGCCTGCGCATCTGCATCGGCCAGGGCCCGGCCAAGGCCCTGCCGCTGCGCGCCGCCCTGACCGGCAAGATCATCAACGGCCTCGTCACCGACGAGGACACCGCCCGCGCCCTGCTCGCGGACTGACCCCCACCCATCACCTCATTCATCCGCCCCGCGCGCGAGCGATTGCACGCGGCTGTCATCCGCCCGTCACCAACGGTTGACATAACAGGCCAGTGTGCGAGCATATGCTTCAACAAAGAGCATATGCTCGCAGAAGACGAATGAGGGAGGCTTTGACATGCGACCTTTCTATGGTGCTTTGGCGGGCGCAGGCGCCCTGCTGCTGACGGGGATATCCGCCGTGCAGGCGGCAACCGAAATCGAACTCTGGCACGCGATGAGCGGCGCGCTCGGCGAGCGCGTCGACGAGGTCGTGAAAAAGTTCAACGACTCGCAGAAGGACTACGTCGTCAAATCGATCGCCAAGGGCACCTATGACGAGGTCCTGAACGGCACGATCGCGGCCTATCGCGCCAAGCGCCAGCCCGAGATCGTGCAGTCGAACGAGCGCTCCTTCCTGACCATGGTCAATTCCGGCGCCATCGTTCCGACGAACGAATTGATGGCCGAGCAGGGCATGCCGCTCGACACCTCGAAATTCATCGCTCCGGTGGTCAGCTACTTCGCCATCAACGGCAAGCTGCAGGCGATGCCCTTCAACTCCTCGACGCCGATCCTGTTCTACAACCGCGACCATTTCAAAGCCGCCGGCTTCGACAAGCCCGGCGCGACCTGGCAGGAGCTGGAGCCGCAGCTCGACGCGATCAAGGCCAAGGGCGTCTCGAAATGCGCGATGGTGCTCCCCGGCGACTACGAGTGGAGCTTCCTCGAGAACTACAGCGCCGTGAACGACATCCCGTATGCGACCAAGCGCAACGGCATGGACGGGCTCGACACCAATTTCGTCTTCAACAAGGGCAAGCTCGTCGGCCAGGTCGAGCGGATGAAGCGCCTCGTCTCGTCGGGCGTGATGCAGCTCGCCGGCCAGGGCATCATCCCGATCCAGCTCTTCACCTCCGGCGAGTGCTCGACGATCATCGCCTCCACCGCTTCGCACGCCGCCGTCGTTGCGGCCGCCAAGTTCGACTGGAGCGCGAGGGAAATCCCCTATGAGCAGGGCGTCACGCCGCGCAATAGCGTCATCGGCGGCGCCGCGCTCTGGACCCTGAAGGGCCATACGCCGGAGAAGTACAAGGCCGTCGCCGCCTTCTACGACTTCCTCGCCAAGACCGACACCCAGGTCTGGTGGCACCAGGCGACGGGCTATGTCCCGGTCACGACCGCCGCCTATGATGCCGCCAAGGCGCAGGGCTATTACGAGAAGAACCCGACCCGCGAGATCGCGGTGCTCCAGCTGATGCGCGGCACGCCCAGCGACAATTCGCTCGGCTTCCGCATCGGCAACAGCAACCAGATCAATGTCGCGATCATGGAAGAGGTCTCGGCCGCCTTCCTCGGCAAGAAGCCGGTGCAGCAGGCGCTCGACGATGCCGTGTCGCGCGGCAACGAGGCGCTGCGTCGCTACGAGCAGCTCAATGCTGGCAAGAAATAAGTCGGCTGGCCTTCCCGCGGCGGCTGGTGGAGGCGGTCCACGCCTCCGCTCGCCGCTGCGGCGCCTTTTCCTGAAGGGTGCCGAGGATGGTCAGGCGGAAAGCGGGCTCAAGCGCGCGCATTTCAAGGAATGGCGTCTGCCCTTCTGGCTGCTCGCACCGCAGCTCTTCATCCTGCTGCTGTTCTTCTTCATCCCCTCGATCAGGGCGCTGATCCAGGCTTTCCAGTTGACCGACCCGTTCGGCGCCACGACCCAATGGGTCGGCTTCCAGAATTTCGAACGGCTCTTTCGCAGCAACGTCTACTGGTCCTCGGCGCAGGTCACGCTGATCTTCACGATCGCGCAGAACGTGCTGACCCTGTCGCTGGCGCTGCTGCTGGCCTTCGCCTCGAACCACATCCTGCGCGGCCGCGGTGCCTATCGCACCGTGCTGCTGCTGCCCTATGCCATCGCGCCCGCGATCGCCGGCATCATGCTCGCCTTCCTGTTCAATCCCCGCGTCGGCCCCGTCGCCCATATGCTGCAGGGGATGGGGCTGGACTGGGACCCTAACCGCAATTCCTGGCATGCGCTCGCGCTGGTCGTGATGGCCGCCTCGTGGAAGCACATCTGCTACAACTACATCTTCCTCGTCGCGGCCCTGATGTCGGTGCCCCAGTCGATCCTCGAATCCGCCTATCTCGATGGCGCGGGGCCGATCCAGCGCTTCCTGCGCATCTCGCTGCCGATGATCGCGCCGACGCTGTTCTTCCTGATCGTCATCAACTTCGTCTACGGGCTGTTCGAGACCTTCGCCATCGTCGACGCGACCACGCGCGGCGGCCCGGCCGGCGCCACCTCGATCCTCGTCTACAAGGTCTATCAGGACGGCTTCGTCACACTCGATCTCGGCTCCTCGGCCGCGCAATCCGTCGTGCTGATGGCACTCGCGCTGCTCCTGACCTTTGCGCAGTTCCGCTTCGTGGAGCGCCGCGTGAACTACAGCGTCTAGGCCCGCGATGAACGAGCGCACCCCCGTCATCGACGCTCTCTGTCACCTCATCCTGCTGGTGGGCGCGGCACTCGTCTGCCTGCCGATCTATTTCGTCTTCGTCACCGGATCGCTGACGCAGCAGGAGATCATGCGTGTGCCGATGTCCTGGCTGCCCGGCAGCCAGTTCTTCGCGAATACGCAGACGGTGCTCAGCAGCGCCAATTTCGGCCGGCTCCTGCTCAACTCCTTCATTATCGCAACCGGCATCACCATCGGGAAGCTCGCGGTCTCGGTGATCGCGGCCTTCGCCGTCACCTATTTCCGCTTCCCCTTCCGGATGACGGCCTTCTGGCTGATCTTCATGTCGCTGATGCTGCCGATCGAGGTGCGCATCGTGCCGACCTATGAATCCGCCGCGAATGTCGCGCTGCCGCTCAACATCCTCGGTTCCTGGCTCGGCATCCAGGCGCTGGTCGATCTCGACTGGAACCTGGTCAACACCTATTCCGGCCTGATCCTGCCGCTGATCGCCTCGGCGACCGCGACCTTCCTGTTCCGCCAGTTCTTCCTCACCATCCCTGACGAGCTCTGCGAGGCCGCGCGCATCGACGGCGCCACGCCCTGGCAGTTCTTCCGCCTGATCCTGCTGCCGCTCTCGCGCTCGAACATCGTGGCGCTGGCGATCATTCTCTTCCTGATGGGCTGGAACCAGTATCTCTGGCCGCTCCTGCTCACGACCGAGCCGGCCATGGCCAATGCCGTGATCGGCCTGAAGAAGCTGATGCCGCAGAGCGACTCGCTGCCGACCTGGCATCTCCTGATGAACGCGGCCTTCCTGACAATGCTGCCGCCGACCATCGTCATCCTCATCCTCCAGCGCTGGTTCGTGAAGGGGCTGGTGGATAGCGGCAAATAACCGCTCACCCGGCAAGCAAGGCTCATCGACATGCGGATCATCGGTCATCGCGGCGCGCGCAACATCTGGGCGGAGAACAGCCTGAGCGGCTTCCGCAACGTCTGCGCCCTCGGCGTCGACGCCGTGGAGCTCGACGTGCATCTCTCCAGCGACGGCGAGATCATGGTGATTCACGATCCGCTGCTGGAACGCACCACCGATCACAAGGGGCCGGTCGCGCATCTGTCGCGCGCGGCGCTCGCCAAGGTCACGCTCGACGACACGCTGGGAGAGACGATCCCGACCTTGCCGGAGGTGCTCGACGTCTTCGGCCCGACCGGGATCGAGCTCGAAATCGAGATGAAGATGGATGCCTTCGGCAATCCCTATCCCGGCCTGCTCGACAAGGTCATCGCGCTGGTCGAAGCGCGCAAGATGGCCTCGCGCGTCGTGCTGACCTGCTTCGTCCCGGAGGTCATCGAGGAAATCCGGGCGAAGGCGCCGCATATGCGCCGGCTCGCCTCGGTCGACCGTCGCTCCTGCGAGGCCTTCGGGGGCGTCGATCGGACCTTGCAACGCTTCGTCGATCTCGGCTGCATCATCGCCGTCGAACAGTCGCTGCTGCGGCTCTGCGTCGACCGCGCCGTCGGCATCGTCGGGCGCGACAAGCTCGGCGCCTGGGTGCCCAATACGGTACGCGATCTCGATTTCTGGCTCAGCCAGCCGATCGCGCAGATCACCAGCGACCGCCCGGACCTCGCCTTGATGCTGCGCAAGGCTAGGCAGGCCTGAGCCATGGCAGTGCGCCTCTCCCGCGCGACGCTCGGACAGCTCGGCCCGGCGGTTAGCGTTCCCAGTTATCGCGCGGAAGAACTGAGCCCCGGCATCGTCCATATCGGCGTCGGCAATTTCCACCGCGCGCATCAGGCCGCTTATCTCGACGAATTATTCGAGCGCGGGCGCGATCATGACTGGGCGATCATCGGCACCGGCGTGCGCGAGAGCGACGCCGAAATGGGCCAGGATCTCGCCGCGCAGGATTTCCTGACGACGGTCGTGACGCAGGAGGCAGAGAGATCGCAGGCTCGCGTCACCGGCGCGATGATCGATTTCGTCGCTCCGGGCAATGGGGCCGCGATCCTCGAACGGCTCGCCGATCCCCGCACGCGGATCGTCTCGCTGACCGTCACCGAAGGCGGCTATTACATCGATCCGGCAACGCAGGCCTTCGATCCCGGCCATCCCGATATCGTGGCCGATGCCGCCGATCGCCTGGCATCTCCGAAGACCGCCTTCGGCCTGATCGCCGCCGGGCTTCTCAGGCGGCGCGCAGCCGGCCTGCGACCCTTCACGGTGATGTCCTGCGACAACCTGCCGGGCAACGGCCATGTCACGGCGGATGCGGTTGCGGGGCTCGTGGACCTGATCACCTCCGCGGACGCGCGCTGGATTCGCGAGTGCGTCGCCTTTCCCAACGGCATGGTCGATCGCATCACGCCGGCGACATCCGAGCGCGAGCGCCAGGCGCTGCGCGACGATTTCTGCATCGCGGACAGCCGCCCGGTCTTCTGCGAGGGTTTCCGGCAATGGGTGCTGGAGGATCATTTCCCTGCCGGCCGCCCGCGCCTCGAAGAGGTCGGTGTGCAGTTCGTCGCCGATGTCGCGCCGTTCGAGCTGATGAAGATCCGCATCCTCAATGGCGGCCACGCGGCGATCGCCTACCCCGCCGGTCTTCTCGACATCCACTTCGTCCATGAGGCGATGCAGGACACTCAGATCGCTCGCTTCCTCTCGGCCCTGCTCGACGACGAGGTCATCCCTGTCGTCCCGCCGGTGCCTGATACCGATCTGGCAGACTACAAGCGCACGATCGAGCGGCGCTTCGCCAATCCGAAGATCGGCGACACCATTCGCCGGCTCTGCCTCGACGGCTCGAACCGCCAGCCGAAATTCATCCTGCCGACTCTGCGGGATGCCTTGCAGGCCGGGCTGCCAGTCGACGGGCTCGCGCTCGTGAGTGCGCTCTGGTGCCGGTACTGCTACGGCGAGACGGAAAGCGGGCAGCCGATCGCGCCGAACGATCCGAGTTGGTCGCGGCTTACCGCGCAGGCGCAACAGGCCCGATCCGCGCCGGAGACTTGGCTGCAGATGCGGGACATCTATGGACATCTGGCGGATGATCCGCGCTTCCGGGAGGCGTTCTCTCAAGCGCTGCAGCGCATCTGGCGATCAGGGACCCGCGCCAGCATCGACACCTTTCTCGCATCACGCTCCGCTTCCGAGATGCGGCTCTAAGCATTTCTCCCCGAAAGCGGACGATTGTAGCGTCGGGATTGGGCCAGCTTTGCCCGTTGGTGGCTGCTGACAAGAGCTCGACGAAGCGCCCTTCCACGCTGCAGGTTGCCAACTCGACAGCCGGGGGAAATGATGCGCTGTTTTCAGGAGACGCGACTATGGCGATCGGTACCGTGAAGTGGTTCAACGCGACGAAGGGTTTTGGCTTCATCCAGCCTGACGATGGCGGCCAGGATGTCTTCGTCCATATCAGCGCCGTGGAACGGGCTGGTTTGCGCGAGCTGCGCGACGGTCAGAAGGTTTCCTACGAGCCTGCTCAAGACAAGCGCTCCGGTCGGACCTCAGCCGAGCAACTGCAAGCCCTGTAGAAACGGCTCGAAGGCTACGCATCGCCGTCGGGCTCATCCGGGGACTGCGGATCGTCCTTCTCACCGATGGCGGCGAGCGGAATCCCGCCAGCAAGCAACCTATCCTTGCTAAGCAGTCCGGCATCCTCGAGCCTCTCGAAATCCGGCAGATCGCGCAGGGTCTCGAAACCGAACTGCGACAGGAACGCTGGCGTCGTCACATAGGTATAGGGCGCGCCGGGCTGCGGGCTGCGCGGTCCTGCGGCGATGAAGCCGAGTTTGCGCAAATGGCCGATCGTGTCGCGGCTGACCTCCTTACCAAAAACCTGGCCAAGCTCGGCGCGGGTGATCGGCTGGAAATAGCCGATACACAACAGCACCAAGCTCTCGGACTGCGACAAGGCCTTGTCGCAGCGCTCGCCAAGCCCGGTCGCCGTCCGGATCGCGACCGCGAATCCCTTCTTCGTCCGGTGCTGCCAGCCGCCGGCGACAGAAACGAGCTCGTAGGGTCGGCCGGCCAACTCATCGCGGA
>NZ_JBFTOA010000028.1:0-48019 GCF_056397745.1 Allobosea sp. 05L423 | reverse complement strand
GAGTTGGCCGGCCGACCCTACGAGCTCGTTTCTGTCGCCGGCGGCTGGCAGCACCGGACGAAGAAGGGATTCGCGGTCGCGATCCGGACGGCGACCGGGCTTGGCGAGCGCTGCGACAAGGCCTTGTCGCAGTCCGAGAGCCTGGTGCTGCTGTGCATCGGTTACTTCCAGCCGATCACCCGCGCCGAGCTTGGCCAGGTTTTTGGTAAGGAGGTCAGCCGCGACACGATCGGGCATCTGCGCAAGCTCGGCTTCATCGCCGCAGGACCGCGCAGCCCACAGCCCGGCGCGCCCTATACCTATGTGACGACGCCAGCGTTCCTGTCGCAGTTCGGTTTCGAGACCCTGCGCGATCTGCCGGATTTCGAGCGGCTCGAGGATGCCGGACTGCTTAGCAAGGACAGGCTGCTGGAGGGGGATCTGCTGCCGCTACTGTCGGTCGGCGAGAGCGCGGGAGACGCTGAGCAAATTGATCGCGCGGACACCTCTTTCGACGACGAATGAGCGGGCAGGCGATTTCGGGCTAACGCGCAACTTTGGCCCTCTCCGGATACTGACAACGTCCGGTTTCGGGCGGTTCAGTTTGAGATAAACTGGCCATGCCCCCGGCCGGTTCGCATCCTCCCCGGGGCTTCCCGACTATAATGCCCCCCGCGGGGTCGGAAACAGTCTACAGCAGTCGCCGTCCGCGACCGCCCGACCCTTCCACGCTGTCGGATTCCCGCGCCCCCGTCACGACGATTTCCTGACGCGAAGGTCACCGCGAGTAATCCGCTGTTCACGCTTTGGGTGCCGACAGGGATTCGGCGATCGACTCTAGGCGGGCAAGAACCGCATCATCCAGGTCGACACGTGCAGCGGCAAGATTCTCGCGCAGATCGCCGCGTGACGTTGTCCCGGGGATCAGAAGGACGTTGGCCGACCGGCGCAGCAGCCAAGCCAGTGCGGTCTTGCATCGGCGTCACTCCAAGCGTGGCGGCGGCGTCCGACAGAACGGTCGATTGAAGCGGCGAGAAACCACCGAGCGGGAAGAATGGCACGCAGGCGATACCGTCTTCACGCATGGACAGTCTGCAACGGGTGACAGACATGTCTACGCTAACCGGACCCGCTTCAATCCGAATGCGCTTCGCAGGCAGTGTGAGCGGACGGCCCGGCCCATCTCAGCCCCAGACCGCCCTCGGGCTTCGCCGGGAGGACCGAAGGTTGATGTCAGGGCCAAGATGCGCGGCATGTGGCGATGACATCGAAGGGGTATAGTTGCGTTCTGCTGGCATCGCATTTGAAGTGCGCATGGAACTGGATGACACGTCCTGGCATCGCGCCACCTGAACGGCAGGGAACGAATGGATAAGCAGCTTTATCTGGAGCGTCTCGTTCTCAAGCTCGAAACCCATGTTCCTCTGCCGCCTGCCGAGCGGGAGAAGCTGCTGGATTTGCCGCTCGCCCTGAAGCGGTTCGAAGCCGGCCAGGACATTGTCCGCGAGGGAGAGATCACGAAGCAGTGCTGCTTGGTCGCCGAAGGGCTCGTTTGCCGCTACAAGATCGTGGGCGATGGCGCCCGACAGATCCTGTCGCTTCATCTTCCCGGCGACATTCCAGATATCCACTCGCTGCTCATCGAGCGCATGGATCATTGCCTGGGGGCACTGACGCCGGCGGTGGTTGGCTTGATTCCTCACGATGCCGTTCGCGCACTCACAAGGGCATCCTACCGAATTTCCGAAGCGTTCTGGCGAGAAACGCTCATTGAAGCCTCGATTTACCGCGAATGGATGGTGGGCATTGGGCGCCGCTCAGCGTCCAGTCGGATCGCCCACTTGTTCTGCGAGTTCATCACCAAGATGACGGCGATTGGCCTGTCCGATGGCGTGACCTGCAACCTGCCTTTGACGCAGCCCGAAATCGCCGACGCACTGGGGCTGTCCACGGTCCACATGAACAAGAAACTTCGAGAAATCCGGGAGGCCAAACTCGTTCGGATTCGAGCCAACCGCCTGACGGTTCTGGACTGGAAGGGGCTCTGCCATTTGGCGGGCTTCGATCCGGATTATCTGCATCTCCAGCCTGGCGCCGCGAAAATCGAGAGCGATTGAGGAACAGGTTGGGCCCCGAGGGCATTAGGCTGGCATGCCCAGCTACTTCTTTCATACGCGCGACGGAGAGAAGCTCGAGATCGACGAGGAGGGCACGGATTTGCCCGATGACCAAAGCGCGCGAAATGCCGCCAAGGAACTGCTCGCTGCTTTGAACCGTGAAAAGCTGCCCAATGGCGATCATATGTCGCTTTCGGTCACGGTGCAGAACGCGCAAGGGACAGAGATCTACGTAGCCAATTTGCGTTTGGACGGCCTTCCGTCGTCAAATCCCAACAGAAAAAGTTGAAGGTAGGCCCAGCGCGCAGCCGCACTCAGCCAATGCCGCATAGTGGCAATCCAGCGGATAAGTCTTTCGCCGCCCTGCACAGGGACAAGCGCGTAGCAATGTCTTTTGCTGTTGCTCGGGAAGCTTTGATTGGCGCAGAAGAGGTTTATCTCACCAACCGGTCCTCTGCATGCCTATCTCCCAGGCGTTCTTCCAACGCTCTAACGCCCTGCTTTTGGCCGTCGGCATCGCGGTGCTGGTCGTCATCGTGGCCACGTCGCTCTGGCTGACGACGGCCAGCGAACGCTATTTCGGCGAGGTGACCGCGGCCCGCGCGGTACGCAGCTCTTCCGCCGATCTGCTGTCGCTCGTGCAGGACGCGGAGACCGGCCAGCGCGGCTATCTGCTGACGCGCGATGAAAGCTATCTCGCTCCCTATAATGCTGCGGTCTCGAGGCTTCCGGAACAGCGCGCCAGGCTTGAACGGGCCGCGGCCCGGCTGCGCGAGATCGGCCCGATCCTACAGCGGGTCAACCGCGTACTCGACCAAAAGATGGCGGAGCTCGCCGCAACGGTCGAGACGACGCGCAAGGGCGATACCGAGGCGACGATGAACCTAGTCCGCAGCGGCGCCGGCAAGCGGCTCATGGATGAATTGCGAGCCGACCTGAACGCGATTCTCGCCATTTCGGAAACGGAGCTCAGGGAAGCGATCGACGCGCAAGTCACGGCATCGGCCAGGCTGCGCTGGACGACGATCATCGGCGCAATCCTGCTTCTGGCAATGGCCGGGGCGGCGAGCTGGACGATCATCAGCTACACGCGCGAGCTCGTCGAGACGCGCCGGGAGGTCGAGGGGCTCAATATCGGACTTGAGGAGCGCGTACGCCAGCGCACCGATGCACTCGTCAAAGCGAACGAGGAGGTTCAGCGCTTCGCCTATATCGTGACGCATGATCTTCGGGCGCCGCTGGTAAACATCATGGGCTTCACCAGCGAGCTGGAGGCGATGTTCAAGCCGATCGACACCTATGTCGGCGCCGGAGCCGTCGCCTCGCCGGAACAGAAGGCTGCGGCCGAGGAAGCGCTGCGCGTCGATGTCGCCGAGGCGATCGGCTTCATCCGCTCGTCGACGCGCAAGATGGACGGGCTCATCAACGCGATCCTCAAGATCTCCCGAGAGGGCCGGCGCGAGTTGCGGCCCGAGAGCCTCGATCTCACCGCGCTCATCGAGACCGCTGCAGCGGCGGTCCATCACCAGGCCAGCGCGGAGGAGGGCGGCGGGATCGAGATCGACGCGCACGTCCCTCGCGTCGTCAGCGATCGGCTGTCGCTCGACCAGGTCATGGGCAATCTCCTGGACAATGCCATCAAGTACCGGGCGCCGGATCGGCCGATCCGGATAGCCGTCCGGACACGGCGGGAGCGCCACGGCTGGGTGAAGATCGAGATCGAGGATAATGGCCGCGGCATCGCGGCGAGCGACCACGAGCGCATTTTCGAACTGTTCCGCCGGGCCGGTACACAGAACACGGCGGGCGAAGGCATCGGCCTCGCCCATGTCCGCACCTTGGTGCGCAATCTCGGCGGCGACATTACCGTGCGCTCAGAACTTGGAAAGGGCACGACTTTTACCGTGACCCTGCCACCCGACCTTGCGGCCTACAGACGGAGTGCCGAAGCGTGACCAATGGAAAGCCCGTTTCGATCATCATGATCGAGGACGATGAAGGCCATGCCCGCCTCATCGAAAAGAACATCCGCCGCGCCGGTGTCAGCAACGAAATCATTCCCTTCGGCACTGGGAATGATGCGCTGGCCTATCTCTTCGGCGCCGACGGCACCGGCGCCGTCAGCGCCGGCCGCCAACTCCTTATCCTGCTCGATCTCAACCTGCCTGACATGGGCGGCGTCGACATCCTCGAAAAGGTGAAGGGGAACATCCACACCAAGCGCTCGCCGGTCGTCGTGCTGACCACGACCGATGATAGCCGCGAGATCCAGCGCTGCTACGACCTCGGCGCCAACGTCTACATCACCAAGCCCGTGGACTATGACGGCTTCGCCAATGCGATCCGCCAGCTCGGGCTGTTCTTCTCCGTCATCCAGGTTCCGGAAACGCCATGACCGGCTTGCGGGGCCGCCGCTGATGCCGAACCGGCCGATCAACGTCCTCTATATCGACGACGACGCCACGCTGGGGCGCCTCGTGCAGCGCATGCTTGCGCGCCACAACTATGTCGTCGAGCACGTCGCGACCGACGAGGCAGGCCTCTCCCGGGCACAAGCGGGCGGGATCGACGTCATCATCCTCGATCATGATCTCGGAACGGCATCCGGGCTCGATGTCCTCTCGGCGCTTTCCGCCGATGCCGCCGCCCCCGCCGTCATCTACGTGACGGCTTCCTCGGAGCTGTCGATCGCGGTGACCGCCTTGAAAGCCGGTGCCATGGATTATGTCGTCAAGACCGTCGGCGAGGATTTCGAGATCCTGCTGCGGGCGGCGCTGGAACATGCCGTGGTGAAGACGCGGTTGACGCGCGCCCGCGAACAGGCGGAACAGGAAGTGCGGGCCGCGCGCGACCGGGCGGTGACGCTGCTGGCCGAGGTCAATCACCGGGTCGCCAACAGCCTGTCGCTGGTCGGCTCGCTCGTCCGGATGCAGGCCAATTCCCTCAAGGACCCCGGCGCCAAGGCGGCGCTCGCCGAGACGCAGGCCCGCATCACCGCGATCGGCAACCTCCATCGCAGCCTCTACACCTCCGACGATGTCCGCTTCGTGGATCTCGCCGGCTATCTTCGCTCCCTGATGGAGGATTTCGCGCAGTCGTTGACCGGCTCCGGCCAAATGCCGACGATCCGCTTCGAGGCGGTGCCGGCCCTGGCGAAAACCGACAAGGCCATCTCGATCGGGCTGATCGCGACGGAGCTCGTCACCAATGCGCTGAAATACGCCTACCCGAACGGCACCGGCGAAGTGCGGGTCATCCTTTCCAGCGAGGGAGACAAGGTAACCCTGAAGGTCCTCGACGACGGCATCGGCTGGACCGGGACGGGCACGATCAAGGGCACCGGCCTCGGCAGCAAGATCGTGCGTGCGATGGCCAAAAGCCTCGCCGCCGAACTGCGCTACGAGGATACGGGCGGACGCGGCACCCATGCCGTCATGGACCTGTCCCTAGCCGGACTCGCGCCTCCCATCTCCGAGATGGCCTGAGCCGCATCGAAAACTCGAAAGCAGGAGCGTGCTTCACTGTCGCAGAAATGCGTCGTCATTCCGGCAAGCCGTGTCAGCGGCGCCGACCCGGAATCCATCGAAGGACGTAGCGCTCTACGATGGATCCCGGGTCAAGCCCGGGATGACTATGCGTTTTCGCATCAAGTCAGCAGACCCTAGCCGGCACCAACAAGGTTGCGCCGCGCGCCTTCGAGCGAGGCGAGGCTATAGGGCTCGCGCAGCGTTGCAGTCTCCGCGACGCCCAGGAAGCGCGAGGTCGTCAATCCGGCAGCGTCGCGACGACATCGATGAAGGAGCCTCTGCTCCTATAGATTCGATAGATTTTCGCGGAAGCCGGGGCCGCTGCGCAGATTAGTCGGTGTCTTGTCCCGCGAATAGGCTGAGAGCCAGCAGAGGGCGACACCCTTTTGCTTCCCGCCGGGTGCCTTCCTCACGGCAGAAGCGATTTCATGGATTTCCAGCCAGCGGCTCGCCCTCTGGCGCTCTTCAGCGACGGTCGAGAGGATCGTCTGAACAGCATGGGCACGGCGATCAGATAACGCTCCCCCCCCCCCCGATCTCGATGAGAGACTGCGAGCCTAGCGATGCCCCATCGTCAATAACGCGCAGGGCGACAGGTTGCTGGCACGACCAGGAAGTATCCAGAGTAAGCAGTTCAGGAACCTATCCGCAGTGCCAGCCGTTTCGCCCTCACTTTC
Organism: Allobosea sp. 05L423; assembly: GCF_056397745.1. Lineage (NCBI taxonomy): Bacteria > Pseudomonadati > Pseudomonadota > Alphaproteobacteria > Hyphomicrobiales > Alloboseaceae > Allobosea > Allobosea sp. 05L423. Next base: position 41,719 of record NZ_JBFTOA010000028.1, on the reverse strand, counting down.
GCTCACGAGCAGGAGGGGCTCATGGACAGCATCATTTATCTCGTCGGTCTCGTGGTGGTCATCATGGCCATCCTGTCGTTCCTCGGTCTTCGATAGGARATCGCCATGTCCATGTCTGGAACGGACGTCGTCGTCGCMCCSGTSACCGTCAACAAGGAGAACCGCTCCTATGTGCAATGGGGYCCGATCMTYGGTGGCGCGGTSATCGCGACYGCCATYTCGACCATCATGACGGTCTTCGGATCCGCGATTGGCCTGTCGATGGTCTCCGTCGAWTTCGAMAAGAGYTCSAGYGCCACGGCKCTGGCGRTTGCMGGMGCKYTSTGGGCGCTCTGGGTCATGGCTTCGGCCACGATGGCTGGCGGCTATCTCGCAGGGCGAATGCGCCAGCCGAACTTTGATGCCAATGGCGAGGAGCGCAAGGTGCGCGATGCGACCCATGGTCTACTCGTCTGGGCGACCGGTGCGCTTCTGATCACCGTGGTCGCGACCTCATCGCTGTTCGGCGCGGCGAAGACGGCGGCCAGCGGCGTCGCCAGCGCCAGCTCCGGGCTGGCATCGCTAGTCTCGCAGAATGTCGATCCGCTCGCGATGACGCTCGACAACGTCATGCGCGCCAACGGTCAGCAGCCGCCGACGGCCCAGGAACGTGACGAAGCCTCGCGGATTTTCGTCAGCGCGCTCAAGAACGACAAGATCGAACAGAGCGACCGGGATTATCTCGCATCGCGGCTCGCCGCGCGATCCGGCATCAGTGAGCAGGATGCGCAGAAGCGCATCGACGATTCCTATGCCCGGCTCTCGCAGGCCAGAGAAACCGCCAAGCAGGCGGCGGAGCGGGCGCGCAAGATTGCGGTCCTCACGGCTTTTCTCACGGCGGCTGCGCTCCTGGTGGGGGCTGCAGCCGCGGCCTGGGCGGCGACGCTCGGCGGAGAGCATCGCGACGAGAACCTACGGGTCGATCCAACGCTCTGATTGATTGCGCCTGCGTAACCCGGCTCCGCTTGGAGCCGGGCGTTTTTGCGGTCCACGGAAACGATTGGATCGCGGCAGCGTTGCTCCGGCAACAAAGGGTATGCGCCGATCGACCGTAATTGCGAGCGAAATGGCGGACCAATGAGCACAACGACGCGCTCGCGCCCGCTCCCTCCATCGCCTCACTTCGTCATCCAGAAGAAAGACCCAACGCTTCTCTATTACAATCGGCCCCGTCAGCGGAGCTCGCGGGGTCTCTCATGACGGTGCGCGCATGGGGCAGCCTCTCCAGGCTGGGCTCCGTGCCATTGTCATCGCCACATCACCGGCAGATCTCGCGCGCGCCCAGGCGGCCTCCGATGAGGCATGGACGCGGGTCAAATGAGATCGTGAACGCGAGCGAAGGCGACTTCTTACATTGTGGCATCTTGCCGGCCTGCTCCACCGTTCCGAGAGAGTTTGCAACGGCGTGCGCCAGCGATGGCGGCGCCTTTGAATTCCATTGCATTGCGCATCCGCCGATGTCCTCGATGTCATCGAGAGATCGCCACGGCCTTTGAGCGAAAGTGGAGGGGAACGGCAGACCCGCTCTCGGCGTTCCTCCTCCGCTGCGCATAGGCAACGTGTGGAGGCTAAAATGGCGCAAGAGAAGAGCCCGGCGGTCGAAAGCCTCAAGCAAGAGCAAAAAACTCAACGAAAAGAAGAGCGCGAAATGACGCCCGACCAGAAATTGGAACGGGCGCTCAAGGATACATTTCCCGCAAGCGACCCTGTGGCCGAGCAAGTACCCGTCACGCCAGGGGCGGCAGAGAAACGGAAATGATCAGAGCCGCATTCTCGGGCCTGGCCGGAGCCTGGATCGCACGGAACGTCGAAAGGGGTGACATCCCTGAGAAACGCGCTGTCCCGCTAACGCTGCTGGCACGTGCATTCCGACTCCCGTTCTCCTGCAGGAGCCATCGGTTATGGATTCCACCGCTGGAACCAAGATGTTCGTGCCCGTGAGGCGAAGAATGTAACTCCACCGCCGCCACCAAGGGCGTCGGCCGGGAGCAGGAAATCTGGGCCTGGTCGGACGCGGCAGAAGCCAAACAGTGCTAAACCGCTCGCGAGCCGAGGATTGTCTAATGCTTAAGCGGCTCCCCACATTTCGATGCTGACGCTAGGAGGTCAACAAGCGATCCGGCTCCGGGAAACGATACCGGCCAGTTCCGCGAGCACGTCTTCGACATCAAATCCGCCGCCCGCCGCCTCGTTGGCCAGATACAGCCTCAGGGGTCTGACAATCACCCAGCTCCGCATCTGACCCTTTCGATGTCGCGCAGTTTGTCGCCCGGAACTTGCAACGCGATTGGGTCGGAGAGATGGTTCGACTTCGGCATCGAAGCCGCCGCTGAGGCATTCTCGACGAAGCCAGGCATCAGTCGAACAGTAAGGCCCTTACCAGCGGACGCTGGAACTCAGAACCGTTCCACTTCGTTCTGTGAGCACTCCGCGAGTGCGGAGATATCGACACTCCCTCGTCACCGAACCGATCCAGCTGCGCCTCGAGCCGCTCGACACGATCGCGACATCGGCGGCACGCGGATCGGCGGCTGACGCGTCAGCACATGAAGGAGAAAGATCCATGGCCCGCTCTCCCCGCCACGACACCTCCAATTCCAATGCCACGATCGGCAATGGCGGCGAACTGCACCAGACAGCCTGTGCGCCCGACACGCGGATCACCACCAATCACGGTGTCCCCGTTAGCGACAACCAGAATTCGTTGAGGGCAGGCAATCGCGGACCGACGCTGCTCGAAGACTTCGTTCTGCGCGAGAAGATCCAGCATTTCGATCACGAGAGAATTCCGGAGCGCATTGTCCATGCGCGCGGTTCGGCCGCCCACGGCTTTTTTGAACTGACGGAGTCCCTCGGCGAATTCACCCGCGCGAAGGTGCTGACCGAGGTCGGGGTCAGGACTGAGGTCTTCACGCGCTTCTCGACTGTCGCCGGTGGCGCTGGCTCCGTCGACACGCCCCGCGACGTGCGCGGCTTCGCGGTGAAGTTCTACACCAAAGAAGGCAATTGGGATCTCGTCGGCAACAACATTCCCGTCTTCTTTATCCAGGACGCGATCAAGTTTCCCGACCTGATCCATGCCGTGAAGATGGAGGCCGATCGCGGCTATCCGCAGGCAGCCAGCGCGCACGACACCTTCTGGGACTTCGTCGGCCTGATGCCAGAATCGACCCATATGATCATGTGGGCGATGTCCGACCGCGCTATCCCGCGCTCGCTGCGGATGATTGAGGGCTTCGGCGTCAACACCTTCCGCCTGCTCAACGACAAGGACGAGCCGACCTTCGTCAAGTTCCACTGGCGCCCCAAGCTCGGCACGCAGTCGACCTGCTGGGACGAGGCGGTGAAGATCGCCGGCGCCGATCCCGACTACCATCGCCGCGATCTGCATGAAGCCATCGCCAAGGGCGATTTCCCGGAATGGGAATTCGGCGTGCAACTCCTCAGCCAGGACGAAGCTGACGCGCTGCCCTTCGACATTCTCGACGCGACCAAGGTGATCCCCGAGGAGTTGGTTCCGATCCGCATGATCGGCCGCATGGTATTGAACCGCAACCCGGACAATTTCTTCGCCGAGACCGAGCAGGCGGCGTTCCTGCCGACCAACATGCCGCCCGGGATCGACGTCTCGGAGGACCCGCTTCTTCAGGGGCGCCTGTTCTCCTATCAGGACACGCAGCTCTCCCGGCTCGGGACGGTGAACTTCCACCAGATCCCAATCAATCGGGCCAAGGGCTGCCCCTTCCAGAATCTCCAACGTGACGGACATATGCAGACTCAGGTCTTTACCGGCCGGGCGAATTACGAGCCCAACAGCCTCAGCGAGGCAGGCGAGACTGGCGGTCCGCGTGAGGATCCGGTCGGCGGGTTCCGGACGGCTGCAATTCCGCTCGAAGAGCACAAGGTGCGACTGCGCGCGGAGAGCTTCGCGGATCATTACAGCCATGCACGATTGTTTTTTCGCTCGCAGAGCGAGATCGAGCAGGCTCATCTCGCCAGCGCTCTCGTTTTCGAGCTGTCGAAAGTCACGCTGGAGCATGTCCGCAACCGCGTGATGTCGAACCTCATCAATGTCGACGAGAGCTTGGCGCAGCGCGTGGCGGACGGGCTCGCCATGCCTTTGCCGAAGGCTTCCAAGCCGACGGTAGCGCCGGTCGACATGGAGCCGTCGCCGGCGCTCCGGATCGTCGGCAAGTACCCTGAGACCCTGAAGGGCCGGGCTGTCGGCATATTGGTCTCGGATGGGGCGGACGGATCCCTGATCGCCGCCGTCAAGGCCGCCGTCGAAGGCGATGGCGGAGCCGTCAAGTTCGTCGCGCCGAAGATCGGCGGCGTGAAGCTTAAAGACGGAGCGATGCTCAAGGCCGATGGTCAGCTCGCTGGCTCGCCGTCCGTGCTCTTCGACGCCGTCGCCATCATTCTCTCCGAGGCCGGCTGCGCCGCATTAATGAACGAAAGCGCGGCGATTGATTTCGCCAAGGACGCCTACGGGCATCTCAAGGCGATCGGATACAGTGGCGAGGCCAGGCCGCTTCTCGACAAGGCCGGAGTCGAGCAGGATGACGGCATCGTCGCGCTCGACAAGGACGCCAAGGCGTTCCTGCCCCCGGCACGCACGCGGCAATGGGCTCGCGAGCCGAATGTCCGCATGCTGGCGTGACGAGTGGGACGCGGCAGCCGAGCGAACGATTCAGCGGAGCGTGATGAAGACGCGCTCGGCGAGTAGGCGGGAATGTCCCATCTGGCGTGCCGCCCAAGTCTCGAACTCTGATAGAAAGTCAGCCGAAATCGTGACGCTGCGACCTCCACGGTCGACGCTGAAATAGCCGCGTCGTTCCGCGCTCGCGAGGATATTGCCGACGTGCTGTCGTGAGACTCGAAATCGCTCGGCCAGCCCGCCATAGGAGAGAGGCGCCGGCGCAGCGACGCCGGCGAGCGCGGCATAGTGCGCAGCAAGAACGGCCGACAGCACAGGGTAGCCGCAATCGTACCCTGTGAGCTCGACGACGTTGGAAAAGGGAACGAAGTAGAGGTCCTCCTGCAGAAACATCTCGTAGGACGCCCCCAGCCAATCGCCCATCCCGCCAGCGTCCAAGCGAAACGTCGCAGCCATTGGCGACGCAGCCGGATCCAAGTGCTCGGAGGCTTCAAGAAAAGCCAAGGGTGAGCGGCCGATTTCCTGAAGCAGCGCCATCGAAGGGCTCAGCCGCAAAGCTCGACGGTCTTCCGGGAGCTGGCTCGCGACGACGTAACCGCCCAGCTGGAGGGTGCCGACCAGTTCCGCAATCTGCCGAGCGCTGGCTGGCGCGATTGCACCTGCGCGGCCTTGGCCGGCGTCGGACGGATAGCTTCTCCCAACCCCAATGCCATTTCATAACCGGCTGTTAAAGCCGTGACGACCTCGCGCCCGGATAGCCCGAGTTCTTGCGCGACGGCCAAGGCACCGGGGATAATTGCTGTGCCGAGATGTCCCAAGTGAACATGAAAGTCGTCGAAGCTCAGAAGACAGGCTGCGTATGAATTCGCATAGCCGGCATGGGAGGCCGGAAGCGATATGTCGTCGCCAAGAACGTTTGCGCCGCCTCGACCGCTGATCTCCAGCAAATGCTCGAGAAGCAGCCGGATCGGTTTCAGCCGTGCGCCCGCAATCGCGCAGCCGATATTATCCAGAATCAGCAGCTTCAGGCGCTCACTAATCAATCACATCCCTGATTACGCCTCCTGCATCGCTTCGAGGACGCTCACATCGGAACTGGTGGGGATAGCCCGCGTCAGGCGGAAGCCGGCCTTGGCGAGGAGCTGGCGGTATTCCTCCTCCGTTCGCTCCTGGCCGCCGGGCAGCACCAGCATCACCATATCGAGCACCTTGCCCGGATGGGGCGTGTCGCCGGCGGGCAGCACCATCTCCACCAGCAGCAGCCGCCCGTCGGGCTGCATGGCCTTGCGGACATGGCCGAGGATGGTGAGGCAATGCTCCTCGCTCCAGTCGTGGATGACGTGGGACAGCACATAAGCGTCGCCGCCGGAGGGAACCTTCTCGAAGAAGTCGCCTGCCTCGATCGCCACGCGCGCTTGCACGCGCCGTTCCGCCAGCAAGGCCGGCGCGTCGACTACCACATGGGGCCGGTCGAACAGGATGCCGCGCGGCCCCGGGTGCCGCGCCAGGATCGCCGCCAGCAGGTTGCCGCTGGCGCCTCCTACGTCGACGACGGTGCCGAAGGCCGAAAAGTCATAGGCCTCTGCGACAGCGGGCGGCTCCCGACCATGGAAGCCGATCATCGTCTCGCTGAACAGCGAGGCATCGTCCGGATGCAGGCCGAGATAGTCGAAGACCGGCGCGCCCTGCGCCTTCTCGAACGCCGTCCTGCCGGTCTGCAGCGAATAGACGATTTCGTCGAAGGCCCCCGCGAACCAGGGGCTGCCGACGGTGAGGATGGCGGCCCGCGCCGAACCGGGCGCGCCCGTCTTCAGCGCCTCCCCCAGCTCCGTCAGGGCAAAGCGCTGGCCGACCTGCTCTGCGAACATGCCAAGGCTGGCGAGGCAGCGCAGGAAGCGATGGAGCGAGGGCGCGTGGAGCCCGAGCGGGCCGGCCAGGTCCTCGGCACTGCGAGGGCCGGTGGCCAAGTGGTCGGCCAGGTCGAGCTTCGCCGCTGCGTAGACCAGGCGCGAAACCCAAGCGGCCGTCGCCATCTGGATCAGGGTGACATGCGGGGGAAGCTCCCGCGGTGCCGCCGGCGGCGCAAGGGGCGAAGCGGCGTGGGGAGTGTCGTCCATGGTACTCTCCCGAGAGACCGACAACCGACTGCTACCGCAACCCTAGATATCACGACCGGCCAACCCCGGCACGACATTGATGAGGTTCAATCATGTCTTCGGGGACGTAGTCGGGTTCGCGTTGGCTCCAGCGCGACGGCAACTACGGGGCGCGCACCATGGGCGGCCTTGAGGATGAAGTTGTGATCGCGGCATCTGGCCTGCGGATGTCGGCTTGCGGGTGGTCAGTCAAGGTCAGCTTTTGGCGCGTCGCTGTCTTCGCGCTAGCCGGAAATAGACTGGGATATCTACCCTCCGGCCTGCGCGTCACGATGTGACTCGGACTGGCAGGCGCGAACTCGCGCTCAGATGCTGGCGGGAGCTAACCGCCAGCTCCAACCCTTGTTTCGTACCACCCTGCGAACATAAGCGGATGTCAGTCAGCGCGTTCCGATTCTCAAGCCAAAGGCCTTTGGGATCCCCGCTGCGCCCCGCATGAAGAGACCGGCACGCTCGCTTTTCTCCTCCGCCTCCTCGCATCCAATAATGCCCCATCGCACTAGCCTGCCGCCGACCGCGCGGAAGGGTTCCGGTGGCAACTTCGGCACATCGCGTGTGCAAAGCGGCAACGTCGACCATTCATCCTTCACGCCCAGAACGAGCGATGCCAGGCACTGTCCTCCCATATAGGTCGGGTTGACGCCGTGGCCTGAGTAGCCGGCTCCGTAATGGACGCGTGTCCCGGCCACGGTGCGGAAGAAGGGCAGCCGGTCGGATGAAACGTCGATGCCGCCGCCCCAAATCTTTTCAACGGGGACATCAGACAAACCAGGCAGGAGCCTGCGCAGCCCTTTCTCGGCCCTCGCCGCCGAGGCGCGGTCGGTGGTCAATGCCGGGTTTTTTGTGTTTCCACCAAAGCTGATTGGGCCGGAACCGGACCCCATGAGGATGCGGCCGTCCACTGTCTTGCGAAAATAGTGGACGAACATGCGCAGGTCCGCGAGGCCCTGGTCGCGGATCCAGCCCATCGCAGCAAGCTTGTCGGGTGCGGGGGCCGTCATCAGCGCATAAGACGAAAACACGCTGACATGCGGGCTGACTTCTGGACGTTTCGCCAATTCGATGTTCGTGGCGAGGACGACCTCACGGGCGATGATTTCGCCGGCCGGCGTTGAGATCTGGTTCGGCGAGCCGGCGGCAAGCCCCGTCATCGGGGAATTCTCGTAAACAGCGACGCCCGCCTCAATAGCAGCTTTGCGGAGTGCCCGCGCCAAACGAGCCGGATGCACATTCGCGCCTTCGGGCAGATACAGGCCGCCGCGGAACACCGGCGACCGACAATAGTCGGCGACCTGCTCGGGCGTCAGCGCCTGCGCAGTGTCCGGCACGCCAAGGCGCTTTGCAGTTTCGACGTAAAGCTGGATCTTAGCATCCTGAGCGGGTGCTGCCGAAACGCGGACATTGCCGGACTCGCGCCACCAGACGTCCCGCCCGGGGGCCGTCGCGAAAGCCCGAATGGCGTCTTGAGCGCGTGTGCCTGCCCTCGCCACGGCGAGTGCGCCATCCGCACCAATGTTAGCAGCCATACCAGCGAGCGAGGCCCAATATCCGTGGACCTTGCCGCCATTTTTGCCGCTCGCGCCGGAGCCGCATAGCGAGGCTTCGACGAGGGCGATCGAGAGCTGAGGCGCGCGCTCGCGCAAAGCTAGAGCTGTCCAGAGCCCGGTGAATCCTCCGCCGACGATCGCGACGTCGACAGTGATCTGGCCGGAGAGCGAAGGAGAGGGGTTTTCGCCGGCCTCGGCGCGAAGCGCATCGCTGAACCACCAGGAAGGATCACCGGGGCAAACCGATGGATAAACGGATGGCTGCGACATGGCTGTGCACCGGGCTGGCGAGGTGAAACGAAACGGAAGATCGATGCCCTCCGCCGCGCAGGAGGGCGGAGGGCTATCGGGCTCAGACCAGCGCCTGAACCTGGATCTCGACGAGGATGTCGTCGGCAGCCAACTTCGACTCCACCGTGGCGCGAGCCGGGGGCTGCTTGGGGTCGACCCAGGCTTCCCAGGCCTGGTTCATTTCGTTGAAGGTGCTCACGTCCTTCAGCCAGATGTTCCCGACAACAATGCGCGTTTTGTCGGTGCCGGCCATCGCCAGGTAATTGTCGATCTGGGCGAGGATGTCTGCGGTCTGCTCCTTGACGCCGCCGCTGCGGTCCTTGGCGGTCAGGCCGGACAGGAAAGCGAACCCGTTCGCAACCAGCACCTTGCTGAGGCGGCCGGTGACTTCGTGACGCGTAATCATGATTCCTCGTGACAGTTTAGAAGAATGGGCAGCCTCACGCGGCCCGACGCTATCGCCCTAGAGGTGCGATTCCCGGATGTTGATGATCCAGATCAGCCTAGCCTCACCGTCAGAGCGGTTGGTGAGGTAATGCGGGATCGTGCTCGGAAACTGGAAGCTGTCGCCTTCCGCGAGCTGAAAGACCTCTTCTCCCACTGTCAGATCAACATTGCCCGACGTCACGTAGCCCGCCTTGTCGCCCGGCCCAGTAAGCACATCCATGCTTTGGGCACCTGGCGGCACCGTGAGGATCATGAAGCGGAGCTGATTGTTGTCGCGGGGAGAAAGCAGCTCTTTGGTGAAATGGCTGCCGCCAACAACGATCTTGGGTCGCTCGCCAGGGCGTCGAACGTATGGGTTCTCGCGCGGAGCTTCCGCCTCGCTCTCTAGGAAAGACCACAGCGTCACACCGAGCGCAGCGCGCAGCTTCTGCAGGGTGCTGATCGAGGGGTTTGTCGCGCCGCGCTCGATCTGGCTGATGCTGCCGGCCGACACTCCAGCCTTCGCCGCCATCTCAAGAATGGTCATGCCGCGCTCGGTGCGCAGAGCGCGAAGGCGTCGGCCGATCCTTTGATTCTCCAACTGCTCTTCGGTCTCGGGTTCGAGGCTTTCGGCAGTCTGAGTGGTGTCCGACATGGGGGCTCGCGGCTGGGTAAGTTCAGTGAACGATATGATGAGGAGTGAGCGGATGCAACCATTATACTGAAAATATGAAGTTTTGCGGAGAAAGATATTCAATATCAGATAGTTAAAAGGTTTTGACGCCCGATAAGTCAACGTTCGCGCCCAAATTCAGCTTGACGGCAGCCGGCTATGATGAAAATTTTCGGCCAAAGTGAACCACGCGTACGGCAACTCTCGCTAATAGTTTCAATATTCTGATGTTTGATCAATGGCCGAAAGCGGCCGCGGGGCGCTTGGGAAGGGAGATACAAACATGACGAGTAACCGCGCCGGATGGCCGTTCGACCTCAATCGCCGTGATCTATTCGGGCTCGGTGCGGGGGCTCTGGCCGCCGCCACAAACTTCGGCGCTCATGCTCAGTCTGCAGGCAAGCCCAATCCGCCGCCTCCCACCAAGCCAAAAGGCGTGGTCGTCGTTGGTCTTTCTCAAGAGCCGGTCGCGTTCAATCCGCTGATGCCTGGCGTTGAAGTCGACGAGGTCGTCTGGACGAGCGTCTTCAACTCGCTGTGGGTCGCGGAGCCCGATGGCAGCCTGAAGCCCGACCTCGCGGTCGAGGTCCCCAGCGAAGCCAATGGCGGCATCGCGGAGGGCGGCCTCTCCTGGACAGTGAAGCTGCGCAACGACGTCAAATGGCATGATGGCACGCCGTTTACGGCGGAAGACGTCAAGTACTCGCTGGAACTGATCAACACTGCCGGCTTCAAGGCACGCACACGAGTCGGCCACGCCTTCGTCAAAGACATCGTAGTCAAGGGACCGCACGAGATCAGCTGGCGGATGGAGAAGGCCTATGCGCCCTATCTGGCGATGCTGGCCAACACCCACATCGTGCCGAAGCATATTCTTGGGAAGGCGGGGGACCCGAACACAGCGCCGTTCAACAACGCTCCCGTTGGAACAGGCCCTTTCCGCTGGGGTACACGTCAGCCGGGCGACAACATCACGCTCGTCGCGAATGAGAACTATCACGGCGACGGCCCCTATCTCGAAAAGGCCGTCCTCAAATACGTGCCGGACATGACGGCGCTGTACGCCCAATTCCGCACTGGGCAAGTCGACCTCGTCATCATCTCGGGCATTCCCGCCAATTTCTATCAGGAAGCGATCAAGCTGCCGGGGCGAAAGGTTGCGGTTGCGCCGAGCGGCAACCTCGAGATCATCATGCCGAACCTCGGCAACAAGGCCTTCGCCGAGAAAGCGGTGCGTCACGCGCTCTACGCGGCAATGGATAAGCAGGCCATCATCGACGCGATTTATTACGGCGTTCCGAAACCGACCGAGTCCTTCGCGCCGCGGGAATCCTGGGCGTTCAATCCCAACCTGCCGGCTCAGAAGCGTGACTTGGATCGGGCCAACAAGCTGCTCGACGATGCCGGTTGGAAGCGCTCGGGTTCAGGCGTCCGCATCAAGAACGGCACTCCGCTAGAATTCGCGGTCTCGACCACGACCGGCAACCAGCTGCGCGAGCAGTGCCAGCAGCTGCTGCAACAGGACTGGCAGCAGATCGGCGCGAAGATGACGATCAACAATATGCCGGCGGCCGTTATCTGGGGCGAGTTCTACGTTCGCTCGAAATTCCAGTCCCTGTTGGTCGGGACCACTTTCCGCACGGGCGTCGATCCCGACCCGGCCTCACGCTTCGCCTCCGATGCGATCCCGGTGAAGGGCGGCAGCGGGGGCAACTACATGCAGTGGGAAAACTCGGAGGCAGACGCCCTGATGAAACAGGGCCAGGAAATCTTCGACCAGGAAAAGCGCAAGGCGATCTATTTCAAGCTGCAGGAGATTGTCCGCGAGGAGCTGCCGATCCTTCCGATTTTCCAGTACGCCCCGATCGAAGGCGTCAAGGAAGGGCTCGTCGGATACCGCCCCAACATCAACCAGCGCCAGAATGCCTGGAACATGGGCAGCTGGTACTGGGCGAAGTAAGCCGGTCCGACGTGACTTCATGAAGAAGATCGGGAGAGCGATGTCTTGATCGGGTTCCTTATCCGCCGACTGGGCCAGTCGCTGTTGCTGCTGCTCATCGTCTCGATGATCGGTTTCGCGATCCTGCATCTGGCACCAGGCGGCCCGCTTTCGCAGTTCGCTGCGGGCGGCGATATGACCCAGGCCGATCTGGACCGGATAGCGGAACAGCTCGGCCTGAACCGCCCGCTGCCGATCCAGTATGTCGAGTGGCTCTGGCGCATGCTGAGCGGCGATTGGGGCCGCTCCTACCGCGATCAGCAGCCGGTGATTCACGTCATCGCGTCGCATCTGGGAGCCACGCTCGAACTGATGCTGACCTCCACGCTGATCGCCATGGCGATCGGCGCCTGGGTCGGCATCCTCGGAGCCATCAAGCGCTATTCGCTTTTCGATGCGCTGGCGACCGTCGGTGCGATGGTGGCTCTTTCGATCCCGACCTTCTGGTTCGGCCTCGTCGTGATCTACGTCTTTTCCGTCGGGCTCGGCTGGCTGCCGGCCGGCAACCGCTACACGGTCGGTGACGGCTCCCTGCTCAACCAGCTACATCACTTGATCGGGCCCTGCATCGTGCTGGCCCTGGTTTCGACCGCGGTCTGGAGCCGGTACATGCGCTCCTCGATGCTGGACGTCGTCAACCAGGACTACATCCGCACGGCTCGTGCGAAAGGCGTCCCCGAGCGCCAGATCTTGCTTCGGCATGCGCTCCGCAACGCGCTCTTGCCGATGATCACCATCACCGGCCTGCACGTTCCCACGCTGCTCTCGGGCGCCCTCGTGACGGAAACCGTCTTCACCTGGCCAGGGATGGGCCGCCTGTTCCTCGATTCAATCAGCTATCGCGACTATCCCGTCGTGATGGGCATCCTGATGTTCTCGGCCGTCCTCGTCCTGCTGGGTTCCTTGATAGCCGACCTGCTCTACGGGGTAGCCGACCCCCGCATTTCCGGGAGTCGCTGATGAGCGATGCGCCATTCATGAGCGGGGTTTCGATCGGACCGGCTCCAGGGTTCTGGAACAGCCCAGGGTTCCGGCGATTTCGCCGCCACAAGCTTGCGGTCTTCGGCAGCTGCAGCATCGTGCTGCTGACACTCGCCTGTGTATTCGGGCCGATGCTGCTGCCTTATACGGATACTTTCATCGATATTCGCTCCCGCTTTGCCGCGCCCTTCTCCGGCCCGCACCTTCTCGGGACCGATCCGCTCGGCCGCGATATCCTCGCCCGTCTTCTGATGGCGGGCCGTATCTCGCTTGCAGTCGGCTTCTCCGCCATGCTGATCGCCATGGGCATCGGCATCGCCGTCGGGATGGTCGCAGGCTTCTACGAGGGGGCTCTCGGCGCCGCGCTTATGCGCTTCGTGGACGCGATGCTCTGCTTTCCGTCGATCTTCCTGCTACTGGCCATTTCAGCGCTGGTCTCGCCTTCGGTGCCGTCGATCGTGCTTCTGATCGCGATGACGTCCTGGATGGAGGTCGCGCGGGTGGTCGAGGCCCAGATCCGCTCCCTCAAAACCCGCGAATTCGCCCAGGCGGCCATCTCCTTCGGCGCCAGCAGCCGACGCATCATGCTGCGCGAGTTGTTGCCGAATGCTGTGGCGCCCATCGTCGTCGCGGCGACACTCAACGTGGCACATGCCATCCTCGCCGAGAGCTATATCTCTTTCCTCGGCTTCGGCATCCAGCCGCCAACGCCGAGCTGGGGCAACATGCTCGAAAGCGCCCAGAGCTACCTCACCAGCGCGCCCTGGCTCGCGATCATCCCCGGCGCCGCCATAACGCTCGCGGTAACTTCGTTCAACTTCATAGGCGACGGGCTGCGGGACGCTTTGGACCCGAAGCTGTGAAACCGAACTCGCGCGGCCGGCCGATGATGCGCCAAACGTCCGCTTCGAGGCAGTAACTCGATGTCCGGAGCGGGTGGATTATGTTGAAAAAGTCGGCTGCAATACTTCGCGCCGGTTTACCCGGCCGAAGAGTAGAAATTTCACCTCTACGCTGAAGCGATGTTTGGACGCGAAGGGCATTTTCCTGAATCGTGAAGAAAATTCCTCTCCGTCGAGCGCCGATCTCAAACGAATTTGGCGCTAGCCGGACTTTTTCAACACAATCGGCGCATTTCGACCTGAGCGGAGCAGGGCGGTTCCGGCCCATTGCGGACGCCTAGAGCGTCCGCTTTCCGGCGGGCTGGCTGAGATACTCTTGAACCGCCAAAACTGGCCCATTAGCTCGCGCTCGGAATGTCGGTTTAGTGGCGCGCTATTGAGGTCGGTAGCTGCGCAGGCGGAACCAATGATAAGGCGTTCGCGCGCTAGCGGGGAATTGCTGCAAGCGCGGGCGCTCTGAGGCTAGGCAATAGCCGACGAAGAAGAATCTGGCGGCAATTCGGTCATCCGCTGGCCGAAGGCAGGGGACAGGCTTTTTGCCCAATCCGACCATCACCATGAAAACGCCGACCTCAACCTTTTCGGCTTCAGCCGCACATCGAGGATGACGAGCGAGTACAGGATGGCGGCGGACATCATGGTCGAGCGGGCAGCCGCAGATTACCGTGTTAAGGACCTGGTCGTTTTTCCCGATAATCTTCAATTATCGGCACTGTATCGGCCTGTCGTTGAAGTCCCAAGCGCGCACGGCCGAGCCGGGCCTCGCCGCGCCGCTGGGCAACGCCTCCTCGGGCTTAAGAGGGGAAGGCGGGCGCCTATAGGCATGGACCTTCCGCTCCTGGATCTAAGCCGAGCGCTTACGAACCGGAAAGGCTTCGAGGGTCCCACCGACGCCATAGGTCGTAGGACGGACCCCTGCGTAGATGACTGCTCGCGGCGCCCGGTCCGTAACTTCGCGCAGCGCATCGACGTCTCCGAGCCGATGATCCACGTCGCAATGGTCAGCCTCTTACGTGTCAGCCACTGAGCTCAATCTCAAGCGGAGTCTGAGGTGGCCGAAGCGCCTTGTCGTCAGGGCAAGGCGCCCGGGGGCAGCGGCGGCTCCGCATTGAGCAGCGTGATCGTCACCCGTCGGTTCGACGGGTTGTAGGGGTCATCGACGAAGAGCGGCTCGGTGTCGGCGTGTCCCACCACGGAAGCGAAGCGGTTGCTGGGGAGCCCGGCACCCGACAGGATCTCGCGCACGGCGAGCGCGCGCCCGGCGGTGAGGCTCCAGGAATCGGCGGCCTGCACCGAGCCCGGGCGCGCGGCGGCCGTGTGGCCGGCGACAGACAGTTGGTTGGGCAGCCGGCGCAGGGTGGGCGCGAGCGCTTCCAGCACGAGACGGGTGCGGTCGTAGGGCTGGACCGAGCCCTCGGGGAACATGGAGCGGCCGTACTCGTCCACGAGGGAAACGTTCAACCCCTCCTTGGTCGGCTCGATCACGATGTTGCGCGACAGCTCGGAAATTTCGGGCATTTTCTGGAGCGCCTGCCGGAGGCTGGCTATGGCGCTGTAGTTGGCCTCAACGCCGGCGGCCGGGCGGCTGACCTCGCGGTCGCTGCGGCCCGAGCTGGGTGGGCGCGCCTTGTCCTCCTGCCCGTTAGTGCCCCTCGCCGCGTCGCGGGGCGCCGACGGCCTGCTGCCTGACTTGTCCAGGGCGGTGCCCATCATGACACCGCCAGCGCCACTGGTTGTAAGACTTGGAGCCGCCGGCGCGAAGTATTCCGCCAGGCCGATCTTCTGCTCCTGCGTCGTCATGCTGATCAGCCACATCAGCAGAAAGAACGCCATCATGGCGGTCACGAAGTCCGCATAGGCGATCTTCCAGGCCCCGCCGTGGTGCGCATGAGCGGCCTTCTTGACCTTCTTGACGATAATCGGCTGGGTGGGCTTGGTCATCGAGGGCCTGCTGGAGATTGGGTCAGATCTAGGCGGGCAGACCGGCGGTTGCCGCTTCCACTTCGCTGAAGGTCGGGCGGACGTCGCTCATCAGAGCCTTGCGGGCAAATTCTACCGCCATCACCGGCGGCTGGCCGCTGATATGGGCGAGGAGACCCGCCTTGAGTGAAAGGTAGTATTTGGATTCCGCTTCATAGATGCCCTTGAGCGACTGCGCCATGGGCCCGAAGAAGCCGTAGGCGACGAAGACGCCGAAGAAGGTGCCTACGAGCGCGCCGCCGATCAGATGTCCCAGCACCTCCGGCGGCTCGGTGATCGCCCCCATCGTCTTGATCACGCCGAGCACGGCGGCGACGATGCCGAGCGCCGGTGTTCCGTCGGCGAGCGACTGCATGGCCGCAACGACACGCTCCTGCTCCTGATGGTGCGTCTCCAGTTCCTCGTCCATGAGAGCATCCATCTCGTGGACGTTGTTGGCGCCCATCGTCAACATGCGCATGTAGTCGCAGACGAACTCGACCGCATGATGGTTCGCTGCAAAAGTCGGGAAGGCGTTGAACAGCGTCGACTCGCTCGGATTTTCTATGTGCTGCTCGACCGCGAGCATGCCCTTCTGCTTCACAAGCTTATACAACGAATACTGCATCCCCAGCAGTTCGACATAGCATTCCTGCTTGTACTTGGGGCCCTTCATGAGCGTGCCGAGCATGGCGGGCACGGCCTTGAGCACCGGCGCGGGGTTGCCGATGACGAAGGCACCGATCGCTGCGCCGAGGATGATAACAAACTCGAACGGCTGCCAAAGGACCTCGAGGTGGCCGCCCATCGCCGCGTAGCTGCCGAAGACGCAGACGAAGACGATGATTGTGCCGACGATCAGCCGCATGGTTTGCCACCCTCGCGCCGCAGCAGGTACAGCCCGCGCGAAGCCACTAACTAGTCCGACGAAATGACCGATCGAGGTTAAGGGCGAGTTTATGGCCGCTGGCCGCAGGTTTGTAAGCATCGTCCTCCGGCCGCGGCTTTGAGGCTTGGGGCGGCGGGGTAGGCCAGCGAAGAAATCGGGGTGCAATGAGTCTCCGCCAATTCCGGTGATCGGCGTCCAATAGGGAACCGTTTCCGGGGATCATCTGCGCTGCGCCGCTTTGCTGTGGCGCGGCGAGGCTGAGGATGACGCGGGTGAGAACCAGGCGGGCAACGTGTGCGAGCGCTGCTTCGCGCCGACGCCGCGCTTCGCAAGCTACAGGGAGCTGAACGCCCGGCTTGTGGACCGCTGCGTCAAGCACTCTAAGGCGATGGCTCGCCCTCGGTTCCGTGGACCATCTGGCATGCCTCTGATTGCGTTCTCTCGCCGGCGCCAATCCAACCTCCGGACAACGCTATCGAGTCGCAGGAAAGCTGACCAAGAAGGTTGACCGAATATCGGATTTTTAGCCGATGCTTGCTGAGTGCGCAGAACCGGACTGTCACGTCCGCTTGGGGCGCCAGCTGGCACTGGCGCAACGAGGAGTGTCCGGATTTGAGCGAGCTCCCAATGTCCGGTTGTGGCGCGAGACGGTCAGAGGCGCTCCTACTCCGCCAGTCGCCGAGGCACACGCCGCTCAAATCTTCCCACGAGCTCAGCTCGTTGAGCGCAACTCTGGTCGAAAAAAGTTCACCGGACTTAGCTCGCCGACTTGTCCGCGTGCCGATCTGGCCTTTCCAAGCAGGAGCGGCTTCGTGATCGAACCGGTCATCACGATTTGCCCTGCCCGCAGACCTCCCATCTGGTCCGGCTGGCAGTTGGCATAAGCGAGGAGTGAAGCCAGCGGGTCGATCTGCGGGTGTTCTCCCGTCGCGGCGAAAGCCTCGTCGAGCCAGAGCTGGGCCCTGCATCCTTGCGGCGGAGGTGTCCAGGCGGCGGGCGGGCCGAGGACCGTCGCGCCGTTGCCGAGATAATCGGCAAGATAGAAACCAAAGGGGATCTCGGGCGGCTCGCCGGCACGCGGAATGACGATCTCGAAGGCCGAACTTGCGGACGCGATCGCCGCCACGATGTCCCCGCGTGTGTAGGGAACGGCCCGCGGCGGAAGGTCGCTGGCCAGGCGGAGCGCGAGCTCGGTCTCGATCTTGATGAAGTCACCGGCCGGAAGACCGAGACAGACGCCGTCGCCATGGATGGTCGAAGCCAGAAGCGGCGCACCGATCGGCACGCCGCCGGGGCCGATCGCCACCTTCCAGCCGCCGACGTTTTGGCCAAGGGCCTCGGCAACCTCGCGCTGGACCGTATAGCCGGTCTCATAGGGAATATCGGCAATCGGCTGCATGGTCCGGCCGGTTTCGCGCAGCTCCATCAGAATCCGGGTGGCATCTGCCGGCATCATGCGTTCTCCACTGGGCCGAGAACTCTTAATCATTATTGATGATGATTGTCCAATGCGATACTGAACCGGCAGGGCCCATGGCTCGGCATCGGGAGGGACGACGCATGCGCAGAATGATCAAGGCTGGCCACATCATCGCTTTTCAGAACGGAGGCCATCGCCATCTCCGCGACGGCGTCGTCGTCTGGGAGAACGACAGGATCATCCATGTCGGCAAGAGTTTCGAGGGAGAGGTCGACGAGGTCGTCGATGCGCCGGAGAAGATCGTCACGCCGGGTTTCATCAACACCCACGCCCATCTGACCGAATCCCCGCTCGACAAGAGCTATGTCGAGGATCGCGGGCCGCGCTCCTTCTATCTCTCGGGTCTGTTCGAGTTCCTGATCGCGCGCGACGTGTCGATCACCGACGACATGCGCCGCGCCTGCATCGCGTTCTCGGTCCCGGAGCTGATCCGCACCGGCACGACCACGATCATGGAGATCGGCGGCTATGGCGAGGATACGGTCAGGATGGCCGGCGGGGCGGGTCTGCGCGCCTATGTCGGCCAGGGCCATCGCTCCGGCCGCTGGTACACCGACGACGGCAAGACGGTGAAATACACCTGGCTGCCGGATGATGGCCAGGACGGCTTAGAAAAGGCCGTGCAGTTCATCACAAAACACGATGGCATGATGAACGGCCGCATCAAGGGCTTCCTGACGCCCTATCAGGTCGACACCACATCGGAAGACATGCTGAAGCGCACGCGCGCGGCTGCAACGGAGATGAAGGTGCCGCTGGCGCTGCACGTCTCGCAGTCTGTGCCGGAATTCATCGAGATGACGCGCCGCCATGGCTGTACGCCGATCGAATGGCTGAACAAGCTCGGCTTCCTCGGCCCCGACGTGATCCTCGGCCATGCCATTATGCCCGGTGGCACCTCCTGGACGAACTACCATGCCGACGACATCGGTATCCTCGCCGACACTGGCACCAATGTCGCCCACGCGGTCTGGGTCTTCGCGCGGCGCGGTATCGCCATGGAGAGTTTCGCGCGCTACCTCGCCCGCGGCGTCAACATGACGATCGCCACCGATACCTGCCCGCAGAGCATGATCGAAGCGATGCGCTGGACCGCCGTCGTCAGCAAGATCGTCGACCGGCGCACCGACGTCGCGACGGCGGCAGACGTGTTCAACGCCGCCACGCTCAATGGCGCGAAGGCGCTGGGGCGCGACGACCTCGGCCGGATCTCGGTCGGCGCCAAGGCCGACATGCTGCTCTGGGAAGGGCGCAGCATGTTCATGACCCCGGTGCGCGATCCGATCCGCAATATCGTCTATTCCGCGCAGGCCGAGGACCTGAACAGCTCGATCGTCGATGGCGAGTGGATCATGCGGGAGCGGCACATCCCCAATGTCGACCTGCCGAAGCTCGCCGCCGGCGTTCAGGAGGCGGCCGCGAAGATGTGGGCCGGAACCGAGAACGGCGACTGGGCCAAGCGGACGATCGACCAGCTCTCGCCGGAAAGCTTCCCGGCGTTCAAGCCCTGAGGCGCAGGCGCTTGCGCGGGGCGCGGCGGGCCGATGGCCCGTCGCGCTTTTCCGCTTTCCGGGAGGAAATTCACGCGGATTGTGGATTTAGGATATGCAGGCGGAATGACGATGGCTTGGGGATGTCTTTGCTGCAGGAGCCCGCGTGATTCGCGCAGCGACATCCGGTGCCTGGCGGTGGACCAGATGATGACGAACGGTAACGACGCGGGCTCCGATACGAATCTTCCACTGGAGGATCGCATGCAGCTGATCGCGTTGCGGGTTCTGGCTGAGGCGGAAGGCCCGTCCGGTGCGCTCAGTTTGGCGGGCGCCTTCCGCAGCGCGGGGATCGATGTCGCCGAGGCGACGGCGGGACGTTACCTGCGGCAGCTCGACGAGCTCGGCTTTACCCGCTCGCTTGGCAAGCGCGGGCGTATCCTGACCCCGCAGGGAGAAGACAGGCTCGCAGAACTCGTTCAGAGCGGCAGCCTCGCGGCCCATGGCGCGCGAGTCACGGCCGCTGTCGGCGGCAGCACGATCCAGCAGCTGATCGATCTGCTGCATGTGCGTCGAGCGGTCGAGATCGAGGCAGCCGGACTGGCTGCGCAACGGGCGACCGAAGCGGAGGTGGCGGAAATTGTTGCGGCCGCGATGCAGCATGTCGATTGCGTCGAAGCCAGCAGTCGGGCTGTGTCCGCCCATAATTTCCATGAGCTGATCTCGCGTTATTCTCACAATGAAATGCTCGCGGCGATGACGATGATGCTGCTCGACCCACGGCATGATCCGCTGGCTAAGTTGCTTGACCACATTGCCGACAACACTGGGACCGCGATGAGCATGGCGCTCGATCATCCTCGCATCGCCGAGGCGATCCGTGAACGCGACCCGGCGGAGGCCGAGCATGCGATGCGCCGGCACCTCGATAAGCTGATCGCCGTCGTTCGCGGCTACCGCGATTCGATGCAGGTCGGGGGCTGATCGGCCACTCCGGCCCGAGGCGCTCCATATACAGCCGCAAACAGAGCTTCGATGCCTATCGGCCAATCATTCCCTGCGCTGGCAAGGTGCAACCTGCCTCCCTTTTGAGCGCCGTTTTGCCGAGTTGAGAGCGACCGCATTCAAGCCTTGCCAAACCCAGTATCATCATCAATGATGATTGTATTAATGCCGCGTCCGCGCTGCGGGGCGAAAAAAGGGGACAGGTGTGATGACGAAGAGCGGGACGGGATTCCTGACGCGCCGTGCGCTGCTGGGCAGCGCCGCGGCCACGGCCTTGTCGCTGGGAATGGGCGGGGCTGGCGGGGTGCTGGCCCAGGAAGCGCCGCGGCGCGGCGGCGTCCTGACGGTCGCGCTGACCTGGGAGCCGGCCATGCTGACGGCGGCCTTCAACCCTTCGACTCCGATCGTGATGGTCTCCAGCAAGATCCTCGAGGGTCTCGTCGCCTATGACGCCAAGCAGCAGCCAGTGCCGGCCCTTGCAACCAGCTGGACCATCAGCCCGGACGGCCTGACCTACACCTTCAAGCTGCGCGAGGGCGTCAAGTGGCATGACGGCAAGCCATTCACGGCCGCCGACGTCGCCTTCTCGATCTCCGAGGTCTGGAGCAAGCTGCACCCGCGCAGCGGCGTGACCTGGTCGAACCTCTCAGGCGTCGAGACGCCCGATGACATGACAGTGGTGGTGAAGCTGTCCAAGCCTGTGCCGTTCCTGCTCTCGATGCTCGGCAATTGGGACGCCCAGGTTGTTCCCAAGCATCTCTACGAGAACACCGACATCCGCACTAATCCGGTCAACAATGCACCGGTCGGCACCGGGCCATTCGTCTTCAAGGAGTGGCAGCGCGGCCAGTATATCCGGCTTGAGCGCAATCCGGGCTATTGGCAGGAGGGCAAGCCCTATCTCGATCAGATCGTGATGAGGGTCATGCCCGATGGCGGTTCGCGGGCGGCCGCGCTGGAGGCCGGCGAGGCCCAGCTCGGCGTGTTCAACGCGGTTGCGCCCTCGGATCTCAAGCGCCTGTTGACCAAGCCTGAACTGGCAGTGACGACGGACGGCTACCAGATGTTCGCGCCGATGGCGATGGTCGAGGTGAACACGCGCAACGAATACCTCAAGGACAAGCGCGTCCGTCAGGCGATCATGTATGCGCTCGACCGCAAGTTCATCCTCGACAACATCCTCTTCGGCTACGGCAAGATCGCGACCGGCCCGCTCACCTCGGATTCACCATACTATACCACCGACGGCGTGCCGATGTATGGCCAGGATCAGAAGAAGGCCAATGATCTGCTCGATCAGGCCGGATTCCCGCGCAAGGGTTCCGCCCCGCGCTTCAAGCTGACGACGGAGCTGACGCCCTCTCCCGAATTCTCGCGCATGGCTGAGTATCTCAAGCAGAGCCTGGCCCGCATCGGCATCGAGGTCGAGATCCGCTCCTCGGATTCGCCGACCTTCCTGCGCCGCGTCTATACCGATTACGACTTCAATCTGTCGATCAACTTCCTCTTCATGTTCGCCGATCCCTCGGCCGGCGTACAGCGATTGTATTACGGTCCCAACATCCGCAAGGGCGTCACCTTCGCCAACGCCTCGGGCTACAGCAACCCCGATCTCGACAAGGTCTGGGAGCAGGCGCGTGAGGAAAACGACCTGACGAAGCGCAAGGCTCTCTTCGCCCAGGCGCAAAAGACCGTCGCCGAGGACCTGCCGATCCTGAACCTGTTCGAGTTCAGCTTTACCACCGTCTACAACAAGAAGTTGCATAACCCGACGGTCGGCCCGGACGGCGCTTATGGCAATCTGGCCACGGCCTGGCTGGCCGAATAGCGCGATAGGAGCCAGGCCGTGTCGAACCTGCCCCGTTTCGTGGCACGGCGGCTGATGCAGAGCGTGCTCACCATGCTCGTCATCATCGTCCTGCTGTTCGTCCTGCTCCACAGTGCCCCCGGGGACGTCGTCGACGTCCTCGCGGGGGAGGCGGGCGCGGCCTCGCCAGAATATCTGGCGCGCATGCGCCAGCAACTCGGGCTGGACCAGCCACTCCTGGTCCAGCTCTACAAATATGCCTTGAACATCCTCAGCTTCGACCTCGGCTATTCGCTGCGGACCAACCAGCCGGTGTCCGAGCTCATCATGACGCGGCTGCCGCCGACCTTCCTGCTGCTTGGCATCAGCATCACCACGGCGGTCAGCGCCGGCATCCTGCTCGGCGTCACCGCCGCGCGCCACGTCAACCAGCCGCTCGACAACGCCATCTCGCTGGCCGCGCTGCTGTTCTATGCCACGCCGATCTTCTGGATCGCGCTGATGATGATCGTGCTGTTCTCGGTCCAGCTCGGCTGGTTCCCGACCGGCGGCATGACCACGCTGGGCGTGCGCCTCTCGACCTGGGAGCGGATCCTCGACATCGCGCGCCATGCGGTGATGCCAAGCGCGGCGCTCTCGCTGTTCTATATCGCCATCTACACGCGGCTGATGCGGGCCTCGATGCTGGAGGTCCAGAGTTCCGACTATGTCCGCACCGCTCAGGCCAAGGGGCTCTCCGACGACACCGTCGCGTGGCGTCACGTCTTCCGCAACGCGCTCTTGCCGATCGTCACGATGGTCGGGCTGCAGGTCGGCTCGCTCATCGGCGGGGCCGTGCTGATTGAAACCGTCTTCGCCTGGCCGGGGCTCGGACGGTTGGCTTCCGAGGCGATCTTCCAGCGCGACTTCAACCTGCTGATGGGCGTGCTGGTTATCAGCTGCGTGCTCGTCCTCGTCATGAACATCGTCGTCGACATCGTCTACGCGCTGGTCGACCCAAGGATCATCCTGTCGTGACGCTCCTTCGCAGCAAGTTCCTCCGCGCCTTCTGCCAGCGCTGGACGAGCGTCCTGGGCTGCTTGCTCCTGATCGCGATCGTCGCCATGGCGCTGCTCGCATCCCTCGTCTTTCCGGAAGACCCCTGGTCGATGGTGACCCGCCCGATGCTGTGGCCTGGCGAGGAAGCCGGTTTCCCGCTCGGCTCCGACGCGCTGGGGCGCGATCTCGCCGCCGGCATCTTCCACGGCGCCCGGATCTCCCTCTGCATCGGCATCGCGGCGACGTTGGCGGCCCTGTTTCTTGGCATCGTCGCAGGCGCCTTCGCTGGCTATCACGGCGGCAAGGTCGACGACATCCTGATGCGCTGCACGGAATCCTTCCAGACCGTGCCGCCCTTCCTGCTGACGATCGTGATCGTGACCCTGCTTCATCCCTCGCTCCTCACCATCATCCTCGCCATCTCGCTGGTCTCCTGGCCGCCGGTGGCGCGCCTGGTCCGGGTCGAGTTTATGACGATGCGCGAGCGCGACTTCGTGCTGGCCTGCCGCTCGATCGGCATGAGCGATGTTCGGATCATCTTCCGCCAGATCCTGCCCAACACGCTCTCGCCGGTGATCGTCACCGCCTCGATCATGGTCGCGAGCGCGATCCTGACCGAGTCCTCGCTGGCCTTCCTCGGGCTCGGCGACCCCAATGTGATGAGCTGGGGCACGATGATCGGTGCCGGCCGCGACCAGCTTCGCACCGCCTGGTATCTGACGGCCATTCCCGGCGTCGCCATCCTGCTCACCGTGCTCGCCATCAATCTGATCGGCGAGGGCCTGAACGACGCCCTCAATCCAAGGCTGCGCAATCGCTGACGCGGAACGAGAGTCACGGAACGATCTCTCGAAGACCTCCCCGCGCCCGGGTCCGAAGGGGCAAGGCGCTGCAAGACAACAGATGAGAAAGGGAAGCGACGCGATGGATGTGATCATCCGCAACGGAACGGTCGTCAGCACGGCCGGGCTCTCGAAGGCCGACATCGGCATCGCCGACGGCAAGATCGTGCAGATCGGCGGCAGCTTCCCGAAAGCAGCGCGGGAGATCGACGCCGCCGGCTGCTACGTCATGCCGGGCGGCATCGACGTGCACACCCATATCGATGTAGGTGAGGGGGAGCGGCGCTCCGCCGATGATTTCCGCACGGGCACGATCGCGGCGGCCTGCGGTGGGACGACGACGATCATAGACTTCTGTGCGCAGAAGCGGGGCGGCAGCCTCGCCGACGCGATCGCCCATTGGGATGCCAAGGCGGCAGGCAAGGCGGCGGTTGACTATGGCTACCACATCATCGTCACCGACATGAACGAGGCGGTTTTCGCGGAACTCGCGACCCTGCCCGAGAAGGGCATTCCCTCCTTCAAGCTGTTCATGGCCTATCGCGGTGAGGTCATGATCGACGATACCGTCCTGCTCAAGGCGCTCGAACAGGCCAAGCAGAGCGGCGCGCTGGTCATGGTCCATGCCGAGAACGGCGACGCCGCCGACTATCTGCGCGACAAATTCGTCGCGGAAGGCAAGACCGCGCCGCTCTACCACGCGCTGAGCCGGCCGCCCCGCGTCGAGGCCGAGGCGACGGCGCGCGCCATCGCGCTGGCCGAGATCGTCGGCACCTCGATCTACATCGTCCATCTCACCTGCGCCGAGGCGCTCGACGAATTGCTGCGGGCCAGGCGGCGCGGCGTCGACGCCATCGCCGAGACCTGCACGCAATATCTCTACCTCACCAAGGACGATCTCGACCGGCCGGGCTTCGAGGGCGCCAAATTCGTCTTCACGCCGCCGGCCCGAACCAAGGCCGATCAGGAGCTGCTCTGGGACGCGCTGGCCGATCGGGTTTTGGAGACCGTCTCCTCCGATCACTGCTCCTGGTCGTTCGGCCGCCACAAGGTCCTCGGCAAGGACGATTTCCGCCAGATTCCGAACGGCACTCCCGGCGTCGAGGAGCGGATGATGCTGGTCTATCAAGGCGTCAATGAGGGGCGGATCGGCCTCACCGAATTCGTCGACCTCGTCGCGACCCGCCCGGCCCAGATCTTCGGCCTGTTTCCGCAGAAGGGCACCATCGCGGTCGGTTCCGACGCTGACATCGTGATCTGGGACCCCGAAGCCGAAATGACGATCACGCAATCAGCCATGCACAACGCCATGGACTACTCCTCCTATGAGGGGCGCAGCGTGAAGGGCCTGCCGCGCACGGTGCTGCTGCGCGGCAAGACGGTCGTCGAGAACCGCGATTATGTCGGTGAGCCCGGCGAGGGCCGCTTCCTCAAGCGCGCGCGCTACCGGCCGCGCGGCAACGCAGCCCGGCGTTGAAACGGATCATCGGACAAGGAGGCAGGACTATGCCAGGCAAGATCATCCTCGCGGTCGCCCAACAGGGGCCGGTCCAACGCAGCGACAGCCGGGAGCGCGTGGTGGCGCGGCTGATCGACATGCTGAAGCAGGCGGCGGCGCGAAACGCAGACTTCGTCGTCTTTCCGGAACTGGCCTTCACCACATTCTTTCCGCGCTGGTTGCTGGAGGACGAGGCCGAACTCGATTCCTTCTACGAGACGCAGATGCCGGGTCCGGCGACACGACCCTTGTTCGAGGCTGCGGCAGAGCTCGGCATCGGCTTCAATATCGGCTTCGCGGAACTCGTGGTCGAGGGCGGGGTCAAGCGCCGATTCAACACGGCGATCGCCGTCGACAAGGCCGGCCGCATCGTCGGCAAGTATCGCAAGGTCCATCTCCCCGGCCACAAGGACTACGAGGCCTACCGGCCGTTCCAGCATCTGGAGAAGCGCTATTTCGAGCCGGGCGACCTCGGCTTCCCGGTCTATGACGTCGAGGGTTTCAAGCTCGGCATGTTCATCTGCAATGACCGGCGCTGGCCCGAGACCTGGCGCGTGATGGGTCTGAAGGGCGCCGAGCTGATCTGCGGCGGCTACAACACGCCGCTGCACAACCCGCCCGTGCCGCAGCACGACCATCTAAGCTCTTTCCACCATCTGCTTTCGATGCAGGCCGGCGCCTATCAGAACGGCGCCTGGACTGCCGCCGCCGGCAAGACCGGTGTCGAGGAGGGCTGCATGCTGCTCGGTCATTCCTGCATCATCGCGCCCACGGGGGAACTCGCTGCCCTGACAACGACGCTGGAGGACGAGGTCATCACGGCGGTCGCGGATTTCGAGCGCTGCCGGGAGATCCGCGACAACATCTTCAACTTCGTCCAGCACCGGCAGCCGAAGAACTACGCCCTGATCACCGCCGAGTAAGGGCAGGATGACTGCAGGGCGGTGCCCCGCAGTCGCGCCGCAGAAGAGAGGCATGAGGATGAAGCTCAAGGTCATCAATCCCAACACGACGCTGTCGATGACCCGCAAGATCGGCGAGGCGGCCTTGGCAGTTGCGCGGCCGGGCACGGAGATCCTCGCGGTCAGCCCGGCCATGGGGCCGGTCTCGATCGAGGGGCATTACGACGAGGCGATCAGCGCGCTCGGCGTCCTCGACGAGGTGCGCAAGGGCGCGGCCGAAGGCTATGAAGGCTACCTGATCGCCTGCTTCGACGACCCGGGCCTGCGCGCCGCCCGCGAGATCGCGAATGGCCCGGTCGTCGGCATTGCGGAGGCGGCCATGCACATGGCCTCCTTCATCAGCGGCGGCTTCTCGATCGTGGCAACGCAGCATCGCAGCCGGATCATCCTCGAGCATCTCGTGCGCGCCTACGGCATGGACCACGCTTGCCGCAGTGTGCGCACCACCGAGCTCGCGGTGCTCGACCTGGAGACCGAGGGGAAAGATGCAGCCTCGGTCATCCTGGCCGAGTGCCGGCTGGCCATCGCCGAAGACAAGGCCGACTGCATCGTTCTCGGCTGCGCCGGCATGGCCGATCTCGTAGACCCACTGGCCCGCGAACTCGGTGTGCCGATCGTGGACGGGGTGGCCTGTGGCGTCAAAATCCTGGAAGGCCTCATCGACCTGCGGCTGTCGACGAGCCGCAGCGGCGGCTATGCTTCTCCGATCGCGAAGCCCTATCTCGGCGAGCTCGTCCGCTTTCAATCTCCGTAGCGTTAGGCGTCCCGCATATCTGCGACGGGAGGATGTGCGCGGTTGAACACGTGCTGGCAATGAAGGCCCGCTATCAGGCAGGCAGCCAATTTCCGCTTTTGGCGCAAGGGAAGCCCTGAACGCGGGAGCAGATAATGGCAAGCTTCCCGAGTTTCGGAGGGCGCGCGTAAACGCGATCGGCCTGCAACATTCGCCCATTCTTCGGAGCAAAATTCGGCCGTTCTGCCGCCCGCCTTGTAGTAGCTTCTCGCGGCTGAGGCAGCCGACGCCGGAGCAACGCGGCTGACGACGGCCTTCAGCGGCCCATGCGGGCGCGGATGCATCTCGGGAGAAGACTGTGCAGAATACCGATAAGATTTGGACGATCGTCGATTCAAAGCAGGCGGACTACATCGAGCTGAGCGACCGCGTCTTTGAAATGCCCGAGCTCAACTACCGGGAGGTCAAGTCGGCCGCGGCCCATGCCGAGCAGCTTCAGCGCGAGGGATTTCGCGTGGAGACAGGCATCGCCGGATTGCCGACCGCCGTCATGGGCGAGGCGGGAGAAGATGGCCCGGTGATCGCCATCCTCGGCGAATACGATGCGCTGCCGGAGCTGTCGCAGGCTCCCGGCGTCTCCGAGCACCAGCCGCTTCCGAACCAGCCGGCCGGTCATGGCTGCGGCCATAACCTGCTGGGAGCCGGTGCCATGCTGGCGGCCGCGGCCGTCAAGGATTTCCTTGCGGAGCGTGGGCTCAAGGGCCGTGTCCGCTACTATGGCTGCCCGGCGGAGGAAGGCGGGGCTGGCAAGGCGTTCATGGTCAAGGAAGGCGCCTTCAAGGATGTCGACATCGCGATTTCATGGCATCCGGCGGATTTCGCAGCGGTGACCGCGGCCATGTCGCTCGCCAATACAACGATCGACTTCGAGTTCTCCGGTCGCGCCAGCCACGCCGCCGCAGCGCCGCATCTCGGCCGTTCAGCACTAGACGCCGCGGAGCTGATGAATATCGGTGTCAACTACATGCGCGAGCACATGCCATCCGATGCCCGCATTCACTACGCCTATCTTGATGCCGGCGGCATTGCGCCGAACGTCGTGCAGGCCAAGGCCAGGCTGCGCTACGTCGTGCGCGCGACGATGGTCTCCCAGGTGCACGAGCTCCTTGCCCGCGTTCGGAAAATCGCCGAAGGCGCGGCGCTGATGACCGAGACCACTGTCACCGATGAGGTCGTCAGCGCGATGAGCAACCTGCTGGCGAACACACCTCTCGAAGAGGCCATGCAGCGCAATTTCGATCGCCTCGGTCCGCCTCCGTTCGATGGGGACGACGTCGCCTTCGCCCGGCGCATGCAGAAGACCGTGACGCCTGCACATATCGAAAGCGCTTTCCGCCGCTCGGGTTTGCCGGTGACCGATTTCCCGCTCTGCAACGCGATCGCGCCTAAGGAGGTGCCGGGACCGCGGATGATGGGCTCGACCGATGTCGGTGACGTCTCCTGGGCAGTGCCAACAGTCCAGGCGCGCGGTGCGACCTATACGATTGGGACGCCGGGCCATTCCTGGCAGTTGACGGCTCATGGCCAGTCACCCTTGGCGCACAAGGGCATGGTTCACGTCGCGAAGGTCATGGCGGGCGTCGCCGTGGACGTGCTCGTCGAACCGGGGCTGTTGGAACAAGCTAAGGCCGACTTCCAGGAGCGTCTGGTCCGGACGCCCTACAAGGCGCTCCTGCCGGACGATGCCAAGCCGCCTTTCCACATGTTCTGACGAATGGGAGATCGATGGCCGGGTCGACTTTTGGTCGGGCCATGCCCAAGCGCTTAGGCGAGTTCGCCAATTGCCGGCCCCGAAACTCACTAGGACCTGTGCTGTAACAGCATTCTGGAGGTCCGCTTGCGGACAGGATGTTAACGAGCTCCGACCATGTAACTTCTGATCTATCGAGGCATTTGCTCTTTCTTCGTGCTTCTGCCCGACTCAGCAGTCAGGCGCGATGCTGAAAAATAGCCGAGGCGATCGGTATCACGGCGAATGTTGACCGGCTGGAGGCTTGGTACAGGCAGGCACCAGACGACAAGGTAGGCCTCGGACGGCTGATGATCGAGCAAGCTGGGCTGCCGGAGGCCTGGTTCAAACTGCAGCGATTTCGACCTGCGCCCGATCTCATGGAGGTCCAAATTCTTTAACGCGCTTTCGCGGGATCGTTCGGCCGCCAGAGTAGGGGGCGTCCTTGTCTTCCGAGACATAGTCAAGTGCGGCGATGCAAGAGGCAATTTGGTTCAGCGTGTCGCCCGCCGCGTCTCCCGCACGACCGTTGGCGCTGTAACAGCACCTGCTGCTCCGCCGACAACCGCGCCAACCGGGCCGCCCACTGCGGCGCCGGTGCCGGCTCCGACCGCGGCTCCGCCGACGCGCTGCTCGGTCGTGCTACAGGCTGTCGCGGCGATCGCGGCTGCGAAGAGCAGAGCTAAAGTCAGTGCATTCATGGCGTATCCTCCTTGGGCCATGAACACATGCCGAGGGGCGCAGTTCCTCAAATAAGAATGGCCCGATCCCCTTCAAACCGCTCTGTTCGACAAGGATGCAGCAGCCTCGAAGCCTTACACCTTCTCGGATTGGCAAAGCCGCTCGGCCAGTGAAAAGATTTCCGACTGGATATCCAGTCTCGCCCGGCCACAGGTTTGAACCCGCTCTTTCCCCATTTGCGGGGCGAAAGCGAACGCTCAGCGTGGTGATGCTAACGTCCGCTTCCTGGAGGCCAGCCAATGTCCGGAAATGGGGCGCGGATCGGCAGAAACTGAGCGTGCCGCCGAACCTAAGCTCCCAGTCATTCGCCGCCATAGGGGCGGCGATCGAAGTTTGGCCCAAAGCGGCCACCTGCAATGTCCGCTCGGGGGCTAGCCCGATCGTGCGAACGGTAAGGCAACGAACCGGCCCGTAACGTCCCCCGCAGCGTCAGCTGATTTCTGGCTCCGTCTGCGACACTGAAATGAGCCTCACGCCTCGCAACGGCCTTCGGGGGATTGTGAGGCCTGTCAGCCCAGCCGAGCCAGTTGCCATGCGGTGAACTGTCGGTTCAGTCGGCTCTATTTGCTTCCAGCCGACGTCTGCGTCAACGCCTCCATGGCTTGATCCACGGTGAAGCTCGTGGGTCTCTGCCGGGGTGGGAAGTCCTTGAACGACGCCAGGGTCTGCGCAATGATATTCTGCGCCGGAACCGCGATGAACGCCCTTCGATACCACCAGTCGTTGTATCCCATGCCTTCCTGGGCGCGCTCGCCGGGGTCGATGCTGAGATCGAAAAAGATCGGTGCCCGCAGGGTCGTAAAGGGACGGCGCCAGACGTCGATGCCGGTCGCTTCCTGGATCATAAAATGGATCTTGATGTGCTCATAGCGCAGTGCGAGCAAGTCTCCGTCGTCGCTGAAGTAGAAGAACTCCTTGCGCGCGGTCTTCGGGCTCTTTCCAGAGAGGTATTCCACCTGATTATAGCCGTCGAGGTGCACTTTGAAGCTCTTGCTTCCGGCATTATGGCCAGCAAGCGCCTTCTCCGACCTTCCGCGCTTCATCGATCAGGCCTACAATGCAGACCGACGGCACTCCGCGCTCGGTTATCTCAGCCCGCAGCAGTTCGAGGATCAACACGCCCGCCTCACGGTCAAATCCGCAGCTTGATCCTGTCTACCCGCAGGGGTGCACTCCAAAACACACGCCTGTGGCCGTCTACCAGTCGCGCATGCCTTCTTACAGCGGCTACCGCTGGCGTGGAGGGCGCTCCAACGATACACGCTGAAAGTCACGGTTGCACCGGTTGCTGACGATGCACCGATTGCCATAAACCGTTCGCAGCAGAAATGGCGTCAAATTGATATTATTGAACAGATTCAAATCGGGGTGGGGGGGTGGCAATGACGGCCAGTTCACGCGTAAGTAATGCGTTTCAGACATTCTTGACCGACGCGCCTGATCATCAGAAGGCGTGGCTTGAAGCTGTCGAGAAACTTGGAACGGCATCGGCTTTAGATGCGAAAACAGAGGCGCTCGTTTACATTGGCATCCTAGCAGCCACACGCTTGGACAGCGGCCTGCCTTTTCACGTTGCCCAGGCGAAAGGCCATGGCGCTAGCCGGAATGAAATAGTGAGCGCCGTTCTTGCCGGTTTGCCAGCCGCAGGAAACGTGGTCATACAATCACTGCCAGTTGCGCTTGCCGAATATGATCGATGAGTGCACTAGTTTGATCTTCAATAGCTTTCGTATAAAGCGCCACTGCGGTCTTTGATGTGGCGAGATCGGGCTAGTCTTTGACATACCATTTGATTACCGTGCCCGACGGAAGCATCCGGAATACCTTCACGTTGACCGCATAGAACCCGTCGACGGCATTGTCACGTTAACTTCGGCCTAGCACCAGCCTTGTAGGTGGGTTCGCATAAGCCTGCCCTGCGTACCTACAAGCGCCATCGTTTCCCGCCCGCGATCATCGCCCATGCGGTGTGGCTGTACTTCCGCTTCCCGCTGAGCCTTCGACTGGTCGAGGAGATGCTGCTGCAGCGCGGCATTTGCCGTTTCCTCCGAGACGGTTAGGCGCTGGTCGCTGAAGTTAGTGCTTGATTATTAGGGACGCCCGCCATGGATTTCTAAGTGCTTAGTTTGCTGGAAAGTGAGGTGCATGCCCCCCAGCTGACGGGACCAACCAGTGCTTAAGGCTGAGGCTGCTTGACAAATAAGTGACTGAACAAATATTCCTTGCGCAACAATAATGTTCAAGGAGGGAATCTGATGAAATTGAATCGCCGGCGGTTCGCGGGCGGCCTTTTAGGCACGACCCTGCTCCCCGCTTTCGCCGCCCAGGCGCAGGTTAAGAAATTGACCGCCTATATGGGGCCGCCTGAGCCGACATGCGCGGCGTTGGCAAAGGATTTCGAGAGTAGCTCGGGCATCTCGACCACTTTCCTCCGCCTATCCGCGGGAGAGGCCGTGAACCGGATCCGTGCCGAGCGCGCGCGCCCGCAGGCCAGCGTGCTTTACGGCATCGGCTTGCCCTCGATGATGACATT
Source organism: Allobosea sp. 05L423 (assembly GCF_056397745.1). Taxonomy (NCBI): domain Bacteria; kingdom Pseudomonadati; phylum Pseudomonadota; class Alphaproteobacteria; order Hyphomicrobiales; family Alloboseaceae; genus Allobosea; species Allobosea sp. 05L423. The sequence goes on along the minus strand of NZ_JBFTOA010000028.1, from coordinate 9,282 downwards.
GAAGAGCGAGGGGTTGCTGCAGCCCTACAAGCCGAAGGGCGTCACGGACATCCCGGCGAAGCACGTCGATCCGGAGGGCTACTGGACCGGCATCGACGTCGATTTCATTGGCATCGCCTCGAATAAGACTTTTCTCAAGGAGAAGGGCCTCAAGGCGCCGACCAGTTGGGAGGACCTGACCAAGCCGGAATTCGCCGGGCAGATCTGCATCGGCAGCCCTGCGACGTCCGGCACCGGCTACACCTTCCTGGCGACCGTCCTTCAATTGATGGGCCAGGAAAAGGGCTGGGATTATATCAAGCGCTTCAATACCAACGTTTCGCAATACACCCGTTCGGGAATTGGTCCGACCCAGCTTGTCGGCCGTGGCGAAGTCGGCGTCGGCATTCTTTTCGCGCACGATATCCTCGGCAGCATGCACAAGGGCTTCCCGCTGGAGATGACACTACCGAGCGAGGGCACGGGTTACGATCTGTTCTGCGCCGTCATGCTCAAGGATGCGCCGGAAGCGGAAGCCGCCAAGGCATTCCTCGACTGGGCGGTGACACCCGCCTCGCAGGAGATCCTGGCTGCGTCGGAATATTTCGACATGCCGACCAACTCCAAGGCCAAGGTCCATGATCTCGTGAAGCCGTTCGCCAGCGCCAAGCTGATCGACTTCGATTTCGACTGGGCCGGTAATTCGGAAACGCGCAAGACGATCATCGCGCGCTTCCAGAACGATATCCTCGCGGGGCGCAAGTGAGCCAATGACGTCCGTTGCGCCTGCGGGCATGGCGGAGGGAACGCAACGTCGGGATTGGACCCTTTATTGGGTCTTTCCCGGCGTGGCAGTCTTCGTCTTCATCTTCACAGCCTATCCCATGCTCGACCTGCTGGCCCGGGCATTCACGACCGACGGGCGCTTCTCCCTGGCTTCGCTGACGGGAACCGTCGCCGATCCCTATAATCGCAAGGTTTTCTGGAACACGCTGCTGCTCGGCGCAACCGTCGCGGTGCTCGGCACGGTTCTCGCGACGCTCTATGCCTATACCATCGCCCGCGTTGCCATACCCGGCAAGAAGATCTGGCACTTCTTCGCGTTGCTACCGACGATCTCGCCGCCTATTCTGATGGCACTTGCCCTGATCATGCTTTACGGCCGCCGCGGCCTGATCACGCATGAATTGTTGGGCGTGCAGACAACCGGGCTCTACGGATTTACCGGCCTCGTCGTCGCGCAACTGATCTCATATTTTCCGTTCGCCTATCTGCTGATGCTGAATCTTTTCCGCGGGCTCGATGCCTCGCTGGAGGAGGCTGCCTCGACCATGGGGGCGAATGGCTGGAACGTGCTGCGAACGGTCAGCCTGCCTCTCCTCGTGCCGGGTCTGGCAGGGTCGATGCTGCTGATGTTCAGCTACTCCTTCGCGGACCTTGGAAACCCCCTCCTGCTTGGTGGCGATTTCCCGGTCCTGTCGTCTCAGATCTATCAGACCATCATTGGCATGTACGATATTCCGAAAGGGGCGGCGCTGGCAGTGCTGCTGCTTTTGCCCGCTGTGCTGATGTTCTTTGCGCACAAGGCGCTGACGGCGCGGATGTCCTTCTCATCGGTCGGCGCCAAGGGCTCCAGCCGGCATCGCGAAGTGCGCCATCGGGGTGTTCAGTTCGCCGCGCTCGTTTTTGTCGGTGTGATCACCCTCGTGATCTGCCTGCAATACGCGACAATCCTGGCTGGCGCATTTACCCAGCTATTCGGGATCAACTACAGCTTCACAACGAAACATTTCGTCGCTGCACTGACCAAGTCGCGCGGCGCGCTCATGGACACGCTGCTGCTAGGGGTCGTCGCGTCCTTCCTGTCCGTGACGATCGGCCTGCTGATCGCCTGGGTCGTGGCCCGCACGCGTGCGCCAGGCCAATCGCTTCTCGATTTCGTGGCCAATTTGCCGCTGGCCATTCCCGGGACGGTCATCGGCCTGGCCTTCGGACTGGCCTTCAACGCTCCGCCCTTGATGCTGACCGGCACGGCCGCGATCATCATCGCCGCCTTCGTCGTCCGCTCGCTGCCGTATGGCATCCGTTCCGGCGTGGCGGCGCTGAACCAGATCAATCGGACGTTGGACGAGGCCTCCACCACCATGGGGGCGACCTCGGGCCAGACGCTGTGGCGGATTCTGCTGCCCATCGTACAGCCGGCGCTGCTCGCCGGCATGATCTTCTCCTTCACGCGCAGCGTCACCACGCTCAGCGCCGTCATCTTCGTGGTCTCACCCCATTGGTCTCTGGTTACACCGACGATCCTCTCGCAGATGGATCGCGGTGACGTCGGCGAGGCCGCCGCTCTCAGCGTCATCGTCGTCCTGATGGTGCTTGCGGTGATTCACGGTGTGCCACGGCTGCTCGGCAGCGACTGGCGCGAAGCACGCTAGGAATACCGATATGCAACAGACACTCGCCAAGGCCCTCGCAATCCGCAATCTCGACAAATCTTACCCGCTTGGCCGCGGGCGGCGTCTGCCGGTCGTGACGGATTTCAACCTCGATCTTGCACCTGGCGAGTTCGTCACCCTGTTGGGCCCGTCGGGTTGCGGCAAGACCACCGTGCTGCGAACCCTCGCAGGCTTAGAAGATTTCGAATCCGGCGAGATCCTGCTCGACTCCCGCTCGATCGCGCGGCTGCCGGCCCATCACCGCCGAATCGGCCTCGTTTTTCAGAACTACGCGCTGTTTCCGCATATGAGCGTGTTCGAAAATGTCGCCTATTCGTTGCGGCTAAGGCGCGTCGCCGAGGCGACTGTCCGCAGCGAGGTTGCTACCGCGCTCGCTGCGGTGGGATTGGACGACTATGGGCCACGTCTGCCCGGCCAGCTCTCTGGCGGCCAGCAGCAGCGTGTCGCCGTGGCGCGAGCTCTTGTCATGCATCCGGACCTGCTCCTCTTTGACGAGCCACTCTCCAATCTCGATGCCAAACTGCGCGTGCAGGTGCGCTCGGAGCTGCGCCGGCTGCAGCGGCGGCTCGGCACGACGGCACTGTTCGTGACCCACGACCAGGACGAGGCAATGAGCCTCTCCGATCGTATCGCGGTCATGAAAAGCGGGCGGATCGAGCAGGTCGGTGCGCCGGAGGAAATCTACGCCCGTCCGGCCACACTCTTCGTCGCCCAATTTGTCGGCAAGGTGAACGCACTGCCTGCAGGCGTGGTCGGCGAGCCGAACGGGAAGGTCGAGATCGAGCTTCTGGGAACCCGCGTGCGAGCTCCCGTTCCAAGCGCGACCTTCCCCAAAGACGTGCTGGCGCTTCTGCGGCCGGAGGCGATTACCCTCGGCCAGCCGGGCGAAGGGCTTCCTGGCCGTGTCGAGGAGATCGAGTATCTCGGCGACCTGACGGAATACCGGGTTCGCGTTGGCGATACGGTCTTGACGGCCGTCCGGTCTGCGCTCGGGGATTCGTGGAGGATCCGCGAGGGCGATCAGGTGGGGGTCGGCTTCAAGGAACAAACCATCCATCTGCTGCCGCGCAGCGACTCGAACGCCTGAAGGGCCGCGACGGGATCAGCCATGACAGGCACAACACCCTCCTTCGATCGTGTCATCATCCTCGTCCTCGACGCGCTCGGCATCGGCGCGCTTCCGGATGTGCACCTTGTCCGTCCCAATGATGTTGGCTCCAACACGCTGAAACACGTCGTCAGCGCGGTGGGCGGGCTTTCGCTGCCGAACCTGGAACGTCTCGGTCTCGGCACCGTCGCACCGGGGTCCGGCCTCAGGGTCGACCCTGCTCCTATCGCGGTGCATGGCATGTGCAATCTCGGCTACAAGGGCGCCGACACTTATCTCGGCCATCAGGTCATCATGGGCTCGCGCGTGCCCGACGTGCCGGAAGAGCTGTTCGATGCGGTGAGTGCCGATGTAGCTGCGGCGCTGCGGCGGGCCGGGCATCATGTCGAACCGGCGGGAGATGGGCTTTCTGCCCTGTTCGTCGATGGCAAGATGATCTGCGGGGACAATCTCGAGAGCGATCCGCTGCAGACCTATCACTGCGTCGGCTCGATCGAGGACATGGCCTACGAGGATATCGTCAAAGTCGGTGAGATCCTGCGTTCGGTGGCACGGGTGCGCCGGGTCGTCGTGATGGGCGGCTACGGTTTCCACGCCGCCGACATCCGCCATTGCACGGAGCGCCGGCCGACAGGTCAGTGCGGCGTCAACAATGTCGCGCTTGGCCTCTACACCAGCAACTACGTGGTGCGGCATCTGACGCGCGGCACCACGCCGGACGTTCAGGTCCCGACGATCCTGAAAAAGGCGGGCTATGAGGTCGAACTTCTCGGCAAAGTTGCCGACGTCATTACATGCGAAGGCGCACACAAGGAGCCGCATGTTCTGACACAGCCGGTGCTCGATGCGACCTACGCGTCGATGGCGCGTGTCCGCTCCGGGCTCATCGCGATCAACATCCAGGAGACCGACCTGGCAGGCCATGACGAGAGCGCCGAGCGCTATGCCGCCTGTCTGCGGCTAGCCGACGAGGGCATCGGCAACATGATGTCGATAATGAGTTCGCGGGATTTGCTGATCGTCACGGGCGATCACGGCAACGATCCCACGATCGGCCATGACAAGCACACCCGCGAGTTTACTCCCCTGCTTGTCTGGACGCCCGGTATCAAGCCCAAGGGCATCTTCATGCGCGACAGCCTGTCAGACATCGCGGCGACGACCGCCGAGATCTTCTCGGTAGCGGCGACAGAGATCGGCACGAGCTTTCTGGACGATATCGCAGTGGACTGATCGCAGGCGCAGGTCGGCGAAGCGGTTCTTGGCGCTTTGGCAAATGACACGATGGACGCCTTTGCATGCGCCAAAAATGAACATTATTATCAAATAAGCACCAAATGTACGAATCTGTGCTGATTGGTCAGCCCGATGATTCGAATAGGAGAAGCTCAATGGGCAGCAATGTCGCACCAACCGGACTGACTCGTGATCTCCTGGCACGTGCCGAAAGTGGGCGCCCGATCCGCATTGGCCTAATAGGTTCCGGCGAAATGGGCACGGATATCGTGACCCGCGTCGCGCATATGTCGGGCGTGACGGTTGGCGCCATCTGCGACCTCAATATCCCCGCCGCACGGAAAGCCGTCGAGATCGCCTATCAGGAGGACGGTCATTACCGTGACGCGTCCGACCAATCCGGGCTGAACGCAGCGATGGAAGCCGGTAAAGTCGCGGTGACATCCGACCCCGGGTTGATCCTCAACAGCGGCCTGATTGATGTCGTCATCGACGCCACCGGGGTGCCATCGGTTGGCGCCGAGATCGGGCTGGCCGCGATGGAACACGGCAAGCATCTCGTGATGATGAACGTCGAGGCGGACGTCACCATCGGCGCCTATCTCAAGAGTGAGGCAGACCGGCTCGGCGTCACATACTCTCTCGGCGCCGGCGACGAGCCCTCTTCCTGCATGGAGCTGATCGAGTTCGTCACCGCGATGGGGCATCCGATCGTGGCAGCCGGAAAGGGCAAGAACAATCCGCTCAATTTCGACGCCGTCCCGGACGACTATGCCGAGGAGGCCGCGCGCCGGCACATGAACGTCCGTATGCTCGTCGAGTTCGTCGATGGCTCGAAGACGATGGTCGAAATGGCCGCGATCGCCAATGCGACCGGCCTAATTCCTGACAAGCCCGGCATGCACGGCCCCGCCGCCACCTTGGACCAGCTGACCTCGACCTTGATTCCGGAGAAGGACGGCGGCGTACTCTCGCGCGTCGGCGTCGTCGACTATTCGATCGGCAAGGGGGTCGCGCCTGGCGTCTTCGTCGTCGCGGAGATGTCACACCCGCGCATTTCCGAGCGCATGGAAGACCTGAAGATGGGAAAGGGTCCCTACTTCACCTTCCACCGGCCTTATCATCTGACGTCGCTGGAAGTCCCGCTGACCTGCGCGCGCGTCGTTCTCTACGGCAAGCCGGACATGGTGCCACTCGCCCGGCCGGTGGCCGAGGTCTGCGCGCTTGCCAAGAAGGATCTGCAGCCTGGCGACCGGCTCGATGCCATCGGCGAGTACGCCTATCGCGCTTGGATTATGACCGCTGACGAGGCTCGCGCCGAGCGCGCCATCCCCTGCGGCATGCTCCAGGGCGGCACGGTCACCGCGCCCATCCGAAAGGGAGAGATGCTGACCTACGCGAATGCGGCGGTCGCGGAAGGCTCGAAGCTCGCCGCCCTTCGCGCCCGGCAGGATGCGCTCATCTACGGCAAAGGAGCCTGAAACATGACGGATCCCCAAGACGTGCCTGCCGCGGCAGGTGGAACCAATCTGCCGTTCCTTTACCGGCAATACCCGCGCGAACAGCTGCTCGACGCGCTGCGGCGCATGCATCTGATCCGCCGATTCGAGGAAGCCGCCGAAGAAAGCTACATGCGGGGCCTGATCCACGGCACCATGCATCTCTCGATCGGCCAGGAGGCCAGCGCGGTTGGCATCTGCCTGCCGCTGACCCGCGATGACCAGATTACATCGACGCATCGCGGCCATGGCCATTGCATCGCGAAAGGCGCCGAAGTGAAGCGAATGTTCGCGGAGTTCTTTGGCAAGACAACCGGCTATTGTGGCGGCCGGGGTGGCTCGATGCACATCGCCGACGTCTCTACAGGCAATCTCGGCGCGAATGGGATCGTCGGCGGCGGCATCCCGATCGCCGTCGGTGCCGCTCTAACGGCCAAGCGTCTGCGCACAGGGAAGGTCGCAGTCTCGTTCTTCGGTGATGGAGCGAATAACGAAGGCGCTTTCCATGAAGCGCTCAACATGGCCTCGGTCTGGAAGTTACCGGTCGTTTTCGTCTGCGAGAACAACGGTTACGGCATGTCGACATCAACCGAGCGCTCGACCGCTGTTCCCAACATCGCCGACCGTGCCGCCGGCTATGCCATGCCGGGCGTCATCGTCGACGGCAACGACCTTTCCGCGGTGGCGGAAGCTTCCCATGACGCCGTGGAGAGGGCCCGCCGTGGCGAGGGGCCTAGCTTGATCGAGTGCAAGACCTATCGCCATCGCGGCCACTCCAAAAGCGACCGGAACCGCTATCGCACCAAGGACGAGATCGAGGACTGGATGGCCAATCGCGATCCGATCGCGCGCTACGAGGCGCAATTGATCACGTTCGGCATCGCTTCTGAGGCAGAGCTCAAGGACGTTCGCCAAACCGTGGAGGTGGAGATCGCTGCGGGTATCGATTTCGCGAAGGCGAGCCCCATTCCCGCGGCGATTGACCTCGCCGATTACGTTTATACGGAACAACAGTGATGGACACCCAGGTCAGGGAGTTGAGCTATTCGCAGGCGATCCAGGAGGCGATGGCGATCGCGCTGGAGGCCGACGAGCGTGTCGTCCTGATGGGCGAGGATATTGGCGTCTATGGTGGAGCCTTTCAGGTCACCGGAGATCTGATCGAACGCTTCGGGCCTGAGCGCGTGATGGACACGCCGATATCAGAGCTCGGTGGCGCTGGCGTCGCAGTCGGCGCAGCCGTGACGGGTCTTCGGCCGATCTTCGAGTTTCAGTTCTCGGATTTCGCGACGCTCGCCATGGAGCAGATCGTCAATCAGGCTGCGAAGATGCGCTACATGCTCGGCGGAGCGGTCTCGGTGCCGGTGGTCATGCGCTTCCCGGCCGGGTCGGGGACCGGCGCCGCCGCGCAGCATAGCCAGAGTCTGGAAGCCTGGCTCGGTCATGTTCCGGGTCTGAAGGTCGTTCAGCCGGCGACGCCACACGATGCGAAGGGCATGCTGCTCGCCGCAGTCGCGGACCCCGACCCCGTGATGATCTTCGAGCACAAGCTGCTCTACAAGATGAAGGGGCCGGTTCCCGAAGGCCATTATACCGTGCCGATAGGCAAGGCTGCGATCCGTCGCGCCGGGACGGATCTGACCATCCTCGCCACCTCGATCATGGTGCACAAGGCGCTTGAGGCCGCTGAGATCCTGGCTGCAGAGGGGATCGACGTCGAGGTCGTCGACTTGCGCAGCATTCGTCCGATGGACAATGCGACGATCATCGCCAGTGTCATCAAGACCCACAGGCTGCTCTGCGTCTACGAGGCGGTGAAAACGCTCGGCATAGGCGCCGAGATCAGCGCGATGATCGCCGAAAGCGAGGCCTTCGACCGCCTTGATGCGCCTATCGTGCGACTGGGCGGCGCGGAAACACCTATTCCCTACAACCCCGATCTAGAGAAGGCCGCCGTTCCTCAGGTTCCCCGGATCGTGGAGACAGCGCGGGATCTCGTCCGGGGAGTACGCTGATCATGCCCGTCGAAGTCATTTTACCGAAGGTCGACATGGATATGTCGACCGGGCGCATATCGAAATGGTTCTTCGCGGACGGGGCGAAGGTCGAGAAGGGCGACGTGCTCTTTGAGATCGAGACCGACAAGGCGGCTATGGAAGTCGATGCGCCGGCTGGTGGTGTCTTGCGCGGCATCACAGGCAAGGAAGGCATCGACATTGCCGTCGGATCGACTGTCGCATGGATCTACAAGGATGGGGAAGCTCATGGCGCCGTTGCGGAGGCTGCTGCCGTCGTGGCTGAAAACGGCGTCTCGGTAGCATTGGCCAAGCCTGGGCCTGCAGCCGCTTTGCTAGAGCAGCCCCTAACCGATGGAACTGCCTTCGATGGTGATGTGCGCGCGACCCCGCTCGCTCGCCGCATCGCCAAGGACGCCGGGCTCGATCTTGCCGCCATCAACGGCTCCGGTCCGCATGGCCGCATCGTCGAGAAGGATGTCGAGGCAGCCAGGAAGGGCGGCGGAGCCAAGGCTGCCCCGGCAGCTGCACCTTCTGCCGCTCCGGCTGCGCCCAAGCCCGCCGCCGCGCCGCTTGCCACCGGCCCCTCCGACGAGCAGGTCAAGAAGCTGTTCGAGCCGGGCTCCTATGAGGAGGTTCCGCATGACGGCATGCGCAAGACGATCGCGCGCCGCCTGACCGAGGCCAAGCAGACCGTCCCGCATTTCTACGTCACCGTCGATTGCGAACTCGACGCGCTGCTCAAGCTGCGCGCGGAGCTCAATGCTGCAGCGCCGGAGAAGGACGGCAAGCCGGCCTACAAGCTCTCGGTCAACGACATGGTGATCAAGGCACTGGCGCTGGCGCTCAAGGCCGTTCCGGATGCGAACGTATCCTGGACCGAGAACACGATGCTCAAGCACAAGCATGCCGATGTCGGCGTCGCCGTCTCGATTCCGGGCGGTCTGATCACGCCGATCATCCGCGATGCCTGCCACAAGACCACAAGA
>NZ_JBFTOA010000027.1:0-83468 GCF_056397745.1 Allobosea sp. 05L423 | reverse complement strand
CGTCCGCGCCCTGCTTCAGGATGAACGCCTTCTGGGCGTCCGAGAACTTCGAATCCTTCATCGTCTTCCGCTCCTCCCAGCCCATGGGAAACGACGCGGAAAACTCTAGCTCAAAGCGATCCAGTTTTAAGGGCTCAGATCAGGCTCAGATCAGAGCGGAACGCCATTGCCGCGGCTGATAGCGAGCGCGGCGGCGAAGTGCGCTTTGTCGGGGAGGCGGACGCTGCAGACGAGGGCATGCGCAGGGTGGTGAAGCGGATCGCAGCGAGCTGTGACCGGCGCATTTCTGCTACGATGCGGGTTCCACGGGATACGGGTTGCCGACGACGGCCTTCACCTGCTTTTCGGGATTAAACACCCAGATCGAGGCGGCCGATTAGCAGGTGGCACGCTTGCCAAAGTTGTGGTGCGAGCTCCCTTACGATTTTGTCAAAACGGGTTATGTTGCAGTATGATTTTCCTCACACACCACAAATGCGTTTCAACCTTCCTGGGGCACTATCTCGCTGATCTGACCCAAGCGAACGGATTGAGCTTGTTTGGCTCGCATCGAGGTGATGCACTCCCCGCCGCAGAGAGTGACGTCTCGTATCTCACAAACGCGAACTACGATGTAGTGCGGGGGCACCTAACGCAGCGTTGCGTTCACGTCATCCGTAATCCACTCAATATCGTTCAATCGGCCTATTACTCGCATCTGTCGACACATTCGACAGAAGGCTGGCCAGAACTGGTCCTTCAACGCGAAATCCTAAATTCTGTCTGTCGCGAAGATGGCATGCTCCTGACGATTGCGTTTTGCGAACGACAGGATTTCTACCAAGCCACCCAAGGTCCACTTGCGGCCTTGCGCAGATGGGATTTCGACGACCCGCGTGTTGTGACTGTCAGGGGCGAAGATTTGGTTGCGGACCCGAGCACCGTCATCTCCTCCGCTTTCGGGGGGGCGGGGACGGCCGAATTGACGTGGCCCGCTTCAAATGGGTTTTCGTTTGCCCGCTTCTCTGGAGGGCGAGCGCCCGGCACTGTCGACAATTCGTCGCATTATCGATCAGGGGACCCTGACGCTTGGCGCAGGGAACTTTCACCCGCCGCTATTATCTATATCCAGGAGCAGTTCCGAGCACTGCTAGAGCGATATTACCCCGAGGCGTTGTCTTAAAAAACCTACGATGAAGCGCATCCGCCCAGCCGACGGAGCGCGATACCCTAGAGCGGGCTCCGCTGTCGAAGACACCGAGATGCGCACCTGCAGATAGCCCTCGCAGCCGGCGCGTCTCGATCGTTCACGCGGAAGATCGGCGCGCTTCAGCGCGGTGACCGCAGCTTCCGGCGCCCCACGCTCGGCTATACGGGCAATGCTATGATCATCAACCCGAAATCGGTCTAGCCGCCCGGGCCTCTTAGATGGTCGATATATCCATGCTCGTGTTAAGTGTGATCGGCAGCAGATCGTGAAACGATCGCTCACCTTTTCTCCGCTTCATGAGGCGAATTTGGCAGGAAGCAGCAGCACGATTCCTGTTCGAGAAGGTAGGTCGTCTCGATGGTTCAGAACCAGCCTAGGCGGGCTTGTTGTCATCCTGCTCGCCTTAGCCGCCTACAGCGAGTGGTTGGGCTTTCAAGCCGCACGAGATTACCCGCCGCTCGGCACTTTCGCGAATGTCGCTGGCGCCACGTTACACTATCGCGAACTCAAGCCGAAGCGGCCATCGAAAGGCACGATTATTCTCGTGCACGGAGCTTGGGCGGGCCACGGGGATCTTCTCTCGGCGCTCGGCCCTTATCTTCGCGACTATCGTGTTATCGCCGTCGACCGGCCAGGCCAGGGTTGGAGTGATCGGTCGGGAGACTGGGAAATGGCCGATCCCGGAAACCAGGCCGAGATGCTGATGGGATTGCTGGACAGGATCGCCCCGGAGCGGCTGGTACTCGTCGCCCACTCGCTTGGCGGGCCGCTAGCAGCCCATGTCGCCCTCGATCGCCCCGAAAGGCTCCATGCGCTCGTCCTGCTCAGCGCGGTCACGCACCCCTGGCTGGGGAACGCCCTGCGCTATCATTCCCTGTCGACATCGCCGACGCTCGGACCGATATTCAATCGCCTGATCGGCATCCCCTTGGCGAGTTTCCTGCTCCCGAACGGCGTGACCCTCGCCTTCTCGCCGCAGGCCGTTCCTTCCAACTTTATCAAGGAGAGCGAGCTGCCACTGCTGTACAGAGAGACGACCTTTCGCAGCAATCTTCAGGACATTGTCGCAGCTGATGATTTCCTCAAATCACAAACCTTGCGTTACTGGCAGATTCGGGTTCCGATCCTCGCGATCACCGGCGATCGCGACACTTTCGTTTCACCGGAGCGTCACTCGATGGCGCTAGTGCGCGAGGCCCCGATGGCCCGGCTGATGGTCTTGCCCGGAGTCGGCCATATGCCACATCATGCTCAGCCAGAAATCATTGCGAAGACCATCACGGACCTCATCGGGCAACCATGATCTCCTCGAATTTGCACGACACGCGACCGTATGCATTGAACCGACAAATGGTTTACGGCCTTCTTGCACTCCAGCAGATGTGTGGCAGGCAGATTCGAATGGGAAAGCGCTCGGCATGACACGCGAGGCACCGACGATTACGACCGATCTTCTCATCGAGCTGTTTCAGCAGGTCATCCAGGAGAACACGTCGCGCGATCGCCCAAAGCTCGCTGCCATTGTTTGGGGGCCTGAGACGCTTCTCGAAGATACCAGCTTTGACTCGTTCGATCTGGTCGAACTGATTTTCAAGATCGAAGACCAGTTCGGCATCGATATCGACTATAATGCCAATAACAGCATCAACGATGTGAAGACGATCGGCGAACTTTGCGAAGAAGTCGCCAAACTCGTGGCTAAAAAGCAGGCGGCATGACGCGGATCGTCGTTTCGGGCCTCGGCGTTGTTTCCCCGATCGGCTGTGACACGGAAAGCTTCTGGCAGGCTCTGCTGACAGGGCGAGGAAGCTTCAACGACGCGTCTGCCTTGCCTGGCAAGGGCATTCGCGTGTCTGAAGTCTTGAACCAGGACTTCATGGAAGGACTGCCCTTTTCGCCCTCAGTCTGCGACCGCAACGCGTTGTTTGCCGTTGCGGCAGCCCGCCGGGCACTGGCGGCTGCGGGCCTTGACCATGGCCTGCCGCGTCCAGAACGCGTTGGTGTGATCCTTGGAAACGCCGCCGGCGGGCAATGCAGCGTCGATGAACAGTATTCCCGGCTCTACCAGCAGAACAAGCGTCCTCCCCCGATGACGGTTCCTAAGGTTATGGCGAGTTCCTCCGCAAGCTGGGTTTCGATTGTGTCGGGTGCAACCGGCCCTTGTTTCGTGACATCGAGCGCCTGCGCCTCCTCCAGCCATGCCATCGGTATCGCCATGCAATTCCTGCGTGCCGGGCTCGCTGACATTATCATCGCGGGAGGCACCGAAGCGCCGCTCTCGGCCGGCACACTGCTCGCCTGGGACTCCATGAAGATCATGTCGCGTTCCCTCTGCCGGCCATTCGCAGCGGGGCGCAACGGACTGCAGCTTGCTGAAGGCGCAGGCATCATCGTGCTGGAGACCGAGGCGCACGCGCGTAGCCGTGGCTTGAACCCTACGGTCGAGGCGGCGGGCTTCGGTTTCAACGCCGATGCGAGGGACATCGTCTCGCCCGACGCCGCTGGCATGACGACAGCGATGAACCTTGCCCTTGCCGATGCCGGGATCGCCGCTGCCGACCTCGCTTACATCAATGCCCACGGAACCGGGACCCGTGCCAACGATCGCACGGAGACGCAGGCCTTGAAGCAGTTGTTCGGCGATCGGTCTCTCCCGCCAATTTCCTCGACGAAGGGCGTCACCGGGCATGCGCTGGGTGCCGCGGGTGCGCTCGAGGCTATTGCCACAATCATGGCCATCGAGAATGGTTGGGCCCCGCCGACCGCCAACTTTGACGCCCCAGACCCGGAATGCGATTTCGATTGCGTGCCCAATGAAGGGAGGGTGATGACCATCCCGGCTGCAATGTCGAACTCGTTCGCGTTCGGCGGGCTCAACGCCGCGCTGGTTTTCAGGTCGTTGAGCTGATTGCCAGTGCAGATCGCAGTCAGCCTACTTCCAACAGCAGCACGAGCCGTGTCCGCCGCTAGTGGCGGGAGGCGCCAGCTTCACGAGCGGTCAGCAAGGTGTCGACCAGCCTGCGGAGGTGCCGCAGTGAGCCCCCGGGCCAGTGTCTGGCCAATAGATCATACTCGTCGCGGCTGACGGCTTCGACCCAGATGGGATCGAGACCACGTTCTGCGGCGACTTCCGCCAGAGTGAGCGGCAGCAGCTTCGTAAGATCCGTTTCGGTCGGTTCAGGAAACGCAATCGCCCGCATGCGGTCGCGAAGGGCAGCTGGCAGGGATTCGGTGCTATTTGCTGTCGCAATGAAACTCACTCTGGAGAGATCGCATTCGACCTGCAGAGCCGGGTCGAGATAGCGCCTTGCGGTTTCTGGTTCGAGCAGCGACAGCAGCACGTCCCACAAGCGGCCATAGTCGCTTCGCGTCGGCGCCTTTTCGATCTCATCGATCATGACGATCGGATTGGCATGTCCTGCCGCCGATATCGCCAGGAAAGGATGGGAAGGCTGCGCCGAACTCCAACGGCGGTCCGTACCGCCGAGAGCGCCTCCGTCTGCAGTTGCCGCCGCAGTTCGCCATGCCGAAAGCCCCAGGACGTCGGCCAGCCTGCGCACAAATCTGGATTTGCCGCAGCCCGGCGATCCGATGAGTACAAGCGGCCGGAGATGGATATGCTCCCGGGCAATCAGATCAGCCAGTATCCGATCAATCGCGTTGGTCGCGTGAGGAAACTCCGCTGCCAACTGCCGGCGGACCGCAACCAGATCTGGCGTAGCGATGAGCGACACCGGCTTGCCGACGACGTGATGATGACCGTCGCAGAGCTTTCCATTGCTGCGGACGGGTGCGCAAACGATGATGTGGCCGGGCGGAACGACCACCGAAGAGCGAGCTCCGGACAACTTCGCGAGTCCACCGCGTGAGGTGTCCTCCTTTGCCTTGGTCTCCTCCGATTCGGCCTTCGCCTCTTTGCTCGCTAGGACAGAGACGTCCTCGACTGCAGCGTTGGCCAGACTCGGCACCATGTCGATGGCACTCGTGAAGCGGGTCGAGGTGAAGGCGCCAGATGCCATCATCGACCAGCCGATCAGAAGCCGGGCGGCCTGAGCGCGCGTCTCCAGTGGGGTGTCGAAGGCGATCTCGTCGAACGCGACCTTGAGCGCAAGCGCGACGCGCGCCTGCGCTTGCCGATCCCGCAGGAAGGGAGACAGTGAAACCAAAAGTACAGCGTTCGCCAATGAACGGAGCACCGGCCTGTCGCTGTCGACACTGAGCGCATCCAACTGTTTCACGAGCGCCTTCATCGGAGCGTCATGGTAGCCAGCGAGCCAAGCCGTGACCTTTCCAATGAGCTCGGGCGCGACCTCCAGGATCTCGCCACCGACCCGTTCGCGGATCGACTTCTTGTGGCCGATGGCGTTGAGGCCAAGTCTGATCAGCCGCGGCAGCCGCGCGATCGGATCGTCTGTGTCGGCTTCGGCAGCATCGCGCGCAACGCCGATGTTCAGATCGAGTTCGAATTCGTCGAAATCATCCATGTCGCTCCTCCGATCAAAGCGGCGTGTCGCTGCTGGCAGCAACCTTGGCGTGATCGGTGTGGCGCTTCCGGCGCGCCGAGCGCGCCATGCGCTGTTCCATGACCAGCTCGTGGTCGAGCTCGGACCAAGCTTCGAGCGCATGATCGAACGCCGGGTCATCCTGCCTGCGGCGGGCCAGGGCTTTAATGAGGACGAGCCGTGCGGCTCGGTTGCCCGCCAAGCTTGCGACGACCAGCGTCGACATGACCGCATCGACAAGAGCCACGTGAACGTCCGCGCGATCAAACTTCAGCGCCAAAGCGATCGCGGCGGCGGGGTCACCTTGCCTGGCGATCGCCCAGCGAGGCTCGTTCAGGAACTCCAGCATATCGAGAACGCGATCATAGAGCCCCCACACAGCGAAATCGGTCCAATCACAGGGACCCAGCAAGCGCCACCAATGCTGGGGCGGATTTATCAGGCAGGCAGCCGGGAGATTGTCTTCGGAAGCGTCGGACATGTGGGTTCCTTCGCGCCAGCAGAGCCAAGCTGCGGCGCGGCCAAATGGAATGGAGAAGATTGAGCTAAAGGCTGAAGCGCTCAGGCAGCACGCCAGACGCGCGTCGGACTCTTGGTCGAGCCCGTGACGATAGCCGCTGCCTTGGCGCCGGTCTTGATGGTGATGGGCCGCACAACCACGAGGCCATTCATGCGGTCCGGATCGCGCCCGATGTAGCCCTGTGCAATGAGTGCTTTGCGAAGCTTGCGGTGCGTCTGATGCAAGGCGGGCACTTCCTTCGCGCTCACCTGTGTGCCGGGTTCAATCTCGAAGAGGTCGGACCGGTGCTTCACCATGGAACCGCCAAGCGCAGCGTAATGCAGGTTGTAATTGTTGGCCTGCCAAGGCTCGGGCCTCGACTTGCGGATGCTTGGCTCTACGATCTGCCTTGACACCCCTGGTGACTGGCTGGTCGGACGCGAAATCTCCATGCTCGGCCGGAACAGCATCTCGTCGGTCACAGCAGGAGTTTCGACGGCTCTTGGCGCGGCGAAAGTCGACGAACCAGTGCTGGTCGGCTGCAGCGGTGCTGGCGCTGCCAGCCTGGCGGACAGGATGGCGATTCCGCGCCGTTCCACTTCCTGTCGGACGATCGCCAACATGTCGTCGATTGCCCGCTGTGTGGCCAGATCGAGCGCACGCACCTTCGGAGCGCGATCACGTATCACACGAATCGCACTGTGGCTTTCGATCATCGCCGTCAGCCGCAGCTCCACGGTCTCGGCCGCTTCCTTATTGAATGCCGGATGATCACAGGTCACAGCAATGACGAGCGAGTACCCCGCCTCCGCCCAAGCGTCCTGCGTCTGGCGCAGTCGCTCAGCAACGTTCCGGCCCTCTCCAACCCGAACGTCGGGACGATCGAGAACCGAGCCGGGACGCAGCATGAGGTATGCGCCAGGGCGCTGGAGAAAATCGGCGGGCAGCATCCCCACGACCTGGCCGGGCGTGCCAATCAAGATTCTCGGCACGAAGATCAGCGGATGGATGGCTTCGGTCGGACGATGCGGTTCAAATCCGCCCGGCTGCGGGAGTCCGATCAGCTGGAGGTGCGGATAGGCGGGCAAAGGGGATTTCCCGGCGCCCGGAGCGCCGGTATAGGGGTCGTCAGCCATGATGTATCCTTCGGCGATACAGAGTGGTCAGGCCGTCGGGGCGTCTGCAAACGCACCGGCGGCCGCTTCGATTCGGGCGTCACGCACGAACCGATTAGGGGATTCTGCTCAAAACAAATCCTGCAGGCAATTGATCATGATGATCAGCGTTAATGCGCCTCGATCGCGGCTCGGGCATTTGTGCCTAAATCCATCAACCAAAGGTGAATGATCGTACCCCAGTCAGCACCCGAAGCCTGACGATCGTCTCCATTGCAATTGAGAGCGAGTTACTGCTCACGGGACAGGTATCGGTGATGACTCACTAGCGATTGAAAATTGGTTGATGCTGCTTCGCGAACCAATATTTGGATCAGGTCGATTTTTTCGGAAAACTTCTGTGCATAACGGCACACATTGTCACAATGGGTCAGAACGCGTTGTTATCAACACAGAGCGTCAATCTTTGTCATAATCTGTCACAAGTCATCACCTGATGTCAGAGGCAACGAACTTTCTTCCGCGTGGCACGACAGCGAATCCGACAAAAACGAGGCCCGATCACAGTTGGTGATCGGGCCTCCCGTCGATCGCCGCGGGTTGGTCAGCGGGACCTGTTCAGCGCCGTTATCACTTCGCGGATTTGAGAGGCCAATTCAGCGACGATAACGACGACAGCAAATTGCCAGGGCTTCAGGAGCCTGGTGACGGCAGGGCTTGGAGATCGGCCCTGCTGCATGGCGAATTGCAGGCAATGCCAGATAGCGGTGCTTCTGAGCCGCTTACGTCTCGCGGCCAGCCGCTTCAGTCGAGCCGTCGAGCGACTGGGGCGCCGCGCGAAAAGGCAGGATCTGCGCGAGATCCCTCCCGGAGCGATCGTACCAGGCTGCGACGCCGGTCACGCAGGCAGCCATCGAAAACTCGTCGGTCCGAAGTCGTTCCGCGAGGGTCTCTGGGTCCTGCTCGATGATCTCTCGGATGCTGAGACCCGTCGGGCGCAGGGCAGCCAATGAGACGTCCGAGATCTTATTCAAGGTGATTCCCGGGAAGGTCGCGGCTGCCTCGGCCGCCTTTAGGCTACGATAAGGCGCGCTATCGCTGGCAAAGGCGAACCGCCCGACATATTCGTTGCGAATCAGAACGCGCTGAAAGCTGGGAGCGATGTCCCGCGTGACCTCCAGAATGCTCTGCGCTTCCGCGATCCGATCGATCACGTTTGTCGTCATCACCAGGGTCATTGCCTTGATGCCTCGCTTTGTCAGGAGCGCATCGAGATTGGCTCGAACCAAGACCTCCTGACGCTGCTGCCCGAAACCGCCGGGCCAATCCCACAGAACAACCCCACCCTCCCGGCCGATCCGGTCGAGTTGCAGCAATCCGGGCCGGAGGACGCCAACAACACCTCCCGGCGTGGTTTCAGCGAGGGCAAGATCCTCGGTTGCGATGGCCACATCGCCTTCGCGCAGAGGGCCAGCAACGCGTCGAGACTCGACCCGGACGAGCACATTTGGCAGGCCGATATCATCAAACAGATCTCGAATCCGCTGCAAGATTGTCGACTTGCCTTGGTGAGTGCCCTCTGAAGTGGCTTCGACGAACAGGCGTGGCACCTCCTGAACGGGCTTGCTCTTGATGCTGCTTTTTTCAGTCATGGTCTCGGTCTTCTCCGATGCGGTTGAAGAGGCGGCCTGCGCGAAGGTTCACGGCTGCCTGACTGGAAGGCTTCACCACCGCTGGCCGCGGCCATCGGGCATGTGGAACCGCTGGTTCGGGTGGGTCCGGGCCAGCAGGTGGATGGTTGAGCGGCTCGATTGCTTGCGCGCAGACCAGCGGCAACGGAGCGAGGTCTGGCTCAAGCTCGGCAACGATCTGTGGTGTCTTGGAACGAGACGAACGCCGGGCACGGCTGATGGCAGCAGCGATCGCGTTGCAGGTGACCTTGCTGCCATCGGCGCGTCTGATGCCGGCCTCGGCCAACAATGCGACGAGATCCTCATGGCGCAGACCACCATCGATGAGGACCTCGAACGTGCCATGATGTCGGGCGACCAGCGAATTGATGGAACGGGTCCGTCCGAGCAGGCCGGTCGCATCCAGCTCGACGCGCGCCCAGGCGCGTCGTAGATTGAGCGGAAGCTGGCAGGATAGGCTGATGGGGGCGGATGCGCTCATCGTGCCGCTCCGGCAAGCGCGCCAGGGGCGTTCGAGCGTGCGCCGTGCAAGCCAATGGCGTTTACACGCGCTTTGAACGCAGCCCCTCGAAACCCCATGGAACCAGGGTTTGCAGCTGAAATACCGCAGCCTCTAAGTGATTGATTATATTGACCTGAAGGGGTGGAGCGCGCCCTTGACATCGTAGGGGTCACAGGTTCGATCCCTGTCGCGCCCACCATTTGATGCCCTTGTGATACAGGGACGAAAGGCCGCCTCACCGGGCGGCCTTTTTGCTTTTCGCCGCTTGCAGCGGGTGGCGCTCAATCCGCCTCGCTCGGCGCAAGCTGGCGCACGAAGCGTCGCAGCAGCGTCTCAAAGGCCGCGAGCGCCGGCGAGACCGAACGCCCGCTCGGCCGGATCATGACGATGTCGCGTGCGATCGAAGGTTCCGCCAGAGGGCGAGCAACCACGCCCGCCGGCGCGACGGCCCGCGCATAGGTCGGCAGCACCGCAATGCCGAGCCCGGCCTCGACCAGCGCCAGGGCGGTGGTGATCTGCGCCACCTCATAGGCCGGCCGCAGCGTGATCTCGGCACTCTCGTAGCCGACCTC
This sequence comes from Allobosea sp. 05L423, assembly GCF_056397745.1. Classification (NCBI taxonomy): domain Bacteria; kingdom Pseudomonadati; phylum Pseudomonadota; class Alphaproteobacteria; order Hyphomicrobiales; family Alloboseaceae; genus Allobosea; species Allobosea sp. 05L423. The sequence goes on along the minus strand of NZ_JBFTOA010000027.1, from coordinate 73,398 downwards.
GACCAGCAGGCGGATACCGCTGTCGCGCGTGAGCGTGATCAGTTGCTCCTCGGCCAGGTCGCGCCAGAGCACGCTCTCCTGTCCGGCGAATCGGCTGTCGCGCCCGCAGAACAGCATCAGGCTGTCCCGGGCGAGCGGCGTGCGCTCGATATTGTCCTCCAGCGCCGAGAAGGTGCCGACCCCGCAATCGGCCCGGCCGAAGCGGACGGCTTCGACGACGAGGTCGTTGCGCGCATCGATGATCGCGACCTGGAGGCCGGGATGCTTCTCGCGCAGCGCCGCGATGGTCGGAGGCATGATCACGGTCGCAAGCAGCGGTGGCACCGCCACCACGATGCGCCCGCGACGGCGCTCCGCCAGCCCGTTGGCGTTCTGCACCGCCGTGTCGAGGTCCTGCACGACCTTCAGCGCCGCGCCGTGGAACTCGCGCCCGCCCTCGGTCAGTTCGACGCGCCGCGTCGTCCGGTCGAGCACCCGGATGCCGAGCTCGCGCTCCAGCTCTCGCACCAATTGCGAGAGCGCCGGCTGTGCCATGTGCAGCCGCTCGGCCGCCTTGGTGAAGGTGCCCTGCTCGGTCACTGCGAGGAAGGCCTGGATCTGGCGCAGCGTGATCGCCATGGGTTTTCCGATTTATAAGGACAGCTTCCGAATTCATACGAATGTTACGAGTTGCCGTATACCCCGCCCGTCATGCCATCATTCCTCATCGCCCCACGGATGCGGGGCGACGCCTGGCAGGGATGTGGAAGGCGGCAGAGCGGATCGGCGGTCAAGGCCAGTCCTCGCTATCGCAGACCAGCTGCCGGACCGTGCGGGAATGCGAGGGTTAGGCTTCATGAAATACGCCAAGAAGGACGCCAAGGCCTATGCCCGCGCCCATATGAAGGGCATCTGGGCGGCCGCGCTCACCCCCTTCACCGACACGCTCGCGATCGATGAGGACAGCTTCCGCCAGAACATCCGCCACTGGCTCGACGATCTCAAAATCGACGGGCTGTTCATCGCCGGCAAGCAGGGCGAGTTCTTCTCGATGTCGATCGAGGAGCGCAAGCGCAGCTTCGAGCTGGCGGTCGAGGCCAGTGCGGGGCGCGGCCAGACGATCATGTCCTGCTCCGACCAGAACATGGATGTCGTCATCGATCTGGCGAAGCATGCCCAGAAGGTCGGCGCCGATTACATCGTCGTCCACGCCCCAATCCTGCACTTCTTCAAGGCGCAGGACGAGACGGTCTACGAGTACTACCGGACCATCGCCGAGAAGGTCGATATCGGCATCGCACTCTGGAGCCACCCGGATTCGGGCTATCTGATGAGCCCGCGGCTCTGCAACCGGCTCGCCGACATCGAGAACGTCGTCGCGATCAAGTACAGCGTGCCGCGGTCGATGTATGCAGAGCTCACGCGGCTCGCCGGCGACCGCATCCTGGTCAGCACGGCGTCCGAGGAGGAATGGCTCGACAACATCCTCGAGCTCGGCTGGCAGCTCTATCTCTGTTCCTCTCCGCCCTACCTGATCCAGACGGCGAACGACCGGCGCATGCGCGACTACACCGACCTCGCCTTCCGCGGCGAGGCCGAGAAGGCCCGCGCCATCCGCGACAGCCTGAACCCGGTGCGCGAGGCGCTGCGCGGCACGCGGCCGGCCGAGAAGCCGCACGCCCACCAGAAGTACTGGCAGGAACTGCTCGGCCAGTTCGGCGGGCGCGTCAGGCCACCGATGCTGGAGCTGACCGAGGCCGAGAAGGCCGCGACGCGCGCCGCCTTCGAGAGTTGCGGCCTGGGCAAGGCCCAACTCGCGAAGGCTGGCTGATAGACATCACGAACGAGGACGGGAGTGGGAACCATGGCGACCGAAGGACGGCTCAAGGCCTTCAATTTCAAGAAATGGATCGAAGAGCATGAGCACCTGCTCAAGCCGCCGGTCGGCAACAAGAAGGTGTTCGACGACGGCCAGATGACCGTGATGGTCGTCGGCGGCCCGAACCAGCGCGCTGACTACCATGACGACCCGGTGGAGGAGTTCTTCTACCAGCTCAAGGGCGACATGATGCTGAAGCTGGTCGATAACGGGAAGCACTACGACGTGACGATCCGCGAGGGCGACGTCTTCCTGCTGCCGCCGCATGTGCGCCACTCGCCGCAGCGCCCGCAGGAAGGCTCGATCGGTCTCGTGGTTGAGCCGGCCCGTAGCCCCGACCAGGTCGACGGCTTCGAATGGTACTGCTTCGAGTGCCAGGGCCTCGTGCACCGCATCGAGCTCAAGGTGAAGGACCTCGTGAAGGACCTGCCGCCGCTCTACGAAGCCTTCTTCTCCGACGAGAAGGCGCGCACCTGCAAGCATTGCGGCGCGCTCCATCCCGGCCGCAAGCCGCCGGCCGGCTGGGTCGCGCTCTGAGAGTGCCGCACCGAAAGGCGGGCTCCCTCTCCCAGAGGAGTCCGTGCTTGGATAACGGGCAGCAGCGCCTTGCGCCCCGACTGGGGCGCGGTGATGGTGCACGAGAACACGCATAAAGCGCGGCGGCGCAGAAACGCCGCGTCGAACCATCTCAGAGGCAGAACGGAACGACTGGAGTCCATGATGAAACTGCGCGGATTGCTCTTCGGCATCGCCGCCACGCTGGCGGCGTCCACCGCACTTGCCCAGCAGCCGGTCAAGATCGGCATGATCACCACGCTTTCGGGTCCCGGCGGCTATCTCGGCCATGACATCCGCGACGCCTTCAAGCTTGCCATCGACATGGAGGGCGGCAAGCTCGGCGGCGTGCCGGTCGAGCTCGTCGTCGAGGATGACGCGCTCAAGCCCGGCCAGGGCAAGCAGATCGCCGAGAAGATGCTGAAGACCGACGGCATCAAGATCATGACCGGCATCGTCTTCTCGAACGTCGCCGGCGCCACCGTGCCGGATATCGTCGATTCCGGCGCGCTCTATGTCAGCCCCAACGCCGCGCCGTCGAACTTCGCCGGCAAGGAGTGCAACGAGAACTACTTCGTCGTCGCCTGGCAGAACGACAGCCTGCACGAGAGCGCCGGGCAATACGCCACCAATCTCGGCTACAAGAAGGCCTTCATCCTCGCCCCGAACTACCAGGCCGGCAAGGACGCGCTCACCGGCTTCAAGCGCCTGTTCAAGGGCGATGTCGTCGGCGAGGTCTATACCCGCCTCGACCAGACCGACTTCGCCCCCGAGATGGCGCAGATCCGCTCCGCCAATCCCGACGTCGTCTTCCAGTTCCACCCGGGCGGCCTCGGCATCGCCTTCCTGCGCCAGTACCAGCAGGCCGGCCTGCTCGGAAAGGTGCCGATGGTGCTGGCGGAGCCCTCGCTCGACGCCACCACGCTGAAGGCCGTCGGCGACGCCGCGCTCGGCCTCAGCGTCACCGCGCACTGGAATACGGACTTCGACAACGCCGCCAACAAGAAGTTCGTGGAGGCCTGGACCAAGGCCTATAACCGTGTGCCGACCTACTATGCCAGCCAGGGTTACGACACCGCGCTCGCCATCGCCTCCGCCCTGAAGGCGACCGGCGGCAAGGCCGATGTGCCCGCGCTGCGCAAGGCGCTCGCCAAGGCGGATTTCCAGTCGGTGCGTGGGTCGTTCAAGTTCGGCCCGAACCAGCACCCGGTGCAGGATTGGTATTCGCTCAAGGTCGAGAAGGCCGCCGACGGCACGCCGGTGTTGAAGACGACCGGCAAGGTGCTGAGCAACCACAGCGACGTCTACGCCAAGGACTGCAAGCTCTAAGCCGGCTTGCATCCGTTCGCAGTCAAGCGCGCTACGCTCCCGTCATGGTCGGGCTTGTCCCGACCATCCACGTCTTCCGTCATCGAGACCGGTGTTCAAGACGTGGATGCTCGCCACAAGGGCGAGCATGACGAAACTGGAATGACGCCGACCGTCATGGGCTTCTGGTTCTTCGCTAGCGCGAAGCTCCGGAGTGACGGCAGCGTTTCGATCCGCCCCAGAGAATTCCGGCTTCCGCCACCATGACGCTCGTTCTCGAACAATTGCTCAACGGCCTCCAGTTCGGCGTGATGCTGTTCCTGCTCGCGGCAGGGCTGACGCTGATCTTCGGCATCATGGGCGTGATCAACCTCGCCCATGGCTCGCTCTACATGGTCGGCGCCTATGCCGCCGCCTTCGCGGCCGCGCAGACCGGCTCCTTCCTGCTCGCGGTGATCGCAGGGCTCGCCGCAGCTGCTATCGTGGGCATGGTGATGGAGGTGGTCGTGCTGCGCCGGCTCTATGCGCGGGACCATCTCGACCAGGTGCTGGCGACCTTCGCGCTGATCCTGATCTTCAACCAGAGCGTGACGATCCTGTTCGGGCGCCAGCCGCTCTTCGTCTCGGTACCCTCAGCGCTGAACGGCTCGGTGCAGCTCCTGCCCGGCCTGACCTATCCCGTCTACCGCCTCGCCATCATCGCGGTCGGCCTGCTCGTCGCGCTCGGCCTCTACCTCCTGATCAACCGCACGCGCATCGGCATGCTCGTGCGCGCCGGCGCCACCCATCGCGAGATGGTCCGCGCGCTCGGCGTCGATATCCGCCTGCTCTACACCGCCGTCTTCGGTCTCGGCGCCCTGCTCGCGGGCTTGGCCGGGCTGATGGCAGGGCCGATCCTCGCCGTGCAGGTCGGCATGGGCGAGCAGATCCTGATCATGACCTTCGTCGTGGTGGTGATCGGCGGCGTCGGCTCGATCCGCGGCGCCTTCTTCGGCGCCCTGATCGTCGGCCTCGTCGACACGTCGTTGCGTGCCTTTGCGCCCGGCCTGCTGCGCCATGTCATGACCGGCTCGGAAGCCGATGCGCTCGGCGCCGGCCTCGCCTCGATGGGCATCTATCTCCTTATGGCGATCGTGCTGCTGGTGCGGCCCAAGGGACTGTTCCCCGCCCATGTCTGAGAACGCCATCATCCGCACCGATGCCGCGACGCCCGCGCTGGGCCGCACCATCGCCCTGCTGGCGCTCGCCGTCGCGCTGATCGCTCTGCCCTTCCTCGTCAAGGCGATCGGCCAGCCCGCTCTGGTGCCCTTGGCAACCCGCGTCCTGATCTACGCCATCGCCGCCGCCAGCCTCAATCTTGCGCTCGGTTTCGGCGGGATGGTCTCGTTCGGCCACGCCGCGTTCTTCGGCATCGGCGGCTACGCGGTCGGCATCCTCTACCGGACCTTCGCCGACGACGCGCTCTTCCTCGGCTTTATCCCCGGCACCGACCAGTTGCTGATCACGCTACCGGCCGCGATCCTCGTCGCCGGCCTGTTCGCCTGCATCATCGGCGCGCTCAGCTTACGCACGGCCGGTGTGCAGTTCATCATGATCACCCTCGCTTTCGCGCAGATGCTGTTCTTCCTCTTCGTCTCGCTCAAGGCCTATGGCGGCGATGACGGCATGACGATCCGCCGCCGCAATGCGCTCTTGGATCTCAACACCCGCGACGACGTGACCTTCTATTTCATCTGTCTCGTCATCGCCGCGCTGGTATTCCTCGCGCTCTGGCGCATCGTCGGCTCGCGCTTCGGGATGGTGCTGGCCGGCATCCGCCAGAACGAGCGGCGCATGGCGGCGATCGGCATCGCGCCCTATCGCTACAAGCTCGCCGCCTTCGTCATCTCCGGCATGGGCGCAGGGCTCGCGGGCGCGCTGATGGCGAACTACCTGCGCTTCGTCAGCCCGGACATGCTGCACTGGACCAAGTCCGGCGAACTGATGATCATGGTCATCCTCGGCGGCGTCGGCACGCTGCTCGGCCCGCTGCTGGGCGCCGCCGCGCTCGTTATCCTCGAGACCGTGCTGACCGGCTGGACCGAGCATTGGCAGCTCGTGCTGGGACCGATCCTGCTCCTTGTCGTGCTCTTCACGCAGGGCGGGCTCAACGGGCTGCTCTCACGCCTCGGCTTCGGCAGGAGCGCGCCATGACCGAACTCGCCACGACGCAACCGCTCCTTTCCGTTCGCGGCCTGCGCAAGCGCTTCGGGGGGCTCATTGCGACCGACGGCGTCGATCTTGATGTCCGCGACGGCGAGATCCATGCGCTGATCGGCCCCAACGGCGCCGGCAAGACCACGTTGTTGACCCAGCTCTTCGGCGAACTGACACATGACGAGGGCGCGATCAGGCTGTCCGGCGACGAGATCGGCGCCCTGACGACGCCGCAGCGCGTCGAGCGCGGCCTCGCGCGCACCTTCCAGATCAACCAGCTGCTGCCGGATTTCACGATGCTCGACAATGTCGCGCTCGCCGTGCAGGCGCATGAGGGCCACAGCTTTCGCTTCTTCGGCAATGCCAGGCGCGACGAAACCCTGCGCAGCCGCGCGCGGCAGTACCTCGCGACCGCAGGCCTGAGCCACCGCGCCGAGGTCAAGGTCGCCGATCTCTCCCATGGCGAGCAGAAGCAATTGGAATTCGCGATCGCGCTCGCCTGCGAGCCGCGCCTTCTGCTGCTCGACGAGCCGATGGCGGGACTAGGCCATGCAGAGAGCGAACAGATGGTCGCGATGCTCTCCGCCTTGAAGGGCCGCGTCACCATGCTGCTGGTCGAGCACGACATGGATGCCGTCTTCGCGCTGGCCGACCGCATCTCCGTCCTCGTCTATGGCCGCGTCATCGCCACCGGCACGGCAGATGAAATCCGCAACAATCCGGAGGTGCGCACCGCCTATCTCGGCGAGGGAGACGCCTGATGCTGAGCGTGCGCAACCTGCAATCGGCCTATGGCAGGAGCCAGGTGCTGTTCGATGTCGCGCTCGATATCGCCGAGGGCGAGGTCGTGACGCTGCTAGGCCGCAACGGGATGGGCAAGACCACGACGATCCGCTCGATCATGGGGCTGCTAGCGCCGAAGGGCGGCGATATCCGCTTCGACGGCCGCGCCGTCCAGGGCGCCGCACCGGAGAAGATCGCCCGCTGCGGCATCGGCCTCGTGCCGGAAGGCCGGCAGGTCTTCCCGACGCTCAGCGTACGCGAGAACCTCGTCGCCACCGCCTCGAACCGGCTGAAGCGCTCCTCGCCCTGGACGCTGGAGCGGGTCTATGCCCTGTTCCCCCGATTGCAGGAGCGCGCCGGCCAATCGGCCCGCACGCTCTCGGGCGGCGAGCAGCAGATGCTCGCGGTCGGACGCGCGCTGATGACCAATCCCAAGCTCCTGATCCTCGACGAGGCGACCGAAGGTTTGGCCCCCGTCATCCGCGCCGAGATCTGGGGCTGCATCGAGGCCCTGAAGGCGCAGGGCCAGTCGATCCTGCTGATCGACAAGAACATCAATGTGCTCAAGCGCATCGCCGACCGGCATTACATCATCGAGAAGGGCCGCACGGTCTGGTCGGGCTCCAGCGCCGACATCGCCAACAATGCGGAACTGGTGCATCGCTATGTCGGCGTCTGACGCCGGTTCGAAGCAGGCAGCCCTCATCCTGAGGAGCCGCGCAGCGGCGTCTCGAAGGATGCTCCAGATGTCGCCGCAGGCTCCTGGACCATCCTTCGAGACGCCATTCCCAAGAGAATGGCTCCTCAGGATGAGGGCTCAGGGGATTTTTGAATGAGTTCCGAAAACGACCTTCACGAGATCGTCGCGCACAGCGCGGAGACCGACCCGGTCGAGGCCCTGCGCGATGCGCTGAGCGATATCCTCGCCGGGCTCGTCGCGGCCGGTTGCGGCCCACATCATCTCAAAGAGATGATGTGGGAGACGGACCAGCCGGAAGCCTTCCACCTGTCCCGCCACACCATCGAATTGGCATATCGCGAGGTCTTCGCTGGCTTTCGCCCGCCGATCCGCCTGCAGCGGAAGGCAGAAGCCGGGCTGACCATCCGCGCCCGGCATGCCGCCGCGCAGCCGCTGCCCGACGCGCTCGTCGAGGGCTACAACCTGCGCGAACTCGGCCGGCAATACAGCCCGCGCCTGCAGGCCGACATGAAGGCGCTGTTCCGCCAATGGAGCCGCGACGGCGAGGCCTTCCGCGCCAACCATGGCGGCGTCGATCTGGCCTATGGTCCCGGCCGCTTCGAAACGCTCGATCTCTATCGCCCGGCCGGCGCCAAACGCGCGCCGATCTTCGTCTTCATCCATGGCGGCTACTGGCAGGCTTCCGACAAGGTCCAGCACGCCCAGTTCGCGCAAGGGCTGCTTGACGCCGGCTATGCCGTCGCCATGCCGAATTACGGGCTGGCACCGGATAACCCGCTGGAAGCGAGCATCGCCCAGAGCGTGGCCGCGCTGAACTTTCTCGTCGATGAAGCAGATGCGCTCGGCCTCGATGCCAGCAGCCTGCACATCTCCGGCCATTCCGCCGGCGGGCACCTGGCGGCGATGGCGCTCCTCGCCCAGGACGCACCGCCCATCGCCTCGGCACTGCTGCTCTCCGGCCTCTACGACCTGAAGCCGCTCGGCCACCTGCCGCTCGGTCGCCTGCTCGGCCTCGACGATGCGGCACGTGCGACCCGGCTCAGCCCGATTGTCCAGCCCCGACCGCAATCGACACGGCTCGCTTTCGCGGTCGGCGAAGGCGAGAGCGACGCCTTCAAGGCGCAATCCACCGCGCTCGCTGCGACATGGCAGGCGCCGGCTCCGCTGATCTGCCCCGGCCATCATTTCAGCATGCTGGAAGGGCTGAACGGGGGCGCCCTGCTCGATCTCGCCTTGCGAACGGCTGAAGGCTCATGACCAAGCATCCCGCCAGGCCGCTGCGCCTCGCCCTGATCGGCTGGGGCGCCATCAACCGCCGTGTCGCGGAACTGCTCTCGGAACGGGCCAGCGCCGATATCGCCATCGTCGCCATCGGCGTCCGCAACGCCATTGCAGCCAGCGACATCCCGGCCGGCGCGACGCTGATCACGGCACCCGATGAACTGGCCGGGCTCGACCTCGATCTCGTCGTCGAAGCCGCCGGGCGCGAGGCGGTCGGCATCTGGGGCGAGGCGGCGCTCGGACACGCGCCGGCCTTCGCGGTCGCCTCGACCAGCGCCTTCTGCGACACCGCCCTGCTCGACCGGCTCGTCGCCGCGGCTGAAAGCCATGGCAGCCAGATCCTGATCCCGCCCGGCGCGCTCGCCGGCATCGACGGCATCGCCGCCGCCTCGCTCCTGCCGCTCGACGAGGTCGTCCATCGCATCGTCAAGCCGCCGTCCGCCTGGCGTGGGACTGCCGCCGAGAGTCTCACAGCGCTCGATACACTGGCCGAGGCGACCACGTTCTTCTCCGGTACGGCTCGCGAGGCCGCCTCACGCTTCCCGCAGAACGCCAATGTCGCGGTGATCTCGGCGCTCGCCGGCATCGGGCTCGACCGCACCCGCGTCGAGCTCGTCGCCGACCCCGCAGCCGGCGGCAACGGCCACCAGCTCAGCGCGCGCGGCGCCTTCGGCAAGCTCGACATCGCCATCGAGAACCGCCCGCTCGCCACGAACCCGAAATCCTCGGAGATGACGGCGCTCGGGCTTGTGAGGTTGATCGAGAACCGTGTGCGGACGCTGGTGCGCTGAACGACCCCCTACACGTCATGCCCGGGCTTGACCCGGGCATCTCGGAAACCAGCGGCTTCTCGTCATGAGATTCTCGGGTCTGCGCTGCGCTTCGCCCGAGAATGACGCTCGCTAGCAAGCGCGCACCATTCATAATCAGATCGATCTGAATTTATCTGATTTAGCCGACTGGATCACAGAATGACCCGCCACCTATGGTCCTTCTGAAGCCGGCGGAACCGCCGCGCAGAGACCGCTGAACGCATCGCCAGCCGAGGCTTCCATGACGACCTATCCCGATCTCAAGCTCTATATCGGCGGCGCCTGGCGGAAGACGGCGGAGGAGCAGCCCGTGCTCAACCCGGCCGACGAAAGCGTCATCGGCGCGGTGCCGCTCGCCTCGCAGGCCGATCTCGACGATGCGCTTGCCGCCGCCGCCGAGGGCTTCAAGGTCTGGAGCCGCATGGCCCCGCGCATCCGCGGCGAGATCATGCTCAAGGCCGCAGCGCTGATGCGCGAGCGCGTCGAGGAGATCGCCCATTCGATCACGCTGGAGCACGGCAAGCCGCTGGCGCAGGCGCGGCTCGAAGTGGTCAGAGGCTGCGAGTTCTTCGAGTGGGACGCGGCGGAGGGCCAGCGCGCCTATGGCCGCGTCGTGCCCAGCGAACCCGGCATCCGATATGTCGTGATCCACCAGCCGGTCGGGACGGTCGCGGCCTTCTCGCCCTGGAACTTCCCGATGAGCCAGCCCTGCCGCAAGATCGCGGGCGCGCTCGCGGCCGGCTGCTCGATCATCATCAAGGCCGCCGAGGAAACCCCCGCCGGCGCCCTCCATATCGCGCGTGCCCTGCATGATGCCGGCGTCCCCCCCGGCGTGTTCAATCTCGTCTTCGGCGTGCCCGCCAAAATCTCGAGCTATCTCATCCCGCAGGCACAGACGCGCCTCGTCGCCTTCACCGGCTCGACGGCCGTCGGAAAGCACCTGTCCGAGCTGGCGGCGCGGCATATGACGCCGGTCCTGATGGAACTCGGCGGCCACGCCCCGGTCATCGTCTGCGACGATGTCGATCCCGTCGCCGCAGCTCATCTCTCCGCCACCCGCAAGGTCCGCAACGCCGGACAGGTCTGCACCTCGCCGACCCGCTTCTTCGTGCAGCAGGACATCTACGAGCGCTTCACCAAGGCTTTCGTCGAAAAGGCCAAGGCCGTGGCGGTCGGCAACGGCCTCGACGCGGGGACCGAGATGGGCCCCGTCGCCAATCATCGCCGCATCGAGGCGCTGGAAGCATTGGCCGCCGATGCGCGGGCCCGTGGCGGGCGCGTGCTGACGGGCGGAGAGCGCCTCGGCAATCGCGGCTATTTCTTCCCGCCCACCGTCCTCACCGAATTGCCGGACGACGCCCGCGCCATGCGCGAGGAACCCTTCGGTCCGATGGCGATCATCAACCCCGTCCGCACGGTCGAGGAAGCCATCGAGAAGGCCAATTCCCTGCCCTTCGGCCTCGCTGCCTACGGCTTCACGCACTCAGCGGCGCGGGCCGACCAGCTCGCGGACGGCATCGAGGCCGGCAATGTCTCGATCAACACGCTGGAGGCCTCCGTCGCCGAGGTGCCCTTCGGCGGCGTCAAGGACAGCGGCTATGGCCGCGAGGGCGGCGCCGAGGGGTTGGCCCACTACATGACGGTCAAAACATTGTCGCACCGCATCGTCATCTAGCCGCGATGCTGCGGGCGGCCCAAACGGCAACCCTGTGGGCAGGATTGCCATAGGGACGAAATATTGCGCATGGGCGGGGTGAATGGGTGGCGGCCTCGGGTTTTCCCGTCATTCTGGCCGCAATGATTCGCTCCGCTGCACCGTTGATACTGGCGCTGGCTCTCGGTGCCTGTGCCGTGGGGCCGGACTACACGCCGCCCGCACTCGAGCTGCCACAACGCTGGAGCGCGGCGAATGGCGGGCCGAAGGCGGCGAAGCCGAGCGAATGGTGGCGCACCCTGCGCGATCCGACGCTAAATGCGCTGGTCGAGCAGGCCATTGCCGGCAATCTCGACGTTGCCCAGGCCAAGGCCCGCATCCGCGAAGCCCGCGCCACGCGCGAGCAGGCGGTCGGCGCGCTCTTTCCGCAAGTCGACGGCAACGCCTCGGCCACGCGCTCGCGTGTGGCCGGCGTAACGCGCAACGGCTTCCGCGCCGGCTTCGATGCCTCCTGGGAGATCGACCTCTTCGGCGCGCAGAGCCGCGCCGTCGAGGCCGCGACCTATGGCACGGACGCAGCCTTCGACGATCTCGACGCAGCGATGCTGACGCTGATCGGCGATGTCGCGTCGACCTATGTCGAGGCACGCGGCCTGCAGGCGCGCATCGCGCTGGCCCGCAGCACGGCAAGGACGCAGCGCGAGACGGAGGCGCTGACCCGCACCCGCTTCCGCGCCGGCGATATCTCTGCCATCGACACCGCCCGCGCCACCGCGCAGGCCGCAAGCACGGAATCGCAGATCCCCTTGCTCGAAACCGCGCTCGCCCAGAACCAACATCGTCTCGCCGTGTTAATTGGCCGCCCGCCGGCAGCGACAGCGCCCTATTTTGCGCGCGCAGCCGCAGTCCCCGCGACACCCGCCCCGCCGCGCACCGGCATCCCCGCCGACGTCCTGCGCCGCCGCCCCGACGTTCGCTCGGCCGAGCGCCTGCTCGCCCAGGCGACGGCGCGGATCGGCCAGGCGGAGGCCAACCGCTATCCCTCGGTCTCGCTGACCGGCACCATCTCGACCGCAGCGCTCAAGCTCGGCGACCTTGCCAAGAACAGCGCGATCGGCTGGTCGATCGGGCCCAGCCTCAGCGTGCCGATCTTCAACGGCGGCGAGCTGGCGGCGGCCGTCGATGCGGCCAGAGCCCAGCGTGACAGAAATGACGCGGCGTTCAGGCTGACGGTGCTGACCGCGCTGCAGGACGTCGAGGACAGCCTGGTGGGCTTGCGGCAGGAGCGGATCAGGCTCGGAAGTCTCTCGGAAGCCGCGCAGGCCTCGACCCAGGCCGCGCAGCTCTCGCGCGCGCTCTACACCTCCGGCAATGCGAGCTTCCTCGACGTGCTCGAGGCGCAGCGCACGCAGTTCGGCGCCGAGGAGGCGCTGATTCAGAGCCGGGTCACGCTCGCGACACAGTTCATCGCTCTCAACAAGGCGCTCGGCGGCGGCTGGCTCAGGCCCGTCGAGGTCTCGGCGCCGGCGGTGATCGACGGCGAGACCGGGCCGCGCCTGCGCCTCGTTCCCATAGAGGAGCCGCAACCATGAGGCTGCGCCGCCTCCTTCTCCCCACGCTGATCGTCGCGGCTGTCGGCGGCTACTATCTCTGGCAGGCGCGGCAACCTGCGCCGGCGGAGACCGTCAGCTTGCCGAGCGTCGAAGCGACGATCGGCAATGTCGAGGAAGCCGTGCTCGCCTCCGGCGCGCTCGAGCCGGTCCGGCAGGTCAGCGTCGGCGCGCAGACCACCGGCCGCGTGATTTCGCTCAAGGCCAGGCTCGGCGACAACGTGAAAGCGGGCGATCTCATCGCCGAGATCGACAGCATCACCCAGCAGAATGCGCTGCGTTCGGCCGAAGCCGATCTCGCGGCGCTCAAGGCCCAGCGCGCCGAGCGCCTCGCCAGCCTCGCCTATGCCGAGGCCGTCCTCGCCCGCCAGAAGCAGATGGTCGGCCAGAACGCCGTATCGCGCGACGCCTACGAGAATGCGCAGATGACCGTCTCGACCACGCAGGCGCAGATCGAGGCACTCGATGCCCAGATCATGTCGAGCCAGGTCAAGGTCGAGACCGCCCGCGCCACTCTCGGCTACACCCGCATCACCGCGCCCAGCGCCGGCACCGTACTCGCCGTGGTCGCGCAGGAAGGCCAGACGGTGAATGCCGTCCAGTCGGCCCCGACCATCGTCGTGCTCGGCGACGTCTCGACCATGACGGTCAAGGCCAAGATCTCGGAAGCGGACGTGCTCCGGGTGAAGACCGGGCAGGAGGTCTATTTCAGCGTGCTCGGCGCGCCCGAACAACGTTTCCCCGGCAAGATCTCCTTCGTCGAGCCCGCACCCGACACGCTGAAGACGCAGAACATGACCAGCTCGGCCACCACGAGCAGCAGCTCCTCGGCCTCCAGCACCAGCGCGGTCTACTACAACGCCTGGTTCGAGGTGCCGAATCCCGACGGCCGCCTGCTGACCTCGATGACCGCGCAGGTCACGGTGATCGTCGGCCGCGCCCAGAACGTCGTCACCGTGCCCTCGACCGCGATCCGCCGCCGCGGCCCCAATGCCTCCGTCGAGGTGCTCGGCGACGACGGCAAGGTGGAGCAGCGCAAGGTCACGGTCGGTCTCGACAACAAGATCGTCGCCGAGATCACCTCGGGCCTGAAGGCAGGCGAGCGCGTCGTCACCACCCGCAGCGGCGGCGGCGCGGACGCGACCCGACCGACGCGCCGGTCCCGCTCTCCGTTCGGTTTCTGACCGTGGGCGTGCCGCTCATCCGTCTGGCGGGTGTCCGACGCGATTTCGGCACGGGCGAGGCGACCGTTGCCGCGCTCGACGGGGCCGATCTCGTGATCGAGGCCGGCGAGATGGTCGCGATCGTCGGCCAGTCCGGTTCCGGCAAGTCGACCCTGATGAACATCATCGGCTGCCTCGACCGGCCGACCGGCGGCAGCTACGAGATCGACGGCCGCCCGACGCGCGACCTGGACCCGGACGAACTCGCCCGGCTCCGGCGCGAATATTTCGGCTTCGTCTTTCAGCGCTATCACCTGCTCTCCGAGCTGACGGCGCTCGCCAATGTCGAGGTCCCCGCGATCTATGCCGGCATTCCGCCGGCACCGCGCGAGAGCCGCGCCACGATGCTGCTGGACCGGCTCGGCCTCGGCAGCCGCAAGACGCACCGGCCGTCCGAGCTTTCCGGCGGTCAGCAGCAGCGCGTCTCCGTCGCACGCGCCCTGATGAACGGCGCCCGCGTCCTCCTCGCCGACGAGCCGACCGGCGCGCTCGACCGCAAGAGCGGCGAGGAAATGCTCGCGCTGATCGAGGAGCTCAACCGCGAAGGCCACACCGTCATTCTGGTCACCCACGACATGAATGTCGCGAACCGCGCCCATCGCATCATCGAGCTCAGCGATGGCAGGATTGTCGCCGACCGGCGCACCGCGCCGCGCTCGGAAAAGGTGCCCCCGCCCTCACCCGTTCCGCCGCCGGCAGGACGGCTGCGCGCCGCCTCCGGCCGGCTGAGGGAGGCGTTCGGCATGGCGGTCCGCGCCATGGCCGCCCACAAGCTGCGCACCACCTTGACCATGCTCGGCATCGTCATCGGCATCGCCGCCGTGGTCAGCGTCGTTGCGCTCGGCGAGGGCGCCAAGCGCAACGTGCTGCAGAACATCTCCGGCCTCGGCACCAACACGCTCGAGATCTTTCCCGGCACCGGCTTCGGCGATCTGCGCTCGGGCCGGGTGAAGACGCTGACCGTGCTCGACGCGCAGGTCCTGGCCGGCCAGCCCTATGCGGCGAGCGTGACGCCGACGGTGACGACGAGCGCGACGATCCGCTTCGGCAATGTCGAGGCGACGGCGCAGGTCAACGGCGTCAGCGAGCGCTATTTCGACGTGCGCGGCAGCGTGCTGACACGCGGCTCGTTCTTCGACGCCTCCGATGTCCGCACGCTGGCGCAGGACGTCGTGATCGACGAGAACGCGCTGGGCGTGCTCTTCCCGCAGGGGCAGGCGAACCCGATCGGCACGGTGATCCTGGTCGGTTCGGTGCCCTGCCGCATCGTCGGCGTGATCCGCCAGCAGCAGGGCGGCTTCGGCGGCAGCCAGAACCCGCAGGTCTTCCTGCCCTATACCACCGTGCAGGGCCGCTTCCTCGGCGATCTCTCGCTGCGCAGCATCACGCTGCGCGTCGACGACGAGACGCCGATGGCCGCGGCGCAGGAAGCCGTGACCGAGCTGCTGACCCATCGCCATCGGGCCAAGGACTTCTTCATCCTGAACCAGGACGAGATCCGTAACACCATCACCAGCGCCACCGCGACGATGACGCTGATGATCTCCTCGATCGCGGTGATCTCGCTTCTCGTCGGTGGCATCGGCGTGATGAACATCATGCTGGTCTCGGTGATCGAGCGCACCAGCGAGATCGGCCTGCGCATGGCGGTCGGCGCCCGTCGCAGCGACATTCTACAGCAATTCCTGATCGAGGCCTCGCTCGTCTGCTTCATCGGCGGCGCGCTCGGCATCGGGATGGCGCTCGCCATCGGCTTCGCCTTCGAGGCTTCTGGCTCGCAGGTCAGCTTCATCTATTCGGGCGAGGCTTTCGCAGCCGCCATTGCCTGCTCGACGCTGATCGGCCTGACCTTCGGCTTCCTGCCGGCCCGCAACGCCGCGAGCCTCGACCCGGTGGTGGCGCTGGCGCGAGACTGATCACGCTGATTTTTGGACGGGAGCCCCCGTCATTGCGAGCCAAGCGAAGCAATCCAGGGCGGCAGGGCCCCACGTCCCCCTGGATTGCTTCGTCGCTGACGCTCTTCGCAATGACGGACCGACGGCTCAGCCAGATCAAAAGCTGCCCTAGGCCTTCCGCCCGCGCCGCGCCGGAATCTCCGGCAGCAGGCGGCTCGTGCCGGACAGGATGCTGGCAGAGAGCGCCCGTGCCGCCTCCTGATGCGACTGCCCGCCGATGACGACGAACTCGATCGTCCCTAGCTTGGGCAGCGCCTCGCGCGGCTCGACCTCGGCGAGGCCGGACGGAATCAACCGGGCCGAATGGGCGGTGATACCAAGCCCCGCCACCGTCGCGGCACGCAATCCGGCAAGGCTGCCGCTGGTGCAGGCGACGCGCCAGGGTCGTCCCGCCTGCTCCAGCGTCTCGATCGCATGGACGCGCGTGATGCTCGGCGGCGGATAGAGCACGAGCG
This sequence comes from Allobosea sp. 05L423, assembly GCF_056397745.1. Taxonomy (NCBI): domain Bacteria; kingdom Pseudomonadati; phylum Pseudomonadota; class Alphaproteobacteria; order Hyphomicrobiales; family Alloboseaceae; genus Allobosea; species Allobosea sp. 05L423. Next base: position 57,008 of record NZ_JBFTOA010000027.1, on the reverse strand, counting down.
GCACCTCCCGCTGTTCCGCCAGCCGCGCTCCCGGGCGCCCGACCCAGACAAGCCGCTCCTGCCAGGCGACCTCGCCGCGCTCGTCCCCCTTGCGGCGCTTGGCGAAGATCAGGTCGAGATCGCCGGCATCATACTGCTCGTAGAGCAGGCCGCTGAGCCCGACCGTCAGTTCCAGGTCGACCGCGTGATGCTGCATCGCGAACTCGGCCAGGATGTCCGGCAGCGCCGTGTAGGCGAAATCCTCCGAGACCCCGAGCCTGAGCCGCCCACGCAGGGTCGAACCCTCGAGATAGCGCTCGATCCGACGACCAGCGTCGAGCGCCTCCCGCGCGAAGGGCAGGATGGCGTCGCCGTCCGGTGTCGGGCGCACCTCATGCGTGTCGCGCTCCAGCAAGCGTCGCCCGACACGCTTCTCCAGCCGCGCGACGTGCTGGCTGACCGACGATTGGCGCAGGCCGAGCTGGCGCGCGGCTTCGGTGAAGCTCAGCGTCTCGCAGACCTTGAGGAAGCTCTGCAGGAGGACGGGATCGAGCGGCTTCTTGTCCAGTTCCATGCCAATCACGATCCATGATGAGCGATATCATGTCCAGTCCGGATCAAAATGAGCCCGAAAGGGATTACAAGATGGCATCGCATCGGAAGGACCGCAGATGATCCGCCGCACGCTCGCCCGCTTCGGCATCGACCCCTATCTCATCGCGCTCATGGCGACGGTCGCGGTCGCTGCCGTGCTGCCGGCACGCGGCGTCGGCGCGGAAGTCGCCAATGACGCCGTTTCGGTGGCGGTCGCCTTGCTGTTCTTCCTCTACGGCGCGCGGCTGTCGCCGCTGGCGGTTTGGGAAGGCCTGCTGCACTGGCGCCTGCAATCGCTGGTCTTCGCCAGCACCTATGTGCTTTTCCCGCTTCTCGGCCTCCTGCTGACGCGCGTCTTCGGCGGCTGGTTGCCCTCGGAGCTAGTCGCGGGGCTGATCTTCGTCTGCATCCTGCCCTCGACCGTGCAGTCGTCGATTGCCTTCACCTCGATCGCACGCGGGAATGTCGCGGCGGCGCTGTGCAGCGCCTCGGTCTCCAACCTCTTCGGCATCGTGCTGACCCCGCTGCTCGTCGTCGCGCTGCTCGACTCGCATGGCAGCGGCTTCAGCACGAAGGCAGTCGAGAGCATCGCGCTGCAGATCCTCCTGCCCTTCATTGTCGGCCAGTTGCTGCGCCGCTGGGTCGGGCCGTTCCTGCAGCGCCACAAGGCGCCGATCTCCATCGTCGACCGCGGCTCGATCCTGCTCGTCGTCTACGCCGCCTTCAGCGAGGGCATGGTCGCCGGCATCTGGTCCCAGGTCACGCTCGCCGACCTCGGCCTCGTCATCATCATCGACATCGTCCTGCTCGCCGCCGTGCTGACGATCACGACCTTCGCCAGCCGCCGTCTCGGTTTCTCCAAGGAGGACGAGATCGCCATCGTCTTCTGCGGCTCGAAGAAGAGCATGGCGAGCGGCATCCCCATGGCGAACATTCTTTTCCCCGGCCAGGCGCTCGGCCTGATCGTGCTACCGCTGATGTTGTTCCACCAGGCTCAGCTATTCGCCTGCGCCGTGCTGGCGCAGCGCTATGCGCGCCGCCCGGCAAAACCGGAGGCGAACACACCCGGCGAGCCGACGCTTGCTGCCGCGAAGGCCTGAGTGCCGCTTCCCGCGAGATCTTTCGACCCAGCAAGGGAACAGCGCGTACTGAGCGTCGTTGATCCCCTGCACGGCTGAGCCGTTGCCCGCTCCGAAGCCAGGATTCCCCAATGCGCATCGGGGAGCCATCATGGAGGCGAGACATGCAGCAGGACGAGAAATCCCAGCACGAAATCCGGAAGATCGCCTACGACTTGTGGATCAGGGACGGCCAGCCGGAAGGTCGCGACCGCGAGCACTGGGACGCGGCCAAGGAGATATGGGCCTATCGCAGCCACAACCACGTGCTCGAGGATGACGGGGTTTCGTGGCCGGCAGGCCAACAGGCCGCCGACACGCCGTCAAGGCGGCAAGCTTCGGCCGAAAAGACCTCGCGGCGGCAGACCACCTGAGACGGCGCGGCTGCCCGTCGAGATCAGCCAATGCCTCCTTGCACGACCGGGCCGGCTGATCGGCCCGGAAAGAGGCTGTCGCGATCAGGGGCAGAGATAGCCGCCCTGATCCGGCAGGCAGCGCGCGCCAGTCGGCAGAATGAGCGCACCGCCGGGATCGCGTTTGACGTAGTCGCCATTGGGCAGCTCGAAGCCGCCGCTCGAGTCCGGGTTCACCCGCGTGCCATCCGGAAGGATGAGCTGTGCGCTGTCGCGGACGATCCGCTTGGCAGAGCCAGCCGAAGCAGCCGGAACCCCACGGGGCTGGGATGACACGCAGCCCGCCACGAGGATGGCGACCACGCTTGCAGCTATCGATATCCTGATCATCAGCCATTGTTGCCGCGACCGGAGTGGCGGCGCAAGCCCGTTCGGGCCTGTGGCAGGATGTGGTGGCGATATCCCGCCGCTTCCAGGATTCGCTTAGCCGGACATCTCTGTTCTCCACAGGTGTTTTCGTGTTGATTCGGCCGCAGCAGCGCAACGCCGGGCACGGCTTTCCCCTGCGTCGGAAAGAGGAAGGCGAGCTACCCCGAATCATCTTCGCCGGCGGCGAGCCGATCTGTGTTCATCAGTCGACTCGCGAGCGTTCTTTCAACCGCCGCCATCGAAAGCGATCCACAGTTGGAATGGGCCCGCGAATCATCTGTATTGCAGAGGGGGGTTCCAGGCTGATCGCCGGCTTGCAGCCGTGCGGCCACAGTTAACCGCGCGTTAACTGTGTTAACCAATGGTCTCGACCATGACGATGCCGAGCAGACATCGACGGGCACGCCGATGAGTGTTGCGAGGCCGCTTTCGCCCGCGCACCACGCGCCACGTCGTGCGCCCCTCAAGTGTGTAGCGATGTCCCTCGCGGCGGCGGGGCTGACGATAGCGATCGCGGGCTGCGGCGAGCAGAAACTCTCCGATTCGGAGCTGCTGATCGCGTCGCGGTCCATCACGGTCGATGTCGGCCGGGCGCTGGTATTACCCCCACCCGGCAGCCTTCCCGTGACCGGGATCACCCAACGCAACTACGACAATGCCATCTCACAGGTCATTTCGCTGGCGACGCGCGGCCGCACGCCAGGCGAGAATGCCATCCACGCCGCCTTCTTCACGCTCACCGATCTCCCCGACAGGCTTGGCGTCGAGGGCAACCTGCTGCGGGAACCGGGCATCGACGATTTTTCCATCGCCCAGGAGATGGAAGAGCGCCTGCCGGGAATCGCCATGGCGCCCGCAGCCGTCTTCGTCCAGAACAAATACGGCCCCTTCGGCTATGCATTCGGGCGCGGGGTGGGCGGCGAAGGCTGCCTCTACGCCTGGCAGCGGATCGCGAGCGGCGACAGCCTCTTCATGCCGAGATCGGGGGTGATTTCGGTCCGCATCAGGGTCTGCGACCCCGCCGCCACGGAAGCGGGGCTGCTGCGCCTCGCCTACAGCTATTCGATCAACGCCTCGCTGCGGCGTTCGGGCTGGGGCCCGATCGTCGATGCGCCGTCGCCTGCGCCGGAACTCGGCAAGGCCGGAGCGCCGATCTACCCGGTGCCGCAGGCCTCGGCTCTCGACGCCTTCGAGCAGGCGCCCGCCGCCCGGCCGCGCCCGGTGCGGGCGCCGCGAAACGAGCGCCGGGTGCAGGAAGCCCCCGAGCCGATCCCGGACAAGCCTCTCGAAGGATATCCGACCGTCCCACCGCCTCCTGCGCCCTGAGCCCAACCCGGATTGCCGAACGCCCGATGCGAACAGCGTGCTACGTCATCTTCTGGGCCATCACGGCGATCGTGGTCGTCGCGCTCATCACGCTGCCGATCAGTTTGCAGGCGCATCTGATCGCCGGCGCGATCGTGGTGAGCGCGATGATCATCCTCAAATTCCTGCGCCCCTACGGCGTCTGGCGGCTGATCGCGCTGGGCCTGGGGACCGCGATCGTGCTGCGCTATATCTACTGGCGCACGACGAGCACGCTGCCGCCGGTCAACCAGCTCGAGGACTTCATCCCGGGCCTGATCGTCTATCTCGCCGAGCTCTACAACATCGGCATGCTCTTCCTCAGCCTCTTCGTCGTGGCCATGCCGCTGCCGCGGCGCAAGACCCCGCCGATCGACCCGGAGAACGCGCCGACGGTCGATGTCTTCGTGCCCTCCTACAATGAAGATGCGGAACTGCTGGCGACCACCCTCTCGGCGGCGCTGGCGATGGACTATCCGGCCGGCCGCCTGAAAGTGTACCTGCTCGACGACGGCGGCACCGACGAGAAGTGCAACGCCGACAATTTCGTCGCGGCCAGCGCCGCCCAGGAGCGCCGTGCGACGCTGCAGAAGCTCTGCGACGGGCTTGGCGTCTCCTATCTGACGCGCGAGCGCAACATCAGCGCCAAGGCCGGCAACCTCAACAACGGCATCGCCCATTCCGAGGGCGAACTGATCGTCGTCTTCGACGCGGACCACGCCCCGGCGCGCAGCTTCCTGACCGAGACAGTCGGCTATTTCGGCCAGGACCCGAAGCTGTTCCTGGTCCAGACCCCGCACTTCTTCATCAATCCCGATCCGCTGGAGCGCAACCTCAAGACGTTCAAGACGATGCCGTCCGAGAACGAGATGTTCTACGGCATCATCCAGCGCGGCCTCGACAAGTGGGACGCCTCCTTCTTCTGCGGTTCGGCCGCGGTCTTACGGCGCACGGCCCTGCAGACGACGAACGGCTTCTCGGGAAGGAGCATCACGGAGGACGCCGAAACGGCGATCACGCTGCACGCCACCGGCTGGCACAGCGTCTATGTCGACAAGCCGCTGATCGCAGGGCTGCAGCCGGCGACGTTCACGAGCTTTATCGGCCAGCGCTCGCGCTGGGCCCAGGGCATGATGCAGATCCTTCTGTTCCACCGCCCGATGTTCAAGCGCGGCCTCTCCCTGCCGCAGCGCCTCTGCTATTCGTCCTCCGCCTTGTTCTGGCTCTTCCCCTTCGCGCGGCTGACCTTCCTGATCGCGCCGTTGTTCTACCTGTTCTTCGGCCTGGAGATCTTCACTGCCTCGGGCGCCGAGTTCATCGCCTATGTGCTCAGCTACATGGCAGTGAACCTGATGATGCAAAACTATCTCTATGGCCGCTATCGCTGGCCATGGATCTCCGAGCTCTACGAATTCATCCAGTCGGTCTATCTGCTGCCGGCCGTGATCTCGGTGCTGCTCAGGCCGACCAAGCCGACCTTCAAGGTGACGGCCAAGAACGAATCCCTGGAGCAGCGGCGCGTCTCGGAGCTCGGCAAGCCGTTCTTCATCATCTTCGCCGTGCTGTTCCTCGGCGTCATCGCGACCTACTGGCGGATGATCGCCGAACCCTACAATGCCGACACGACCCTGGTCGTGGGGTTGTGGAACGTCCTCAACCTGCTGATGGCGGGCTGCGCGCTCGGCGTCGTCTCGGAGCGGCCGGAAGGGCGCGCCGCACGACGCTTCGCGGTGAAGCGGCGGGGTGAGATCACGATCGACGGACGCACCGCCCCGGTCGTGACGGAGAACGTATCCGTCGACGGCATCGCCATCCGGGTGCTGTCCAGGGACTTCGACAAGGTGCCGATCGGCAGCGTGGGGCAGGTGTCGTTCGAAACGACCATCGACATGCCGCGCGGGTCCCTGCCCCTGCGGATCATGCGCGTAGCCCCCGACGACAAGGGGCTTCTGCTCGGCTGCAGCTACAAGCCGAGCGAGCCGCTGCACAGCCGCATCATCGCCGATCTCGCTTTCTCCGACGCCGAGAACTGGAGCCAGTTCCAGAAGTCGCGGCGGCAGAACATGGGGGTGATCTACGGCACGATCCGCTTCCTGCGGATGGCGGCCTTTCAGACGAGCCGCGGCCTGTCCTACTTCTTCGGCCTCTACCGGTTTTCACGGTCGTCCACGCGCACCGGGGCGGCGGAATGAGACGGCTCCCGCTCACCCTCCTCACAGTCGCGATTGCCACACTGGCGCAGGGCCTCCTCCCGCGGCTTTCGGCACAGGAGGCGCCAGCGACTGCGCCCGGCCCGGCCCCCTTCATGATCGCGCCGCCGAGCCCGCAGCTGGCAGAACCGCCGCCCGCGGCCAACCCTGCCCCGCCTCCGGCGCGGGAGCCGGTGGCGCCATCGCAGGTTCCGGCCTTCGCCTTCAAGCCGCTGCTGCCGGCCCCGCGCGTCATGCTCGAAGGCGAGAGCGATGCCCGCAATTGGGCCTTCTACCTGACGCAGGACGAAGCAGCTGCCGATCCCAATCTCGACATCGCTTTCCAGAATGCGCTGGTCGTGATGCCGGAGGTTTCCCGGCTGGCGGTCCGCCTCAATGGCGAACGGGTGATCGAGATGCCGATCGCCTCGTCCGATCGCCTGAAGCAGACCTCGGTCGCGGTTCGCAAAGGCCTGCTCAGGCCGGGCCGGAATACGATCGGCTTCGAGGCTCTGCAGCGCCATCGGACGGATTGCACGGTGGCCTCGACCTATGAGCTGTGGACCCGCATCGACGGCGCGGGCACCAGGCTGACGTTCAAGGGACCGGGCGCGCAGCAGTTCCGGCTGCGCAGCCTCGACGATCTGCCGGCGGTGGGCGCCGACGAGGGCGGCCAGACCACGATCGTTATCGTCGCTCCCGGCGCAGCGAGCGCCATTGCCGCGAACAGCATTTTCGCCGTGGCCCAGGCGCTCGCCCTGCGCGGACGATATGGCCAGGTCGCGGTGAAGGTGTCCGAGCGTCTGCCCGACCGCGCGCGGCCGGGCACGTTGACCGTCGCGCTCGGCACGAACGAGGAGGTGCGCGCCTTGCTCGGCGCACTGCCGGCCGAAGCCGGCGGCCGCAGTTTCCTCGGCTTCGTACCGAGCCCGAAGAAGAGTGCCGACATGCTGCTCGTGACCGGCGAGAACTGGTCGGACATCGACACGATCGTCGGCAAGCTTCTGACCGCACCCGTCTCCAGGCCGGCCAACATCAATCGCAAGATCATGGATACGGCGAGCTGGCACGTGCCGGATGCGCCCTTCATTGCGGACCGTCAGGTGGTACGGTTCTCCGAGCTCGGCATCTCCACGCAGGAATCGTCCGGCCGGCGCATGCGGGTGCGCGCCGTCGTCGCGATGCCCGGCGATTTCTACGCCAACGCCTATGGCGAGGCGACGCTCTATCTGGACGGCGCCTATTCGGACGAGGTCCTTCCGGGCGACAGCCATATTGAGATCTTCGTCAACGGCAACGTCGCGGCGACCCTGCAGCTCAATGCGGTGACGGGCGGTCTCTTCCAGCAATTCCCCATCACCGTGCCGCTTCGGCACTTCCGGCCCGGCGTCAACGAGATCTGGTTCGAGGCCGTCACCGTGGCCAAATCGGACCTGAGCTGCGGGCCTGGCGCGACGTTGCCCGGCAAAAGCCGCTTCGCGCTGTTCGACACCACCGTGCTGGCCGTCCCGAACTTCGCGAAGATCGGCGTCAGCCCCAATCTCGCGGCGGCTGCCGGCACCGGCTTTCCCTATTCGGTCGCATCGCAGGTCGCCCTGATCATGGGCCGGCAGGACGCCACCAACCTCAGCGCCGCGACGACGCTGCTGGCGCGCATCGCCCAGCGGGCCAGCAGGCCGCTAACCGTCGATGTGCTGTCGGGGCCTGCTGCAGTCGGGGACCGGCCGGTGCTCATCGTCGGCGCCGCCGGCCAAATGCCGGCCGGGCTGCTCCCGCGTGTCGGGATCGCCGACAATGTCCGCGCGACCTGGCCGCTGCGCTCGGACGCCGTGGTGGTGACACCGGACGCGGAGGGCGCCGCTGTCTTCGACGCCGTGATCAACCGGTTGCAAGGCCGGCAGGCGACGCCCGAAGCCTCGGGCGGTGCGGCTCCGACAACGGAGGCCGTCCGCGACCGCTGGCGCGGCTCGCTGGGCGGCCCTCTTGCCCGCTATTTCATCGCCATCGACCAATGGCTCCAGCGAACCTTCGATCTGTCCTTCGCACAGCTGCGCGCGCCCTCCCGCGCACCGACACTGTACGAGCCCGCCGAAGGTACCGATCTGATTGCCGCGCAGGTGGCCGATCCGGAGACGAGGCAGGTCTGGACCGCGTTTATCGCCCGCCGTGAAGAGGCGCTGGAAAGCACGGTGGACAGGGTCGTCTCGCCCGGGAACTGGGCGGGCATGGCCGGCAAGATCACCGCTTTCCGAGGCGCCCAGGAGGCGCACATCATCTCTGCCGACAGCACCTCCTTCGTGATGACGCGGCCTTTCAGCCTCACGAACATGCGCCTGGTCTTCGCCAACTGGATGTCGAGCAATATCGGCGTCTATGCATTGGCGCTGCTCACGGCCTGCATCGGCCTCGGCATCGGAACCTCGCTGATGCTCCGGCGGTTGGGGCGTCGATCATGATCCGCGTTCTCGCCATGCTGGCTGCTGCTCTCCTCGGCTTCCTTCCGAATGCGCAAGCGGCCGTGCCCGCCGATGCCTGGGCGCTGTACCGGCAGAAATTCGTCACCGCCGAGGGCCGCGTCGTCGACGACGCGAATGGCGGGATCAGCCATAGCGAGAGCCAGGGCTACGGGCTCCTGCTGGCCTGCCTGGCAGGTGACCGCAGCACCTTCGCGAGCATCTTCGCCTTCACGCGCACGGAACTGCTCATCCGCGACGACGGGCTCGCGGCCTGGCGCTGGGATCCCAAGGCGAGCCCCCGCGTCACCGACATTAACAACGCCAGCGACGGCGATCTCCTGATCGCCCACGCCCTCGCCTGCGCCGGCAGCCGCTGGAACATGCCGGCCTATACGGCCGCCGCCCGCCAGATCGCTCGCTCCCTTGCGAAGGTCGCGCTGCTGAAGCGCGGAAGCGAGGTCTGGCTGATGCCGGCCGCGGTCGGCTTCTCCGAGAAGGAACGAGCCGACGGCCCGGTGATCAACCCGTCCTACTGGGTGTTCGAAGCCTTCCCCGTCATGACCCAGCTGACCGGCGACCCGGTCTGGACGCATGTCCAGGCCAGCGGGCTCAAGCTGCTCGACGAGCTGGCGAAGCGGAAGATGCTTGCGCCGGAATGGCTGTCGATCAAGGCCGAGCCGAGGCCGGCCGAAGGCTTCCCGGCCCAGTTCGGCTACAATGCGCTCCGCATCCCCCTCTATCTGCTGCGCGCCGGGCTTGGCGAGAAGGCGCGGCTTGAGCCCTTCCGCCAGGCCTGGGCCAGCGGCACGGCGGTCGTCGACGTCCGCAGCGGCAAGCCCGTCGAGCCTCTGCCCGATGCGGGTTATCGCATCCTGGCCGCAGCGATGGCCTGCGCGCTCGATAAAACGCCGATTCCGGCGGAGCTGAAGGCCTTCCAGCCAACGCTGTACTACCCGTCGACGCTCCATCTTCTGTCCCTCTCGATGCTGAGCGAGAGGTATCCGCAATGCATGTGAGATCGGTCCTTATCGTCGCCGCGGCCTCGAGCGCCGCCTTCTATGCCCTTGGCCGCTACGGTGGTCAGGACGCCAAATGGCCGGGATCGCAACCCGTGATCCGGTCGGCGCAGGCTCAGGGCGAGGCGCAGCAGGCCACGCCGGGCAACGAGGCGGCGCTCGAATTGGCGCAGGCCACGAACGCGCCCGCGCGCCCCGGGACGCCCCCGTCAGTGGCTCAGCCCCAAACGCAGCAGCCTCCGCAGAAGGTCGATGAAACCGCGCTGCGCTATTTCGCGGCGCAAGGGGACGTTCGCCGCTTCGAAGCCGAACTCGCGCGGCTGCGGGCGCTCTACCCCGAGTGGAAGCCGCCGACCGATCTGACCTCGCAGGGGCAGGTCGGCGACCCTGAGCTCGAGCGGATGTGGAAGCTCTTCGCCGAGGGCAAGTACGGCGAGGCGCGCGCCGCGATCGCCCAGCGCGGCAGCGCCGATCCGAACTGGCGCGCACCTGCCGATCTCGTGGCGCAGCTCGACACGGCCGAGGCGCGCCAGCGCCTCGTCAACGCCTCGAACGCCCGGCAATGGGAGCAGGTCATCCGCCTGGGCACCGAGACGCCGGCCATGCTGACCTGCGCCAATGTCGATGCGCTCTGGCGCGTCGCCGAGGCTTTCGTCCAGACTGGCAAGCCGGATCGTGCGCGTGACGCCTTCGCCTATGTGCTGACCAACTGCACCAACCCGGCCGAGCGGGTCGGCACGATGCAGAAGGCGCTCGCGACATTGCCGGAAAATCTGGTCGAGCCGCTGCTGGCGCAGGAGCGGCAGACCGAGTTTGCCAGCATTCGCGACGAGCTCGCACGGCGTCGCATCGGCAAGGCTGCCGACGATCCGGCGCAGACAGCCACGCCCGAGGATCTCCGGCGCATCGAAGCCCTCGCCAACGCGGCCACGACGGCCGACGACCCCATCCTTCTCGGCTTCTACGCTCTCCACCATAACGACCCGGCAAAGGCCGTGACCTGGTTCCAGACCGCGCTCGCGCGCAAGGGCGGGGCGAAGGCGGCGGAAGGTGCGGTGCTCGCACTCGGCGCGACGCGGAAATATCAGGAGGCCGAAACGCTCGGCGCGCAGTGGCTGGAAGCTGGCGCAGCCAATCGCAAGGCCTATCTCGACGTCATCACAGCGCTGCTCACCCAGGAGCCGCCGCCGCGCCTCGACCGTGCCGTGATCGAGCGCATCGCCAAGACGGTGGGCACGGACCGGTACGCCCCCGGTGCCGGGGCCCTCGGCTGGTACGCCTACAACTCAGGACAAACAGCGCCGGCCGCCACCTGGTTCGAGACCGCGCTGTCCTGGGACCGCGGCTATGAGCCGGCAGCCTATGGGCTGGCGCTCGTGCGCCAGCGTCTGCGCGACCAAGCCGGGCTGCGCGCGTTGATGTCCGAATGGGGGGGCCGTTCCCAGCGGATCGCCGATATTCTCAACCCAGCGCGCAGGCGGCCGCAGTCCCCGACCCAAGCCCGTGCCGATCAGCCTCTCATTGCCGAGACGCGCCAGAGCACCCGGGTGGAGCCTGCCTTGGAACCGCTGGAGCGCGCGCCTCGGCCCGCGATAGCCGCGCTGCGCTCTCGTCCCGTGGAACGTGACGACGCGATAGTCGCCGCGGCACCGCCCCGGTCGAGCACCGCCCGCACGAGCGGCGGCAGCTGCGGCGCCGGCTCATCCGGCGCTGCGGCCCTGCAGCGCGGCTGGTGCCTTCTCAATCTCAAGCGCCCGGTCGCGGCAGCGGAAGCCTTCGAAGCGGCGCGGCGCACCGGCAACGCCCAGGTCGTGTCGGATGCTTCTGCCGGCCTGGCCTATGCCAAGATCCAGCAGGGCCTGACGACGGAAGCCAGCGTCGCGGCCGGCAGTGCGGCTCTGCCTCCCGCGCGGCGCAACGAGCTTTCGGCCCTGCTCATGTCCGAGCGCTTCTTCGCGCAATACGATGCCAAGGATTACAACGGCGCACTCGTCACGCTATCCGCGCGGGCACGCTACGCTCCCGAGACGACCGACCTGATGCTGATGCGCGGCTGGTCCTATTTCAATCTCGGCCGCTATGATGACGCGAGCCAGGTCTTCCAGGCCCTCTACAAGGCGAACAAGTCACCCGACGCGCTGTCTGGGCTGACTGCGATCCGCGACGTGACCCAGCGCAACAGATACTAGCCGTTCAGATGCCCTCGCCGGCCTTCAAACGGGGCAGGCCGGCACATCCGATGTTTCTGTGAAATGCGGGCGTGAATGATCGGCGGCCCGAAGCACCGCGCAAGATCGGTGCTCCGGGCTTGGCAGCTTGGCTTATTCGGCCGGGACCGACAGAACCTCGCCGTCGACCACCAGCGGGGAATGACCGCTCAGCGCGGCCTGCAACTGGTCCTGATCGAGCTCGCCTTCCCAGCGCGCCACCACGATCGTCGCCACCGCATTGCCGATGAAGTTGGTCACCGCGCGGCATTCCGACATGAAGCGGTCGATGCCCAGGATCAGCGCCATGCCGGCGACCGGGACGGCGGGAACGACCGAGAGCGTTGCGGCCAGCGTGATGAAGCCCGCCCCCGTGATGCCGGCCGCGCCCTTCGAGCTCAGCATGGCGACGAGCAGCAGCAGGATCTGGTCGCCGAGCGGCAGGTGGATGTCCATGGCCTGCCCGATGAACAGCGCCGCCAGCGTCATGTAGATGTTGGTGCCGTCGAGATTGAAGGAATAGCCGGTCGGGATCACCAGCCCGACGACGGAGCGCTTGCAGCCGGCAGCCTCCATCTTCTCCATCAGGCTCGGCAACGCCGCCTCCGAAGAGCTGGTGCCGATGACGAGCAGGATCTCCTCCTTGATGTAGCGGATGAGGGCGAAGATCGAGAAGCCGTTGTAGCGGGCGACCGCCCCGAGCACGACCAGCACGAAGATCCCCGCCGTCAGGTAGAAGGTCAGGATCAGCATCGCGAGGTTGGCGACCGAGCCGATGCCGTAGCGGCCGATGGTGAATGCCATCGCGCCAAAGGCGCCGAGCGGGGCGGCCTTCATCAGGATCGCCACCAGCTTGAAGATCGGGGCCGAGAGCGCCTGCAGGAAGTCGAGAACCGGCTTGCCGCGCTCGCCCACCATCGAGAGCGAAAGGCCGAACAGCACCGAGAAGAACAGCACCTGCAGGATGTCGCCGGAGGCGAAGGCGCCGACGATCGTGTCCGGAATGATGTTCTGCAGGAAGCCGACGACGCTGGAATCATGCGCCTTGGCCGCATAGCTCTGCACGGCCTTGGCATCGAGGCTGGCCGGGTTGATGTGCAGCCCGGTGCCGGGCTGGATGACGTTGCCGACGATGAGGCCGACGATCAGCGCCAGGGTCGAGAAGACGAGAAAATAGATCATCGCCTTGCCGGCGACGCGACCGACCTTCTGCATGTCGGTCATGCCCGCGATCCCCGTCGAGACCGTCAGGAAGATCACCGGCGCGATGATCATCTTCACCAGCTTGATGAAGGCGTCGCCGAGCGGCTTCATGGCCGCGCCCTGCTCGGGCCAGAAATGGCCGAGCAGGATGCCCGCCGCAATGGCGAACAGAACCTGGACATAGAGGTGCTGGTAGAACTTCTTCGGACGCGCCGGCTGAGCGGACGCGAGGTCGAGCGTGGTCGCCATGATGTGCTCCTTGGGTCGGCGGTGTTCTTGCTCTTGTTCGAAACCGCTACGCCGCTCGCGCAATCGGCGTGCCAACCACGAAAAGACGACAAAGACCTTATAAAACAGATGATTAGAAAGACGCAGAGCGGCTTCGATCGATGTCATCTGGCGATAAGCCGCACACAACCCTCTTGATTTGTGCGGAAATCCGCACGACGACAGAACATGAGCCATCCCTTGCTCGATCCGCGGAAAGGCAGGGCCAAGCTGCGCTGGCTGGTCTTCGGGCTGGTCGTCGCGGCGATTGCCATCGCCTCGCTCTTCGCCGCCGGAGAATTCGGCCGCAGCCGGGCCATCGCCGGCACGCAATCGCGCGCCGGGGATGCCGGAACGCTGGCGCTCGCGATCCTGCGCGGCGAGCTCGAGAAGCAGCGCGCGCTGCCGGTCATCCTGGCCCGCGACCCCGATGTGCGGCTGGCATTGACGGGCGGCAGCCGCCACGGACTCGACCTCAAGCTGGAAGCCATCGCGCGCGAGGCCCGCACCGCCGTGATCTATCTGCTCGGCCTGGACGGCGTCGCAATCGCAGCCAGCAACTGGAACGAGCCGACGAGCTTCGTCGGCAGCGACTACAGCTTCCGCGACTATTTCAGAGGTGCCGTCGCCTCCGGCGGCGCCGAGCAATTCGCGCTCGGCACGGTCAGCCAGCGGCCCGGTCTCTATATCACCCGGCGGATCGAGGACGCCGGCCAGAGCCTCGGCGTGATCGTCGTCAAGGTCGAATTCGACCGGGTCGAGGCCGATTGGCGGGCGCTGGGCGGCCAGAGCTATGTCGTCGACCAACGTGGCGTCGTGCTGCTCGCGACGGTCGAGGACTGGCGCTTCCGGGTCGAAGCACCGCTTGACCAGGCGACAGCCGCGGCGATCCGGGACTCGCTCCAGTTCGGCGCCGCCCCTCTGACTTCTCTGCCGCTGGTGCAGCAGGGGGAGCTCGTCCAGGGGACGAGCCCGCTCACCGGCCGCTATGTCCAGATACGCCAGCCCGTGCCGACGACGGATTGGGCGCTGGAGGTGCTTCTGCCTGTCGATGCCGCAATCACCGCGGGCCGTTCGCAATCCCAGGCGCTGGTCGCGCTCGTGCTGATGCCGGGCACCGCTCTCGCCGCCTTCGCCCTGCGCCGGCGCCAGCACCATCTCGCCCGGCGCGACGCAGACGCGCGCGCGAAGGCCGAGCTCGAGGACCGCGTCGCCGAGCGCACCGCCGAGCTGGCCGGCGCCAATCAGATGCTCGTCGCCGAAATGGCGAAGCGGACCCTGGCCCAGGAACGGCTGTCCAATCTCCGGGAAGAGCTCGCCAAGGCCAACCGCCTGGCCACGCTCGGCCAGGTCACCGCCGGCGTCGCCCATGAGGTCAATCAGCCGCTCGCGGCGCTGCGCACCTATGCCGAGAACGCCCGCGCCTTCCTCAAGCGGTCCGACGCGCTCGAAGCCGACGGCGCACTGGCGAGGATCGTCTCGCTGACCGATCGGATCGGGGCGATCACCGAGGCTCTGCGCGGCTTCGCGCGCCGCGGCAAGGGGCCGCCCGTGCCCGTCCCGGTGGCGACCGTCATCGAAGGCGCCCTGACCTTGCTTGAAGGGCCGTTGCGTCAGGCCGGCGTGACGCCCGTCGTCACCGCTCCGCCGGAGCCGGTCCTCGTCACCGCCCGCCCGATCGAACTCGAGCAGGTTCTGGTCAATCTCCTGCGCAACGCGATCGAGGCCCTGCTCGATGGCGGAGATGGGGGAGAGCCGGCGCTCGCCATCACGGTCACGCCGCATGGCGACCGCGTCGCGATCGCGATCACGGATCGCGGTCCGGGCCTGTCCGCCGACGCGCTGGCGCAGCTCTTCACGCCGTTCAGCACGACCAAGCCCAAGGGGCTCGGCCTTGGCTTGGTCATTTCGCAGGACATGATCACTTCCTTCGGGGGCACGCTGACCGCGACGAGCCGGCCGGGCGAAGGCGCCAGCTTCATCATCGATCTGGAGAGGGCAGCCGCATGAGCAATTCCGGCGCTTCCATCGCTGCGATCGAGGTCGCCTTCGTCGACGACGACCTCGATCTGCGCGACGCGAATGTTCAGGCACTGCGCCTGGCCGGCTTCCCGGCGGTGGCATTGCCCTCCGGCCAGGCGGCGCTCCAGCGGATCGGGCCGGACTATGCCGGCATCGTCGTCACCGATATCCGCATGCCCGGCATGGACGGCATCGAATTGTTCCGGCGGCTGCGGGCGCTCGATCCCGACATTCCGGTGATCATGATTTCGGGCCATGCTGATATCGAGACGGCGGTGGGGGCGATGAGCGAAGGCGCCTACGACTTCATCGCCAAGCCCTATTCCGGTGAGCGCCTCGTCGAGACCTTGCATCGAGCCGCCGAGAAGCGCGCGCTCGTCCTCGAGAATCGCCGCCTGCGGGCATTGGCGACGCGCGGCGAGGAGGAAACCACCCTGATCGGCGAGACACCCGCGATCATGCGCCTGCGCCAGACCATCCGCGAACTCGCCGATGTCGATGTCGACGTGATGGTTCAGGGTGAGACGGGAACGGGCAAGGAGGTCGTCGCGAACCTGCTGCATCGCCTCGGGCGGCGGCGCGACAAGCCCTTCGTCGCGCTGAATTGCGGCGCTCTGCCGGACAGCGTCATCGAGAGCGAGCTCTTCGGTTACGAGCCCGGGGCCTTCACCGGTGCGCAGAAGCGCCGGATCGGCCGTATCGAGCATTCGAGCGGCGGCACGCTCTTCCTCGACGAACTCGAGAGCATGCCGCTTGCCGCGCAGGTCAAGCTGCTGCGGGTCCTCGAAATGCGTGAGATCGCGCCGCTCGGCTCGAACGACCTGCGCCGCGTCGACCTCCGGGTCGTGGCCGCGACCAAGGCCGACCTGGGCGACTCCGTGCGGCGGCGCGATTTTCGCGAGGATCTCTATTACCGCCTCAATGTGGTGACGCTGCACATTCCGCCGCTGCGCGAACGCCGCCGTGATATCCCGCTGCTGTTTTCGCGCTTCCTGTCGCGGGCTGCGGAAAAGTACCGCCGGGAGGTGCCCCCCCTCGACCGCGCCGTCGAACGGCACCTCGTCGATAGCGACTGGCCGGGCAATGTACGGGAACTCGTCCATTTCGCCGAGCGTGTCGCACTCGGGCTGCCGGAGAACCTGCTGCCGGTCCGAAAGGCGGAGGACGCCGAGCTGCTGAGCCTGCCCGAACGGCTCAACGCGGTCGAAGCGACGCTGATCAGGAAGACGTTGGAAGAAGCGCGCGGCGATGTCCGCGCCGCGCTGGAGACGCTGCGCATCCCGCGCAAGACCTTCTACGACAAGCTCGCAAGGCACGGCATCGATCGCGCGGCCTATGAGCCTGGAGCGGGGCGAGAACCAAAGACCCCTGCGCGCTGAACATCCCAGCGCCTGCAGCACTCCGGATCGGCGTGTTCAGCAGCCCGGCCCCGCCTACCTCAGCTGGCTGTCCTTGCTGCCGCGCCGGTTATAGGCGGAGGACGCCGCCGACCGATCATGGCCCGACTGGCAGTGCACGCACAGACGCGCGCCCGGCATGGCGCGACGGCGCGCCTCGGGGATTTCCTCGCCGCATTCCTGGCAATGAATCTCGCCCGGCCCCGCCGGCAGCCGTGACCGCGCCAGCCGGACCGCATCATTGATGGAATCGTCGATCTGATCCTGAACGGCTCCGTCGGGAGCCCAACCGCTGGCCATCCTGACACCTCCCTGCCAAGAGGATATGGGCGCGCCGGGCGAAAATCCAACGCTGGCGCGCCTCCTCCGCCGCGGCCTTCCGCGTCAGGCGCCGCTGGTCGGTTCTGTGGCGGCCCTTTCGAGCGTGCTCACCACCTCGTCGAGGCTCTCCTTCACACCGAGCAGAAAATCCTTGCGGAAGGCGATGATCGTATCCGGCGGCTCGCCCTTGAAGGTGTAGACCACGCTGACCTGATCGGGATTGACGTAGACGGGCTCGCCGTCCTTCGGCGAGGTGAACTTGCAGAGCTTGGGCATGGTGCGATCTCCATCGGGTGCCCGAACGCTGACATTGCCGGACCTGCCCATGCAGCGACATCGTTATCGGGGAAGCTTTCGCTACAGGCTCGCATCGCGTCAGTCCACGGCCTGCACGGACGAAGCCCGCGGCAAGAGCCGCAGGCCTCGGCCCGTTGAATCGCCTTGTCGCCGAACGTTCGGACGGCCGCGCTGGCCATGGTGGCACGATTCCTGATTGGCACACCGCGAACCGTCCCAAAGGAACGGCTGAAAGGCATGGCGCCAAATCTGCGAATCCTCATCGTCGACGCGAACCAGGTCAGGGCCGCGATCATCGAGGAAGGCCTGCGGGAAGCGGGCTACCGGCAGTTGATCCGCGTGTCCGCGACGACCGGGCTGATCGCCGCCATCGAGGCCCATGATCCCGATGTCGTGGTGATCGACCTCGAGGACCCCAGCCGCGACGCGCTGGCCGACATGTTCCTCGTCAGCCGGCATATCCGCCGGCCGATCACCATGTTCGTCGACCAGTCAGATTCGGCCTCGATCGAGGCAGCGGTGGAGGCCGGCGTCTCCGCCTACATCGTCGACGGGCTGAAGAAGGAGCGGATGCAGCCGATCCTGCAGACCTGCATCAGCCGCTTCAATGCGTTCCGCAAGCTGCGCGAGGAGCTGGACGAGGCCCGTTCCCAGCTTGAGGACCGCAAGACGGTCGACCAGGCCAAGCGCATCGTCATGCGCTTGAAGGGCCTCTCCGAAGACGAAGCCTACGCGCTGATGCGCCGCACCGCGATGAACGAGAAGCGCAAGCTCGTCGACATCGCCCGCTCCCTCATCACCGCTGCGGAGATGCTGAAATGACGACGCTGCACCTGCGGGTCGGCTTCATGCCGCTGGTCGATTGCGCGCTGGTCGTGCTGGCGAAGGACGAGGGTTTCGCCGAAGCCGAAGGGCTCGATCTCGAGCTGGTTCGCGAGGTGTCGTGGTCGAACCTGCGCGACAAGCTGAATGTGCGCCTGTTCGACGCCGCCCATATGCTCGGCCCGGCCGCCATCGCCGCGACGCTGGGCATCGGCGGGGTCAAGGCCCCGATGGCAGCGCCGCTGGCGCTTAATCGCGACGGCGCCGCGATTACCCTTTCGCTTCGGCGCTTCGAGGAGCTGTCGCGCCTGGCCGAGGGTGACGTGGCCGATACGGCCGTCTCGGCCCGCGCGCTTGCCGCCATGGTCGCGCACCGCAAGGCCTCCGGCCTGCCGGCGCTCACCTTCGCCGCCGTATTCGGCTTCTCGATGCACATCTATCTGCTCTGCGAATGGCTGGAGAAGGGCGGGCTCAAGCTCGGCGAGGACGTACGCTTCGAGGTGGTGCCGCCTCCGCAGACCGTCGAGGCGCTCGCCAGCGGGCGGATCGACGGTTTCTGCGCTGGCGCGCCCTGGAATTCGGCCGCCGTAGCGGCCGGCGTCGGCGCGATGGTACATGCCAGCGTCGACCTGCGGCGCAATTGTCACGACAAGGTCCTTGCCTGGCGCGCCGATGACGTGCAGAGGCGCCCGGCGGCCGTCTCGAAACTCGGCGCCGCGATCCTCAATGCCAGCGCATGGGCCTGCCGCCCCGAGAACTTCGCGCGCATGGCGCATCATCTCTCGGCCGCAGACCGGCTGGCGCTCCCGGCGCCACTTATCGAGCGCATCCTGCACGGAGAGCTGATTCAGGGCGCCGACCGCCCGCCGAGGCATATCGAGCGCTTCATCCGGTTCGACCGGGAGGCGCTGCGCCCCGATCCGGACGATGCCGGCTGGGTTCTGGCCGGAATGGAACAGGCCGGCCAGATCGTCGCGACGCCGCAGATGCGCGACATTGCCCGGGGCGTTTTCCTGCCGGCCTATTTCGAGGGCATTTTCGCCAACCATCCCATTATGCCTAAACATTAGGCCAATGCGCCTCTCTTGTGCGGCGCTGCAAAGCGATTGAGCCCATCGCCCGCCAGCTCGCGAGTTCGCAAGTTATTGCAATTCAAGGATCGCAGCGCCGCCGAGCGGTTGGCACGATCCTTGTAGAGTCTGATGCGACGCGGCCAACGCTGCCCGCGCCATCCCCGATCCGGAAGACACAGCAACGCCGCTGTCGAATGCGCCTGACAAGGCGTCTTTCGCGCGGCGTTTTTCGCGTTCGGGGCTGGCTCAAGGCGAACGACTTTCCGGCAATCGAGAGGCCATCGATGACCCACAGCTCCAAGACACCGATCAGGACGGCCGCATCCCTGGAGGCCGGCGCAAGCCGCCGTGACGTCCTGCGACTGTCCGGCACGGCCGCACTGCTCGCGGCAGCGAAGGCCGCCCTGCCCTCCGGCGCCTTCGCTCAAGGCGCCGGCCCCGAAGTCAAGGGCACGCGCCTCGGCTACATCGCGCTCACCGACGCCTCGCCGCTGATCATCGCCAAGGAGAAGGGCCTCTTCGCCAAGCACGGCCTGCCCGACATGGACATCGCCAAGCAGGCCTCCTGGGGCGCCACGCGCGACAACATGGCGCTCGGCTTCAAGGCCAACGGCATCGACGGCGGCCACATCCTGCGGCCGAAGACGCATCTCTATTCGACCGGCAAGGTCATGCAGAACGGACAGCCGCTGCCGATGTACACGCTGCTCAACCTCAACGAGGACGGACAGGCGATCTCGGTCTCGAACGAGTACAGGGATCTCAATGTCCAGAAAGACGCCTCGCCTCTGAAGCAGGCCTTCGAGCGCAAGAAGGCAGCGGGCAAGGAACTGACCGCCGCCATGACCTTCCCGGGCGGCACCCACGACCTCTGGATCCGCTACTGGCTCGCCGCCGGCGGCATCGACCCCGACACCGACATCAAGGTCATCACCGTGCCGCCTCCGCAGATGGTGGCGAACATGAAGGTCGGCACGATGGACTGCTTCTGCGTCGGCGAGCCCTGGAACGAGCAGCTCGTCAACCAGAACATCGGCTACACCGCGCTGACCACCGGCGAGCTCTGGTTCCGCCACCCCGAGAAGATCCTCGGCATGCGCGCCGATTTCGTCGACGCCAATCCGCGGGCGACGCAGGCCATCCTGATGGCGGTCATGGAGGCCCAGATGTGGGCGGACAAGATGGAGAACCGCCAGGAACTCGCCGAGATCGTCGGCCGGCGGCAGTGGTTCAACGTCCCCACCGGCGACATCAACAAGCGCCTGCTCGGCGACATCAACTACGGCAACGGCCGCGAGGCGAAGGGCACCAATCTCTACATGAAGTTCTGGGGCGAAGGGGGCTCGACCTCCTATCCCTGGAAGAGCCTCGACACCTGGTTCGTCACCGAGAACATCCGCTGGGGCAAGTTCGAGCCGACCATCGACATCAAGGCGCTGGTCGACAAGACCAACCGCGCCGATCTCTGGCGCGAGGCTGCCAGGACGCTCGGCGTCGCCGGCGCCCCGACGGCCGATTCCCGCGGTGTCGAGACCTTCTTCGACGGCATGAAGTTCGACCCCTCGGCGCCGATGGACTATCTCAAGTCACTGAAGATCAAGCGGGTGGCCTGACGCCATGGCCGAGCCCCTGATCATCGTCGGCAACGGCATGGCCGCGACGCGGCTGGCTGACGAACTCTGCCAGCGCGCGCTCGGGCGCTATTCCGTGGCGGTGATCGGAGAGGAGCCGCGGCTCGCCTATAACCGCGTGCTGCTCTCGCCGCTGCTCGCGGGCGAGATCAGCGAAGGCGAGATCGAGCTCAAGCCCGCCGCATGGTGGCGCGCGCGCGGCATCTCGACCTTCTACGGCCGCTCCGTCGAGAGCATCGACCGCTCGGCGCGGACGGTGACGCTCAGCGGAGGCCCGACGCTGCCCTATGGCAAGCTCGTGCTCGCAACCGGCTCGGCGCCGCTGCGGCCGCCCTTTCCCGGCAGCGATCTTGCCGGCGTGGCGACCTTCCGCGATACCGCCGATGTCGGCACGATGCGGGCCTATGCCGAGCGCGGCGCCCGCATCGTCGTGATCGGCGGCGGGCTGCTCGGGCTCGAGGCCGCCTATGGCCTTGCCCGGGCCGGCGCCGAAGTGACGCTGCTGCATCTCGTCGACCGCCTGATGGAACGCCAGCTCGACCATGAGGGCGCAGCCCTGCTTGCCGCCGCCATGGCCACGCGTGGGATCGACGTGCGCCTTTGCGCCGAAACCAGGGGCTTCCGCGGCAAGGGACATGTCGAGGCCGTCGAGCTGACGGACGGCATCGAGATTCCCGCCGATCTCGCGGTCATCGCCATCGGCGTGCGCCCGAATGTCGGGCTCGCGCGAGCAGCCGGCCTCGGCGTGGGGCGCGGCATCCTCGTCGATGACGGCCTCGCAACCGACGATCCCGCGATTTTCGCCATCGGCGAATGCGCGGAGCATCGCGGCCTCGCTTATGGGCTGGTCGAGCCGGCCTATGAACAGGCCCGCGTGCTGGCTACGCGGCTTGCCGGCCAGGATGCGGCCTATCGGGGCTCGCTGCTCGCGACCAATCTCAAGGTCTCCGGCGTCGGCGTCTTCTCGGCTGGCGAGTTCGAGGCCGGCGACGGTGCCGAGACGGTCGTGCTGCGCGATCTCGCTGCCGGCATCTACCGCAAGTTCGTGCTGCGTGACGGCCGCCTCGCCGGCTGTGTTCTCGTCGGCGATACGCAGGGCGCCCTGTTCTATCTCGGGCTGATCCGCTCGGGCCAGGACATCAGCGCGATCCGCGCCGACCTGCCTTTTGGCGAGAGCTATTGCATCGGGGAAGCCGCCTGATGCGCGATGACGCCCCCCTCGCCCCGACTGCGACGCGCACGACCTGCCCCTATTGCGGGGTCGGCTGCGGCGTTCTGGCAACGCCGGACGGGCTGGGAGGCGCCGCCATCGCGGGCGATGCGGACCATCCGGCCAATCGCGGGCGGCTCTGCTCCAAGGGCTCTGCGCTCGGCGAAACGCTGGGACTGGGCAGCAGGGTGCTGCACCCGCTGAAGCGCAATGCCGCCGGAAGCTATGACAGGATCGGCTGGGACGAGGCGCTTGATGCCGTCGCCAACGGTCTGCGGACCATCGCGGCGGAGCACGGGCCCGAGGCGATCGCCTGCTACCTCTCCGGCCAGCTCCTGACCGAGGATTACTATGTCGCCAACAAGCTGGCCAAAGGCTTCATCGGCTCGCCCAATGTCGACACCAATTCGCGCCTGTGCATGTCCTCGACGGTCGCTGCGCAGCGCCGGACCTTCGGCTCGGATACGGTGCCCGGCGCCTATGAGGATTTCGACAGCGCCGACCTGATCGTCCTCGTCGGCTCCAACACGGCCTGGTGCCACCCGATCCTGTTCCGGCGGATGCAGGACAACCGGCAGGAGCGCGGTGCGCGCCTCGTCGTCCTCGATCCCCGCGTCACCGCCACGGCGGAAGACGCCGATATGGTGCTGACGCTGAAGCCCGGCTCCGACGCCGCGCTCTTCGTGGGCCTGTGGGCCCCCGACATCGCCGCGGTTTCCGCTGCCACCGGCCTGCCGACGGAGCAGATCACAGCCTTCTACGAGCTCTGGGCCAGCACGCCGTATGTCGTCACGGCCTGGAGCCAGGGCGTCAATCAGTCGGCACAGGGAACCGACAAGGTCGCCGCAATCCTGAATTGCCATCTCGCCACTGGCCGGATCGGACGGCCCGGCTGCGGCCCCTTCTCGCTCACCGGCCAGCCGAATGCGATGGGCGGACGCGAGGTCGGCGGGCTCGCCAACATGCTCGCCGCCCATATGGGCTATGGTGTGGAAGAGGTCGACCGCGTACGCCGCTTCTGGCAGGCGCCGAACATGGCCCGGCGGGAGGGTCTGAAGGCCGTCCAGATGCTGGATGCGGTCACTGAGCGCCGCATCCGTGCGATGTGGGTGATGGCGACGAACCCGGCCGTCTCCCTCCCGGAGGCCGACAAGGTCAGCGCCGCGCTCGCCGGACTCGACCTCTTCATCGTCTCCGAGAACGTGCTCTCGAACGACACGCTCGCGGCGAAGCCCCATTACATCCTGCCCGCAGCCGCCTGGGGCGAGAAGGATGGCACGGTCACCAATTCCGAGCGGCGGATTTCGCGCCAGCGCGCCTTCCTGCACCTGCCGGGCGAGGTGAAGCCGGACTGGTGGATCGTCTGCGAGGTCGCGAAGCGTCTCGGCTTCGGCGAGGCCTTCTCTTACACCGGCCCGCACGAAATCTACGCCGAGCACGCCACGCTCTCCGCCTTCGAGAACCGCGGCACGCGCGATTTCGACATCGGCGCCCATGCCGGCCTCGACCGCGCCGGCTATGACGGGCTTCGGCCGGTGCAATGGCCCGTGCCGGCATCCCGGCCGCATGGCACCGCGCGGCTCTTCGGCGATGGAAACTTCTTCGGTCCCGCGCGCCGCGCACAGATGCGCCGGCTCGCCACGCCGAAGCTGGCCTCGGTCACGAGCGAGGCCTTCCCGCTGCTGCTCAACACGGGCCGCGTGCGCGACCACTGGCACACCATGACCCGCACCGGCCTCAGCCCGCGGCTCACCGCGCATGTCGCCGAGCCTTCGATTTACGTGAATCCGGTCGACATTTCGCGCTTCCGGCTGGTCGCGGGCGGCTTTGCCCGTCTGGTCAACGCCCATGGCGGCGCGGCGCTCAGGGTCGCGGCCGACGAAGGCGTGGCCGAGGGATCGCTCTTTGCGCCCATCCACTGGTCCGGCGAGACCGCTTCCGACGCGCGCATCGGCGCCCTGACGCAGCCGCTCTGCGATCCCTTTTCCGGCCAGCCCGAGATGAAGGCGACGCCGGTTTCGATCGCGCCGGTCGCTTATCGTTTCGAAGGCTTCGTCCTGTCGCGCGAGCCCTTCGCCCTGCCGGAGCAGAGCTGGTGGGCGCGTCTTGCTGTGCAGGGCGGCGAGGGCCGGCTCTTCGCCACCGACGCGTCCGTCGATGACCTGACTGCTCTGATGCGCGAGCGTTTCGGCGCGGGAGAGCTGACCGAGCTGATCGACCGCGACGGCGGCAGCTATCGTTGTGCCGTGCTCCGGGAAGGCCGGCTCCAGGCCGCCCTCTTCCTCGCTCCTGCGGGCCGCGCGCCGCTCTGGGACACGGTCAAGGCCCTCTTCGCCGATCCGGCAGCGACCGTGGAAAGCCGACTTGCCCTGCTCTCGGGACGGAACCCGGGCGGCGCCGATCCCGGACCGACCGTCTGCGCCTGCTTCGGCGTCGGGCTGAACGCCATCCGCGCCGCCTTCGAGGCCGGCGCGACGACGGCCGAAGCGATCGGCCTTCAGCTCAAGGCCGGGACCAATTGCGGCTCCTGCCTTCCCGAAATCCGCCGCATCGGCGCGCAGGCACGCGCGAGCGAGGCGGCATGACGAATGCGACGGATGAGCTCGGTCAGAGGAGAGACTGGAACATGGGTCAGCCTGTCTTGAAAGGCACGATCGCGGGCGCGACGGTCGTCCCGCTCTCGGGCAAGCCGTCCGCAGTCCTGCCCTTGCCGGCCGGGCGTGCGAAGCCCTTCGTGGGAAAGCTCGCTCCCATCGCGAAAAGCGTCCTCATCAACCTGCTGCCGCCGCTGATCACGGTCGCGCTGATCCTGCTGTTCTGGCAGATCGCGGCTTCCGGACCTCAATCCTCCTTGCCGCCACCGACCAGGATCTGGGACGAGGCGAAGGACCTGATCGTCGAGCCGTTCTACTGGACGGGCTCGCAGGATATCGGGCTGGGCTGGCGCATCCTCGTCTCGCTGCAGCGCGTCGCCATCGGCTTCAGCCTGGCAGCCGTCGTCGGCGTGCTGCTCGGTGCGCTCGTCGGCCAATCCATCTGGGCGATGCGCGGGCTAGACCCGGTCTTCCAGGTGCTGCGCACGGTGCCGCCGCTCGCCTGGCTGCCGCTGTCGCTCGCCGCCTTCCGAGACAGCCAGCCCTCGGCGATCTTCGTGATCTTCATCACGGCGATCTGGCCGGTCATCATCAACACGGCCGTCGGCATCCGCAACATCCCGCAGGACTACCGCAACGTCGCCAAGGTGCTGCGGCTGAACCAGATCGAGTTCTTCTACAAGATCATGGTGCCCTCGGCCGCGCCCTACATCTTCACGGGCCTGAGGATCGGCGTCGGCCTGTCCTGGCTCGCCATCGTCGCGGCGGAGATGCTGACCGGCGGCGTCGGCATCGGCTTCTTCATCTGGGATGCGTGGAACTCCTCGCGCCTCTCCGACATCATCGTGGCGCTGGTCTATATCGGCGTGGTCGGCTTCCTGCTCGACCGCCTCGTCGCTTTCGTCGGCCATGTCGTCACCCGCGGCACCGCGACCAACTGAGGGCGGAACGATGAGCTATCTGAAGATCGACCACGTCGACAAACGCTTCCAGCGCGGCGCCGCCACCACGGAAGTGCTCAAGGACGTCAGCCTCGTCATCGACAAGGGCGAGTTCGTCTCGATCATCGGCCATTCCGGCTGCGGCAAGTCGACCCTGCTCAACATCATCGCAGGGCTGACGCCTGCGACGACCGGCGGCATCCTGTTGGAAGGCAGGGAGGTCAACGCGCCCGGCCCGGACCGCGCCGTGGTCTTCCAGAACCACTCGCTGCTGCCCTGGCTCACCGTCTACGACAACGTCGCGCTCGCCGTGAACAAGATCTTCGGCGGCAGAAAGAGCAAGGCCGAGCGGCATGGCTGGATCATGCACAATCTCGACCTCGTCCAGATAGCCCATGCCAGGGACAAGCGCCCCGGCGAGATCTCCGGCGGCATGAAGCAGCGGGTCGGCATCGCCCGCGGCCTCGCGATGGAGCCGAAGATCCTGCTGCTCGACGAACCGTTCGGCGCGCTCGACGCGTTGACCCGCGCGCATCTGCAGGACTCGGTGATGCAGATCCACGCCGCGCTCGGCAACACCATGATCATGATCACCCACGACGTCGACGAGGCCGTGCTGCTCTCCGACCGGATCGTGATGCTGACCAACGGCCCCTCTGCCCGCATCGGCGAGGTGCTGGACGTGTGCTTCGCGCGCCCGCGCAAGCGGCTCGAACTGGTCTCCGACCGCACCTACATCGCCGCGCGCGAGGCGGTGCTGAAGTTCCTCTACGAGCGCCATCGCTTCGTCGAGGCGGCGTGACCCGAACACCGCCCCTAGCCCTCATCCTGAGGAGGCCGTGCAAGCGACCGTCTCGAAGGATGGTCCAGAGGGCGCTGGAGCATCCTTCGAGRCGCGCCTGCGGCGCTCCTCAGGATGAGGCTGAGGAAGAAAAGTATCATGAGCGACGATTTCACCCCTGATCAGAAGCGCTACCTCGAAGGCTTCGTGAGCGGCATGCAGTCGGCTCGCACCGCGCGCGGCCTTGGTCCGCTCGGCGGTGCGCCGGGCGCGGCCAAGGCCGCACCGTCCGGGCCCGACAAGGAGCATGCCGAGGCGCAGGCGCGGACGGTTGCCGCCGGCGGCAAGCTCGTCGATCAGGAGAAGTGGAAAGCCGCCGAGCACCCCTTCGACGCCTATGCCCGCTTCAAGGAACAGGCCCAGGCCGGCATCTATCCCAAGCCGGAGGACAATTTCCGCTGGCGCTATCACGGCCTGTTCTACGTGGCGCCCGCGCAGAACAGCTATATGTGCCGGCTGCGCATTCCAAACGGCATCCTCAGGGCCTGGCAGTTCGCGGGTGTCGCCGACATCGCCGAGAGCTTCGGCGGCGGCTACAGCCACGTCACCACCCGGGCCAATCTCCAGATACGCGAGATCGCCGCCGAGCATGCGCCCCTTCTGCTCGAAGGCCTCGCCGATCTCGGCCTCACCGCGAAGGGCTCGGGCGCCGACAACATCCGCAACGTCACGGGATCGGCGACCGCCGGTATCGATCCGCTCGAACTCATCGACACCCGCCCGCATGCCCGCGCCTGGCATCATCACATCCTGAACGACCGCTCGCTCTACGGGCTACCGCGCAAGTTCAACGTCGCCTTCGACGGCGCCGGCTCCGTCGCGACGCTCGAGGACACCAACGACATCGGCTTCCAGGCTATCGAGGTCGCGGAAGGCGCCACCTTCGAGGGGCAGCCGGTTGAGCCCGGGATCTGGTATCGCCTCGCACTCGGCGGCATCACCGGCCATAGGGACCTTGCCCGCGACACCGGCGTGATCGTCACCCCGTCCGACGCGATTGCGGTCGCCGATGCGATCGTGCGCGTCTTCATCGCCAACGGGGACCGCACCGACCGCAACAGGTCGCGGCTCAAATACGTGCTCGACGCCTGGGGTTTCGACAAGTTCCTCGCCGCCGTCGAGGAGAAGCTCGGCCGCGGGCTGATCCGGCTCGACAACGCCTTCGTCAAGCCGCGCCCGGTCTATGACCGGCTCGCCCATATCGGCGTCCACGGCCAAGCACAGCCCGGCCTGAACTGGATCGGCGTGGCGCTGCCGGTCGGCAAGCTCACGGCCCAGCAGATGCGCGTCATCGCCTCGATCGCCCAGAGCTGCGGCGACGGCGATATCCGCCTCACCGTCTGGCAGAACCTGCTGATCTCCGGCGTGCCCGACGCGAAGATCGAGGACGTGCTGGCCAATCTGCAGGCCGTCGGCCTCTCCGCCGAGACCTCGATCCTGCGCGCGGGGCTGATCGCCTGCACCGGCGCGACCGGCTGCAAATTCGCCGGCGCCCATACCAAGGAGGACGCGCTTGCCATCGCCGCCCATTGCGAGCCGCGCATCACGCTCGACACACCGGTCAACATCCACCTGACCGGCTGTCACAACTCCTGCGCCCAGCACTATATCGGCGATCTCGGGCTGATCGGCGCCAAGGTCCCGATCAATGACGATGGCGACACCGTTCCCGGCTACCACGTCTTTGTCGGCGGCGGCTTCGGCGTCGAAGGCGGCATCGGCCGCGAATTCCGGACCAATGTGAAGGCGGAGGACGCACCGGCCCTGGTCGAGGCGATCCTGCGCGCCAGGAGCAGCGCTCCTGGCTGAACGGCTTCTTCGCCGGGCTGCTCTCGCTCGACAATGCCGGCGTAACCGCACTCTCGCCGGCCGAGAACGCCGCCGTCATGGCCGAGGCCGAGGACGGGGCGCCCTGGCACGATCCGTCGCTGGAGATGGCCGAGCGCATGCAGCTGGCCGAAGGCAAGCCCCTGCCCCGCCGGCTCTACGCCGCCATGGCGCAGCAGGATTGCGGGCAATGCGGCTATGTCTGCGAAACCTATTCCGCCGCCATCGCCTCACGAGCGGAGGGGCGGCTCAATCTCTGCGCGCCCGGCGGCAAGGAGACGCTGCGCCAGATCAAGACCCTGATGGAGGAGCCCGGCGCTTCCGCCGCGGGCACTCCCACCGAGACCGCTCCGGCTGCGGAACCGGGGCCAAAGGGGCGCTGCCGTGAGAACCCCGCGCTCGCGACCTTTCTCTCGCGCCGCAAGCTCAATGGCCAGGGCTCCGAAAAGGAGACCTGGCACGTCGAATTCGACCTCTCCGAATCCGGCCTCGACTATGTCGTCGGCGACGCCTTCGGCATCGTCGCACAGAACGACCCGCGCCTCGTCGATGCCGTGATCGCGCTGCTGGGCGCGCGACCGGATGCAGAGATCGGCGGCAAGTCCCTGCGGGACAAGCTCGTGGCCGATTGCGCGCTCGGCCCGGCGCCTGACGCATTGTTTCAGCTCATCTCCTACGTCACGGGGGGCGAAGCCCGCGCCAAGGCCAGACGCCTTGCCGCCGGTGAAGACCCCGATGGAGACCTCGACCGGCTCGACGTACTCGGAACGCTGCACAAGTTCTCGCAGGCGCGGCTCTCGGCCGAGGCCTTCGTCGAGGCGCTCGATCCGCTCCAACCGCGGCTCTACTCGATCTCCTCGTCGCACAACGCCACGCCCGGCCGCATCACGCTGACCGTCGATACTGTCCGTTACAAGGTCGGCACCCGGCCGCGCTGGGGCGTCGCCTCGACCTTCCTCGGCGAACGGGTCCAGCCCGGCGACAAGGTGCCGGTCTATGTCCAGCGCGCCCATGGCTTCGGCCTGCCGGCCGATCCGGCAACGCCAGTGATCATGTGCGGCCCGGGCACGGGCGTCGCACCCTTCCGCGCCTTCCTGCACGACCGGCTGGCGACGAAGGCGCCGGGCCGGAACTGGCTGTTCTTCGGCCACCAGCGCCGCGCTTGCGATTTCTTCTACGAAGACGAGCTGCAGGCGATGAAGGATTCGGGCTTCCTCACCAATCTGACGCTGGCCTGGTCCCGCGATGGCGAGAAAGTCTATGTGCAGGACCGCATGCGCGAGCGCGGCAGCGAGCTCTGGGCCTGGCTCGAACAAGGCGCACATTTCTACGTCTGCGGCGATGCCAAGCGGATGGCCAAGGATGTCGAGCGCGCTCTGGTCGATGTCGTCGCCGAACATGGCGCTCGTTCCAGCGAGGAAGCCATCTCCTATGTCGCCTCTTTGCGGAAGGCGGGGCGCTACCAGGCCGACGTCTACTAGGGATCGCCGGTTCGCAAGCGGTCCGGAGACACCTTGCCCGGCAATGCTGCGGCAAGCGTGGGGGGCGATACCGGCCAAAGCCCCGCCCCGCCCAAAGCCCCCATCATGCTGCAGCCGTCAGCGCCTTCCACCGCCCGCAAGCCGAACGTGGGTACCTCGCTCATGCGCGGCCACTGAGTACCCGGCATGCGCATTCTTCTGGTCGAAGACGAACCGGAGATGGCCAGCGCATTGCGCACGGCGCTCGGGCAACGCGACATGGTCGTCGACCATGTCACCACGCTGGCCGAAGGCGAGGAAGCGATCGCGGCCGGCGTTCATGGCGCGGTGCTGCTCGATCGCAATCTGCCGGATGGTGACGGGCTCGATCTGCTTCCCCGCATACGCGCCCGGAAGCTGCTCGCTCCCGTCATCGTGCTGACCGCCCGTGGCGACATCGAAGAGCGGGTCGAGGGGCTCGATACGGGCGCCGACGACTACCTTGCCAAGCCTTTCGTGATCGATGAGCTCCTCGCGCGGCTGCGCGCCGTGCTGCGCCGATCGGCGGAGCTGGCACCGGACCTCCTGCGCATCGGCCGCTTCGAATTCGACTGGCGCAATCGCAGCGCGAGCGTGGATGGGCAGGCCCTCGATCTGCCGCGGCGAGAGCTGCTGGTGCTGGAGAGCCTGCTGCGCCGTCATGGCCGCGCCGTCCAGCGCACGACATTGGAAGAAGCGGTCTACGGCTTCGACGACGAAATCCAGTCGAACGCGCTCGACATGCATGTCTCTCGCCTGCGCCGGAGGTTGAGCCATGCCGGGGCGGAGCTCGAAATTCACGGAATCAGGGGTATCGGCTATCTGCTGAAGCAGGCGGCATGACCTTCCAGGCACCGCGTGCCCATTCGCTGAAGTGGCGGCTGGTGCGCCGGCTGCTCGCGCTGCAAGCTGCGCTGCTCTCGCTGCTGGTCGTGTCGATCATCGCCGCGCTCTATCTCGGTGGCCATCTCCTCAACTTCGAATCCGAAGACATTACGATCGACGCACTGAAGGACGCAGTGTCGCGCGACGCCACTGGCAGCCTCGCGATCCGCGAGACGCCGGAACTGATCAAGCTGCGCGCCGAGGTGCCCGACCTCTGGTACATCGTGCGAGACCGGCAGGGGCGCCAGCTCGTCGAGGGATCTCCGCCGTCTCATTTCGCGCACATCGGCGATGCGCTGGATGAGATCGGCAATGCTCGCCTGGGTTGGAACCTGGGGGACCCGCCGCGCGCGAACGCCCAGATGCGCTGGGTCGGGAGCGCAGCTGGCGACATCCAGGTCGTGACCGGTCCGGGGGGCGAGGCGCCGCTCCGCTGGCTGATCCAGGGTATTCTCGTCGTCTTCGCGAGCTTCGTGTTGCCCACGCTGGTCGTCATGGCCCTGGCGACCTTGATCGCAACGCCCATGGTGGTCAGTCGGGCACTAGGCGGGCTTGGAACCGTTGCTGCGGAGGCGGAGCGGATCGACATCGACCGCCAAGGCACCCGCCTGCCGACGGTGCTGACGCCGACTGAAGTCACGCCGCTCGTCGATGCGGTCAATCGTGCCCTGCAGCGGCTGGACGAGGGGCATTCCCGGCGAAAACGCTTCCTCGCCGACGCAGCTCACGAGCTGCGGACGCCGATCGCGATCCTGCAGACCCGGCTGGAGACGTTGCCGGGCTCGGCCCAGCGCGGCCGGCTGCTTGAGGATATCGCCCGGCTCGCCGTGATGGCCGAGCAGTTGCTCGACCTGCAGCGGTTGGAACGCGCTCCCAACGCCTTCGTCAGGCTGGACCTCGTCGCGATCGGCCGGCGCGTCGCCAGCGATCTTGCGCCACTCGCCATCAACGCCGGCTACGCGCTCGCCTTCGATACCGAGGCCGAGCAGGTTGACGTCATCGGAGACGCTGCGGGGCTCGAGCGGGCGCTCGTCAATTTGGTGCAGAACGCCATTCAGCATGGCGGCCGGCGCGGCACGATCACCATCTCGGTCGGAAGCGAGCGAATCGTCGATGTGATCGATGAAGGCCCCGGGATCGCGGCCGAACAGCGCGAGCGGGTGTTCGAGCCCTTCTCCCGCATCGTCCACCAGGATCGGGGGGCCGGCCTGGGGCTTCATCTCGTGCGGGAAATTGTCCGGCTGCACGGCGGCGCAATCGCAATTCTGGATCGAGCGCACGGAGCCTGCTTTCGCCTGAGCTTGCCGATGCCGAGCTGAACGCCTCGGGTTCATGGCGGGCATAATGCTGAGATAATCGACCGAAGCGACATCTCCCGCGGCCTGCGCGTCCCAACAAGAGAAGACGGCGGGCGGTGGAGATAGCGCCCGCATGGTTCTCAAGCCGACAAGCCAGCCGACTGCCGGCTGCTGGAAGAAGGCACTGAAGGTTCTGGGAATGGCGGCACTGTCCGTCGGCATGGCAGCTTGCGCCAGCCCCTCAAATCCTCCCTCGAACCTGCCCTTGACGGAGATCGCGGCGTCGGCGGGCCCACGCTCATCGCCCGCGCGTTCAGGGACCACTGCAGTCCTGCTGGCTCTGTCAGGCGGAGGGGCTCGTTCTGCCGCCTTCGGATACGGCGTTCTGTCGGCGCTTGCCGATCAACGGGCCCCCGAGGAAACGGGCCGGACGCTCGCGGACGATATTGCGGTGGTCGCCGGCGTTTCAGGCGGTGGCATGCTGGCGGCCTATGTCGCCTTACATGGCCCGTCGGGTATACCGGCCTTCAGGCGCGATTACCTCGATCAGGATCCCGAAGCGTCGCTGCGGACCGCCTTCACGCCGGACAATCTGCTGCGCGGCTATCGCGGCGGCGTCAATGACCTCACCGGCCTCGGCGCCTGGCTCGATGCTCATCTCTATCATGGCGCAACCTTCGGCGACCTCGAGCGCATGGGAGGGCCGCGCCTCCTGCTGCACGCGACGGACCTCTATAATCGTGCGCCCTTCTCCTTCGATCGCGAGAGTTTCCGCACGATCTGCAGCGACTACGCCACCTTTCCCCTATCCCATGCCGTCGCAGCCTCGGCAGCCGTGCCGGTCTTGTTTGCGCCGGTTGTCCTGGAAAACTTCAACGCAGCCTGTCCGCTCGTTCCAGGCGTCCCTGTGGCGCCGGCTGCGAGCTCCACGGTCGTGTCCCATCTTCGGGAAACGCAGGCTCGTTACGCGACGGCTACCGACCTGCGCTACCTGAAGCTGCTCGATGGTGGACTCGTCGACAATCTGGCCACCCAAAACCTCATGAGGTCGATGCGCGGACCGGCGCCGGCGCCACTCCCGGAGGCGACAGCGCGGGAGGTGAGGCGCATCGTCGTGATCGTAGCCGACGCCTCGCTGCGCGTCGGCGGCGACATGTCGACATCGACGGACGGCCCGGGAGCGCTGGACACCATCACGGCCTCGATCGATGCGATGATCGACAATTCAAGCCGGGCCAGTCTCGACGGGCTGGAGGAGGAGACCAGGCGCTGGCGGAAACGCCTGGTCCGCTGGCGCTGCGATGTCATGCAAACGCGGGATTGCGACAAGCTCGAGATCAAGTTCGTGAGGCTGTCCTTGGCAGACATACGCGCGCCCGAGACGAGAGCCCGCATTCTCGAGCTCCGCTACAAGCTCTCGCTCAAGGCCGACGAGGTCGATTTCCTCTCCGGCCTCGGCCACCGCCTTCTCGTCGCCGGCCTCCGGAACGGTCGGATCATCGCCGCGCGGTGATCCAGATCGCGGAACTCATCCAAATCGAGTGCCAAGCTGCCGGTGTCCCTACAGCTTGAGACGGGCCGCTGCTCGCGCAGAACGCATGGCCCACTCGGATCGACAGCGGAACGACGGCTCCCGACGCAGGCGCCGACTATGCGTCGAGCGGGAAGATCGGGCGCCGCACGCGGCGATAGGGCAGCTTGGTGAGATCGGGTGTGCAGAGCGCGCCGCTGTCGCAGACGATGACCTTGCCTGCAATCGGCTCGAAGGCGGCACGGAAATGCTGCATCGACTTCAGCGCCACCACCCGCTTGGCGGCGGGATCGATGCCGAAGGCACGGAACTGCTGGAGGTCGTTCATCTGGGCGCGGATCGTGGTGACGAGGATCTCGATATTACCGACACGCAGCACGGCGCACGGCCCCCAGCTCGCATGCAAGCCGCCCATCATCGGGCCGTCTCCGACATAGGCACCGTCGCTGACGCTGACGAGCGTGCCGGTGAGCGCAAGCGGCCCCCCGCCGATCTCAGGGTCGACCTTGCCGCCGAGCCGGACGGAGACTGTCGAGCCCGGCCTGGACCGGTGCAGCTCGGCCGCAGCCTCAGGGTCGACGATCGGTCCAAAGCAGGCATCCTTCAGATCGGCGGCGATCATGCCCTTCAGCAGCTCGGTCGCATCGCCATAGCCTCCGCCCCCGGGATTGTCGGCATAGTCCGCGATGATGAGGGGGCCGGAGGTCGCGACATAGCCGGCCGCCTCCGCCACCGCTTCCTCCACCGAGAGGAACGGCGTGACCTTGTCGAAGCGGCGCTGCCACATGTCGTCGACGAGCGCTTCGGCGAAGGCACGGTGGCACTCGTGATCGCCCTGGCAGGTGACGAGGACGGTCGGGCCTACCTCCTGGATATCGGCATTTCCGAAGCCGCCGTTGACGCTGACCGCGAAGACATCGGCCTCCTGCTCATAGGCCTTGGCCTTGGCGATGCGCTCGACCATCGGGCCGATATCGGTGCGTCCGCCATTGACCTCTTCCAGCATCGGCCGCTCGGCGCGCAGCGTCACCGGCCTGATCTCCCCGGCCATCGTGCGCTGCATGATGCCGGCCGCCAGCCGCCCGGTCTCGCGGACATCGACATGCGGGTAGGTCTTGTAGGAAACGACGATGTCAGCCAGCTCGGTCATCTTGCGGGTGACGTTGGCGTGAGGATCGAGCGTGATGCCGATCGGCACCTTCGGGCCCAGCACGGCGCGCAGGCGCTCCAGCAGCTCGCCTTCGCCGTCCTCGCAGAACTCCGTCACCATCGCCCCGTGCAGGCCGAGCAGTACGCCATCGATCGCCCCGCCATGGGCCTTGGCCGTATCGACGATGACACCGGCGATGTGATCGTAGGCGTCTCGCGTCACCGGCCCCGATGGCTGGGCGGCGGCGCTGATCGCGTGGATGACACGCCATCCGGCCGGCCGGCCGATATCGAGGAAGCCCGCGATAGGCGTGTTGGCCTCGCCACGTTCGGCGATGGCCGCCTCTCCATTGCGGATACCGCGGTCCTGAAAGGCGGCACGGTCGGCCGGGCAGCGGCTGAAGGTATTGCTCTCATGCGAGAACTCGGCGGTCAGCACGGTGAAGGTCATGGCGTTCCTCGCGGTCTCTTTATGTTTCGCTTGAATGGCGGAGCGTCAGCCGTCGCGCAGCGGCCGGCGGATATCGAGCGCCTCGATCAGCGCGTCGCCGAACAGGTTGATGGCGATCACGGTCGTGGCGATGACGAGGCCGGGAAAGATGATGATCCAGGGCGCGATGAAGATCTGGGCGGTGCCGGAGCTCATCATCGCACCCCAGCTCGGGATCGGCGGCTGGGCCCCCAGCCCGAAGAACCCGAGCGTCGCTTCGAGCACGATCGCATCGCCCGTCGCCAGCATCCCGGCGACGATGACCGGCGTCATCGCGTTGGGCAGCAGGTGCAGGAAGAGAACGCGGGCGGGGCTCGCGCCGGCCGTCACCGCGGCATCGACGAAGAGCTCCCCCCTCAGCGCCATGACCTGCGCCCGTGTCAGCCGGGTGAACTGCGCGAGATAGGCGATGGCGATCGCGATCGCCGTTGAATGCAGGCCGGGGCCCAAGATGGCGATCAGGATCAGCGCCAGCAGGATCTCCGGGAATGACCAGGTCAGGTCGACGATGACGGTGACGGCCCGGTCGAACATGCCGCCGAAATAGCCGGCGGCAGCGCCGAGCGTCGCCCCCGCGATCACCGAAAGCGCGATGGACAGCACGCTGACGCTGAGCGAGGTGCGCGCGCCCTGGATGATGCGCGAGAGCAGGTCGCGCCCGAACTCGTCGGTGCCGAGCCAATGCGCGGCCGAGGGCGGCGTGTTCGCCATGGAGAGCTTCTGCGCCGCATAGTCGTAGGGCGCGATCCAGGGTGCGAAGATGGCGCAGAGCACGAGCGCGATCAGGAACAGGGCGCAGAGGGCGCCGCGCGGCGAGCGCGCAAGCCGGGACACGAGGGACGAACGGCTCATCTTGCACCCATCGCTTCGCGCAGACGCGGATCGAGCGCCGCCTGGGCGAGATCGCCGAGCAGCGTGCCGAGCATCACCGCAATGGCGAGCATCAGCAGGCAGCCCTGCACCAGCGGATAATCGCGCTGCCCGAGCGCCGTGATCAGCAGCGAGCCGAGACCCGGCCGGGCGAAGACGTATTCAACCGTGACGGCACCGCCGAGGATCCAGCCGATGCGCAGGCCGAGAATGGTCATCACCGGCAGCATCGCCTGCTGGAGCACATGCCGGAGCTGGATGCGCCAGAACGGCAGCCCCTTTGCCTGGAGCACGCGCACGAAGTCCCGGCCGGAGATCTCGACCATGGCGGCGCGGGTGACGCGGGCGATCAGCGCCGTGCCCCCGATACCGATGGTCAGCGCCGGCAGCACCAGCGCATCCCAGCTCCGGGCGCCCGAAACCGGGAACCATTCGAACTGCACGGCGAACATCAGGATCATCAGCAGCGCCAGCCAGAAGCTCGGCAGCGTCGAGCCCAGCAGGATGAAGCCCATAACCGCCCGGTCGAACAGGCTGTCGCGGAAGGAGGCGGCGAGCACGCCGGCCACGATCCCGACGGTCGTCGAGAAGAGGAGCGCCGTGCCGCCGAGCGCGAGGCTGTGCGGCATGTTCTCCGCGATCAGCTGCGAAACCGGCTGGCGCATCACGATGGCGTCGCCGAGATCGCCTGTCACGACCTTGGCGAGCCAGCGCCCGTACTGGACGAGCAGCGGCTGGTCGAGGCCGTAGCGGGCGATCATCTGAGCCCGCTGCTCGGGCGACGAGCCGACCTGGATCAGATGCTCCAGCGGGTCGCCCGGCACGAGATGGATGATCATGAAGATCACCAGCGAGACGGCGAGGAACACCGGCACCAGCATGGCGAGCCGCCGGATCGCGAAGCGCAGCAAGGGTCTCTCCCGTGTGCGGCCGTGGCCTAGAGCATCGGACCGAAAAGTGGGATCCACTTTTCGGTCCGATGCGGCAACAAAAGATAGATCGCCGTTATCGCGTCCTGTCGGACGCGCGGCGATCCAGGCTCAGTTCGCCGGCGCGATGTCGAGCATCGTCGGTCCGTAGAGCCCGGTCCCGCGGATCTTCTCGGGCATCGCGATGCGCTTGCCGTAGGCGAGGCTCTGTGCGGGCTGGTAGATCGGCGCGAACGCGTACTGCGACAGCACGTACTCATGGTACTTGGTGAAGTTCGCGACGCGCTCGTCCCAGGTCTTCGACTTGTTCATGGCGATGTCGTTCAGCCGCTCGGCTTCCGGATCGTTGAACATCGAGACGTTGGGATAGCCTGCCCGCTTCGCGGCGAAGAACCAGTCGACGATGTCGGCATTGGTCCACTGATAGGAGCGGATCGCGAGCTGGTGCTCGGTCTTCTTGCGATATTGCGCATTGATCGAGCCCGCATCGATGATGCTGATGTCGGCCTGCATGCCGACGGCCTTGAGCTGGGCCTGGACGATCTCGACGAGGCGCTTGAACTCGGTGCCGTTCTGGGTCCAGAGCTTCACCTCGAGGCGCTTGCCGTCCTTGACGCGGATGCCGTCGGGTCCCGCCTTCCAGCCGGCCTCGTCGAACAGCTTCTTCGCGCGCTCCGGATCGTAGGAGATCCTGTATTTCGGCTCGACCTGCGATTCCTTGAGCGAGGAGATCAGGAAGGTGTCCGCAGCCGCACCGTTGCCGCCATAAAGGCTGGTCAGGATCTCCTTCTGGTTGACCGCGAAGGCGGTTGCCTCACGCACCTTGATGTCGGTGAACGGCTCGACGCTGGTGTTGATCGGCATGTAGACCAGCTCGTTGCCGGGAATGGTAACGAGCTTAACGGCCTTGTCGGCCTGGATGCGCGGCAGGAAGTCGGTCGGAACGTTGACCAAGAGGTCGGCGCCGCCGGTCTTAAGCTCGAGATAGGCGGTCGATTCCTCCGCGATCTCGCGGAAGGTCAGCTTCTTGAACTTGGCCGGCCCTTTGTTGGCCGACAAATCCGACGCCCAGGCATAGTCGTCGTTGCGGACCAGCACGGTCTGCTGGCCGACGGTGAACTGCTGCATCTTGTAGGGGCCGGTGCCGACAGCTTCCGTTACGCCGAACTTGTCGCCGAGCGCCTGAAAGGCCTTGGGCTCGGGAATGCACATGAAGGAGCTGGCGAGATTGAACAGCAGGTTCGGGTCGGGATGCTTCATGTGGAAGCGCACCGTCAGGTCGTCGACCACCTCGACACGGTCGATCGCCTCGACGGTGAAGGCGTTCTCGGTACCCTTGAACTGCGGAACCCACCATTCGATGGTTTTGGCGTTGAACGGCTCGCCATTGTGGAACTTCACGCCGGGCTTCAGCTTGAAGGTCCACTGCATGCCGTCGGGGCTCGCTTCCCACGACGCCGCGAGCTGCCCATGGAAGCTCTGATCGGCATCCTGCACCACCAGCCGGTCGAAGATCAGCGTGGTGGCGGTATTGAGCTTGGTCGCCTTGATCGGATTGTAGGCCGGCGCGCCGACGAGGCGCGCGGTCATCACGAACGTCGCTTCCTGCGCCGGCGCGGCGGTCGCGCCAAGCGCGGCTAGCCCCAACGCCAGAAGGCTCCCCTTGATCATCGTCTTCATCCCGCTTCCCCTTTTGTTTCGAGATGTTGCGAAAGGCTTGTGTGGTTCAGCCCAGAGGGCCTGAGTTGTCGCCGACATGGCCGGTGAAGCGGCCATAGAGTTCAGCCATCCGGTTCAGCCGCTGCTCGACCTGCGGGCCGAGCTCGACGAAGACCGCGTTGATCAGCAGATTGCTCAGGCTCGCCATCTGGGCGGTCGAGTCCCAGAACAGGTTGAACTCGGTCGAGACGACCAGCATTTCGTCGACGAGGCCGCGGCCCCAGTCGCAGAAGGAATCGGTCACGAGCGTGGTCGGGATGCCGGCCGCCTTCGCTTGCTCTGCCAGCACCTTGGCCATGCGCGAATAGCGCCGCGCTTCGAAGATCACGAGATGACGCCCGGCATCGCCCGAGAGCAGCAGCTCCGAGAAATTGCCGGCGGCAAGATCGACGAGATGCACGCCGTCGCGCAGATACTGCAGCTGGTTGGCGAGGTACTGCGCCAGGCCCCGCTCGGTCTGAAAGCCGGTGACATAGACGGAGGGCGCCGTCGCCAGGCGCCGGGCAACCCGCTTCCACTCCTCACCCTGGGCGAGTTCATAGAGCCTGACGAGACCGGCGATCTCGAGTTGAAGGCTGCGCGCGAGCTGGTCGTCGCCCGCGAGGCTGCGCTGCTGGAAATCGCGCAGCCGGTCGCTGATCAGCCAGGGTCTGTCGCCGATCTCCTCGGCGAGGCTGCCCTTGAGGTCCTTGAGGCTCTTGTAGCCAAGCGTCCGGCAGAAGCGCCCGACGGTCGGTTCGCTGACCGAAACCTTCTCGGCCAGGCTGGCCGCCGTCTCGAAAGGCAGGCTCGGCATCTGCGCCAGCATGTAGCTCGCCAACGCCTTGTCGGCCTTGGAGCCGTGGGCGAGGCAAGCCTGCAATCTCTGGCGAAGGGTTTGAGACATCTGAGCTCCGGACGACGCCCCATCAAGAAATTTTTCTTTCACGACGTCAAATGATTTTTATTTTCTTGCAAAACCTTTCCGTTTGAGGCTCGTCTTCCCGGTGCCCGCTTCGGGTGGATGGAGACGGGCTTTCCCGCGCAATGACCACTGCAATACGAGACGCCGATGTGATCGTGCTCGGAGCCGGAATCGTCGGCGTCAGCGCGGCGCTGCATCTGCAGGAGCGCGGCCGCAAGGTTCTGCTGGTCGACCGCGGCGAGCCCGGCGGCGAGACCAGCCACGGCAATGCGGGACTGATCGAGCGATCTTCGGTCGTCCCCTATGCCTTTCCCCGTGATTTCGCGACGCTTGCCGCCTTCGCGTCGAACCGCTCGATCGCCGTGCGCTACCGCCCGGCCACGCTGCTGCAGATGGCGCCCTGGCTCGCTCGCTATTGGTGGAATTCGGCCCCCACGCGCCTGGACAAGCTGGGCCGGGCGATCCTGCCGCTGATCGAGCGCTGCATCGATGAACACAGCCATTGGACGAAGGCAGCCGGAACCGAAGCGCTGATGCGAAGCGGCGGCTGGATCGAGCTCTATCGCGACCGGCGCGGGTTCGAGCAAGCGACGAGGGCGGCTTCGGATCTGCAATCCTACGGCCTCGCCTATGACGTGCTCGATGACCACAGCCTGCACCACCGCGAGCCCGGACTGCTGCCGGACGCGATAGCCGGTGCCATTCACTGGCGCGACCCCGCGACGGTGACCGACCCCGGGGCAGTCACGCGCGCTTATGCGGCGCTCTTCGCAGCCCGCGGCGGCATCGTGGCAAAGGCCGACGCGCACGGCTTGAGGCACGAGCAGTCGGCGTGGCGCCTGCCGACCGAAGCGGGCAAATGGCAGGCATCAGAGGTCGTCGCCGCTTTGGGGCCTTGGTCAAAGGAGCTTTACGAGCGCTTCGGCTATCGCTTCCCGCTGGGCTTCAAGCGCGGCTATCACATGCACTACGAGATTGCGTCCCAGCTGGCTCCGCGGCACCCGCTTTGCGACGCTCGGGCCGGCTTCGTGCTGACGCAGATGCAGCGCGGCGTCAGGCTCACGACGGGGATCGAGCTGGCCGGGCGCGACCAGCCGTCCGATACCTGGCAACTCGACCGAGCCGAACAGATCGCACGAGGCATGATGCCGTTGGGGCGGCGTCTGGATGCCGAGCCGTGGCGCGGTTCGCGCCCCTGCCTGCCCGACATGCTTCCCGTGATCGGCCGTGCCCCCCGGCATACCGGCCTATGGTTCGCATTCGGCCATGCCCATCACGGCTTCACGCTTGGACCCGCGACCGGACGGCTGCTGGCGGAGGCCATGACAGGCGCCCCGACCTTCTGCGACATCGCGCCCTTTGCGGCCGAGCGCTTCCGGACGAAGGCTTTCGGCTCAGGCGAATGACCTGCCCGGCCGATCTACTCTATGACGGGCGCTCCTTCGACGAGCTGCAGGAACACCGCTGCGCAGGCGAGGTAGAAAATCCCGACATAGATCACGGATGCCCCTCCGAGCCATTATCGTTGGCAGAACCTGAATCGGTCCGGCCAGACTGCCATATCGGGGCAAAAATCGAATAAAATTCGCGGCCCTATCCCCAGCGATCGATGATGCGTCGCATCATGAGTCTCCTGCCGGCCGACGAGGCCGGCAGGAGACCAAACTGTAACGAATTGCGCCGAAGCCTCCTCAGGCTGCTCCGCCGATCGCCGCGCCGACGATGCGCCGTGCATCCTGCTGGATTGCCGCCAGATGCGCCTCGTCGCGGAAGCTCTCGGCGTAGATCTTGTAGACCTCTTCGGTGCCGGACGGGCGAGCGGCGAACCAGCCATCGGCAGCCGTCACTTTCACGCCGCCGATCGCGGCACCGTTGCCCGGCGCCTCGCTGAGAATGGCAGTGATGGGTTGGCCCGCAAGTTCCGTGATCGTGATCTGCTCGGCAGACAGGTTCTTGAGGATCGCCTTCTGCGCCGACGTCGCGGGGGCATCGACCCTCGCATAGCGGGGATTGCCCAGTTCGGCCGTCAGTTTTCCATAGAAGACGCTGGGATCGGCGCCCGTCTTCGCGGTGATCTCGGCCGCGAGCAGGCCCAGGATGATTCCGTCCTTGTCCGTCGTCCAGACCGTGCCGTCGCGGCGCAGGAAGGAGGCGCCGGCGCTCTCCTCGCCGGCAAAGCCGAACGCGCCCGAGAGGAGGCCGTCGACGAACCATTTGAAGCCGACGGGCACCTCGACCAGCCTGCGCCCGAGCTTGGCCGCGACGCGGTCGATGATGGCGCTCGACACGACGGTCTTGCCGATCGCGGCATCGCTGCGCCAGCCGGGCCGGTTGGCGAAGAGATAGGCGCTCGCCGTCGCGAGATAGTGGTTGGGATTCATCAGCCCGCCGCTGCGGGTGACGATGCCATGCCGGTCTGCATCCGTATCATTGGCGAAAGCGACATCGAACTTGTCGCGCATGCCGATCAGGCTCGCCATGGCGTAGGGCGAGGAGCAGTCCATCCGAATCTTGCCGTCCCAGTCCGCGGTCATGAAGCCGAAGGTCGGATCGACCTCCTTGCTGACGATGGTCGCCTTCAAACCGTAGCGGTCGATGATCGGCTGGTAGTAGTCGAGCCCGGCCCCGCCGAGCGGATCGATGCCGATCGAGACCCCGGCCCTGGCGATCGCCTCCATGTCGACGACATCGGCAAGATCGGCGACGTAGCCGCTGATGTAGTCGTGCCTGCGGACATGCTCGCTCTTCAACGCCCGCTCATAGGGGACACGGCTGATCCCGGCGAGCTTGTCTGCAATGAAGGCGTTGGCCTTCTTCTCGATCCAGCCGGTGGCGTCGGTGTCGGCCGGGCCGCCATGCGGCGGGTTGTACTTCAGGCCGCCATCCGCCGGGGGGTTGTGCGAGGGCGAAATGACAACGCCATCCGCTTTGCCGGAGCTGCGGCCGCGGTTGTAGGTCAGAATCGCGTGCGAAATCACCGGCGTCGGCGTGAAGCGGAGCGCCTCGTCGATCATCGTGGTCACGCCATTGGCGGCGAAGACCTCCAGCACGGTTTCGAAGGCGTTGCGCGAGAGCGCGTGGCTGTCGATGCCGAGGAAGAGTGGCCCGTCGATGCCCTGCTCACGGCGATAGAGGCAGATCGCCTGAGCGATGGCGAGAATATGGGCCTCATTGAAGGACAGCGAGAATGCGGAGCCGCGATGGCCCGAGGTGCCGAAGGCCACCTGCTGCGAGCGCTGCGACGGGTCCGGCCGCTCGAAATAGGCCTTCGTCAGCGCTCCCACATCGACGAGCATGGCAGGTTCGAGCCGTTTTCCCGCAAGAGGGCTGACATCATTGGACATGCTGCATCTCTGAAATCTGCTCGAGGGACATTGAGCACAGCGAAAGCATCGTCACGCGCTGGCCGGCAGGCTCGCGCCAGGAGATGCTCCCAAGGGTGCACCGCAACCTACTGTCTCGGAGTCATGATCGTCCAGCCGCCGCCTAGGCCGCGTCGGTCGCCTTGGCGGGCGCCTCCGGCGGCAGGCCTCTTCCCACATCGACATAGGTGAAGCCTTTGGCACGCAGTTGTTCCGGCCGGTAGATGTTGCGCAGATCGAGCAGAACCGGAGCGGCCATCAAGCTTTTCACCCGGTCGAGGTCGAGTGCGCGGAAGATGTTCCACTCGGTCACGATGACGGCAGCATCCGCCTGGGCCACGCAATCATAGGCATTGGCGCAGTAGATCACCTCGGCAGGCAGCATCGCCTTGGCTTGCTCCATGCCTTCGGGGTCATAGGCGCGGATCGTGGCGCCGCCATCCTGCAGCGCCTGAACGATCGCCAACGACGGGGCATCGCGCATATCGTCGGTGTTGGGCTTGAAGGTCAGCCCGAGCACGGCGACCGTCTTGCCCCGAACAGACCCGCCGCAGGCCGCCACCACTTTCCGGCCCATGGCGCGCTTGCGCTGATCGTTCACCGCCGCGACGGCCTCCACGATACGCGCCGGCGTGCCATAATCCTGAGCCGTCTTGATCAGCGCCAGCGTATCCTTCGGGAAACAGGACCCGCCGTAGCCGGGGCCGGCGTGAAGGAACTTGCTGCCGATCCGATTGTCGAGCCCCATGCCACGGGCCACGTCCTGCACATTGGCGCCGACCTGCTCGCACAGATCCGCCATCTCGTTGATGAAGGTGATCTTGGTCGCCAGGAACGCGTTCGCCGCATATTTGGTCAGCTCGGCAGTGCGACGGCTCGTATTCAGGATCGGCGCGCTATTGAGGTAGAGAGGGCGATAGACGTCCGCCATAATCGTGCGCGCCCGATCCTCCTCGGCGCCGATCACGATGCGGTCCGGCCGCTTGAAGTCCTCGATCGCCGCGCCCTCGCGCAGGAACTCGGGATTGGAAACGACGGAGAACTCGGCATCGGGACGCAGTTCGCGGATAATGCGCTCGACCTCGTCGCCCGTTCCGACCGGGACCGTCGATTTCGTGACGATGACGGTGTAGCCGCTCAATGCCTGCGCGATCTCGCGCGTCGCCGCATAGACATAGGAGAGGTCCGCGAAGCCGTCGCCGCGCCGGGACGGGGTGCCCACCGCGATGAAGACCGCATCGGCCTGCGCGACCGGACCTGCAAGATCGGTCGTGAAGGACAGCCGGCCAGCCGCGGCATTGGTGCGCACGAGATCGGTCAGACCCGGTTCGAAGATCGGGATCTCGCCCCGTTTCAATGCGACGATCTTGCTTTCCTGCTTGTCGACGCAGACGACATCATGGCCGAAATCCGCAAAGCATGCGCCCGACACCAGGCCGACATAGCCGGAACCGATCATAACGATCTTCATCATTCACTCCTCGACAGCGTCGACATCCGGGATGCGGAAGACGCCGCTTCCGGAAGCACACCCGCGTCGTCTGTTCTCATCTCGCCTATCCGCCGATTGCGGCGCGGATATCAACGGGTGGACTTAAGCTCAAAGCTGCGCTGTCCTGAAACGAAATCAGCCGAGATGCAATCGATCCAGCCGCATCGCGGCCGAGGCGGCGGTCGCGAACGCGCATCCCTCTGGGGATGCTGGCACGCATGACGACGACCGCCGCCTGCCCATGCTTTCGGCGATCGGCATGGTTCCGCGCGCCCATCAAGATCGCGGCCCGAGCATCGCATCCCCCTTGCGTGTCAAAATCGTCGCGCGGCGCTTGCGACGTTGCGGCGCATCGCGAATAAGACGCCAGAACCGCACGAACGAAGATGATCGCATGAAAGCCAATCTGCCGTTTGAACGTGTGCTTTTGACAGGCGCCGCCGGTTTCGTCGGCTTTCACGTCGCGGAGGCTCTCCTTGATGCGGGCGTGGAGGTGTTCGGCATCGACAGCCTCACCCCCTACTACGATCCGGCGCTGAAGCAGGCGCGGCTCGACCGCCTTCAGGCGCGCAACGGCTTCTCGTT
Organism: Allobosea sp. 05L423; assembly: GCF_056397745.1. Lineage (NCBI taxonomy): Bacteria > Pseudomonadati > Pseudomonadota > Alphaproteobacteria > Hyphomicrobiales > Alloboseaceae > Allobosea > Allobosea sp. 05L423. The sequence goes on along the minus strand of NZ_JBFTOA010000027.1, from coordinate 12,164 downwards.
CGAAAAGTGCGACATTGCCGACTATGACGGCTTGGAGACGGCTTTTGCCGCGTTCCGGCCGCAGGTCGTCATCCATCTCGGCGCCCAGGCCGGCGTGCGCTACTCGCTCGACAATCCCCGTGCCTATGCGAGCGCCAATCTCGACGGCTTCCTCTCCGTCCTCGAAGCCTGCCGCCGGCATCCGGTCGACCATCTCGTCTACGCTTCATCGAGTTCGGTCTACGGCGCGAACGCCAAGGTGCCGTTCAGTGAGCATGACCGCGCCGACCATCCCGTATCGCTCTATGCCGCGACCAAGCGGGCGAACGAGCTGATGGCCCATGCCTATTCGCACCTCTACGCCATTCCGACGACTGGCTTGCGCTTCTTCACGGTCTACGGCCCCTGGGGTCGTCCGGACATGGCTTACTTCAAGTTCACCAAAGCGATTCTCGAGGGCCAGCCCATCGACGTCTATGCCGAAGCCGAGATGAGCCGCGACTTCACCTATGTCGACGACATCCGCGAGGCGATCGTGAAGCTCGCCGGCCTGCCGCCTGTGGCCAACCCGAAATTCGATGCTTCCGACCCCGATCCCGCGACGGCATCTGCGCCGTTCCGCATCTACAATATCGGCAATCACACGCCGGTCCGGCTTGACCGCTTTATTGCGGTGATCGAGGAAGCCTGTGGACGCAAGGCCATCAAGAGGCAGCTGCCATCTCAGCCCGGCGATGTGCCCGCGACTTATGCCGATGTCGGCGATCTGGCGGCTCGCACCGGCTTCAGCCCTGCGACGCCGATCGAGCAGGGCATCACGCGCTTCGTCGAATGGTATCGCTCCTTCTACAACATTTGAGGGCGAAGCGAGCGAAGGAGGCCGTCAAGCCGGACCAGGAAACAAGCCGTCGATGCGGCACCAGAAGCCAAGCAATGAATTCTGATATTCACCTTCCATCCTTTGAACAGCATTCGACCTCGGGACGATCGGCCTCTCATGACCAGCCTGAAATTCGGAACCTCCGGCCTGCGCGGCCTTGTCGGCGAACTCGTCGGCCTGCCGACCTACAGCCATGTTCGCGCCTTCTGCGCGATGCTCCGCGACAATGATACGCAAGCGCAGGCAGACGTGCTGATCGGGCGGGACTTGCGTTCATCGAGCCCGCTGATCGCCAGTCAGGCTGCTCAGGCGATCGTCGATGCGGGTCTCGTTCCCATCGACTGCGGGACCGTCCCGACACCCGCACTGGCTCTGGCCGCGATGACACGCGGCTGCGCGGCCATCATGGTGACGGGCAGCCATATTCCCGATGACCGCAACGGGCTGAAATTCTACCGGGCGCAGGGCGAGATCGACAAGGCCGACGAGGCACAGATCCTGGCCTGGCATGGCCGGCTGGGCCTGAGCGCGATGCCCACCCTGCAGGCCAAGACTGCACCCTATGATGCGCTGACGGCTTACCAAGCCCGTTATGCGGATTTCTTCGGCAGCTCGGCCCTCGCGGGGCTGACCGTCGGGGTCTACCAGCATTCCTCCGTCGGCCGGGACGCGATCTGCGAGGTTCTCGCCGCGCTCGGCGCGAAAGCTCTGCCGCTGGGACGCAGCGACAGCTTCATCCCCGTCGATACCGAAGCCTTGCGTCCTGAAGACGAGGCCCTGGCGCGGCAATGGGCCGCCGAGCAGCGGCTCGATGCCATCGTCTCGACGGATGGCGATGCGGATCGTCCGCTCGTCGCCGATGAACGCGGAACCTTCCTGCGCGGCGATCTCGTCGGCGCCTTGACCGCGCAGTTTCTCGGGGCCGATGCGATCGTAACCCCCGTCACCTCGAATTCCGCCCTCGACCGGCCGGGGTTGTTCGCCCGCGTGGTTCGCACCCGCGTCGGCTCACCCTATGTCATCGCAGGCATGGAACAGGCCTCAAACGAGGGCGCAGCGGTCGTCGTCGGCTTCGAAGCCAATGGCGGTGTGCTGCTCGGCTCGAATGTCACCCGCGATGGACGCGTGCTGGCGGCCCTGCCGACGCGCGATGCGATGCTCCCGATCCTGTCGACGCTCGCTCTCAAGGCGCGGCAGGGCAAGCAGCTGAGCGAGATCGCGTCAGAGGCCGCTTTCGCCATTGCCTTGTCGAACCGGCTCCAGGAGATCCCCCAGGATCGCACCGCTGCATTGATCGCCAGGCTCGATACCGACGATGCAGCGTTTCGCGATGACAGCTTCTCCGGCCACGGCGGGGTGGTCGCACGCGACCGCCGCGACGGTCTTCGCCTGACGCTGGCTGATGGCAGCACGGTCCATTTCCGGGCTTCGGGCAATGCCCCCGAGCTGCGCGTCTATGTGGAGGCTGCCACGCCGGCCCTCGCCGAAGCGCTGCTCGCCGAGAACCTCGCCTTCGCGGCGGCTCAGGCCCGTTGACGGACCGAGAACCGGATACCGCGCGTCGACGGTGAACGTGCCGTCTGCAGGAGAGCTGGAATAAGAGCCTTTTTGAGAATTCCCCGAGCCCTCATCCTGAGGAGCCATTCCGTCGCTAACGCGGCTGCTCAGATGCGGGCTCGGGTTTCCAAAACGTCTCCAAGAGCTAGAATACCCGCTCGATGAAGATCTGGGCGGTGCTTTGCGTGCCGGAAAGAGCTGCGGCACGCGCCGAACCGACGATGTCGAGGCGTTGCCAGGCCAGTGATCCCTCCAGTCCGAGGCGCAGGCCTGTGACCGGCCTCCAAATCAGATTCGCAGACATTCGATCGATCCGAACCTGCCCCCCAATGTCGCCTGCGCGCGGCAGCGTCAGGCTGTAGCGGCTGAGATAGGCGTTGCTGGACCATTCGTCCGACCAATCCCAACCGATCGAGACGAGGCCGGACCACCCGCGCGTCGTCTGGTCGCCGGTCAAGAACGGCAATGCCGTGCGCCGGTCGAGCAGCGAGCCGACATAGGCGGGGGCATCGACAGCGCCGGCGATCTGGCCGGACAGGGTGAACGACCGGTCGAGCACGCTGCCTTCCCAGGTCGCGCCGATGATGGCCGCCCGCCCCGACAGGCTCGGCGCACCGATACGCGAAACCTCCCGCAACGCCACCGCACCATGCAGGGTCAACGCTTCCCCTTCATAGACAAGGCGGGCCACGCCGTCCGGCAGGCGGCGCCCCGCGGTCGGCAGCGGAATGCGCTGGTCGGCGGAGACATCTTCGGCCGACAGCGAGAGGCTGAGCTCTTCGGTAAGCGGTCGCTCGTAGCCGATCAGGGCAACGGTGCGGCTGGGAATGCGCCCGACCAGGGCGAACTCGTCACCGGTCCAGAAATCGAAGCGCGAGCTGGCCAGCCCGGCGCTGAAGGCTCCCAGTGTAATGCTCGCCTCGCCGATCGTGACGTCGGTGCCACCGCCGCTGTTCGTGTCCATCGAGAACTCGAAGGCCGTTGCAAGATAATGGCCATTGGCAAGCGACTGACCGCTTTCGATCCGAAAGGTCGTGCTGAGCGGAAAGCTAGTCGTATTCTGCGGCACGAGCCCTGTCGCGCGCGCCAGGGCATTCGCTCGATAGTTGTCGCCTTGGAGCCCGGCATTCACCGTTCCGGAGACGACGATGCAGCCGCCCAAGCCGGGCGAGACGAAGCCGGAGGGCGGAGGATCCTCCTCGTCGTCGTCGTCCGCCTCGTCTTCCTCATCGTCATCTCCCGTATCGTCGGCGCCAGCCTTGCCGGGGGAGATGGAGGGCGGTTCGGGCAGGAGGGGCTCGAGGTCCGGTGTCGCTATGGTACAGCTTCGCAGAAGGGTCGGCGGCCTGCCGGCTGCCCTTGCCTCTCCGACAAGGTCCAGCAGGCCGATCGATGCCGCCGCCCCGACCGCAAGGACAACCCCTTCACGGCCAGCCGCCCTGGCAATCTCGCGTGCAAGGCTTGCGCGCCGAGCCGGCTTGCTGGCGGCACCCTGTTTCAAAGTCTGATCGCTTCCGCAGCCCGGCTTGTCGCGCTGCCGCCGCCAGATGCCGCGACGTCGCCGCGAGCCATCCTCAACCGCAGAGCAACCACGATCCTCGCCTCGTGATTGACGGGAATGTCTTGGTACATCTTGATATCAAGACCCACCGCAGACGACAATCATCATAGCCTTCCCACCAAGCACTCATCAGAACGGATAGCATTTTCAGGCTGGGCGCAACGCCCGAGACGTCGGGGGCACGTTTCCGTGGCGGAAGATATCGGCAAGAATGACCTGATAGTGGTCTCGACGCGGCACCGTTCCCAATCGGCGAAGTGCATGACCTGCCCCTCTGCCCGGCCTGCCGCAGATTTTCTTGTTTTTTCAACGCATGGGAGAGTGCAGATGCAAAGTGGAAAGCGACTGGCCGGCCTTGGGATCCTTGTCCTCGCCCTTCCCTTGCTGAGTGGTGCGGCGCACGCCGTGGACCGCATGGACGGGGCCTGGACGACGACCGCTTCGACCTGCGATCAGGTCTTCGTCAAGAGCAAGGGCAAGCTCGCGCTCAAGCGCACGCTCGATGGCTGGAGCGCCTTCATCGTCAACGGCAACCGGATCAATGGCGCGAACGCCACTTGCAACGTGAAATCCTCCAAGCAGAAGGGCGACGTGACGACGCTCCTTCTCAGTTGCGCGGACAAGATCATGTTCGACACCATGACAGTCTCGATCCGCTTCAAGGACGACGGCACCTTCGTCCGCTTCGACCCCGAATTTCCCGAGGTGGAGACGAGCTATCATCGCTGCGACCGCTGATCGCGCCCGGCACTCGGGCGCCGGGCTGGATGGACAAGGAGAAGCCGGATGCGCCAGACCCTTAAGTCGCACCTCCGGAACACGGTCGCTCTTCTGTCGATAACCTGCATACTCGTCCCGCCGGCGGCGCCGGCTCTGGCCCAGGCAGGGCGGGCCGCGGCGTCGCGGCCCGCCGATGTGGCGCATGCTGACGCGGCCTGGCCTCGCCTGGTCGAGGATGCCGAGCGCAGCATCACCGTCTACCAGCCGCAGATCGAACGCTGGCAGGACGACACCCTGGACGCGCGTGCCGCCGTTGCGGTCGACAAACCCGGCACCAACGCGCAGACGCTGGGCGTCGTCTGGTTCAAGGCCCACACCGCGGTCGACCGGGAGAGCGACAGCGTGACGCTCGACAATATCCAGGTCGTAAAGGCGAGCTTCCCGTCCGATCCCGCCAATGCCGATGCCTACGCCGCGGCGCTCCGTCAGCATGCCGGCACCGGTCTGCGTACGATCTCGCTGGCCCGGTTGCAGGCGAGCCTCGCGGTCGCCGAGGCGGAGACGACGACCAAGGCCCTGCCCGTCAGGAACGATCCGCCGAAGATCATCTTCAGCGAAACACCCGCAATGCTGGTGCTGGTCGATGGCAAGCCGCAGCTGCGCCAGATCACCGGCAGCAAGCTCCTGCGCGTCATCAACACGCCGGCACTGATGCTGTTCGACGAGAGCGGCGCCACCTATTATCTGCGCGCGCTCAAGAAGTGGTGGTCGGCCAAGGAGCCCGATGGCAGCTGGTCCGTCGTCGCGAGCCCGCCCGCATCCCTGGCCGCGACCCTGAAATCGGCGGGTTCCCGCGCCAATCTGATGGATGAGGCGCCGCCCGAGATCGAGGAAACCGTCGAACGCGGCAACACGCCGAGAATAGACGTCAGCCTGCAGCCTACTGAACTCGTGCAGACAGCCGGCCAGCCGGAATATGCACCGATCCCGGCAACCCAGCTGCTTTACGTCAAGAACACCAGCAGCCAGATCATCGTCGATGTCAGCACCCAGGATCACTACGTCCTGATTTCAGGCCGGTGGTTCCGCTCTCCGTCGCTGGCGCAGGGGCCCTGGAGCTTCGTCGCGAGCGACAAACTGCCTGCCGATTTCGCCAAGATTCCCGAGAGCCACCCCAAGGGCGACGTGCTGGCTTCCGTCAGCGGCACGGTGCAGGCTCAGGAATCGCTGATCGACAACCAGATCCCGCAGACGGCCACGGTCGACCGCCGCAAGGCCAAGCCGAATGTCCAGGTCGACGGCAAGCCGGAGATGAAGCCGGTCCCCGGCACCAGCCTCGAATATGTCGTCAACGCCTCGGTTCCGGTGATCAGGGTCGGCAGCACCTATTATGCCATCGAGAACGGCGTCTGGTTCACCGCCGCCGGCCCCAACGGTCCCTGGCAGGTGGCCACCGAAGTCCCGCCGGCGATCTACACCATTCCGCCGGAATCCCCGCTGCATTACGTCACCTATGCCAAGGTCTACCGCTCGACCGCCGACACCGTCTATGTCGGCTATACGCCGGGCTATTACGGCACCGTGGTCGCGCCGGGCGGGGTCGTGGTCTACGGCACCGGCTACTATTACCCGGCCTGGGTCGGGGACTTCTGGTACCCGGCGCCACTGACCTATGGCTATGGCGCAGCCTTCGCCTGGGGCGCCACGACGGGCTTTGCGATCGGCGCCATCGCCGGCGCTGCCTGGAGCGGCGGCGCCTGGGGACGGGGCTGGGGAGGATGGGGTTGGCACGGCGGCGGCAACGTCGTGATCAACAATTTCAACTTCAACAACGCCAACATCTACAATCGCTGGGGCAACAACACGGTGCGCACGCGCATCGACAACCGCGTCGGCGACCGGGTCAATGCCAACATCGGCAACCGGTTCGGAAACCAGGTCGGCAACAATCTGGGCAATCGGCTCGAAAGCCGCGCAGGCGAGCGGCTGGAGAGTCGCCCGGGCGGCCCAGGCCCCCGGAACAGCGTCAGCGACCTCAGGCAGAACCACCCGCGTGCCAACGACCTCTATGCCGGACGCGATGGCGAGGTGATGCGGCGCGGCGCGCAAGGCTGGCAGCAGCATCAGAACGGGCGTTGGTCCAATGCCGGAGGTGGCGATTTTCGCAACTTCGATCGTGAACAGGCTGCCCGCTTCAGGGGCGAACATCTGGAAGGCTTCCGCGGCGGGGGCGGGTTCGGCGGCGGGGGCTTCCACGGAGGCGGTGGCTTCCACGGCGGCGGCTTCCGTCGATAATTGATGTGCGTGAGGGCGCCCGGCTGATGGGCTCAGGTGTCGGCGCGAACCCCGCGCAACCCCTATGCTAGAGCACGCGCCGATTGGATCGCGCTTCGCCGGGATTGATCAGGAATCTGCAGCGGCGATCTCGGATTTGCCTCCAAGTATCGTCGGTTCGGCATAGCGAGGGGGCAACGGCAGGCTTTGCCTGATCCCCGACAGCTATTCGGCGTCGCTGCCCTGGAAGTTCCGGCGCCATGCGCCCGGCGTCCTGCCCGCAAGCTGGCGAAAGACGCGCGTGAAGTGGCTCTGGTCCCCGAAGCCGCACATCAACGCGATATCGGAGAGCGGCAGATGCTGCTGGACGAGATGCTTCTTCGCCTCCGACACCCGCAATTGCAGCAGATAGCGCTGGGGCGCCACACCGAGGCTTTGCCGAAACGCGCGGGCAAAATGGCTGGGCGTCAACCGGCACTCGCTCGCCACCTGCGCGATCGTCAGGTTCGACGCCAATCGTGCGGTCATGATCTCCCTGGCCCGGCGCTGCTGCCAGGCGGCAAGCCCTCCGTACCCAGCGGCGGCTTCGGCTTCGAGGCCGCCATAGGCGCGCGCAAAATGGATCAGGAGAGCCATCGCGATCTGATCGGTCAGAAGCTGGTTCGCGCCGGGCGAAGCCGAGGCGTGGACCAGCGCCTGCGACAGCCCCCACAGAATCTCGTCCGGGGCCTCGCCTTCCGAGCGCAATGTCGAAGCGGTGCGGCCTCCATGCTGTGCACCAATCAACGCGAGCCCGTCGGCAGGAACATAGAACTGGAGAGCGTCGAAGCGGCCTCTGAACTGCCACTGCGGATCTTCACGCAAATCCACGACGTTCACGGATTTCGCGCGGAAGCGGCCTGAGCGATATCTCTGCCCCCCGAGCCAGCCGGAATGGCATTCGAGATCGTCGATTTGGCAGAGAATGGAGAACGCACCCTCGCTATGGGTCTGGCTTGTGCGCTCCCTGAAGCGGCGCCCGCAGGACAACCGCGTGGCAGCCAACCCCAACTGGCCGTCGAGATGAAACTCCGATACGACCTCGCCCCGCATCCCGAAATGATCGGCGACGCGCTCGCCGAAAAAGCCCCTCGCGTCCCGTCCTGTCGACACTTGCATGAACGCCGCTCCTGGCAACGCCTGGGGCTGTCAAAGCCGCGGCGATCTTCACGTTAGTCGCCCTCGGATCCTGATCCCTCTCCCAGCCAAACTGGCGGTCGTGCCTCGATCGTTCACATATAAGAATCGTGCATGATCGATGATTGACGGTCGTCAATAGCAAGAAAAGCGATAGGCTGAAAAGGGAGGCGTCATGGCCGGCAAGCCGCTTCTTACCCGTGTAGCGCTCGTCGATCAGGTGGCTGCTTTGCTCACGCAGCGCATCCTTGACCGTGTCTACGCCCCGGGTGCGAAGCTCAACATCGATGCGCTCGCACGCGAGCTGGAGGTGAGCTCCTCACCGATTCGTGAAGCGCTGACGCGGCTCTGCGGGCTCGGTCTGGTGGCATCGGTCTCCTTCACCGGCTTTTCGGTTGCGCCCGAACCTCCGCGCGCATGGTTCGAGCAGCTCAAGGATTTCCGCATCCTCAACGAGGGCTTTGCCGCCCGACATCTTGCACGCACCCGGCAGGCAGAATCGATCATCGCGATGCGCGCCAGCATCGAAGCCATGGAGAGGAAGCTGTCCGAAGAAGGCGCCGACGACCACGACTATGTCAGCGCCAGCCGGCTCGACGAGACATTCCACGAGGCCATTCTCTCAGCCTCCGGCAACGCGATCCTCGCCCAGGCCGTGCGCAATCTGCATCCGCATCTGCACCACGCCCGTCTGGTCAACAGCCGGCCGCACGACATCAAGCCCGTGCTCGACGAGCACCGGGCCATTCTGGATGCGATCGTCCGGGGCGACGAAGATGGTGCCGAAGCGGCCGTCGCACACCACCTGAACGTCTCCTGGCAACGCTACTGCGATGACGCGGCGCGGCAGCCCTCGCAGAAGGACACCTAGCCCGGCTCGATCATGTCGCGGGCGCAAGCGAGGTCGGCGCCATCGTGATGATGCCCCCGCGAGCACCCGCAGCGGCATCATCGCTCGCTCAGCTCACTTGGCGGCATTCGGCCCGATCGTCTCGCCATGGGTCACGCGCTCCGGCGCCTTGTGGACCATGGTGTAGGCATAGTCGACGCCCATGCCGTAGGCGCCGGAATGCTCCTTCACGATCGCCATGACGGCATCATAGGTTTCGCGATGCGCCCAGTCGCGCTGCCATTCGAGCAGAACCTGCTGCCAGGTCACCGGCACCGCGCCAGCCTGAACCATGCGGTCCATGGCGTATTTATGTGCGTCGCTGGAGGTGCCGCCGGAGGCGTCCGCCACCATGTAGATCTCGTAGCCGCCCTCGAGCATGGCGCAGAGCGCGAAGGTGGTGTTGCAGACCTCGGTCCAGAGGCCGGAGACAACCACCTTCTTGCGGCCGTTGGCGGCGAGCGCATCCCGGACGTTCTGGTCGTCCCAGGAATTCATGGACGTCCGCTCCAGGATCTTGTTCTGAGGGAAGACCGCCAGCAGCTCCGGATAGGTATGACCGGAGAAGCTGTTCGTCTCGACCGTGGTGATCGTCGTGGGGATGTTGAAGGCCTTCGCAGCCTTGGCAAGGCCGACGACGTTGTTCTTCAGTACCTGCCGGTCGATCGACTGCACGCCGAACGCCATCTGCGGCTGCTGGTCGATGAAAATGAGCTGGCAGTTCTTCGGGGTCAGGACTTCCAGATACTTGGACATGTTGCTCTCCTTTGGGCGACCGGGTGAATGCTTGGCAACGCGTGGCGGGGCGATGATTTTGCGCAGGCGTCGCCCGTGCAGTCCGCGTCAGACGCAATCTCTCATGGCTCTGTTTCCCCTCGATGCTTCACCGGCCTCGGCGGCGGGTCGACGTGCAGGAAGTGTCGCACGACTGGGCCGCCCTCACCCGCATGGAAGCGCGCGACCTCCTTCTGCAGATCGGCATCGGCCTTCGAGACGCGGCGATGCTGGCGCAGATGCTCGGCCCAGGACGAGACCATGAACCACTCGACCAGCTTGTCGGGATCGGCGGTGTCCTCGGTGATGCCCCAGCCATAGGCGCCGTCACGCCGCCGCTCGGCCGACAGCGCGTTGATCGCGCGCAGGAAGGCTTCACGGTCGGCCGCCGGCACGCGGTACTCGATCAGGATCAGCACGGGGCCGCGATCGTTTTCGACCGTGGCGGCGGTGAGCGGCTCCGGCCAATGGTTGGACGGCGCGAGATCGGCCTCCCCGGCCGGCAGCTTGATCCGGTGCATGACCATGCCGGCGACCAGCAGCGCGGCCGCGCCGATCAGCAGCGTGCCGCGGATGCCGGCCGCTTCCGCCACCGCGCCCCAGCCCAGGCTGCCGGCGGTCATCGCGCCATTGAACACGGTCAGATAGACTGCGAGCGCCCGGCCGCGCACCCAGTTCGGCAGGATCGCCTGAGCCACGCCGTTGAGCGTCGTCAGCGCCACGATCCAGGCCGCGCCGAGCAGCAGCAGGATCATGACGGCGAGCCATTGCGGCGGCGAGAGCGTCAGCACCGCCATGACCAGCGCGGTCAGGACGGCCGAGAACAGCAGCAGCCCGTCGGCATCGAGCCGGGCGCGCAGGCGCGGCAGAAGGATGGCGCCGCCGATCGCCCCGGCGCCGACCGCGCCGAGCAGGATGCCGTAGAAGCCGGCGCCGCCGCCGAGGAGGTTGCGCGCGACCAGCGGCAGCAGCGCCCAGACCGCGCTGGCGCAGGCGAAGAAGATCGCCGCGCGCAACAGCACGACATGCAGTTCCCGGCTCGCCTTGGCATAGCGCAGCCCGGCCCGGAAGGCCCCGGCGAAACGTTCGCTCAGCGCATCGTCCGCGCCCGGCGCGCGGCGCCACCAGATCAGGGCGCCGATGACGATGACGTAGCTCAGCACGTCCGCGCCATAGGTGAAGCCCGCGCCGAAGGCGGCGAGGATCAACCCGCCCAGCGCCGGGCCGATGGCGCGGGAGATGTTGATGCCTAGCGAGTTCAGCGCCACCGCGCTCTTGAGGTCGGCCTTGCCGACGAGCTCGGGCACGATCGCCTGCCAGGTCGGCGCCATTAGCGCCGCGCCGACGCCGCCGAGGAAGGTCAGGCCGACCAGGGCGGGCACGCTGAGCTGCCCGGTTCCGGCCAGGAGCATGAGCGAGAGGCTGACGCAGCCGAGCAGGATCTGGATGGCGATCAGGAACTTGCGGCGGTCGAGGATGTCGGAGAGCACGCCCGCCGGGATCGCGAGCAGGAAGATCGGCAGCGTCGCCGCCGCCTGCACCAGCGCCACCGCCGCCGGCGCGCCGGAGAGGTCGGTGACCAGCCAGGCGCTGGCGACGTCGCGCATGAACGAGCCGATATTGCCGATGATCGTCGCCGCCCAGAGCACGGCGAAGACTTTCTGGCGCAGCGGCGCGAAGCCGGAAGCCGCAGCCGGGGGTGGGGCGACGCTCATCGCGTGACTCCCTTGCGGGCGCGATCGTCGATCGCGACCAGGATGAAGCCGCCGATCAGCCCGAGATGCTCGAAGAAGCCGTTCATCGCCATCATCCGCCCCTGCCCTGCCGGCATCTCCCAGAAGCGCAGGGCGAGGAAGGTGGCAGCGAGCGTGAAACCGGCGAGCGCCAGCGCCGCGAGCCCGCGCCAGCGACCCACCAGGATGAGCGCGCTCATCGCCAGTTCGAAGACGATCACGCCGACGGCGAAGAGCGGCGCCGGGGACAGGCCGAAATGATCCATCTCGGCGATGGCGCCCGGAAAATCGAGGATCTTGGTCACCGGCCCCTGGATATAGGCGGCGCAGAGCAGCAGCAGCGCTGTCCAGCGCAGCACGCCTGTTCGCGGCACCGCCGCCGATTGGTCGCTCCCGGCCATATCACACCGCCCAGCAGGCACAGCCGAGCGCGCCCCAGAAGCTGCGGAGGTCGCCGACTGGCAGCTTGCTCGACCAGGCGCCGGCATGGTCGTGGCCATGGACGTTGCAGGAACTGGCGCAGCCGCAGTTGGTCATGGCCGCCCGGCGCAGCGAGTTCTTGCCGGCGCCCTCGGGCTCGCCCCAGGCGGCATAGCCCTTGAAGGTGCGCACCGGCGACCA
>NZ_JBFTOA010000026.1:0-54108 GCF_056397745.1 Allobosea sp. 05L423 | reverse complement strand
GTCTCGTTGATCGCGCCCTTCAGATCGGCGAAGCGCCCGCGATAGGCCGTCTCGACCCGGTTGGTCAGGTCGCCACCCGCGATCGCCGACAGCGTCTGCGCAAACTCCGTCGTCGCAGAATCAACCACCACGTTGATCTCGTTGATGCCCTCGACGAGCTCCTTCAACGGACCCTCCATGCCGCCGACCTTGGCCTGGCCGGAGAAGTTGCCGTTCCGGGCGTCGGCGACGATGGTTGCGACCTCGCCGAGCAGCTTCTGGACATGGGCGGCCTGCTCGGCATCGGCCAGCATAGCGAATTCACGGTCACGCCGGTTCTGTTCGAGCGCCAGCGCGTTCTCTCGGTAGGTTTCGAGCGCGCCGCTGAGCGCGCCGATTTCATCCGGCGAGGGAGCCGGAGGAATAGCCTGCGTGAAATCGCCCTGCTGCATGCCGTCCAGGGCGGATTTCAGCGAGATGAGCGGACGCACGACGCGTCGCTGCACACCGCGCCAGCTCAGGACACAGATGACGAGAAGCGCTGCGAGCAGGGAACCAACAATGCCGAGTTTCACCCAGGCCTGATTGAGCTTCTCGCTCGTCCGCGTGCTCATATCGTCGAGCGACTGGGTTACGGCCGCCACGATCGGCTCGAAGGGGGCGTTGCACTGCTTCGTCCACTCGTCGGCCGCGATGACGGGGGCGGAGCCTTGGCCGAGCTTGCCGATCAGCTCATCCATCTTGCGGTTCGAGGCGTTGACGTCTGCCGTCATGACACCGATCTTCCGGGTGAGTTCGCTGCCCACGCCCGGCCGTGAAGCGAGCTGCTTCAAGGTATCCAGGGAAGCGTTCGAGACGCCGCGCAATTCCCCGAGGCGGCGCAGCTGCGCGGCATCGAGCGCCTTGCCCGAGCCGAAGGCGGGGCGCAGCAGCGAGCATTGCGTGCCGTAATTGGCGCGAACGTCCCATCCTGTGGATTTGAAACCCTGAAGATCGGCCAGGATGGGGTCGGCGAGGCGGGTGGCATTGGAGGTTTCGTCCGATGCCTTGACGATGGCCGTCTCGATGGCGCCGACGCTGTTGTACCAGGGCATGGTAGCAGCGAGGCTGCGCTGGGCCTTCGGCTTGCCGGCCTCGGCATAGAGGTCGGCCATCTTGGCGTCGGAGAGCTTCTGCTCCTGCTGGATGCCGGCGATCAGCCCCTTGCGGTTCGGCAGATCCGTGTCCTGCAGCTGCCTGATCGCCTCGGCGATGCGGACGCGGCTGGCCTCCTCGATCTGCTTCAGGCCAGGGGTCGGGTCATCAGCGACCTGAATGCTGGTCTGCGCCTGGCCGCGGGCGGAGCGGATCATGTTGCCGGCGAGGAGCAAGGCCTTGTCGGCCTCGACCAGCTCCGCCAGCTGCATATTGGTGCGCACCTCCGCGATGGACTGCTCCGCCATGTAGGTCAGCGCGCCGATGCCGGGCACGCACAGGCAGGCCATGGTGGCCACAAGGTAGTTCTGGATCGACGAGGGGAAGAATTTCACGGCGGGACTCGGGAAGCGACGTGCGGCTGGGAAGGCGGTTTACGCAGGCCGAAGAGACGCCTCGGCGCGAGCCGGCGCCTCTTCGCGCCCAGCTACCGCCAATTTGATTAAGATTGCGCTTAGCTTCCGCCGCTGTCTTGCCTTCCTCTTCGTCCGGCGTCACCTAAAGGCGATGCATCGCCGTCTCGTCTTCGAGGAACCGGTTTCGCACGCCGCCATCTGGAGCCGGCGGCTGGCGTGGTTTTCGCTCGCGGTGCTGCTCTTGTCGCTTCTGCTCGTGCGGCTCCGTGAGCCAAGCATCGAAGGGCTCGCGCCTGTCGCCGGTGCCTACATCTTCGTCTTTGCCGCGCTGGGGCTGGCGATCCTGGCCTTCATCCGCATCTGGCAGTCCGGTCATCGCGGGGTCGGCATGGCCGCCTGGGCGATGCTGCTGTCGCTGGTCCTGCTCGTTCCGCTCGGCTTTGTCGCAGTGAAGCTCGTGACGAAGCCTGCTCTGTCCGATGTCTCGACCGATATCGACGATCCGCCTGCCTTCAGCCGCTCGCAGGCTGCGATGACCGCGCGCGGGGGGCGCGTGCCGCCCGACGTGCCGTCCGTGCGCCGGCGCGTGCAGCGTCAGGCTTATCCCAAGGCGGTGCCGATCCTTCTGGAGGTTCCCGCCGAGAGCGCCTTCGATGTCGCGCGCCGTGCTGCGACCGGGCTCGGCTGGCAGGTGCTGGAAACCGTGCGACCGGGCGGGCGCAGCGGGGCGGGGCGGATCGAGGCGGTGGCGCGCGGGCGCATCCTGCATTTCTCGGAGGACATCACCATCCGGGTCAGGCCGCGTGTCGACGGCAGCCGCATCGACATCCGCTCGGCCTCGCGGCTGGGCAGCCACGATCTCGGCGCCAACGCGGCGCGCATCGCCGCCTTCGTCGACGAGGTCGAGCTGCTGATGGACAACCGCTAGCTCGCCGCGCGTCCCATCGCACGCGAAGTGGCGATCTAGCCTTTTAGCATCGGATTTCTCCGAAAAGTGGAAACCACTATTCTGTCCGATGCAGGCGGGACGCTCAGGCCAGGCGGTAGCGGCTGGTCAGGGCGGGAACGGCGTCGCTGGCCTGGACCGCGCCACGCAGCACCAGATCCTCGAGCTGCGCCAGCACCGAGAGCGCAGCCGCGCCATGCAGGGCCGGCGCCAGGCCCTGATAGATTACGGGCACCATCGCGGCGATCGTCTCGTCGCCTTGGCTCAGACGGTTGAGAACCGCCGCCTCGCGCTGCCGGCGATGATGGACGAGCCCGCGCAGGAATCGCTGCGGTTCGGTGACGGGGCCGCCATGGCCCGGCCAGTAGCGTGCATGCTCCAGGCCGCGCAGCTTTTCGATCGAGGCCATATAGGCGGCCATCGAGCCGTCCGGCGGGGCCACGATCGAGGTCGACCAGGCCATGACGTGGTCGCCCGAGAACAGCGTCGCTTCCTCAGCCAGCGTGAAGGCCAGATGATTGGCGGTGTGGCCGGGCGTTTCGACGGCGGCCAGGCTCCAGCCCGGCCCCGAAACCGTGTCGCCGTCCTGCATCAGCCATTCCGGCTCGTAACCCGTGTCGGCGGCGGCATCGAGGACGCGGCCTTCGCCGGGGCCGAGTTCTCGGGAGGGGCGATGCGGCCCGCAGCCGACCACGCGCGCGCCGGTCGCCGCCTTGAGGGCCGGCACGGCCGGTGAGTGGTCGCGATGGGTGTGCGTCACCACGATATGGCTCACCGTCTCGCCGCGAAGCGCGGTCAGCAGGCGTTCGACATGGACGGGATCATCGGGACCGGGATCGATGACCGCGACCGTGCCACGGCCGACGATGTAGGTGCAGGTGCCGGTGAAGGTCATCGGCCCGCCGTTGCCGGCAATGACGCGGCGCACCAGCGGTGACAGTGTCGCGACCTCACCGGCCGGCGTCGTCGCGCTCCTGTCGAATTCGATGTCGTCCGCCATCTTGCCGTGCCTCGTCCGGGCCTGAGCCGATTTCGCCAGACCGGTTGCCCATTCCTGCAAAGCCTGCTCGCTTGTGAGGCCTAGCCGCATTTTCTATAGACGCAATAGCGGCCGCGGCGCGCGGTCTTTTCGGGAAAGGACGACAAGCCCATGGCCGATATGATCCCCATGCAAGCTCCGACGCTCGCCGGCACGCTCTTTCCCGCGGCGGGCAGCCGCACCGCCATGCTGCGCAATGTCGCGCTCGCCTTTGCCGGCAGCCTGCTCCTCGTTGCGGCGGCCAAGATCAAGGTGCCGTTCTGGCCGGTGCCGATGACACTGCAGACGCTGGCCGTGCTTGGCCTCGGCGCCGCCTATGGCGCGCGCCTCGGCGCCGCAACCATGGCGCTCTACATTGCGTACGGGCTGGCCGGGCTGCCTGTGTTCACCAATACGCCGCCGGTCGCCGCTGGCCCGCTCTATCTCGTCGGACCGACGGGCGGCTTCCTGATCGGCTTCGTCGTTGCGGCCGCGATCGCCGGCTGGGCTGCCCAGCGCGGCGCCTCGCTGCTGCGCCTCCTCGGCGGGCTGGTCCTGGCGGATGTTGCGCTCCTGGCCATCGGCTGCCTGTGGCTCGCCTTCGGTGCCCAGATGGCGGGCGGCGCGACGGGCGTCGGTTTCGCCAAGGCCTTTGCCTATGGCGTGCAGCCCTTCCTGCTCGGCGAAGCGCTGAAGGTCGCGCTCACGGCTTGCGTCGCCGGGGCGGGCTGGTCGCTGATCGGCCGGCGCGGCTGAGCCGGTCCTCCCCCGCTCGATAGGAACTCTCAAGACAAAGGCCGGGTCTGCACCCGGCCTTTTTGTTCGTCGGTGATTTGCGGCGCGGCCTAGCTCGTCGACTGGCCGCCACCACAGCTCTTGCCGTCATAGGGGCCGAAGAGCGGGGGGAAGTTCCCGCATTTGTCGCAGCCCGAGAGCGAGAGAGCGAGCCCAAGCAGGCCGGCGAGGAGGATGATGCGCTTCATGGCCCAACCGTTCGTTTCGATCCGGGTGGTAATCTAGAACGGGCCGGCGGTGTGCAACAATGGCCTCGACAGCCGAAGGTCGAGGTTCAGAGGCCGATATCCGCAAGCCAGCCCAGAATGCAGAACGCCGAGACGGCGATCAGGGTGATCATGGCTTTCGCGTCGTTGGGCCAGCGGTGCTGCATGCTTCGACTCCGTTACGGGAGCCGAAGCAATAGTCATACCATTTAACAGGGGGGTGACGGTTTCCCCGGTGCCTGGGAGCCCGGGGAAACCGCCGTCTCGACCGGCGAAGGCGATCTCGCCGGTCGACGTTCCGAAGTCAGGTCTCGCGGAAAGCCCGCGCCATGCTGTCCTTGAGCGGTTGCAGCAAGTACTCGAAGAAGGTCCGCTCGGCCGTCTGAATGTAGACATCAGCCGGCATGCCGGCCGTCGGCTGGAAGCCGGGAACGCTGGCGAGACTCCTGGCGTCGAGCCGGGCACGCACCACGTAGAGATCCGGCACGCCGGGGTAGGCGCGCTGCTTCTCGTCCGGCAGCGCGTCGGCGGAAATATAGATGACGCGGCCGCTGACCATCGGCGTCGTGCGCTGGTTCAGGGCGGTCAGCCGCACCGTGGCGAGCTGGCTGTGCTTGATCTTGTCGATGTCCTGGGGCCGGACACGCGCCTCGATGATGAGTTCGTCCTGCAGCGAGACGATCTCCATGATGTTCTTGCCGGCCTCGATGACGCCGCCGGGCGTGTGATAGCGCAGCTTGACGACCGTCCCCCTGACGGGAGCGGCGATTGTCGAGCGGTCGAGGATGCCCTTCACCGTATGGATGCGCTCGCGGACGTCGTTGAGGTCGGCGCTGATGTCCTGCAACTGGTCGGAGGCGAGCTTCTGGGCGTTCTTGCGCACGCCGTCGATCTGTTCGAGGGAGCGGGCGATCCGCTCGCGGGAATCGCCGATATCGCCGGTGATGCGCCCGGCTTCACCTGTCAGGCTGGCGGCCAGCCGCTGGAGCGAGAGCACTTCCGGCTTGCGGATGTAGCCGCGCTGCAGGAGCGCCTGCTTGCCTTCGAGCTCCTCCTTCAGCAATCGCGACTGCTGTTGGACGCCGGCAAGCTGCACCTTGCTGCCGGTGATCTTCTCCTCCAGCGCGTCGATGCTCTTCTGATGAGCGGCGATCTCGCTGGCCGTGTTGTTCTGCCGGGCTCTGAAAGCGATGAGCTGCGCCGCCATCAACGCGGCGATGTCGGGATCCTCGCGCTTTTCGGTCAGATGCTGGGGAAAGGAGAAGTCGCTGCGGCCGGCGACTTCCGCCCGGAGCCGCGTCTCGATCGCCTCCAGGCGAAAGAGCTTGAGCTCGTGGCGGCGCAACTCGGCGCGCGAGGAGGTGTCGTCGAGCTTGACCAGGGGCTGGCCGCTTTCGACCACATCGCCCTCATGGACGAGGATTTCCCGGATCACCCCGCCTTCGAGATGCTGGATCGTCTTGTTCTGGCCGGTGGTGACGAACACGCCGGTCGCGATGACCGCGCCTGCGATCGGGGCGGTGTTGCCCCAGACACCGAAGCCCATGACCGTCGCGGCGACGATGACGACGCCGCTCAAGGTGGCCATGCGCGTGCTGCGCGGCACGTCCGCATACCAGGGCTGCGAGATCAATTGACTAGCCATTTGCCCCTCCGTCTCCCCGACCCGTGCAGCGACAGCGGTCGCCCGTTCCCGTCAGTGCGGCTTCGGCGTACCGCCGTCGATGCTGCGCCGCCCGACGATCATCGGCAGGATGTCGTCGCGTGCTCCGATCGCCTGCACGGCGCCGTCCTTGATCATCATGATCTTGTCGACGCTGCGCAGCAGGGCAGGGCGCTGCGTGATCGCCACCACCGTCATGCCGCGCGCCTTTGCCCGCTCGAAGGCGCGCGCGAGCGCCACCTCGCCCAGCACGTCGAGATTGGAGTTCGGCTCGTCGAGCACGACGAGGCGCGGATTGCCGAAGAAGGCACGCGCCAGACCGAGCCGCTGCTTCTGCCCGCCGGAGAGCGGCGCGCCATCGATGCCGATCTGCGTCTCGTAGCCATGGGCGAATTGCGCGACCATCTCGTGGATATCGGCGATTTCGGCGGCCTCGAAGACATCGGTGTCGGAAGCGTCCTCGCGCATGCGGGCGATGTTGGCCTTGATGGAGGCCGGGAAGAGCTGAACATCCTGCGGCAGGTAGCCGACATTCTCGCCGAACTGGCGGGGATCCCAGTTGCGCTGTTCCATCCTGTCGAGCCGGACCGTACCGGCGGTCGGCGCGATCGAGCCGACGAGCATGCGCGCCAGGGTCGACTTGCCGCAGCCGGAGGCCCCGACGATGGCCAGCGAATCCCCGGGTTCGAGGCTGAAGCTGATGCCGTTGAGGATGACCTTCTTGGTCGGCGGCGGCACGTAGAGGATGCGCTCGACATCGAGGCGGCCCTTGGGATTGGGCAGCTTCAGGCGGTCGAGATTGAGCGGGGAGGCCTGCAGCAGCGCTTTGACGCGCTGGAAGGCGGCGCGTGCATGGATGAAGCTGCGCCAGCCTTCGATCGTGCCTTCGAGCGGCGCCAGCGCACGGCCGGCGACCACGGAGGAGGCGACCACCATGCCGCCCGTCAGCTGGCCTTCGAGCGAGAGCATCGCCCCCCAACCCAGCATCGCCACCTGCGTCCCGAGGCGAAAGAACTTGGAAGCGCCGGTCATCACGATGTTACGGTCCTGGGCGCTGACCTGAGCCTTCAGGGATTCCGCCGTTTCGCGGCCCCACATCACGACGCCCTCGGGGATCATGCCCATGGCGTTGATGACCTGCGCGTTGCGGGACATCGCCTCCGATTGCAGGTTCGCCCTGGTCGAAAAGGCGCTCGACCGCGCGAAGGGGGCTGCCGTGAACTGCTGGTTGAGATAGGCGATCACGAACAGGACGAACGCCGCAACGGTGACGATGTATCCGAGATGCGGGTGGATCAGAAAGACCGCCAGCAGATAGATCGGCGCCGTCGGCGCATCGAGCATGGTCAGGATGACCGGACCGGTCACGAAGCTGCGGATCTGCTGGAGATCGGCGAGCGTCTGAAATTCGCGGTTCGAGCCTGTCTGGGCCGCCTTGGCGGCTGCGGCGAGCACCGGGCCGCCGAGCCGGCTTTCGACATCGACCGCCACGCGCATCAGGATGAAGCGTCGGACCATGTCGAGCAGCACATGCGCCCCGATCGCCAGCATGACGATGATCGAGAGCATCATGAGCGTGTCGAGGCTGCGACTCGTCAGCACGCGGTCCGACATCTGGAAGAGATAGATCGGCACGGCGAGCACCAGCGTGTTCACCACGATCGAGAACACTGCCACGATCATCATGTTGCGCCGTGCGCCGGCGAGGCCCGCGCCGAGAACCTGCTTGAAGTCGCGATCGCCGAGGCGCTGCTCGATCGGCGTTCCGCCACCCGGGCCTCCTCCTCCGCGGCCCCCTCCACCGCCGCCCCGGCCCCTGCCGCCGTCAGAGGCCTTCCTCGGGGCCTCCGAGTCGGTCCTGGAGCGCAGCGGGACCGGCTCGGGCGCCGGCTGGCCGTCGCCGCGCGCATCCGCGCGGACATCCGCTTCCCTGCGAGGCGGCGGCGCCTCGATCCTCGGTGAAGCGGCCGGGCTGTTGGTGTTGGCGGTGTGGTCGACCGCGATAGCCGACAGCCCGATCGTCGGCGGCAGACCGACCACTCGCATCGGCTTGGCGGCGGCCGAAGGCAGTGCCGCGGACGTTGCTTCGCACTTCTCGGTCATGCCCCTTCCCCGTCTCGTCTTCTTGCTTTCAGACCATGATGTTCGACGTCAGATGATCGTGCTGGGCCGGGTCCGGTGGAGGCGCATGTCGGCAATGCGGCTCAGGCTGCTGCGTGGCGTGCTCGGCGAAGGCCACGAGTTCCGGAACGAGCGTGCTGGTGTCGTGGACCTTCACCGTGTCACTGTCGGTGACGATGTTGACCTGGATCAGCACGGACTCCTCATAGGCGTGGCCGCCGAGATAGTTCGAGGTCGACATCAGCCCGGGATCGACGATGAAGGCTTCGTTGAGAGCGCTGTTGCCGCCCGCGGCGACACCTTGCTCCGTGCCTTCCCTGGCGCTGGCTTGAATGCTCTGGTCGCCATCCACCATGAAATTGACCTGGGTGATGACGTTCGCATCGTAGTAGTCGCCGGCCACGTAGAGGATCTTCAACGTCCCGGAGGCACTGCCGTAAAGATGCCAATCGGCATTGGGCGTGAAAATCGTCTCTCGGGCGGCGAGCTGGTCTATCAGTTCGTGATGGGCGCCGAGCATCGGCCTGAAGGCCGATGCGTCGTAGGTCTCGATCGATGCGTTGTTGGTGAGGCTGTTGAAGCCAGTGGTGACCGTGGCGTCGTCGTCCGCATTGCCGGTGCTGTAGAGCTTGGCATAGTCGGGATCGAGCACGATGTTGTACTGATAGATCCAGTCGGCGCGATGGTAATTTCCGCCGATGACGATGACGTCATAGTCGGCGGCGCCGTGGATCTTCGCCAGGTTGAGCTGCTCGTTCCCGCCGGTGCGGAGATCGAAGTAGGTGCCGGCTTCCGCCTGGACGGTTCTATCATTGTCGTCCAGGCTGTTGAACTGAATGACCGACTTGATGTCGTAGAAGTCGCCCGAGACGACATCGACGCTCCAATGGGGCGTCGCCGCCGCGCCTTTGACGTCGATGGTCGAGTGATGAGTCACGAACTCCGCGATGTTGTGGACTTCGTTGCCGTGAGTTCCAATGACAGGGGAGAGTGAGCCAGCGATGGCGACGTCGACGTGATCGTTGTCGACCAGGATGTTCGTCTGAACGATCCCACGGCTGTAGAAATAGTCGCCGCCGACCATCATCGACCCGACAGCTTCGTTGGCGTCCACGATGGCGGCTGCATTGATCTGGACGTTGAGACCGGTCTCGGCCAGCGTCGCGACGCCGCCTGTCGGGGCCGCCACCTCCAGCTTCGCCTCCGTGACAGGCTGGGCGGGCGAATCCTCGGGCCGCCAGGGGGCGCTGTCGAGGACGGTCGGCACGATGGGATCGGGCGCGCCGACGACGCCGTCGACGATGCGCCCTTCCGGCGCTGCAGGAACGGTGCTGCCCTCCGGATAGGGGCTCCCGGTTTGTGCCCACAAGGCATCGCGCGCCGAAACCATCGCGATGATCTCCTGCGGCCCCGCATGGAGCGCTTCGTTCATATCGGGAATGCCATCCGGCGCGATGTCGTTGGCCTGATGGACGAGGGTCGCGAACTGGCTTTCGAGATGCAGTTCCGGCGGGACCACCGGGGTGCCGTCGGCATTGGTGACGGCATTCGACGTCACGAGATCGCGGTCATCCGCGATGTTGATCTGCTTGAGCTGCAGCAGGGTTTCATCCCCGCCTGCCTGATACTCGGCGACGATCACCCGCGGACCCGCATGCTGCGCAACGCTCACCTCGTAGGCGTCGAAAGGATGCGGCTTCAACGGCGGCGGAAGCGCCGGGAGTGCCTTGTTCGGCAGGCCATGGGGATCCGGCATGGATACCTGTGCGAAACTCGCATGCGGGTCCGAGGTCGGCGGTTCCTTGATCGTGGTCGGGACCGAGGTGAGCTCGTCGAAATCCAGCCCGCGGCGCGGCTCGCGAAGAAGGTCGTCAACGCCAGGAGGGAGGGGCGACGGTGCCTCAGCTTCATAGAAGCTCGATGTCCGCGCGACGGAATCGGACAGGCGGAGATAGCCGATGAACTGCCAGATCGTCTCGGTGAAGCCGCCGGCTTGCATGGCACGATCCTCCGCTGCGTCCAGCTTGCGCCGGGCGGGAAGATTTCAGGCGCATGTCGCGCATGGACATGGAAGAGCCCGGAGCCGAAACCGCGCGGGGAGTTTCGACCCCGCGCGGTCCCATGGTTGCGCCAGCTTTCAGAACGCGTCGTTCGCGTCCCCTCCGACCATCGTCAGGTCGACCGAGTTGAACTGGATGTTGGCACCCATGACGATCGACTGGGTGAAGGCCTCCTGCGTGAGGCTGGCAGCCGCCGAAGCAGCGCCGATCCCGCTGAAGGTGCCGTCGTCGCCGGTGATCGCGCCGACATGGGATTCCGCCTCGCCACCGACGGCCCGCGCGATCATCGTGAAGTCGCCGACGCCACCCGGATCGCTCGAGCTGGGATCCCAGCAGGACGTCTCGGCCAAGCCACCCGACAGGCCGTTCGCACTGTAGCTCACGGACGGATTGTTGAGCGTATCGTTGTCGGCCAGGTTGTTGACCTGATCGAGATTGAAGTTGTTGCCGCTTTCGAGGGTCTGGGTGACCACGTCCGGCATGATGATCGATTCACTGATATCGTGGATCGTGTCGATATCGATCACATCATTGTCCGATGGAGGCAGGAGCGCTCCCGACAGGTCGAGGTCAACGGCCACATCGACATTCACGGCGTTGTCTACGTGATTTTCGACCTGGTTGTCGATGTGATTGACGTTCTCGTTGAAGTTCAGGTTGCCGTTTGCGTTGAGGTTGCCGTTTCCGTTCAGGTTGAGATTGCCGTTTTCGCTCGAATTGCTGGCAGAGTTCCAGACGTCGGTGTCTACCGCCTGAGCCGCATACTGAGCCTGACCCTGCGACTGGCCCTGGCCCTGGCCCTGTCCTTGGCCCTGTCCTTGACCTTGGCCCTGCAACTGAGCCTGCAATTCAGCTTGGCCCTGCAATTGGCCCTGCGTCGGATCGTCGTCGTGATAGTTCCGCTGGTTGTTGGGCTGACCCATGACATGCTCCTACGCGTTCGGGAGACATCGATAAGGTCCGGCAGCGCCTCTCTTCTGCGGTGCGCAGCACGGATTCGGACGATGTCGATTGGAGGTGATTGAGCACTTGAATCTTACGCGTTACATGGAAGATGTGCTCGATCTTGGATTTCGGCGCGGGATAAGGTACAATTATTTCATTCCTTCTCCTTTCATGAGAGGGGCGGGTAAGGATAAATTTTTCGGCAGGGCCTTTTTGCAAGGCTGTTTCGAGATTTTATATCAGGAAATATGGCCGAAATATTCATACAAGTTGTCGTAATATTTGTTATATGTGATGAATGTTATAGTAAAATATAGAAACAAAGAGTTGTTAATGGTCTGAATTGCGAATTAAGGGTGATTTAAACCAGTAATATATTTGAGTTTTTTCTTTCGCAGATTTCGTTTGCTGTATATAAACAGCCATGAAGGGGCTTATGGGTCAATGTGCTGAATTGTTACCCTGCGTTATCGGCTTCATTGAATTTTAATGACCCAGGAGGTGGCCTCGTGGCGCTTGCTGCTTTGTGTGCCGGAGATTGGCTATGCCGAATGCCGTCCGCATGCACGACGAACAGGCTGCTTTCCTCTCGCTCGAGGCATTGGTCTGGCGGGATGGGCCGGTTTGTCCGCATTGCGGGGAGAGCAGTCGGCTCGGCCGGCTGAGCGGGCTGAGCACGCCGATCGGCATGTGGAAGTGCTATGCCTGTCGCAAGCCCTTCACCATCAGGCATGGCACGATCTTTCAGAACAGCCACGTGCCCATGCATGTTTGGCTGCAAGCGCTCTATCTGCTGACGGCGACCGGAGAGCGCATCAGTTCACAGAGACTGGGGCAGATCCTCGGGGTGTCCGTCCGGACCGCCTGGCACCTCAAAACGAAAATCACCACCGGCCTGGACGCTGCAAAGGAGTTGCCGGGTTCATGGCTCAGCGAGAGCGTGGTGAAACGAGTGCTGCGTGAGCCGTTTCCCGATAGCCCCGCGCCGCTCCAGCCCGGGCAGGCCGTCTGCAAGGCGCGCTATGAACGCTTCCTGGCGGTGACTGCGAGCGCAGCACATCACCTCGACGATACTGTTTTCCTCGCGGCTTTGCACAGGCTGCTGCGAGGCTCCGGCACAAGCGCCGATCCCCGGGATGAAGTGTTCGAACAGCAGCTTGAGTTGAGTCTGTTCGATGAGCCAGCCGGCCGAGAGGGCGGCGCCGACGACGAGGGGGGGCGTTGACGACTGCGGCGGAGAAGTCGGCGCGAGGCGCCCTCATCGTCGTTTCGGCGGCGCCGGTTACTGCGGCCGGGGACTGCGGCGGAGGCACTGATCGACATGTTCTTCCCAGAGCCGCTGCAAGGCAGGGTCGAGCGTCATGACGGGGGTGTCGAGTTCGTCAAGCTCGGTCGCGGGGCGCAGCATCTCGAGAAAAGCGACGGCGCCGCGGGCACCCACCGCAAAGGCCGGATCCTCGTGGCTGGTGAGCAGGCAGATTTCCTCTCCGATCAGTTCCGGGCCAATTCCCGTGACGGCGTTCAGGACATGGGCCTGAACCGCGGCGAGCGCATGGGTGCGCATCGGGCCGCAATGGCGCTGGGCAATCAATGTGACGAGCGTCGCGAGGAAGCCGATGATCTGCGGATGAAGCCAGTCGCCGGCCTGCAATATTGCCGCTCCCCCGGGGTCGCGACGCAAGAAGGGGTCGATCGCGGCATGGGCCATGCGGCGCGCCTTGCGAATCTTGAGCAATTCGAACATGGCGCCTCCGCTCTGAGCGAAGCCTAGAGGAAACGTCCGATGCGCAAGCTCTCCCGAGGACAAGCTGCCTTGCCGCCCCGGCCGGATTTCGATGCTCTGGAAGCGGCGGCCGCGCGCCCGTCTTCGAGCCGAAGAGTAGCCTTCATGAACCTCGTAGGCGATCTGAATCTCGCCTGGTCGAACAACGAAAGCCTGTTCATCTATGTGCTGATGTGGCTGCTGGGCAGTGACGAGAAAGCGGCGGCGATCGTCTTCGCCACGCTGAACACCACGCGCGCGCGGCTGGATCTGGTGCAGCGTCTTGCCAAGATCGCGCTGGCCGACAGGGCCGTGCGTAGCGAGCTCGGCGAGGTCGTTGAACGTTTCTCGGCGGCGACGCGGCTGCGCAATGATCTCAGCCACGCGACCTTCGTCCTCGATTCGCAGGGCGAGATCACCCATACCCAGCACATGAAGGTGGAGGAAAGCCGAGGCAATCTGCGTTTTGGTATCCAACGGGCCGTCGATGAGGCCAGGCTGGAGGAGATTTCCCGCACGATCCGCGAGCTTCATGCGCTCAACCGGCGAATCTGGGATCTCATGCCAGTTCTGGAGGCCGCGACGCGGGCTGAGAGATAGCCGTCGCTTCGCTGTCACAGACCGACCCGCGTGGTGAGCAGGCAGGGCTGGCTGCTGCCGTCCGAGACCGTCGCTATCCCCCGTCAGCGGCAAGAAGCGGCCCGAGAGGGCCATTCCTGTAGCCGGCTGAATTATCTCCGGAATTTTGGTCCGAGCGGCAGGATTTGAATCTGCGCGTCCCCGCTCGTCCCGAACGTCCCCCGGCAAAAATCGGGTATCCAGGTTTCGTTGGTTTCTTTGGGGGCTCGGCGGCGAACGCTCGGCGTCTATTCTGTCAGGCGACGCCCTTCTGCTCGAACTTTAGAATATCGCCAATCTATGGCACATGGGTGTGCTTGCCTCGAAACGCAGCAAGTGATCGCAAATGCGCCATACGCCGACATCGCTACTTCCAGCAGCAGACCAGCCGATCCTGTCCGACCGCTTCGTTGCGCCGCTGGCGAAGGACGGCTCGCTGATGCTTCGAAATGTCAGGCTGCAGTATCTGCGCGCTGCCGCCGCGCTGTCCGTCCTGCTTTACCATGCCTCCGTCATCGTCGAGCGGATCAGCGGCAACGCCAGCTTTCTGACGGTCTTCGGCGGGTTCTGGGGCGCCTATGGCGTGGCGGTGTTCTTCGCCCTCTCGGGCTATCTGATGGGAGAACTCATCCAGCGCGACGATCCTGCCCGCTTCATGGTGAACCGACTGGTCAGGATCTATCCGCCGATGCTGCTCGCGGTGGCGATCTTCTGGGTCGCGTTCTTCGCCGCCGGCTTCCTGCGCAGCATCGATGTCGTCGGCCTCCTGCTCGCGCCGGCAGGCCCCCGAGACTATTTCCTCGCCGTCGAATGGACGCTCGTCTACGAGATGAGCTACTACGTCGTTCTCGCTCTTCTGGGTTTTGCCGGCCTGCGCCAGTTTGCAGCCTGGCTGGCGGCGTGCTGGATCGCCCTCATTCTCGTCGCGCTCGCGAAAGACGGTCTCGTGCGGGACGACACTCTCCCGCTCCTCAGCGCACTGCCGCTCCAGGCGATCAATCTGCCGTTTCTGGTCGGCTTCCTGCTTCCAGGCCTGGCCCGGCGTCGCTGGCTGCCACCGGGCCTCTGGCTTGTCGCGATAGCCGCGACGGTGGCGGCCGCCTATCTCATCCCGGGCGATCCGCGAATGAAGTCGGTCATCCCTGCGATCCTCATCGTCGCGGCAGCCGTCCGCGTTCCGAAGCCGGCGCCCGAAACAGTGTTCGGCATCATCGGTGAGCGTCTGGGTGACGCGAGCTACATGCTGTATCTCTGCCATATGCCGCTGATGACGCTCTTCGGCGGCTTCGCGCCGGCTTTCGCGCCCGGCCTTGCGCTCTGGCTCGGCGGAATCGGGGCCTCCATCGCATTCGCGCTGGCGCTCGCACCGGCGGATCTCGGCATGCACCGCTGGTTCAAGACCAGGATCGCTGCAGCTCCCATATCCCGTCTTCGCGCGCTCGCGTTCAGCTTCATCGCGATCTTCGTCGGCATCGCCGCCTATGCCGAGTTCGATGCCCGGGAAAAGCGGGCGGCCTACGCTCATGCGACGGCGATCATCACCGACGGCAAGCCAGCCGTTTCGGCGACGATTCGCGCGGAAGTCGACTCCGTCGACCGGCTGCCGGACGACACATTGGTCATACGCGGATATGCCATCGACCTCGACAAGCCTCAGCTCGTGACCCACGCCGCCGTCCTTCGAAACGGAAGCATCGTCGTCATGGAGCGATCGCGGCGGATGCGGGCAGACAAGGCACGTTCATGGTCGCGGCCCGATCTTGCCGGGGCCCGGTTCGGCTTCGTGCTGATGGTGCCGAAGCGAGTTGCCTGCTCGGCTGGCGATTTCGACGTGCGCGTCGCATTCGACGACGGCCGGCTCATCGTCCCCGTGATCGCACCGTCGGTCCGATTGTGTGCGTAGCCTCGCCGGGGATGGGCTGGTTTGCCTCAATCAGGCAAATCCCGCGCCGCTCTGCTCGGTATCGGCGACACAGCCGGCATCTTCAAGGCCCGCTCTCGCGTTTGGGGCGCTGGCGGCAGTGGGGGGCGCTAATTTCGGCCGGGGGATCCGGCTGTGGCGGCAACGGTGGTGGCTATTGGGAAGGCGTCTTCGACGTCATGCGGGGCGAAGTCATCACTATCGTTATGGGCGCTGGAGGCACCAAGGGTACTTCGGCCGGTGCCGGCGCCAACACCCAAGCTGAAGGATCTTCTTCGTTCGGAACGGGTAACTCTGCGACCGGTTGTGGTGGCTCCGGCTACGCCGCGACGCCGTCCGACGTCGTCGGCGCTGGTTCGAGCGGCCAGATCAACCAACTCGGCCAGCAGGCGGCGAACAGCTACCTCATTTGCCTCCGCCTATATCGCCTCGGCAGGCGGAGGCGCCTTTAATACTCCCGGCACTCCGATCACTGTCGGCAGCAGCTCGAAGGCCATGCAGCCCGGCGGAGGTTCCTCGGGCGTGGCGGCAACGACCGCTGACGGCCAGAACGGCGCTGACGGCATGGTCCTCCTGGAGTTTTGATGAGGTCCGCAATGCAGAAGTATGCGCGCGTTGTCGACGGTCACGTTGTCGAAGTCTTCAGCCGCCCGCAGGCGTTGGGATTGGAGATTGCTTCCACCCATCGATCGCGAGCCAGTTCATCCCGTGCCCTGGCGAGGTCCAGCCTGGCTGGACCTGTGGGCGGAGGTTTTCCGCACCGCCTCTGATCGGAACGGCGGAAGGCCGAGCCCTTCGGCTGATAGCCCATTCGCCGCCCCCGAGGCGCTCCATGCGCGGAGCATCGATATGAATGTCGCCAAGGTGCAGGCAGCGCTTCGCTAGACGCCGAAGGTCGAAGGAGGCCGGGCTGAAGACGAGCGCGGCTGTCCAACACTCCCGCGCGCGGGCGCAATCTGACTGGCGGCCACTGCGAAAGCCCGTACCCTGACGCCAGTGGAGACCGTCAGGCCGGAGTTGGCGAGTGTCGCAGAGTCATGCGCCGCGCGAATTGCTGGGCTGGGACTTCAATTGCCAGATAGGTGCAAGACGATACGCCCAGCGTGAGACAAAGCGCCAAAACGGCCTGCAGCGGTGTCAGAGCGTTGAATTCACCCACAACGCCCATCATAAGCGGGTGGAACAGATAGATCGAGAAGCTGACGGCTCCCACGAGAGTGAGCGGCCTCCACCGCAACCATGCGACAAGGGGGCTGCCGTAATGGGCTGCTGCAATCGTGCATGCCGCAGCCAGTGAAACGGCCGAGACGCTGAATCCGTGATCATGCTTGTCAATTGCGACGACGCTCAGGCCAACGGCGACCGCAAACAGAGCCGATCCAAGCACCGGTCGTCTCTGGGCATCGGCCCAAACAAGCCTGAAGACCAGCATTCCGATTAAGAACGAGTGGAAGTGCCAAAAGATCGTGAAGTTGGGTTCGACGATCCCGAGATTGTCTGTAATAGCCTTGCATACGGGGGGCCACATCAGGACAGCCGTGACCGCTACCATGCTCAAAGGCGCCTCAATGAGCCACGCGAGCACGAAGGGGAACATGAAGTAGAACAGAAATTCGACGAAAACTGACCATTCGATGCCAATAAGGGCGTTTCGCGTAGTCGGGTCAACCATTGTGATCAGTGAAAAATGTTTGGTGAGAACCCCGGCGACATAATCTGCAGGCATCCCGCCCCAGATCTTTACCACAGCCGTCACCGCGCAGGCCGCGTAGAACAGTGGCATGATCCGAAAGTACCGGCGAATGAAGAACCTACGCCAATCAACAGGCTCACCTTCGACCGCGGTTGCGATGCTGAGGCAAAGGCAAAACGCAGAGACGACGAAGAATAGCGTCACACCGAACTTGCCGTGATCGACGATCGCGTTCCCGAGATCGCCGAAACCTCGCAAACCAAACCCACCGGAGTGGATGAAGTAGACAGCGAGCGCGGCAATCCCGCGCAGGCCATCTAGCTCAAGAATGCGCGGCTTCATTTAAATAGCCTAGCACATCGCTCGCTTGGCAACCACCGGCCGCCTCTGGCGGGCCTTTCACACCGGGAGAATTCCATGGACACGACCGCAATTCAGCAGGTGCTGGTCGCGCTTGGCGATTCACTGGTCGTGGACTGCGTGATGGGGCCGAAGACGAAGGCGGCGGTTCAGGCGCTCCAGGCTGCACACGGCTGAGTGCCGACGGAATTGTCGGTCCGAGGATCGAGGCGGCGCGGAAGTCCGCAGTTTCCGACAAGCCCCAGCCCCGTCACGTCGCAACTGTCGACCGCGTAAAGCTCTTTGCCTTTATGCGATCGGGCGAGGCTCCGACCGGGCCGCCGCCTAACTCAGGGAAACTCGCCCGGCGGCGGCAAGCGCCATGAACAGCGATGCAACGTTGAGCGACTCTGGCAACAGCCCGTCCTTCAGCCCCGACACCATCTCTCGGACCGGCATCAAATGAACCGTCATGCCGTCTTCGGCGGCGTCCAGCTTGCGAACGCCCGTCGGCATGGCGTTTAGGGCAAGGTACGTGTGGACACGGTTCGTCTGATTGCCAGGGTTGGCATAAAGCGACGTCACGAATCGATAATCCGCAGCCCGATATCCGGTTTCTTCTTCCAGCTCACGAGAAGCAGCCTGGGTGGGATCCGTATCAGTCGCATCGACGGTGCCAGCCGGGAGCTCGAGAAAGAAGTCCGAGGCGCCATGCCGATACTGGCGTACCAGGACTAGCTCGTCGGACGGCGTGATTGCCACGACATGCACCCAATCGGGATAATCGAGAACGTAGAACGGCGCGACCTCATGACCTGAGGGGGTGAAGCAGTCATCCGCGCGCAGATTGATCCAGCGATCCTTGATCACGGTTCGCGACGCTTGCGTGGTCCATTTCTTGTCCATGCGTTGGGGATTAGCCACTGCAGGCCGAATAGCCAAGCTTGTGCCCCTTCCCGCCTGCCTCGCGCGGTTTTCGCATTCGGAGCATTTCATGGATACGACCGCCATCCCGCGGGCGCTGGTCGCGCTCGGCAATTCGCTTGTTGTTGGCAGCGTGGCCGGGCCGAAGACCAAAGCAGCTGTTAAGGCGTTCCAGACTGCACATGGCCTGAGTGCCGACGGAACGTCGGTCCGAGGGCCGAGGCAGCGCTGAGGTCCGCTATCGCCGCCGGGTCCTAGCCCCGTCACGCCGCAAACATCCATCGCGCAAAGCTCTTCGCTTATCCTCGCGATGGAGGACGACGTCTCTGCCGCTCGCGAGATGGCGGACGCGGTCTGCTCGCTCCTCGAAGCTGGCGCGAGCCATCGCCTCGACCCCCGCGGCGTTGCCGCCATCCTGAGGTGCGTCTCGCACTTGCAGGATCACGTCGGTTCGACCGTGCGCGACTGGGAGGAGGCCGTCCGGGCTAGCCGGGCGGCATAGGGCAGGCACAACTGACCAACAAGGCTGGCTCGGATCGGGGCCGGCTTTTTGCTGCGTGGGCGGGAGTTTCTGTCCGGAAACGAAAAAGGGCCTTTCGGCCCATTCTCAACTACTTGATATGTCTCGGGAAATT
The DNA here is from genome assembly GCF_056397745.1 of Allobosea sp. 05L423. Classification (NCBI taxonomy): domain Bacteria; kingdom Pseudomonadati; phylum Pseudomonadota; class Alphaproteobacteria; order Hyphomicrobiales; family Alloboseaceae; genus Allobosea; species Allobosea sp. 05L423. The sequence goes on along the minus strand of NZ_JBFTOA010000026.1, from coordinate 34,933 downwards.
TTGGTCGGAGTGGCAGGATTTGAACCTGCGACCCCCTCGTCCCGAACGAGGTGCTCTACCAGGCTGAGCCACACTCCGATCAACTGGTGGCCGGCTTATAGCCAGCACGCGGGCGCGGCGCAACAGCTCGTTTGCAGGTTGGGGATGATTTCTTGCGAAGGCCCCGAATGGACGTCGCGAGGCGGTTGCGCAGGACGGCGACGCGTTCTAGAAGGCGCGACGCATTGGGGCGTCGCCAAGTGGTAAGGCAGCGGTTTTTGGTACCGCCATTCCCAGGTTCGAATCCTGGCGCCCCAGCCAGTTTCTCATAAGGCGCTGGGTTACGGGCTGTTCTTCTGCCCTCGCCGCCAGCCATTTGTAGCTCGCCGCGATCTTGTGGACATGGCTCTGAGGCCGTCGCGATCTCCAAGGCATGCGGCTCTGGTGCGCCGGATAGGGGGCGATGGCGCCTCTCATTCCGCTACCGCCGGCTGGACGGTGCTTCGTGAACTCAAGGCCGCGGCCAGAAGTCGACCCACAACGACAATGAACAGCTCGGGATGTTCAGGATATTCCTGCGGGTCGAATGCCAAGCCCAACACCACAGGCTGCTGATTGGGGGCTTTGATCGGCCAGAAGTCGAAGCGCGAGGTGTCGAAAGGATATACTCCAGCTCGCGCGAGATGGCCTTGGTCGAGCGATGACTGCGCGGCAGCCAGCTCGCTTGCGCTGGCGGTGATCGGTCCAAGAGACGATATGATTTCAAGCCGCCCGTCAGCGGGCGTCATCACTGCGACCGAGACATGGAACATCTCTTCCAGCGCCGCAGCGGCCCTGTTCGCCATGTCACGGGGTTGCCTCGCTACGGAGACGGCAGAGCTGAAGGACTGCAAGGCTTGTTCCTGGCGGAGCCGCAATTTGATCGCCCCTTGCCGCCGGGCCGCCAACGATGCCAGGCCACTCGCCATCCCGCCCACGACGAGAAGCAATCCGATTGCCCAGATGTTCGCGGGATCCTCGACCTGGAACGAGAAGCGCGGCGCGGTGAAGAAGAAATTGTAGGCCGACGCGCCCGCCACGGCGGCGAGCATCGAGGGGCCAAATCCAAATACAATGGCAGCCATGATGACTGGCAGGACGTAGATAAGCGAAAGGTTTGGAACTGCTGCCACGCTCTCCAGGGCGGACGCGATCACCGTCGCCAAGGCCGTCAAAACCAGGGCGGCCAGATACCCGGCCGCTACCGGAAAATCGGGTCGCTCCCGATACGCTGCACCGGCGATTGGATCGACCGGGAGCCCATTTGCGTCCTGGATGCTTTCCGAGTTCGCCATCGCAAGCCTCCCTCGATTGCCGGCTGCCGCTGACGGCCGTCAGCGAGCCGGCGCTCCCGGATTTATGAGGGGAGGCATAGGGTTTCCATGTGGGAAAACGCGCCCGGAAATAGGAATAAAGTGGGGCATGCCCGGTGACAGCCGGCGGCGGCGGGATTGCCGAGACCGAATGTCAGGCAAGCCTCAGGCCGTTGCCGGGCAGGTTCGGGACATCCGAATTCCACCCAGCTCTCGGGCGCATCAGCTCCCGCCGAGATCGTCGGCACCACCGACAGGTGCAACTCCGGGTCGATTGACTCCGTCACCTGATATGTTCTTCTAATGTTCTCATTTCCGAGGATGGGAACAATGACAGCCGAGCCGCTTGAAGAGCCGCCGGAAGCGGACGAACTCGAATGGGAGATCGTCGAGCTTGTCGACGAGTATGGAACTGAACGGGCCGCTTTGCGCGCGACGTACCAGACGTTGAAAGCAGTCCTCGCCGATGCCGATCGCGCGGTTTCCCGAGGCTTCGTGCGCGGCCTGTTCTCTCAAGGGGCACGGCCCGTCCGCGCTCCGGGATGACCAGGCGAAAAAGCGTGGGAACGGATGAGGACCGCGACCGGACCCGCTCCCCTTCGGGTTGAAATCCCGATCCCGGTCGGCGGGGCCGAGCAGTGGCCTATTGTCCCTAGGGACAGGTGTCGGTCCTCGGGGATGGTAGTAATCGTCTGGTTGGAGAGAATCTGTCGGAGATGAAGATTGAAGGTCATGGTCCTCGAAGGCCAGGACACCATTCTAGACGGGCGCGTGGCCGCAAACATGCGCATGGCCCAGGAAGAAGTTCAGACTTTTCGGCGGCAGGGGCCGATCAGGTCGCTGGTCGAACGCCGCCGATAGGCAAACGAGCGTCACTGCGGTGCGAAACCCCAGATGGCGTTTCGGAGCTGTTGCGAGGTCATGCCATGCATCTGCGAATTGTGTTCGCCTCTGTCGTCGTCAGTGGGCTCGCTTCTCAGGCGCTCGCGCAGACGGTTGCGCCACCTCCACAGCCGCAAGCGCCAGCCGCAGCGCAGGCGGAGCAGGGCGAGCAGGTTCTCTCCGCCGCCCAGCTCGATGCGCTGGTCGCGCCGATCGCGCTCTATCCGGACGACTTGCTGGCGCAAGTGCTGATGGCCTCGACCTATCCGCTCGAGGTGGTGCAGGCGGATCGATGGGTTGCAGCCAACAAGAAGCTCAAGGGCGACCAGCTCAAGGCGGCTGCCGAGAAGCAGTCCTGGGATGCGAGCGTAAAGTCGCTGGTCGCGACGCCCTCCGTGCTGGAGATGATGAGCAAGAATCTCGATTGGACACAAAAGCTCGGCGACGCGGTGCTTGCCCAGCAGCCGGATATCATGGACGGCGTCCAGCGCATGCGGACGCGGGCCTACGACGCCAAAAAGCTGTCGTCCGGCTCCCAGCAGAAGGTGACGGTCCAGCAGACTAGCGGCAAGCAGACGATCCTGATCGAGCCGACCAACCCGGGCACGGTTTATGTGCCCTATTACGACCCGGGCGTGGTCTACGGCACCTGGCCCTATCCCGCATACCCGCCCTATTATTTCCCCGAGCCGGGCTATATCGCCACCGGCGTTCTTGCGACGGGTCTCGCCTTCGGCTCCGCTTATGCGCTGGGGCGCTGGGCCTCTGGCGGGTATTGGGGCGGAAACGTCAACTGGGCCGGAGGGAACATCAATATCGACCGCAATCGCGTGACGCATTGGGAGCATAACCCCCAGCATCGCCAAGGCGTTCAATATCGTAACGACGCGGTCAGGCAGAAATTCTCCGACAACAGCATCCGTGCCGGAGCCGAAGGCCGGATGGACTTCCGCGGACGCAGCGGCGAGCAGGTTCTGCGCCCCGATGGTGATCGCGGCGGAGCGGGGGCAGGCGCACGACCGGATCAGAGGCCGGGGGATCGTCCTGGAGCCGGTGCCAGACCCGACCGTCCGGGCGGGGATCGTGCTGCGGCTGCCGGCAACAGGCCGGGCGGGGATCGGGCAGGGCGTCCCGGTGGCGAGCGTCCAGGCGCCGACCGTGGCCGGGGCTCAGCGCAGCCGCGGGCAAACGCTCAGCCCCGTCGCCCTCAATCCGGAGCAAGCCGTCCGGGGCCGGCACGCGACAACGCTTTCGGCAATATGCAGCCGGGCCGAGCCGCGAGCCTTCAATCGCAACGGGGGCAGGCCAGCATGGCTCGCATGCCGTCGGGCGGTGGCGGGCGCGCGATGCATGCTGGTGGCGGTGCACGCATGGGCGGTGGAGGATATGGCGGGCGCGTTGGCGGCGGCGGTGGCGGGCGAATGGGAGGCGGCGGTGGCCGCGGAGGTGGCGGCGGGCGCCGTTCCGACATCCAGCTCAAGAACCACGTCGTGCTGCTGGGGGTGACGGAGAACGGGCTTGGCTTCTACCGCTTCGCCTATAATGGCGCCCACACAACCTATGTCGGGGTGATCGCGCAGGAGGTGCAGGAGGTTGCGCCCGAGGCGGTGCACCGCGGCGCGGATGGCTATCTGCGGGTCGACTACCGCCAGATCGGCGTTCCCTTCCAGACCTTCGACCACTGGAAGGCTTCGGGCTCGCGCATTCCCGCCGGGAAGCTCTGAACTGAAACGGCGTCGCCATCTGCTGGAGCGTTTCGCAACTGAGGGTGCAGTTCCATGATCATGACATGGCCAGCGGCGCATCTGCTCGTTCGCCTGCTTTGCGCGATTGCCGCGGGCTTCTGTGCCGCTTCGACGGCCGCTCGCGCACAGGAGCTGTTCCAATCGCCGGAACAGGCGGCCGCGGCACTTGCCGCCGCGGTGCGCGATGGCGATTCCATGCGCTTGTATTCCGTTTTCGGCATGTCCGGGCGGGACATCATCTTCTCGGGTGACGAGATTCGCGACGCCGACAATCGCAAGCGCTTCATCGCGGCCTATGATGCCCGGCATTCGATCGTCGAAACCGGCCGGACCGCCACGCTGCTGGTCGGGGAGGACGCATTTCCGTTTCCGATCCCGATCGTCCGTTCGCGCGGCGGCTGGAAATTCCTGGTCGAGGCCGGGCGCCGGGAACTCCTCGCCCGCCGGATCGGCAAGAACGAGCTGGATGCCATCCAGGCGAGCCTCGCGATCCTCGATGCGCAATTCGAGTACGCCTCGAAAGGCCATGACGGCCGGAACACAGGCATCTTCGCGCAGAGAATCATCAGCCAACCGGACAAGCATGACGGTCTCTACTGGCCGACCGGGCCGGGCGAGGAACCGAGCCCGCTTGGTGAATTCGCTGCCCAGGCTGCAACTGAAGGCTACAAGGCTAGCGGGACGCCGCAGCCATATCACGGCTACTACTTCAAGATCCTGAAAAAACAGGGGCCCTCAGCCGCGGGCGGGGCAACCGACTACATCGCGGGCGGCAACATGATCGGGGGATTCGCCATTCTCGCCTATCCTGCAACCTATGCGAGATCGGGGATCACGAGCTTCCTGGTCAATCACGCGGGCACTGTCTATCAGAAGGATCTGGGCCCGAATACGCGTCTCATCGCGTCGCGCATGAACAGCTTCAACCCCGATCATGGTTGGGAGAAAGTCGTACCGCAGAAGGCGCAATAGCGGAGCGGGCGGCCCACTGCCGGGCGGGGCCGAACCGCGGTTCCGCAGGCGCTGACGACAGCTCGGGATGGTGGCGTCGATGAAGCGCTGGTTGCCGATCGCGGAAGGGCTGCTTCCCTACAGGTGGGAATGGCTGCGCTTCGATGTCACCGCGGGGCTGGCGATCGCCGCCGTCGCCATTCCGAGCGCGGTTGCCTATCCCGCCATCGCGGGGCTTCCGGTTGAGGTCGGGTTCTACGCCAGCATCTTGTCTCTCGTCGGCTATGCGCTTCTCGGCCCCTCGCGCAAGCTGATCGTCGGGCCGGACGCCGCGACGATGACGGTTCTCGCGGCCACGCTCACCGCCTTGCCTCTCGACGATCCCGCGAGTCGCGTCGCCGCGGCTGCCGCGCTCGCCCTGATGGTCGGGACATTCTGCATCCTCGCAAGCGTGCTCAAGCTCGGCGTCGTCGCTTCCTTTCTGTCCCGGCCGATCCTGATCGGCTTCATCAGCGGAATCTCGATATCGATCCTCGTCGGGCAGATCGGGCGGCTGACAGGCGTGCGCATCGAGTCCGACGGGCTGGTGCTGCCGCTGCTCGAGATCATCCGGAAGGCCTCGCAGATCCATTGGCTCACGGTCTGGTTCGGCGCAGCCATGTTCGGGCTGCTCGTCGTGTTGGCTCGCCTCCGCTTCCCGATCCCCGGGCCGCTGGTCGTGGTCGTCGTGGCGGTGCTGGCGTCTGCGGTCTTCGACTTCGAAGGCCGGGGCATGAAAGTCATCGGCAGCCTTCCGGGCGGCCTGCCGAAATGGGCGCTGCCGAACGTCGCCCATTTGCCGATCCCGGACCTCGTGCTTGGCGGCGCGGCGATCTGGCTGGTCAGTGTCAGCTCTGGCCTCGTCGGGGCACGCAGCTTCGGTGCAAAAGACGGCTTCAAGGTCGATGCCGACCGGGAGTTGACGGGGCTCGGAGCGGCCAACATCTGTTCCGGCCTGTTCACCGGCTTCCCCGTTACGGTCTCGGATTCGCGAACCGCGATCAATCTGGCCGCAGGCGGCCGTTCGCAGCTGGCAGGCCTGATCTCTGCCGCCGCACTGGCGGTTCTGCTGATCTATCTGAACGATGTGCTGCGAGTCCTGCCCCATGCTGCGCTTGGGGCGATCCTCGCCTTTGCGGCGCTGAGCCTGATCGATCTCCAGGGGCTGCAGGAAACCTGGCGGATCAGCCGCATGGAGTTCGGCTTTGCCCTCATCAGCATGTGGGGCGCCATCAGTCTGGGCGTGCTCAGCGGCGTCGTCATCGCCATTGCCGGCACGCTGCTCTATGTCCTGCTGAAGGAAATGCGGCCGCGCGATGCCTTGCTCGGGCTCGTTGCCGGCAGGCCGGGCTTCTACAAGATGCACCGGATGGAGAGCGCCGCGCCACCGCCGGGGATGGTGCTCTTCATGATCCAGGGCAGCATTCTGTTCTTCAACGCCGACTACGTCCGCTCCCGGCTCGAAAGCGTCGCGAAGGAGGCCCCGCCCGGCACATCCTGGTTCGTGCTGGATGCGAGCGCCGTCGCGCAGATCGACATGACCGCGGCCACCATGCTCCTGCGGTGGCGGACCGACCTGGCGGCGATGGGGCTGACATTCGCCATCGCGGAACTGCACAAGGAGCCGCGGGAGATTCTGGAGAGGGCAGGTCTCTTCGAAGGCCCGGATGCGACGATCGCTTTCGACGATCTCGAAGACGCGGTCCGGATGCTCGGGGAGAAGATGTCCCGATAGCCCGGTATTGCGCTTAACCGGGACGGTCGGCGCGCCGGTATTCGCGAACCAGGATGTCGCAGCTGACGATCAGCACCCAGATCGGAAAGACGAGGAAGGTCCAGTCGACGAGGTGACTGCCGAAGAGAATGACCGCTGCAGCCGCATAGCCGGTGAACGCCGTCCATCGTCCCGTGATCCCGGTGCGGAGCACGATGGTCGAGGCGGTAATCAGGAAAACGCTCGAAACCTTCATCGCGTAGATGCTGGCGAGATTGTAGGCGAAGGATCGCGCCAGAGTGAACGTTACCGAGCCGATGAGCTCGCCCGGCCGGGCAGCGTGAGTGAGGAGGATCGCGCCGATGGCCGAGGCCGCGACGAAGAGCATGCCGATGAAGAGAAACCCGCTGCCGAGAAATACCGTTGCGAACAGCCTGTTCTCCTGAGCTCCCAATCGATCACGCAGCACGCCCATGAACCAAAGGAAGGCGATACCGGCGAAGGGGATCAGGTTCAGTGCGAGCGCAACCTTCCAGGATTGGGGCCCCACCCAATCTCCAGGATCCTGGGGGTTGAGGCGCAAAGTCTGCAGCACCAACACCAGCGAGGACAGGAGAAGAGCCGAAAAGAGAATGCCGGCGACGGCGGCTGCCTTCGGCGTCTTGAGCCCATCCGGCGCATGGTGAGGAGGCGGCACGTTGCGACCCTCGTTTCAGAGGCCTGCGCATAAATTTCCGAGCCAAGCATGCCGATAAGCGGCAGGCCTCAGCCTCATCCCTCAGGGGTTGTCGGGCGGAGCAGACCGAGCCGCTCGGCGCAGGTCACGAGCTCGACGACGGAGCGGACCTGCAGCTTCTCCATGACTTTGTGACGATGGGCCTTGATGGTGCGTTCGGTCGTTCCGAGCTCGAAGGCAATCTGCTTGTTCATCTTGCCGCGAACGACCAGATCGAAAACCTCCCGCTCACGTTTGGTCAGCCGCCCCAGCCGTGCCAAGCCGACGCGAACCCAGCTTTCGTGTTCACTGACAAGACGATGGCGGGAGATCGCGCGGCCGATAGCGTCGATGAACTCGTCGGGCTCGACAGGCTTCATGAACAAGTCTTCAGCCCCGGCCTTGATCGCCCGGATGCCAACCCGAATGTCCCCCTGGTCGGTCACGAAGATCACGGGCAGGTTCAGGCCGGCCCTGCTGAACAAGCTCACGACGTCCGGGATCGACTTATCCGGCGCCTGCGTATCGATGACGATGCAGCTCGCGCTTGCGATATCCGGCCGATGATTCAAGATTTCGTCGGCGCTGACATAAGCCTTGGTCTCATATCCGCAAGCTCGAAGCATCCGATCGATGTCGGCCTGGGATACCGCGTCGCCATCGACGATGTGGACAAGAGCTGACATGGCCAATCCTCGGTCTCTCGTAGACAGCCGGGCTTCCGGCAATCGCCGTGCGGTGTCCGGGCCTAAGGCATCTTCAGCGCCTCCGGAGTGCAGCGCCGATATCTGATCGCAGTGCCCCCCTCGGGCGCGCTGTAGCGATAGAGGCCGCCATCCTGACCCAGCGCGAGCACGGCCCGCGCGGTATCGGTCGCTATCGTCGTCGTGCAGCTGAGATGCAGGATCTGCCGCTCGCCCTGCGGGTTGACGCGACCGATCCTGCAGGTCGCGAGCGGAGTGGACAGCCGCTGGCCCTGAATGACGAACGCCGCCGTAAAGGCGTTGGCCGGTCGCTTGAAGCCGAGCGTCTTACCCGCCGCGGAGAAGACATTGGCGCAGATCTGCCCTTCTTCGAGCCAGGCTCCTTGGAAGTCCGTCGTCTGCGCCCATGCGCCCTGTATCGCGAGCGCTGCAAAGGCGAGGGTGAGCAAGCACGGTCGGCAAGCCATGGCGATCATCGAGCCTCCGGTTGAGAACCTGCCTGATCGAGACAAAAACGGCGCAAGGCGCGACGTTTCTGTCGGGGCATCAAAGCTGGAGGTGCTCGATGGCGGCCGCCGGGGAGACTGCGTCGGGCCATCATGTCCACCGGGCGCTTTGCTTCCCTGTTGCGATAGAGAGAAAGCTGCGAATGAAACCCGGGGTAGTAGGTTACGGTTGGCTACGCGCCGAGCCGGTTTCCCCTGATCCCGAATTCGAAAGAGCGCCGGATCTCCGCTCCGTCTCAGCGGCGAAACGGGTGGGCACGGGGAAGCCGGCCTCGATGGCGCCGCGGATCAGAATGGAGCGATCTCTCGCGTTGAAGTTGCGGCTGTTGAGTTCGTCGTCGAATTTGTCGAAGAATCCCGGCCTCAGCCGCAGGAACTCGGCGCGGGATTGCGCTGCTTCAGCGTGCAATCCCTGCCGCGCGAATATCAGCGCGGCGACGAAATGGTAGATTGAAAACCGACGCAGGTTTGCGCGGCGGATGAGGTCGGTGGCGCGTGCGTTGTCGCCTTGCATATAGGCGGCCAAAGCCAGGAGCCCGGTATAGTAGTCCGAGTTGCCCGGGTTCTTTGCCATCGCCTCTTCGAGCAAGGAAGCTCCTCGCTGCCAGTCTCCGGCCTGCGCCACCCGGCTGCCGAACTCGCTGAGCAGTTCGGTGTCGTTCGGATTGAGCGCGAGCGCCTGAGAGCCGACCCGCAGCGCCTCGGTGGCTTCTCTGCTGAAATACAGGACGGTCATCAGCGCCTGAAGGGCGCGGATGTTCTCCGGATCGAGGTGAACTGCGCGCTCGGCTGCCGTCCTCGCCCGCTCCAGCGGCGGCGGCGAACCTAGCCGCTTGTTCAACTGGAAACGGTCCTCGTCGAGATAGAGGTAGGACAGCATCGCCCAACCGGTCGAAAAGTCCGGGTAGCGTGCCGTGACGTTCTCGAGGCACGCGCGCGTCGCCGCATGCTCGGTTTGATCGAGCACCGCGCGGTAGCGATAGAACCGATAGGTGCATTGATAGGTTTCGAGATTTTGGACGCCCCCCGATTGCGTCGGCCGTGGTGGGGCGCTGAAAATGATTCCATAGGGCTGGGCGATCGCCGTCGCGACCTTCGAGGCTATCATCGTTTCAACGCCGACGATGTCGGCGGCGCGCGGGTCGGCGTCATAGGTTCCCGACCAGATTATGGCGGAACTCTCCCAATCCAGGACGCGGATCGTCACCCGCAGCTTGCCGTCGGAAAGACGGATGCCACCCTCAAGAATGTAACGGTTGCCGAACTGGCTTGTGAGCTCCGAGGCCGAGACGCGGGGCGATACGGCGGCGGAGTTTTCCCCCCCGAAAACCGTCAGCTCCTTGAAGCGGGAGAGCTGCGTCAGCAGCTCCTCTCCGAGACCGGCGATATAGACGTTGACCTCCGGCTGCCCCGACAAGTTCGAGAGCGGCCTGACGATCAGGGAAGGGCCTTGCGGTCGCGGCGGCTCCCTGGCGGGGGGCGCCGGCGCCGGCAGGATGGCTAACCACAAAAGCGGGAGGGCAAGGCACAGCGCTGCCATAACGATAGCCCAGGCGAACCGCCGGCTTCCCCACCACGCGTCGCCTGTTCCCGCCAAATCCTGCTTCTCCGGAGCAGGGATAAGCGCGGGACTTTCGATGTGGGTCGGCGGAGCCTCTCGCCGCTGGAAGCGCGGCACGTAGCCGCCCTTGGGGATCTCGATCAGGATCGGGTCCGAGCTCCCGGCCAGCAGATAGTAGCGCTCGAGCGCGCGCCGGAGGCGGCCGGCTTCGATCCGAACGACCGGATCGTTCTGAATGTCAAAATTCGCATCGCGACCGAAGACTTCAACCGCGACGGAATAAGCTTTGATCCGGTCCGCGTGACCCGAGAGGGTCTGGTTGATCACATAGATCAAGAACTGCCGCACGCGCTCGGGCACGTTGAACTCGGTGCTGGCGATGACCTTGTCCAATTGAGCGCGAATTTCACCGTCCTGAAGCTCGGCTTCCGGATGGTTTTCAACATTTCTGTGCTCGAAAAGCCGATAATTCTCCATGGAATCGGCCCCCCGCAAGCCAGAAAACCACGCGAAAACTTCAAGGCAAGGGCGTGCTCTCAGTGTAATCTACCGTTATTTACTCCCAATCCGGTCGGGCGACCACATAATTATTCAGTTTCGCAGGGGGCGCGCTCCAATGGACCCGGGCGTTCTGGCTGCCATTCGGCTGCTGCCGAAGCATAAGAAGGCGATCGAGGCGCTGGTGCTGGGGAGTCAGAGCTTCCGGTCACTGTGCGCGGACCTCGCCGACGCAGAGCAGGCCCTCCGGCGTTGGGAGGCTTCCGACGCTCCCGCCAGGGCTGCGCGATGCATCGAATATCGGCATCTGATCGACGGCCTCGAGTCCGAGCTTCGGCAGTCGATAGGCGAGTGGCAGGTCCGGTCCGAAGGGGCGATCAAGGAATAACAAGCGGTGACTTCAACTCAGGGTGGAGAGTGACGATGTCAAAGCATGCATACTGGGCTCTGGCGATCTCGTTGGCCTTGGGCGCCGCCGCTTGCGCGCCCACGGTCACCAGCACGACCATCGTCGTGGCCGGTGTCGGGCCCGTGGAGATCGAGCGGATCAATGTCGAAGTCGCCGGAGTCGACCCGGCCGCGCGCATCGTCTCCGTACGGCAAGGTCGTTTCGTCTGGGACGTCGCAGTTCCGGAGGTGTTTGGCGACCTGCAGGGCATTCGCGTTGGCGACAGGCTGGAGATCCAGCGCGCCGAAGGGGTGATCCTAGGCGCCAGGCGCGCAAGGAAGGGGGCCCGGCCGGGCATCGTCTATACCGATACCGTCGGCGCGCCGTCCTTCAACAACCTGCCCGACAAATTCGTCACGCGGTCGCTGACGATCACCGCGCGTTTCGAGAGGTTCGATCCGGCCACGGGTGTCGTGGACTTCGTCGGGCCGGCCGGGCCGCGCAGCCTTACGGTGGCCGACCCCGGGATCAAGGACGATCTCCGGCGCATGCGGCGCGGCGACATGATCGACCTGACCTTCGCCGAGGCCGTCTACATCCAGAAATATTGAATTCGCCGGCTCGACCCCGCGTCGAGGACGCTGGTTGCGATCGTTGAAGGAGATGCGAACGATGTCGCCCGCAAGTCAAAGTCCGAACGCAGGCACGCTCGCCGACGAGAGCTTCATGTCGGCCGACGATCTTCGGTCCTACATGGCCGATCTCGAAATGGCGAGGGCGTCCAAGCTGGCGGGCGCCATGAGCAAGGCTGAGGAAGCGCAGAGCAAGCTTGCTGCCACTCTGCGCGAGGAAATTGCCGTCACCCCGGAGAAGATCGAGGAAATCAAGCAAAGTCTCGCGGCAAAGACCCGCGCGGCGGCCGGCCGGGGTGAGACCGAGGTCCTCGTCATGCGCTTCCCGAGCCAGCTCTGCACGGATCGGGGCAGGGCCATCAACAACGCTGAAGCCGACTGGCCGACCACGCTCACCGGCCGGCCGCGGCAAGCCTATGAATTCTGGAAGGAGCATCTCCAGCCGGCCAAGTACAAGCTTCGCGCCTTGATCATCGACTGGCCGAGCGGGCTGCCCGGCGACGTCGCGTTCTTCTTGAGCTGGTCCTAGGGGGAGGGCGCCGACGATGAAAGCCAAGGGTAGCGAGCCTCTGAAACGAAAGCCCTACGAGCGGAAGCTGCGCGATCTTCACGCGGAGCTGGTCAATCTCCAGGAATGGGCGAAGCATGCGGGCGCAAAGGTCTGCATCGTCTTCGAAGGGCGGGATGGCGCCGGCAAGGGCGGCGTCATCAAGGCGATCACGGAGCGCGTCAGTCCCCGGATCTTCCGGGTGGTGGCGCTGCCGCCGCCGACGGAGCGCGAGAAATCGCAAATGTATGTGCAGCGTTATCTGCCGCATCTTCCCGCGGCTGGCGAGATCGTGATCTTCGATCGTAGCTGGTACAATCGGGCCGGCGTCGAGCGGGTCATGGGCTTCTGCACCGAGGAGCAGGCCAAAGGGTTCCTGCAGGTCGTCCCGGGCGTCGAGAAGGCGATAGTCGATTCCGGCGCCATCCTTCTGAAATACTGGCTGGAAGTCGGCCAGGACGAACAGACGCGGCGGATGGAGGAGCGCATCAACGATCCGCGAAAGATCTGGAAGCTTTCTCCCATGGATCTGAAATCATACTCGCGCTGGTACGATTACTCGCGGGCCCGCGACGAGATGTTTCGCGCCAGCGATACGACTTGGGCGCCATGGTATGCGGTACGCTCCGACGACAAGCGCCAGGCCCGGCTCAACATCATCTCCCACATCCTCAGCTCCGTCCCTTACAAGGCGCCGTCACGGGAAAAGATCAAGTTGCCCAAACGGCAGAAGCCTGATGACTATGAGGAAGCCGATTTCGCACGGAATTGGATCGGCTGATTCGAGACTGGAGTGCGTTTATGGCAGCCGAACTTCACCCGCTCGCACCGCACTCCCTGCCGGCCTTCATCACTGCGCCGGGAGAGACAGACGTTCTCATGGTCGTATCGGCCGTGATCCTGTTTCTGGCGGTGCTGAGCGTCGGTTTGATCTTCCTTCGGCTGCACACCCTGCCGGAGCGCATGGCGCATAAATCCCAGAAGCTCCAGTTCGAGATCGTTGCGGTCCTCGGGCTGCTCGCGCTGTTCACCCATGTGCATTTGTTCTGGGTCGCCGGGCTACTGCTCGCTTTGATCGATATCCCCGATTTCTCGGGGCTGTTCGGCAGAATGGCACATGCGCTCGAACGCATTGCCGGGATAGCGCCGAGGCGGCCGACAAGAGCTGACGACGCGGCGGCAGCGGAGCCGGTGGCGGGATCTGGCGCGGGCGATCCCAACGCACTCCAGAAGGTGGAGGGCGGTCATGCTTGAGCTTCTGTTCTGCTCCATGCTGACGCTCCTGCCCGACTACCTTTACCGGCGGTACGGGCAGGGCAAGCGGCTCGGCAAGGAAATCACCTTCTATTCGGTGTGGTTTGAGCTGCGCTGGGGCATCATCTCCTGCCTCATGCTGACGATCGGCCTGATCACGGTGATCTTCTACAATCACCCGGCGACGACGAACGCGAACGTGATGTTCCGTACCGTCCCGATCATTTCGGAGGGCACCGGACGCGTCGCGCAGGTTTATCTCGGCTTCAGCGGTCCCGTCACAAAGGGTAGCCCGATCTTTCGCCTCGACAGCTCCAGGGAGGAGGCGGCGGTCGAAACGGCGCGGCGCAAGATCGCGGAAACGGAGGCCGCCATCGCTGTTGCCAAGGCCGAACTCCTCACCGACGAGAGCCGCATTCTCGAGGCCGCGAGCGCCCATAAGCAAGCCCTCGACGAATTGGAGACGAAGCAGGAGCTGCGGCGCCGCAACGACGATGTCGTCGCCCGGCGCGAGATCGAACGGCTCGAGAATCTGACGGCCGGGCGCGAGGCTGCTCTAGCGGCTGTCGTGGCTGCGAAGTCCACCGCGGAGATCCGCATTTCGACCTTGCTGCCGGCCGAGAAGGCCAGCGCGGAGGCCGCCCTCGCACAAGCGCAGGCCGATCTCGACAAGACCGTTGTGCGCGCCGGCGTGAACGGCCGCGTCGAGCAGTTCACGCTGCGCGTCGGCGACATCGTCACGCCCATCATGCGGCCGGCCGGTGTCCTGATCCCGGAGGAGGCGGGGCGGAATTATCTTCAGGCCGGCTTCTCGCAGGTCGAGGGACAGGTGATGAAGGTCGGCATGGTCGCCGAGGTAACTTGTATGTCGAAGCCCTGGGTGATCATCCCGATGGTGGTGACGGGCGTTCAGGACTTCATCGCCACAGGCCAGGTGCGGGCTGGGGATCAATTGGTCGACGTCCAGCAGGTTGCAAAGCCGGGGACACTGCTGGCCTACCTTGAGCCTCTCTATCCCGACGGGCTTGATGGAGTGACGCCGGGCAGCAGCTGCATCGCCAACGCCTATTCGAGCAACCACGACCTGATTGTATCGGGCAAGCTCTCGACCGGGCGAAAGTTCGTTCTCCATGCCGTCGACGCAGTGGCCCTGGTGCATGCCCTGCTGCTGCGGATCCAGGCGGTGGTGCTCCCGATCCAGGCGCTGGTCTTCAGCGGGCATTGAGCGCGAGCCGCACCTGCAACCAGGCGCTCCAAGCGTCGATCATGGGCCGCCCTGGTCCGGTTCATGGCTTGCCGGTGGAGAAGGTCGAACCTGTCCGCATCGGGGGAACGTTGCATTCGAACAGCGGTCCATCGCGCCGCTCGGGCAGCCCCGGCACCGGCCGTCTCACCGCCTTTGTGCTTCGGATCGCCGCTCGGCTGGCGGCATTCGATCAAGGCGCGCTCCGGCGTCTATCGTGGCAGAGGATGAACCGGCACGGAACTTGCCGCGACAGACGGACATTAGTCCGGGTGTTTCGACATGGATCAGAACGAGTTCCGATGCGAAACATGTGGCTCTCCGCATGTTTCAGCTCCGCGCGTTCTCAAGTCTGAGAGCGAAGTCCTCTGCGGCCGATGCGGCGCGTTCATCGCGACGTGGGCAAACTATTGCGGCGCGATCGCCCTGGCTCTGGCCAATGACAATCAGCGTGGGCCGCCCCCTGCCGACCCGCTCCGTCCTGCCGAATGACCGCTTTCAGTGCCCCGTTCGCAAGAGGGACGTATTCCCCAGCATAAGCGTCGGCGTTGGTAACTCGATCTCCAAAATCACGTCGGCCAGTGGTTTCGGTTGCGCATACAGGCCGTTTTGGCGCCGAGCCCGAACCCGACAGGCACTCCCATTTCGACCTGGGCGCGAGCACGCATCGGTGCTCTCCCTGCCCGGATCGTTGTGCGGCCCCGATCGAGTGGCCAGCTTCAATCCAATGCATGGCCGGCCCTAACTGCGCCGGTAGATATCTTCTATCCGAATAATGTCGTCCTCACCCAGATACGACCCGACCTGGACCTCGATCAGCTCGAGCGGAATCTTGCCAGGATTGGCCATTCGGTGGACGCAGCCGATCGGCAGATAGATTGATTCGGTCTCGTGCACGACGATGGTCTCGTGGTTGCGCGTCACCTCGGCGGTGCCGCGCACGACGACCCAGTGTTCGGCACGGTGATAGTGCTTCTGCAGGGAAAGAACGCCGCCCGGCTTCACGGTGATGCGCTTCACCTGATAGCGGGAGCCGATGTCGACCGAGAGATATTTGCCCCAAGGGCGCTGAATCTCGCGATGGGCTCCGGCTTCCGACTCGCCCCTGGCGGCGATGAGCGCGACCATCTCCTTGACCTTGTCGGCCTTGGCCTTCGGCGCCACGAGCACGGCGTCGCGCGTCGAGATCACCGCGACATCGTCGAGGCCGATCACCGCCACGAGCGCATCTTCGGACCGGACAAGATTGTTCGAGCCGTCGAGCACATAGCCACGGCCCTCGATGACGTTGCCGCTGGCGTCCTTCTCCGCAAGGTCCCAGACCGCCGACCAGCCGCCGACATCCGACCAGCCGAAATTGCCGGCGACGACAGCCGCCTTCTTCGTCCGCTCCATCACGGCGTAATCGATCGAGATCGTCCTGGCCTGCCCGAAGGCCTCGGCATCGAGCAGCAGGAAGTCCAGATCGGGCTTGGCCTTGGCGACAGCCGCGATCACGGGCTCAAGGACCTGCGGCTCGAAGGCCTCCAACTCGCCGCGCATCGTCGCGGCGTCGAATATAAAGTTGCCGGAGTTCCAGAGATAGCCGTCCAGCAGGTATCGCGCGGCGCGCTGCGCGTCAGGCTTTTCGACGAAGGCCGCGACCTGTCGGGCGCCGCCGGCAATCTCCTCGCCGGGATGGATATAGCCGTAGCCGGTCGCAGGATGGCTCGGCGGGATGCCGATCGTCACGATCCGGCCCTGTGCCGCAACGGCGCCGGCCTTGCGGCAGGTCTCGACGAAAAGCGCGCCATCCTGAACGATATGGTCGGCGGCAAAGACGCCGACCACGGCCTGCTCGTCGCGCGCCAAAGCCAGTTCGGTCGCCACAGCCACTGCAGCAGCGGAGTCACGGCGCATCGGCTCCAGCACGATCTGCGCGGACAACCCGACGGCCTGCAACTGTTCGAGAACAGTGAAGCGGTAGGCCTCGTTGGTGATCACGATCGGCTCGGCGAAGACGGCCTGATCGGACAGCAGCTGCATCGCCCGCTGAAAGGTCGATCCCTGCCCCAGCAGCGGGATGAACTGCTTCGGCATCGTGTCCCGCGAGACTGGCCAAAGACGCGTTCCCGCACCGCCACACATCACGACCGGGATTATCTTCAAGACCATCTGTGGCGCACTCCTCGTTATAGATCGTCTATGGCGTCGGCCAAAATGGCACAAGCTTCTCGATGTCCGAGCCGATGCTGCGCGGGGTGAAAATCAACCTCGGCGGTGGGGCGCCATCTCCCTGCTAGCCAGGAAACATCAGGGAATTCCGTGATGAAAAGTGCCTCGTTGACCTTCCAGAATTCGGAAAACGCGAAGATCTTCAAGACACGCCGGGCGATGAAGACCCCTGAATCAGCAGGAATTTCAACTGATCGCAAGCAGGGAACTGCTTTTGAGGTAGCTGGGAACAACCGGTGGTGGGAAGGGAGACACCCGCGCGCGCGGACGCGTCAGCGTCGCACCGGCGTTGGTGACAACCCGCCTTTGACCGGGCGATAGCGCAACTAGCGCTGCGGATCGTCGAACGTGAGTTGTCCGAGCTGTCGCCGCGCAACGCACATACGCATGCGCTTAAACAGATCCACCTGATCGCGGAGAGCATCGAGGCGTTTGGTTTCGTGGCGCCCATCATGGTCGACAAGGCCGGCGAGATCGTCGCCGGTCACGATCGGTACGAGGCGGCCGGGCTGCTGGGTATCAGCAAAGTGCCTGTCGTTTGCCCGGGCCATCTCGGGCCGACTGGACAGGTGCACATTGCAGGCGAAGGTGGATCCGGCCGATGCGCTGCCGGAGCTGGCGGCCACTGCTGTCAGCCGTCGTGGCGATCTGTGGCTGCTCGGCGAACACCGTATCCTGTGCGGGGACGCCCGCAACCGGGCGGCTTACGTCGTCGTGATGCGCGGTGAGCAGGTCCAGATGGTGTTCACTGGGGATTGCATCTCGCGTTCTTCGTTTCATTGGTTAGGCAGTTACGCGATCCATCTGGTTCGGGCAGGGATGATAGCTACAGTCGCGAAATTGCTGGCGCCGCTAGCGCTCCGCGGCCGCTCAGGCTCACGCTAACTGCTTCTTCCGCCGTAGCTGTTCGGATTGTGCTGCATATCGCTTTCGAGCGACCGATAATGCGCTGGCGCAAACAGCTCGGGCTGGGAATGCAGCCGCTTCGACGCTTGTTGTTTCCCCACTAAGTCTCCTATTTGATGGCTTTCCACCACGCGTTCGCGTTTGCATCAACGCTCAAAAGTCTTCCGGCTCGGAGCGCATCAAACGGCCCTCTTTGAGACGAGCCCTCAGTCGCTCTACCCCAGCTCGGACGGCAGTGGTCGTGGCTCGGTCATGGATTATCCGGTCTATTACCCTTCCAGAGTGCCGAGCAAGCTTGGCAGATCCCGTGGGATGCTGGAGCCGAGTATTTGAGCCGTGTGCTTTGAGTGCGGGATCCTGTACAAGGCGAGAGAGCCGCCTCATCGCGTGAAGTGTTATTGTCGGTGATGCCAGTGCGATCAGCGCAACAGGCGGGGCGGGGCTGCGTCTCCATGCGGGCTAGAAACGCGCGCGGATTTGCACTACCAGCTTCATCGCGAACGTGCGAAATTTCACAGGATGATCGGTTAATGGCGTATCTTATTGCCGAACAGGGCAAATCGGCGCCCGATGGCAATCAAGCAGTGATCGAGATTACGGCCGACGCGCAGAATCCGAACTATTGGCGCGACGTTTGGCAACACCGTGAACTTTTTCAATTGCTGGTATGGCGCGATCTCGTCGTTCGATACAAGCAGACGCTTATTGGTTTCAGCTGGTCCGTCATTCGCCCGCTGACGATGATGATTGTGTTCACGATCGTCTTCGGCGGGTTCGCGAAGCTGCCGTCCAATGACTCACCCTACGCACTCCTCGTTTTCACGGGCCTCCTCCCCTGGATGTTTTTCGCGACGACCTTTTCCGAGGCGGGCAATAGCGTCATTGCGAACACGCCGATCGTATCAAAAGTTTATTTTCCTAAGATTATATTGCCAGTCAGTTGCATATTTGTTGGTGTTGTTGATTTCGTAATATCTTTCTTTATCTATTTTTTGCTGGCGATCTATTTTAGGCATCCTCCTGGAATTAATGTTTTATTCTTGCCAGTCTGTATATTGTTGTTGTGTTTGTTCGTCATGGCCTGCGGCACCTGGGTCGCGGCGCTTAATGTCCGTTACCGCGATTTCAGGTATCTTCTGCCGGTCGTTCTGCAGCTGGGCGCCTACATGTCCCCTGTCGGTTACGCCAGCAGCGTTGTGCCCGGCAAGTGGGGTATGGTCTTCGCGCTCAACCCGATGGTCGGCATCATCGATGGGTTTCGCTGGTCGTTGTTGGACGCCGGAACACCGTTTCCGACATTCAGCTTCAGCGTAGCGGTCGTCTTTACCGTAGTTTGCCTGATTCCGGGCGTGCGGTTCTTCATGAAATCGGAAAGTCGTTTCTGCGACGACCTATAAAAACGATGAAAAAAGCCATTATTGCCGAAGGCCTATCGAAGCGTTTCCGGATCGGCCGAGCCAGCGACTCCGAGAGTGGGAGCTTGCGCGACACGGTCGGTCGCATGCTCCATTCGTTGCGCCCTTCAGGCGAGGACGACGAGAGTACCGATTTTTGGGCCCTGCGGGATATCAGCTTCGAGGTCGAGCCCGGCGAACGCATGGCGGTCATTGGCCGAAACGGTTCCGGGAAATCGACGCTGCTAAAGGTGCTGTCGCGCGTCATGGCGCCGACCAGCGGCAAGGTCAGTGTGCGTGGGCGGCTCAGCAGCTTGCTCGAGGTCGGCACCGGGTTTCATCCGGAGTTGACCGGGCGGGAGAATATCTTTCTTAGCGGCGCCGTTCTCGGCATGAAGCAGGCCGAGGTGAAGCGACGGTTCGATGAGATCGTCGATTTCTCCGAAATCGCCAAGTTTCTGGATACGCCCGTCAAGCGCTATTCGAGCGGCATGTATGTCCGTCTCGCTTTCGGCGTCGCCGCGCATCTGGAGCCGGATATTCTCATCCTCGACGAGGTCATGGCGGTGGGCGACTCGGGCTTCCAGGCCAAGTCTCAGAAGAAGCTTGACGCCTTGGCCCATGAAGGGCGGACGGTCCTGTTCGTTAGCCATTCCATGGCTGCGGTGCGGGGCGTGTGCGATACTGCCCTTCTGCTCGAGGCCGGCAGGGCCGGCCCGAAGCAGGCCGTCGAAAGCGCCGTCCGGAAATACCTGAACAGTACCATAACGAGACGGACGGCGTCCTTGCCGATCATCACGGACGATATCATTCTCGTCGATATGAACGTCCGTCAGGATACGCGGAACCTGATGGATTTCGTCGGGGAAGAGCAGATTGCGGTTTCGATCGAAGTCGAGATTCTGACGCCGATCGACGACCTTCGGCTCGGATTCTATGTCAAGACCATCGACGGTCATGTGATCGCACGGGCGCTTTTCGACGACTGGGATGCTGAAAAGTCGCGGTTCCCGATCGGGCATTTTGTCCTGGAGGGCGTCATCCCCGCTAACCTTCTTGTTCACGGCGAATATATTTTTGAGGTACACGCCAGCCGTTTCGGGATCTGCGATTATTTCGGCGAGGCGGGGCAACTCTCGTTCCGAGTCGCGGAAGCCAAGGACTACAACGTCCAACACAAGGGCGAGCAGCCCTTCGGCTATGTCCATATCGATCCCCAGTGGCAGATGCAGCGCATATGACACGGTTGGTCCGGCTAGATACTTGTGCGCCGCGGTGGCCTTGGTTGCGCCAGACACCAGGGCGCTCGGGCCGTTGGGGAAGCTTTCGGTTCAGTGTCGACGAGGCGCTCAAGCATTGCGAGGCGTGGGCCGTCTTCGAGTCGCTCGAGACGCGAGCCGATGTTTTCTGTCCGCCGGATCGCACAGTGTTCATCACCGGAGAGCCAAGTGACATTGGCCGGTATCATCCTGAGTTTCTCGCTCAGTTCGGCTATGTCATCAGTGGCCGCAACGATCTGTCTCACCCCCGCCAGATCTACCTTCAGCCCGCTCATCCCTGGTTTGTGGAGCGCGATCTCGACGAACTGCTGGTGATGCCCCCGCCAGCCAAAAGCCGGGACATCTGCGTCCTGATATCCGACAAAGCCTTTACCGAAGGGCACAGGCGGCGACTCGATTTCCTCGAACGTTTGCGGCAAGTGCATCCTGCGATCGATATCTTCGGGCGAGGAATTCGACCTTTTGAAAGCAAGTGGGACACCCTGTTGCCCTACCGATATACGCTCGTTCTGGAAAACAGCGACGAGCGGGATTTCGTTACCGAGAAGATGCCCGATGCGTGGCTAGCCTTTTGTCATCCGATTTACTCCGGCAGCGTCAATGCGGAGAGATATGCGTCGCCCGACGCGTTCACGCGCATCGATATCGCAGAGCCGGAAGCGGCGATCGCTCGGATTGGTAGCTTGCTCGCAGACGAGACCGGCTACGGTACTTGCCTTCCGGCCGTGGTGGCGGCGCGGCAGGACTATCTGACACGCTGGCAGTTCTTCGGAAACCTGGCGGGCGCACTGGAGATCATCGTCGGATTGAGCCGGAAGCCGCCCGAGATGATCACGATACGGCCCAATAGCGAGTTCCTCGCCGAAGAGGCCGCGCGCAGCCAAGCGGTTGCCCCCGCTCCGGAGGCGAGCTTGCCCGAATCTGCGACTGACAGGCCATCGACGGCTGAAGCCGAAGGTCCTCGGGCTGATCCGCGAGGTGGTCTCCTGTCTGCGTTACGTGACGCCTTGTCGTCGATCGGCGGAAAGCAACGATAGCATGATAACGACCCGCATCATCGGCGGCCTCGGAAACCAGATGTTCCAGTATGCAGCTGGTCGCGCGCTGGCATTGAGGAACCGTGACAGCCTAGCAATCGATCGCCAAGCATTCGCCGACTACAATGTGCATGCCTATGCGCTGGATTTTTTCGTTTTGGAAGTCCCCGATGCGCCGGCCGGCCTGGCAGTGCCCCTCGGAGCGGACAGCCGCTGGACCCGCTTGCTTCCTTGGCGCCGTCCTGTCCGGCACGTCGTGGAGAAAGGGCTGCGCTTCGATCCAGCGGTGGCTTCGCAATCTGGCAATGTCTATCTTGATGGATATTGGCAGAGCGAGCGGTACTTTGCCGACTTCGCGGATGCATTGAGAAGGGATTTTCAGTTTCGCCATGCTCCGTCTCCGGCGAATGCGGAGTTCGTGAAGCGGGCGGCGGCGGACAACACCGTTTCGATCCATATCCGGCGCGGGGACTACGTAAGCAACCCGAACGCGCTCGCGGTGCACGGCACCTGCTCTCCGGCCTATTACGAGAAGGCGATCGCAACGCTGATGGAGGAGTGCGGCTCCGACATGGTCGGTTTCGTCTTTTCGGACGATCACGCGTGGACGCGCGAGAACATCCGCCTGCCGATCGAGATGGTGCATGTCGAGGGCAATGCCGCCGACAAGGCCTACGAAGACATGCGGATCATGGCCGCATGTCGGCACCATGTGATCGCCAACAGCACGTTCAGCTGGTGGGGCGCCTGGCTCGACCCGCGCCCGGACGCGAGGGTGATTGCACCCGCTCGGTGGTTCGCCGATCCCGGAATGGACGCCACCGACCTCATTCCAGCGCGCTGGAACAGGCTGCAGGTCGAGCTTGGCCACAGCGCCGTAACGTGCTGATGTTGGATCTCGTCAGGTATTGATCGCACATGGACTCTCATCCGCAGGCTTCCCCGCTCGTGTCTGTGCTCGTGCCGGTACACAACGCGGAGCGCTATCTTGAGCAGACTTTGATATCGGTGCTCGCTCAGACCTTCGCCGACTTCGAGCTTCTGGTGGTGGACGACCTGTCTACTGACGAATCTCCCACGATCCTGCGCCGTTTCGCGGCGACGGATTCGCGCGTCAGGGTGCTGCGGCGCAGTGGAGGCGCTCCTGGACTGTCGCATGCGCTCAATCTCGGCCTCGGCGAGGCGCGCGGCACGCTGATAGCGCGCCTGGATGCGGACGATATCGCATTGCCGCACCGGCTCGCGCGGCAGGTCGAGTGGCTGTCTGCTCATCCTGATCACGCGATTCTCGGCTCGTTCATCGAGATGATGGATCAAGAGGGCAATCCAACCGGCTTGCATCGCGAACCTCTCGGCGCTGCAGCGGTCGCCCTGCATTCCATGGTCGGGACGCCTTTCGCCCACCCGGCGGTGATGATGCGCCGGGACTTTCTGGACGCTCACCAGCTTCGCTATCATGAAATGCCTGCGCAGGATTACGACCTGTGGGCCAGGATGCTCAATTGCGGCGCGAAAGGAGATAACATTCCCGAGGCGCTGGTGCGTTATCGCGTTCATCCGAGTTCGGACAGCAATGTTCGCGCGGCTGCCCATGAACGCGTCGCACGCTCGACCGCACTGCGTCAGCTCGCACACTATACGGCTGGAACACAAAAGCTGGGGCCGTGGCTGGAGCCGCGCTTTCAACAGGTCGCGCACGCCGTCATCACGGGAAATGCCCTGCCCGCAAGGCCAGGGGATGGCATGGAGGTCCAGAAGCTCGAGGATTTGCTGGCGGTGGCGGAGCCGCGGCTCGGAGTGTCGGGCACCGAGATCGCCGACCTTCGTGGTCGGATCGCAGAATATGGAAAAGTCTTCCGGAGCGGCAGCCAGGGTCTCGACAGGGCTCTGAACAAGGCCGTCTCGTCGTTGCGCCCGCTGATGCGCCGCGAAGGCAACGCACGATCGATCCCGGCAGATGCCGGGGCGGCGCCGGCGAACGAGGCTGCCGCCTTCGTCAGGTCGGTGCCGGTCTTCATCAATACCCGCGATCGGGTGGCTTGCCTGCGGCGCCTCGTGGAGTGGCTGGAGCGCGCCGGCCACGAGAACATCACGATCATCGACAACGCCTCGACCTATCCGCCGCTCCTGGCCTATCTGGAGGCCACCAGGCATCGTGTCATCCGCTCTCCCCATAATCTCGGGCACACTTCGCTCTGGAAGCTTCCCGAACTTCACCCCGTGATCATGTCGGAGTGGTTCGTCTATACCGACCCGGACGTGATTCCCTCCGAGGAGGTGCCGCTCGACGCCGTTTTCCGATTCAGGCGGCTCATGCAGTCCTATCCGCATATCCTCAAGGCGGGCTTCGGACTGCGCATCGACGACCTGCCTGATCACTACCATCTCAAGAACCGCGTCGTATCCTGGGAAAGCGGCCTGTACGGCCGCCAGGTCGAGCCCGATGTGTTCGAGGCTGACATCGACACCACCTTCGCGCTCTACCGGCCGGGCGTGCCCTATTGCTACGGGCCCGCCCTGCGAACGATGGGGCGTTATCAGGCGCGCCATCTACCCTGGTACACCAACAGCGCCGTCGTCGACGAGGAGGAGGCCTATTACCGGGCGCATGCGCTTTCCGCCGTTACAACCTGGAACGTGGAAGGCGACGCGAAGGAATTGCCGGCGCCAGGCGCCGGCGGAGTCGCTGCTCGCGAGACTTTCGCCGGACATGTCCGCCAAGCGCTCAAGCGACGCATCAAGAGCCTGATCGCGAAGTAAGGGAATGGGAGCGAGGCGCTGATTACTAAGCTGAAAATCGTGGTCAAGAAAAAGATTGAGAGAAAGCTTGCCGGTATTCTGTCAAGGCTGATGAGCCGTGAATTTGTAGTGAAGACTATCGACGATAGTATCTTTTCCGAATTGGTAGAGCGTCATTTTTTCGAGCGTGGCGATCATTCTGCTGTCCTCTCGCGAGTGAAGGCGGAGATGATAATGGGGGAATTTGCCGCGAAGGTCGTCAGGGAGGGGCTTACCGGAGACCTATTGCGGGAGAAGATGGAGAATAACTACAACAAAGAAATGGTCGATTTGCTGAGATTTGGATTCAGGACGGTTGAATTTGGGATAAGAGATTCCATCGGCGATCTTTATTTGGAAATGTTGAATTCAAAGATAACGTCGATGCCTTTGGGTCGTTCGATAATCTCATCTGAGTTTGAAAGTAAAATTTTCGAAGGAAAACATGTCGAGGCCATGAAAAACTCTATCATCTCCGATGAGAGTTTTGTGGGCGATTATAGCTATATCGGGTATAATTGCCTGATATCGAATGCGACTGTGGGGCGCTACTGCTCGATAGCAAACAACGTATCCATCGGCCCCGGCGAGCATGCGCTGGGCGCTGTCTCGACGAATTCTATCTTCATGAATGACGTGTATCGTGAGTTGACGGCTGCACCTTGCACTGTCGGGCACGACGTCTGGATCGGCGCAAATTCGGTTATTCGCCGCGGTGTAAAGATCGGGAACGGCGCCGTTGTCGGCGCAAATTCCTTTGTCAATGCGGATGTTCCGGATTTCGCGATTGTGGTCGGAGCGCCCGCGCGACTGATCAAGTTTCGCTTCGACGCCGAAACGCAGGACATCATCCGCCGGTCGAAATGGTGGGAACAGGATTTCGATCAGGCGAAAGAGGTGATCGCGGAGATCGGAAAATCAATCCGGATGCCCTCCGAGGTTCCGCTTGAAGTTGCGCCAGGTATCTCTGAAGCCGGGGGGTAAGGAGAAATAGACGCGCGAGGCGGTCCTAATCGCGGTATTTCGCGTCATCCGCAACACATGGCGGCCATAGCGGATCGAAGCGAAAAGGCTTCGGCTTGCCCTGTGTGGCAATATGTTTCTGGCGGCATCGACAAGGGCCGAACTGACGGGGCGGAGGCGCGGTGTCCGGTAGAGTTCCTTGAAATAGCTCTGCATTGCTACGGATACGCGCCCGAAACGAGCGAGGTCGTCTGCAGAGCGGATCTTGTACTTCCTCAGCAGCCTGATCCAGATTTCCTGAGCGTCGGGCGTGGTGTTGAGACGATCGAGGCACTTTTCAAACAGCATCAGCGCCTCGCCGATATCGACGGCGGCATCGTCGCGCACCAGTTCCGTCACCTGGTGGGCGGCGCTGGTCGGTGTTGTGATGAGCGGGTCCGGCGTGTAGGCGAAGATGGCGCAGACCCGCAAGGCGCGAATGTAGTAATCGAGGTCGACCAGCCATTTCATGCGCGTATCGTACGCGATGCCGAGCGACCGCCTCACGATCGTCGCGGAGGGCGCGCCGATCACGTTGCCCATGAACAGCTGCTCCGGGAACAGCGCGAGCGAGCGCGCCTGAGCGTCGGTTATGTGATGGTGGCGCTTGGAGCCGTCCCCGACGTGCTCTACGGTCGTGCCCGAAAACGCGAAGAGCGCCTGCGGATTCTCATCCAGAAGCGCGACGAACCGCCCCAGCGCGTCGGGGTGGGAGAAGTGATCGTCGTGATGCAGGATCTTGAGGTATTCGCCCTGTGCGTGAGCCAGGGCGGCATTCCAGTTGCGTGGTGAACCGAGCGCTTCGCTATTCCGCACGTACCGAAGCCGCCCGCCGAAGTCGAACTCGCCGATCAGCCTTTCGACCTCGTCGTTCGGAGAGTCGTCGGAAACGATTATCTCGTAGCCTTGGAAGTGCTGCTCGGCGATCGAAGCAAGCGTGGCCCTCAGGAATTCAACCTGCTTGTACGCTGGAATACAAATGGAAACTTTGGTCATTGTCTCGGCTTTGCCAGAAATGCGCGAGGCGTCGAAACGATCGTCGCCCCGGCGCACCATCAACGTCCCAGAAGCTTCCCGAGGAGGCTCGGGCGAGGAAAAGGCCGCCCGTCGCCCTCGGGAATAATAGCGGCGTCGGGAATCTGGGCCATGATATCGGCTTCGCTGGCGCCGTATTCCTCATACTGCGGAGCAACGTCGCTGCGAGCCGACACCATGAAGAGATGCTGGTAGGTCCGTGCCTCCTGGTCTGCGGCTAGTCGCCGGAGAACCGACTCTTCGGCGGCGATCGTCTTCCGGTCGAATTCTACGTTGAAGAAGCTGCGCTGCAGCCGCACGACCTTCTCGACCCCCCAGCCGAGGTCCGAGAAGAGCTGGAGCAGCGTCTTCAGTGTCAGGAAGCGCAGATGCGTCTTCTCCAGCAGGCCGGAATCGACGTAATCGAAATAGCCGTTCAGCAGCGAAAGCCGCACCGCGCCGAAGGAGACGTTGGGCACTGACAGCAGCACGCGCGTTCCGCGCTGGACGAGTGGAGCGATGCCGCTCAGGAAGTCGAACGGATTCGGCACGTGCTCGATCACGTCCGCGAGGATGAGAAAGTCGTAGTCGCCCAAAGTGCCGTCAGCGATGAGTTCGGCGATGCCGCTCTCGTAGACTTGCCGGTAGTGCTCACGTGCGAGATTTGCGGCGAATCCGTTGGGCTCGACCCCATCTATGGCGGCCGTCCGGCCCGCGCGCTTCAGCACTCGGCCCAGGTTACCGTTGCCGCAGCCGACGTCGAGGACGCTCGCTTCAGGTGGGATGATCTTCGCGATGCGCGCAAGAGGCTGCGCCGGATCCGCGAGAATGCCGCCGATCACCTCGTCGGGAACGACGTAATTCGCTGTGGGCCGCTCGAAGAGCGCGCAACTGCGGGGGGCTTTGTCCGGGGCGGTCGTCATGCTGCGTGCCTCAGCGCGAAATCGCGGACCAGATCGGCGATGGCCTCGATCTTGTCCCCTGTTTCATAGTGGTGGTTGCCGATGAAAAAGCCGTTGGCGTCGATCTCCTCGGCGACCGGCAGCGGGCCGGCGATCGTGTGGTCGAGATGTGCGAGCACGGGATTGGCCGTGAAGTTCCCCGCGACGATGGGGCGGCACTCCACGCCTTCCTGCTGGAGCCTCTGCACCAGCTCGCCACGCTTGCCGGCGAGCTTTCCCTCCAGGATGATGGCGAATCCGAACCAGGAGCTTTCGCCCGTCTCCTGCTGGATGCGGACGCCCGGCAGGTTGCCAAAAGCGTTTGTGAAACGCGCGGCATTGGCGCGCCGCTCCGCGACGAAACCCGGAAGCTTACGCAATTGGGTCTGGCCCAGCGCGCCCTCCATTTCGAGTGGGCGCAGGTTGTAGCCAGGCAGAACGAACCGGAACAGGCGTTTGAATTCATCCGTGTCGCCGGCGAGATGGCTGTCCTGCGGCTGTTCTCGCATCCATCCGTGAGCGCGTATGCTGAGCATGGTATGGTAAAGTTTGCGGTCGTCCGTGACGACGACCCCCCCTTCCATTGTGCAGATATGATGGGAGAAAAAGGTTGAGAACGTCCCGAATAAGCCCAGAGTGCCCGCCTGTCGCTTGTCGAAGAGGGCCCCCATCGATTCGCAGTTGTCTTCGAACAGAAGGAGCGAGTGTCGTTCCGCGATCTCCCGGAGCCTGGCGAAGTCGCAGGCATTGCCCAGGAGGTTGACGGCGAAAATGGCCTTGGTGCGCGGTGTGATCGCAGCTTCGACGAGATCGGGGTCGAGGTTCAGCGTCCTGCGATCGACGTCGACAAATCGAAGCGACAGGCGGCACTGGTGCACTGGATAGTAGGTCGTGCTCCAGGAGACGGCGGGCACGATGACTTCGTCGCCGGGCTGCAACCCGAGGTCCGGATGATAGAACGCGGCCGCGAGGCCCAGGAGGTTGGCGGACGAGCCCGAATTGACCATCACGGCATATTTGCTGCCGAAGAACGTGGCGAACTGCTCCTCGAAGGTCCGCACTTCCTGGCCCATGGTAAAGCGGCCGCTGTCGATGACGCGTTGCAGTGCTGCGCGCTCTTCGTCGTCCCAGGTCGTCGATGCGAGGGGAAAGGAAACGCTCATATCTGTCATACCTTCCTTGAGACCTGCCCGTCTTGGCGTAGCATGCCCAGATAGGCCTTCCGCATGCCCTCGCTCAGGGCTGTTGTGGCCTGCCAGCCGAGGCTGTTAGACATGCCCACGTCCATGAGCTTCCGGCGCATGCCGGCCGGCAGCGCGGTGTTGTGTGCGAAGCTGCCTGCGTAGCCCACCACATCGGCGGCAATCCGGTAGTAGTCGTTGACACTATGGTCGTGGCCGATACCGACGTTGATCATCTGGGGCAATTCCCCGAGACGCGGCAGCCAATCAATCACGAAGCGCGCGAGATCGTCGACGAACATGAACTCCCGCCGCGCCGTCCCGTCGCCCCATATCTCTACCGACGGCAGCGCCTCGTCCCTTGCCGTCGTGATCTTGCGCAGGGCCGATGCGATGAGGTGCCCCTTTTCCAGGTCAAAATGGTCATCCGGGCCATACAGGTTGCACGGAATGATGGTCCGGTAGTTCAGTCCGAACTCGCTTGAAATGGCGCTGCAATGGCGCGCGCTGAGGATCTTCGCCAAGGCATAGCCTTCATTGGTCGGCTCCAGCGGAGCCGTGAGGATGTCTGTCTCCTCAAGCTTCTTGTCCAGATCCTTGGGGTACATGCACGAGCTTCCGACGAACAGAAGATTTGCGATGCCCTGAGAGCGCGCCGCCTCGATGACGAGCGTGTTGATGAGCGCGTTTTCGGCGAGGAACGCCGTCGGGTAGGTTATGTTCGCCTTGATCCCGCCAACACGGGCTGCCGCGTGGATGACAGCGTCATATCTGTGGGCGCCGAACCAGTCCGCTACAGCCGCTTGGCTGCCGAAGTCAATCTCGTTGCGCGAGGGCGCCTCCAACTCCCAATCAAGCTGCAGCTCTGCGGCGACACGCCTGATGGCCTTTCCGACGAGGCCATTGCCTCCCGTGAGCAGGACCTTCACGGCATGTCGCCAAGCTGCTTCGCCTTCCGAGCCTGGGCGAGGTCGGCCAGCGTCATTTCCTCCACGAGTTGCTCGAAGCTTGTCGTCGGCTTCCAGCCGAGCCGCTGACGGGCCTTCGATGCGTCGCCGATGAGAAGATCGACCTCCGTCGGCCTGAAGTAATGCTCATCGACACGCACGACCGTCTTCCCGGTCTTGGTATCGACGCCGACTTCGTCAACGCCTTCGCCGCGCCACGCGATCGTAAACCCGGCATGGGCAAAGGATTTCTCGACGAACTCCCGCACCGATTTCGTTTCCCCGGTCGCCAGCACGTAATCGTCGGGTTCGTCCTGCTGCAGAATGCGCCACATGCCCTCGACGTAATCCCGGGCATGGCCCCAGTCGCGCTTTGCATCAAGGTTGCCCAAGAACAACGTTTCCTGCTGGCCGAGCGCGATCGCGGCGACTGCTCGCGTGATCTTGCGAGTCACAAACGTTTCGCCTCGGATGGGGCTCTCGTGATTGAACAGGATCCCGTTCGAGGCATGCATTCCATAAGCCTCGCGATAATTGACCGTGATCCAGTAGGCATAGAGCTTCGCAGCGGCATAAGGGGACCGGGGATAAAAAGGGGTACTCTCGCGCTGCGGGATCTCCTGGACCTTTCCATACAGCTCGGATGTAGATGCTTGATAAAAGCGGCATCGCCGCTCGATGCCGAGTATTCGGATGGCTTCCAGGATACGCAGCGGCCCGATAGCGTCCGCATTGGCCGTATACTCGGGCGTATCGAAGCTGACATGGACGTGACTTTGAGCTGCGAGATTATAAATCTCGTCAGGTTTGCATTGTTGAATTATTCTAATGATATTAGTTGAATCTGTCATGTCTCCGTAATGGAGATAAAAATTGCTGTCCGTCTCGTGAGGGTCGCGAAAAATATGATCGATACGGGCAGTATTAAAGAGCGATGCGCGCCGCTTTATGCCGTGAACAGTGTAGCCCTTTGCAAGGAGCAGTTCAGCAAGATAGGCGCCATCCTGTCCCGTTATTCCCGTAATCAACGCTACTCTATTCGAGCTGCTCATTTTACATACCTCATGCGACCGTGCGGCAGTCCGTGCAGTCTCGTTCGTCACAGGCGAAATCTGCCTTCTATAGTCACGAGGCATTTAATTCATGCGGCGTAGGATGGCCAGCCCGAACAGACTGCGCTCAACGAATACCTTGAAAGAGACTTCGTGCATTCCGCCGCGAGTGGGTTCGATCAGTTAGCTCGGCGCGTGAGCCAGGGTACGGCCTCAGCTTGGGTCGTTGAAACGCCCTATATGAGAGGGCGCCGAACCATCTTCACTTGAGTTGGCGACACGGGGCAGGCGAGCGCCTCGTCTGCAAATTGCCAGGCCCGAGTTGATTTTGTGATGAGAATCGGCGGATCAATGATGGCCATCATGTACCGCGTGATACGTAGGGTCTGAACGCGGTAAATGCCTTGGAATTCTCCAAAAACATGCTTATTGAGCACGCATGCACGCCCTTCGACGAAGTTGCGCCTTATTCGGAATGAGGCTCGTGTTATGGCCTTGCCCGCGCGCTTGACCGCGATCGGCCGTCTCGGGTTTCGCTCTCGCGCCTATGCCCGCCACGTCTATCAGAAGATTGCAGCGCTCACGATCGGCGCGGCTTTCGTGTCGCCGGCTGGGCGACGCCTACGACGATTGGCGGCGCGTTTCAGAACGCCCACGCCCCAGCCAGATGTGAGAGCGGCGCTCGTCGCGCATCTGTTCTATCTCGACCTTTTGCCCGAGGTTCTCGATTGTCGCGCGATGCTCCCCAATGGCGCGAAACTGCACCTCACTGTTCCAACCGACCGAGTCGAGCAGGTGCGGCGGCTGGTATGGGACATTCCCGACGTGATCATCCACCCGTGCGAAAATCGGGGCCGCGACATCGCTCCTTTCATTGCGCTGCTCAATGCCGGGGTGTTTGACGCCTACGATGCTGTCCTGAAGCTTCACACCAAGCGCAGCCCGCACCTGCTGGACGGTGAGATCCGGCGTAAGCTCCTTTTCACGATGCTGGCGGGAGAGCGTAACGCGACGTGGAGGACGCTTGTCACGTTCGAAAAGCCCGACACGGGCATCGTCGGTTGGAGGGACTGCTATCGTGAAGCACCACCATACTGGATGGGCAACGAGGCGCGCGTCAGGATGATCACGGCACAAATGTGTGCGCCAAAGGAAGCGGTTCGTCTGGGTTTCTTCGAGGGGTCGATGTTCTGGTTCCGCCCGGCCGCGCTCGCACGCCTGCGGCAGCTCCGGCTGTCGATCGAGGACTTCGAGCCCGAGGAGCGGCAGCTCGACGGCACCCTCCATCATGCGATCGAACGCTGCTTTACAATTGCCGCACGGGCCGACGATTTCCTTGTCCGCGACCTAGACGGGCGTGTCCTTGAATAAGGGCCCTACCCAGGAAGCGCAGGGACGCAGGCCCACGCCTCACTTCTGGGGGGAACCGTCGGCCAAACGTTAGCTGGGCGTTCGAGATCCATCCCTGGCGATAGGCGATCTCTTCGGGGCAGGCGATGCGCAGGCCTTGCCTGGCTTCGAGGGTGCGGACGAACTCGCCGGCCTCGAGCATGCTGTCGGGGGTGCCGGTGTCGAGCCAGGCGAAGCCGCGGCCCATGCATTCGACCGAAAGCTCKCCGCGTTCGAGATAGATGCGGTTGACGTCGGTGATCTCGAGCTCGCCGCGCGGYGAGGGCTTCAGGGTCTTCACGATCTCGACGACCTCGGCATCGTAGAAATACARCCCCGTCACGGCCCAGTTCGATTTCGGAASCTGCGGCTTCTCCTCGATCGAGATCGCCTTGCCGGTCGCGTCGAACGCGACCACGCCGTAGCGCTCGGGATCGCGCACATGATAGGCGAACACGCTCGCGCCCCTGGTTCGGGCCGCTGCCGAGGCCATCATCTCCGGCAGCGAGTGGCCGTAGTAGAGATTGTCGCCGAGGATCAGCACSGAGGGYTCGCCYGCGACGAARTCGGCGCCGATCAGATAGGCCTGCGCGAGGCCGCCGGGATGGGGYTGCTCGGCATAGGAGAGGCTCATGCCCCAGTCCGAGCCATCGCCGAGCAGGCGCCGGAAGTTCGGCAGGTCGTGCGGGGTCGAGATGATCAGCACCTCGCGGATGCCGGCGAGCATCAGCGTCGAGAGCGGATAATAGATCATCGGCTTGTCGTAGACCGGCAGAAGCTGCTTCGACATCGCCAGCGTCATCGGATGCAGCCGCGTGCCGGAGCCGCCGGCGAGGATGAKGCCCTTCATCGTCTATTCCTGATCTGCGAGGAGCCGTTTGACGCAGGCCGAAAGCGAGTCCTGCCATTGCGGCAGGCTGACGCCATGCGTCGCTGCCAGTTTCGTCGAGTCGAGCCGCGAATTCGCCGGCCGGCGCGCCGGCGTCGGATAATCCGTGGTGGCGATGCGCTTCACCGCGACCGGCTTGCCGCCAAGGCGCGCCTGTTCGGCGAAGATCGCCTCGGCAACATCGGCCCAGACGGCCTCGCCCCGGGCTGCCATATGGAAGATGCCGCGCAGGGAAGCCTCGCCCGGCCGCTCGGCGAGATTGCGCGCCACAGTGAAGATCGCGTCGGCAATGTCGAGCGCGCTGGTTGGACAGCCCTGCTGATCGGCGACGACGCCGACCTCGTCGCGCGTCTCGGCCAGGCGCAGCATGGTCTTGACGAAATTCTTGCCAAAGGGGCTGTAGATCCAGGCGGTGCGCAGGACGGCATGGTTCGCCGTCGCCGCCGCGACGGCCTGCTCGCCGGCGAGCTTGCTCGCGCCATAGGCCGAGATCGGACCGGTCGCATCGTCCTCGCGATAGGGCCGGCCGAGCGTCCCGTCGAAGACGTAGTCGGTCGAGAGCTGGATGACGGGGATGCCGAGGGCGGCGGCCACGCGCGCCGCTTCGCCGGCCGCCTGGCCGTTGACGCGCATGGCGAGGTCGGGCTCGCTCTCGGCCTGATCCACAGCCGTGTAGGCCGCGGCATTGACGATGACGTCGGGCCTGGCCCCACGAAGAGCCGGCGCGATCGTCCGGTGATCGGCGAGATCGAGCTCCGGGCGGCGGATCGCGACGACCTCGGCACCCACCGGCACGCGTTCCAGCATGGCGCGGACAACCTGGCCGGTCCAACCGGTGACGGCGATGCGCAGGCCCATCAGTCGAAATAACCCAGCATCTCGGCCAGGCGCGGATGCTTGCGGTCCTTGTCGGAGAGGGTCAGCGAGGCCAGCGGCAGACCCCAGTCGATGCCCAGCGCCGGGTCGTCGAAGGCGAGCCCGTGGTCGTTCTCCGGGGCGTAGGGCGCCGTGACCTTGTAGAGCACCTCGGTGTCCGGCTCGAGCGTGACGAAACCATGCGCGAAACCCACCGGAACCAGGAGCTGCCTCCAGTTCTCGGCGGAGAGCTCGACCGCAACATGCCTGCCGAAGCTCGGGGACGACGCCCGGATGTCGACGGCGACGTCGAGGATGCGTCCGCGCGTCACCCGCACCAGCTTGTCCTGCGCGAAGGGCGGGGACTGGAAATGCAGCCCGCGCAGCGTGCCGACCGCTGCCGAGAGCGACTGGTTGTCCTGGACGAAATCGAGATCGAGCCCGGCCTCGGCAAAGGCCTTGCGGCTCCAGGTCTCGGAGAAGAAGCCGCGGTGGTCGCCGAACTTCTTCGGCGAGATGATCTTGACGGCAGGGATCGCCGTTTCCTCGACGCTCAGCATCGCTTCCGTCTCCCGCTCAGGCCGCGCCGAGGCGTTCGCCGCGATAGCTGCCGGAGCGGATATCGCCCCACCAGCCGGGATTGGCGAGATACCACTCGACCGTGCGGCGCAGGCCCGTCTCGAAGGTCTGCTTCGGCGTCCAGCCGAGCTCGCGGCCGATCTTGCCGGCATCGATCGCGTAGCGGGCGTCATGGCCCGGCCGGTCTGTGACATAGGAGATCAGGCGCTCGTGCGGTCCCGCCGGATCGGGCCTGAGCTCGTCGAGGATGGTGCAGATCGCCTTCACCACCTCGAGGTTCGTCTTCTCGTTGTGACCGCCGATATTGTAGCTCTCGCCGAGCTTCCCCGCCGTGGCCACGGTGAGCAGGGCGTCGGCGTGATCGTCGACATAGAGCCAGTCGCGCACATTGAGGCCGTTGCCGTAGACCGGCAGCTTCTTGCCCTCGAGCGCGTTGATGATCATCAGCGGGATCAGCTTCTCGGGGAAGTGATAGGGCCCGTAATTGTTCGAGCAGTTGGTCATCACCACCGGCAGGGCGTAGGTGTGGTGCCAGGCCCGCACGAGATGGTYCGAGGCCGCCTTGGAGGCCGAATAGGGCGAGTTCGGCTGATAGGCGGTATCCTCGCGGAAGAAGCCTTCCGCGCCCAGCGAGCCGAAGACCTCGTCGGTCGAGATGTGGTGGAAGCGGAAGCCTTGCTTTCGAGCCTCCGGCAGCGCCCGGTAATGCCGCAGCGCCTCCTGCAGCAGCGTGAAAGTGCCGACGACATTCGTCTCGATGAAGGC
>NZ_JBFTOA010000025.1:0-120512 GCF_056397745.1 Allobosea sp. 05L423 | reverse complement strand
CTGCAACGTAAAGCCAACCCTCCGCGGTCCATATATAAGTAAAGTCGGCGATCCAGCGCTGGTTGGGCCGTTCGGCGTGGAACTCCCGGCCGAGCGTATTCGGGGCGATGGCCGATCGCCGGCCCTCATCCCTCGGAAGGCTGCGCCGACGCGGTCTGGCACGCAAAGCCTGGGCACGCATCAGCCGCTCGATGCGATGCAGGCCGCAATCGATGCCTTCCGCCAGCACGTCGCGCCAGACACGCCTGGCACCATAGGTCCGATCCGAACCAATAAAGCTTGTCCGGACCCTGTTGCCGATCTCCTCGTCGTCGCGTGCACGCCTGCTCGGCGACCGGTTGAGCCAAGCATGGAAGCCCGAGCGCGACACATCCAGCGCTTCGCAAAGCCATGCCACCGGCCAGATCCCCCGGGAGACGCCTGCGCCACACTCACTCCGCGATCCTTGATCAGGCGGACCGCCTCGATCTTGAACTCACGCCCAAACTGTCTTCGCCGCATACCCCACCTCCGGGTTCATGAAACACCCAATCTCGGTGTCCACGAAACCGGCAGCAGGCCACGGCGCTGTTCCAAGCCGCTTCCGTATCGACACCCTTCTGCCGAGCCGCCTTGTCGATGAGGCTGACAGCCTTCCTGTATTCATCCTTGGTAAGCGGCGCCATGTTCAGCCCGAGGCATTTATCGAGGAACATATAGGAACTGAAGCTATCCTCTAGCTCTTCGCGAGCCCTCTCAGATTGGGATTTCGCCGCAGCGAGGGTGTAGGCCATGCGAGCAAATGGCTTGCCCTTCAAATCATATGCAATGAAGTACCAATCTCCATTCAGGTCAGTCAGCCCGGTCTCAAAAATGGGAAGGCTTTGCCGTGTCATCATCCCGGCTTCGATGGTGTCGGATAGCTCGTCACTGCAACGCGAGACGCGGCCCTTGTCGTCCTTCACGGGGCGCGGCGCGACCCATCGGAACTTGTAGGAAGTCTGTGGGTTCGAGCGGGCTCGCTTTCCCGCAGGCCGCAGATCAAAAAGCTGGATAGTCGCCTCGATCCTGTCGCCGGGATGAACGTCACCTCGGAGGTCAGACTGATAACCTTCCTTACGGACCGCCCCGTTCGCCTCAAGAATGCGGGGGTCTGCCCAACTCAGCCTCCAACTATTTTGAAGAAACGGAGCATCTCCGACGCTGTGAACGTTCTCAGCGAGCGCAACTGTAGCGGCACAATCCAAAACATCTGCACGAGCGGGAGATATGGGGCCAATACTCCCGGAACAAAAGAAACTAAGAAGTGCCAGTTGCGACACACAGCGGCCAATGGAGATCACAGCTACCTCATAGTCCCGTTTTGCTCTGAATTATAGTCCCATAACGTTCGTGGCCCTGGCAATAGCATCAGACCATTTTGTTCTGATGGAACCATTCGCTAGCAATCTGAGAAGGCGGGCCTCGGAGTTGGGCGTATCGAACGCCGAAATCGCGCGCCGTCTCGGAGTGAGCGAACGCCGATATGCACATTATGCCCGAGGCGACCGGGAGCCTGATCTGGCTACTCTGACGCGAATCGCAGCCGTGTTCCGCACATCGACCGACGAACTGCTGGGATTGGTAGGCGCATCCGAAAGCTCTGAACGTGACGTGCTATGCGAGCGATTGATCGCGGCAGCTGACGGACTCAACAATCGGGATTTGGGCGTATTGGTCGCGGCAACCGAGGCCGCTGCCCTCTTTGCGCGTGCAGAACAAGCTGGGCAGGCCGACAGGTAGCTCACAGCCATCGACCATCGGGCACATTCACTCTGATCGGCAGTGTGTTCCTTATTTGTTCTCATGCCGGGGCCACGGAACATGTCGGCACAGCCAGCAGATCAGGGATGCAATGACGCGTCGCTCGACACTGAAATCACCGCGCTCGTCGCAGACCTGCTGGAGGAGCACGAAGGCTTCGAGCGGTCTGCGCTCCGGGCCTTGGCTCGCAGCTATCTAATGCTGCTTTCCGAGAGCGAGCGGCTCGCTGCGGATGCCGACAGATCGACCGATCGCGGTTTTCTGAGGGGGCTGTTCTCTGAAGGCGCCAGGCCTCTCACACCGGATGAAGAGCCATGAGACGGAAGGGCGAACTTTCTCCTTCGGGTGTTGATCGGGAATGGCCGTTTCAGGTCGCGGTCAAGGCGAAGGTAGCCAAAGAGTTAGGATCAGTCCCATCCTCCGGCCCTCACTCGTCGCTATGCTGGTGCGGCCATTCCGTGTTCGACGGCGTCGACAGCTATCGAATATATTGCTTTGCCGACCGCGAACGGTCCGTCAGGTCTCGCTAGTTCGTTGGTGGAGAAAACTTCGACCCGCGTGAGCGCTCAGGCAGCAGGTCGGTCCGCGCCCAGGCATCGAGGCTCGATGCAATGCAAGGGATTTAGAGCCGGCAGCTGCCGAGAGCTTGGCGCGTGAGCGCTCAAACTAGATCGAATATGGACGCCGCGCCGTGTTGCCAACCGTCGGCATCCATATCCGTAGCGCACAAACTGCAACAGGCTCTGAGGTCGGCTTACTCCTTACGGGCTCCGAGACATCCAAGTTTTCGGCTAACCCGTCGGAAATCTACTCAAGCCTGCAGTAATCGTGATTTTTGCTAGGGTATAAAAGTATCAGCTGAGCGCTACTTTGATTCAAGCGGAGGTGGCGTCGGCGCAAGAAGCAAGACATCTCTGGCATCCGTTACCTCAAAGAACTGACCGCGACCGTCTCCTACAAGGACATCCGTTGATCCATTAAACAGTTTAACAGTAAGTACTTGAGAAATAGTACCTACGGGTTTCTTGATTGGAACAGTGGAGCCCCATTCAAGTATGCCCGTCTGAGGTTGGTGCTCCACTTCTCTTTCTACACTACGGTACACGGTCCCGGAAACGGAGCACGAGACATAACCATCTCTTCGATTTATGCCCCAGAGGCTGGATGCATCCCTTATTTCATCGACGCGAGCAAAGTACGATAGGCCATTTTCAGAGTTGTTATTTGTATCAAAGCCCTCGCATCGCCCTGCTTCGCCGTGGCCTTGTGATGCGCTGATAGGTTTGCTCAAATCCCACTTATAACCCCCAGGTGGGTTGGCGACCCGATAAATGCGCGTGTTTCGCCCCTTGAACTGCCCGAGATCGGCAGTATGTGGCTTATATTCCATCTCAGAGATTTTGCTTTTTGCTGTATATGAGTAGGCCGCAAATTTTTCAGGAAGAACTATAACTGAGAATTCTCTTTCGACAACGTTCTTACCTCCCAACCAACGGCTATACCAAGCGGCGGCAGGAATGGTGTACGTGAACTTTAAATTTGATCGAACCATCTTGTCGGATTTGTTTTGGCCAAATTCTTTCGGAGCTTCAAATTGGACTTCATTTTGGGTAAGGCTCGTCCTCTTTGAGGCCTTTCCGTCAAAAGTAAGCTGGGGGTTCGCTTCATCGAAATTAACCCCTCGAACTGTGAGAATAACTTCTTCACCGCCGGGCGTAATACGGGGGCCATATCGAGTAGCGAATGTTCGATCTTTGCCGACCAATGGCAAGCTTTCTATAATGTTTGCTGCGCTTTCTGTAATGCTTTGTGCGGTGTCTAGTCTATCTTTAATGGAATCGTTCGTTTTTGTTACGAGAGAGTTGGTTTTCAAAAATATTTCGCGTTGTGATTGTTGCAAAGAAGAGAAGGCATTATTGAGTAATTCCGTATTAGCCACTTTCCAAGCTTCGATGGCGTCTTTTGCTTGAACCCCGGCTCGGGCCATGAGATAATCGCCCTGACTCATCGCATTATTTATCGTATTATTGACCTCCCCAAGAAGTTTGTCTGCTACGACCCCTGCGGTAAGTCCTTCCCACAATTGTGCGGAAGCTCTCTCAGGACTAAATATTGTCAAAATGCAAAGTATTACCGTTGATCTAACGGAAAGCATTTTCCCCTCCTGAATCTATATGGATTTCCCAACTCAAAACGACCGCCATTGGAAAGCCGGATCAACTGCGGTTCCAGAAGCTCAGCCTAACGAAAGGTCTTCCGCCATTCTACGCCAACGCCTCTTTCGTTTAGCGTGGGAGATACACCTTCGCGCGGCTTTGGCATGGGATTTTGGCTAGTGGGTATTTGCCCACGTTCCAATTTTTGCAATGCAGTCGGTGGAGCAGGTGGCGGGATAGGCTTTTCAATAGCTCTTTGAAAATCTGTCTTTGGCTGAGGTGGAGCTGGGTTAAGATTAAGCTTCGATTGCGCAAGTGAACTTGTCGAAATCGCCGCAACTACTGACGCAAAAATTACTAGCTTCATCATCCGCACTCCTTTCGGTGTTTCAGTGATGGAGTCATAATCTTTCGGGTCGACGTTCGATCTATTTTTTGTGTGATCGAACGACCCAATTTGCAGAACTCGAAATAATCCGCAGATAAAATATTAACATAAACGCGTTGCCTCCTCAATAAGTGCGCTGCCCCCCGACATAACTTTGCGTCAGCGATGCCGGCATTATCGCCCAGCTCTCAGGTTGCCGAGCGCGAATGTGTCCCCGTCACGGCGCCGATCTCTAGATGAAGCTCCGAGGAGCCGAGGCGGAGAGCTAACCTTTTGCAAAGAAAGGGAGTGCCGGCGCCGTGTAGCCTGAATGTCCTGACTGGCCAGCCGGTAATGGAAATGCCCCGATCAGGCGGCCTTCAATGGGGTGATGCCCCACTCAACCAAAGAAGCTCGGGCAGCGGTTGGATCATCGATGATTCGATAGATTGTCTGGCGGCTCAATCCTGTGGCTTTTGCAATGGCGCTTACCCCTGCATTCTGCGCTAGGCGGTCCAGCACCAAGGTCAGTTGCTCGTAACTGAAGCTTGGTTTCCGTCCTTTGTAGCGCTTCTCGCCCTCAAGGCTCTTGGCATGAGCGATGCCCGCAATCTGCGCGGCCTTGGTCACCTCGGCATGCGACTGGGCTGCTGCGGCCATGAACCCGATGAGTGCATCCCGGACAGCCATCTGCATCGGGTCCTTGGTGGACCCATCGAACGTCATGTTGTTGATGATGGTTCGAACGATCACGCCGCGTCGCATGAACTGCTCGATGGCTTGCTTGACGTCATCATAGTTGCGACCGAGTCGGTCGATCCATCGGACCACCAGAACGTCACCGGCTCTCAGGATATCATAGAGGCGCCTTCCCTCGGGTCGCTCCTCCAGCTTGGTTTTGACCCCAGAGACCCCGTGGTCCGCGAGAACACGATCTAGCTTGAAACCCGCGGCTTCAGCCTGCGTCTGTTGATGCTCGATGGTCTGATCGAGAGTGCTTACCCGTGCATAGAGAACGGTCTGCATTAGGCTCCAAATGTCCGTTGAGATAATGTCCGATAGATTCCATGGCCGTTGGTGAGAGTCAACCCTTACGGACAGCTGTTCGGCGGCGAGAGGGGGTGTACGCAAGGACATACCCAAACGGACTATCGGCGGCTCGGCCCAAGATAAATCTCGAGACAAGCCGCATCCCCCCTGTTAGCAGATGGGGATGTCGATGAATCGCGCTACCGAATTAGGGGTGAAGGCACTCGGAGCTTTCTACACGCCTGAAACAATTGCCGAAATACTGGCAGATTGGGTGATTCAATCTGGTGCTGAAGCAATTTTGGAGCCGAGCGCAGGCGATGGCGCTCTGATCCGTGCTGCTCTGGCATCTTGCATGCGAAAATTCGGCTCGTCCGACCGCGTAAAAATTGTTGCCTGCGACGTGAACCCCGAGGCCACTCGCGAACTCAAAACTTGGCTTCCGAGAGGAAACGAGGTCGTAACCGCCGATTTTCTCTCGATTGATCCTGCCTCTATGGACCGATTGGGCGCTGTTCTGGCAAACCCGCCGTTCATACGGAACCACTCTCTAGACCCACAGCGGCGATCTGAGCTGAGGAAGCGATTTGAGATCGACGGAGCTGCAGGCCTTTGGGTTCATTTCTTGCTGCATGCCTGCTCATTCTTGAAAATCGGAGGGCGGCTTGCGGCAATCGCGCCTGCCTCAGCGACATTCACCCGGTACGGTCAGATCGCAATAGAAAGAATCTGCCGGAAATTCTCACATGTCGAAATCAGGCAGATCATCGATAGGCCGGTATGGGTAAATGGGGCTGACGAGCGCGGAGTAATCATTCTAGCGTCGGGATATGGCGAAGGTTCGTGTTCCGATGCCTCTGTTTCGAAATGGTTATCTCTCGAAAAGCGATCCCCGAGCGCGTTTTTTAGCGGCTCAAGTTATCTGGATATTTTGTCACAAAGCGAGCCTCTGGCGAATTTTGCTAAACTTTCGATTGGCGCCGTTACCGGTTGCAATCGGGTATTCCTATTGAATGAACAAGAAAGATTAGCTGACCAAATAAACCAAGAAGACGTGTGTATCGCGGTATCGCGAGCGCGTCAGGTTCCGGGCCTTACTGTAACTCGCGCAGATTTGCGTGCTCTTGCTGAGTCAGGGGAGAAAACACTTCTTCTTGCGCCTGCAGATGTTAGCAGAGCGCGACCGGGCGTTAGGTCGAGATTGGCCCTCGTCAGTGCTCCCCAACGGCGAAGGACGATCTGGCTTAAGAAGCGAACACCGTGGTGGAAGGTAGATGCAGGCGAAGATTGCGATGCAATTTTTACGTATATGAATGATCGAGGTCCGCGAATAGTTCTGGCGGAGCCGGGGATCAAATGCACCAACACGCTTCACCGTGCGCGCTTTAGGGAGACGACATCTTCTTCCCAAAGAATTGCATGCGTACTGAGCATGATCTCCACGTTTGGGCAATTGGCAGCAGAAAGGGGGGGGCGCTCATATGGCGGCGGGATCTTAAAGTTTGAGCTCGGAAATGCACGTGAGCTGCCAATTTTACTCGCTTCGGGCGAACTTCGTTCGGACGATCTTAAAGCGGCAGATTTGGCGATTAGGAATGGCCGCTTCGACCTCGCCTGCGAGATAGCGGATAAAGTTTTCTTGCCAAGAATTGTTGGGCGGTTTTGGCAAAGCGCCGTAAATGAAATGCGTACCGAGCTACAACGCCTTAGGTTTGAGCGCACAGGGCGCATGCCGCAAAGCGACATCCGTTAAGCTGACCACTTTCTAGTGGTCAGAACCACATAGGCCCGGCCACAAAACACAAGAAACAGCGGGCTCCGTAGTAAGGGATTGATGTATGAAAGAAAAGAAAGGAGCCACAAACGAGGTTTGTGATTTATATAATATCCTCGGATAGCGGACGAAAGCAGCATCTTGCATTAATGATTTACGCTTGAGTCCGTTGAAGTGACCAAGAACAAAGTCAACAAGAAGTATTGGATCAAGAGGGTGATACGGAAACCGAGGTGATTGAAGCTGAAGAACGGTTCCGTATTGTTGACCTTCAAGTTTGTCGCCTCCTACCTGCCAATGGTATTGAGCATGTAGATCTGTTGAGGATTCTTCATGATCGTGACGATCAAAATGAAGCGCAAATTTGTATAATTCCGACTTGGAGTCCAATCCTTCGATTACAACTTGTGCACTACAAGCACGAATAGCATCAAAATCTTCACCGCCTTCTAGTTCTAGAAGCAATTCAATGTCCGCATCGGAAAAATCAACTCCGGTGGGTTTTGAGTGTTGCTCAGACCTGATTGCGATCCGTGCGGCAAATTCGATCCTTAAGCCGCCATTCGGAATTGTATAAACGTTAGTTCGCTCGCCACCCCGAAGAAGATCAGCACGACGCAAAAGTTCCTGAAGCTCGGCCAATGAGTGCTGAACTGTCACTGTCTATCCCTCTACCTTGGGACCGGGACGTGATAGCGCTGCTTGCAGGCGCCCACGGGCATCTTCCGTCAGACGAGGAGAGTTGCGGTTCCGTTTAGCTTGCTCAAAACACCATACAGGCTCATCGAGCCACGGGGCGGTTGGTGCGTTCAAAGGAAAAGCAAATTTTGGGTCAACGGGAAGACGCAATTCGGCATCATTTGATGCCGCCAACAACCAGGGATTCTCGCCCGGGGAGTAAGCACTTGGTCCGTACGGGGTCAGATCGCGAAACCCACGCTCGGCAAGCTTCGCCACGCGCTGCTCACTGGAGAGCTTGAACAGCGGGACCGGGCAAACTTCGGCCCATCGGCTCATTGCGAGGTCATTCCACCAGCGGGGAAATGCCTCGCTTCCGGCCCCCGAATATCGAGCCGGCGCAAAAAATTCACAAACATTCTGCCAACCCGGAGAACGAGGCGCATCGACGCCCAATCTGATCGACAGCAACTCTTCTCCTATCAGAATGCCGGGCGCATCAAGAAATTGTCGAAGCAGGAAGCCAACCGCCTCATGGGTCTTCCGGGTGAGTTCGGTTTCAAGCGCGCCTTTGAAACGCGAGTGCAAACGAGCGTATGTAGCTAAGTCGATCCCTAGCAGGCCCGACGCATGCACCGCGCTGCTATCTGCTCCTTCCACCGCCGCATAAATACCGGGCAACGCTGCTAACATCGCGCGCGCCTGACTCGCGAAATCACCAATAATCTCTTTGTCAAAACCCAAATCAAAAAGGTCGGCGGTGCTATTGTCGCCTGCCAAATAATCTTGAAATACCTGCGCTGCGCAAAGCCGAATTACAGGTCGCGGGCGCTGGCCTTTTTCAGCGCCGAGCGACTGCAGAAGTC
Organism: Allobosea sp. 05L423; assembly: GCF_056397745.1. NCBI lineage: Bacteria > Pseudomonadati > Pseudomonadota > Alphaproteobacteria > Hyphomicrobiales > Alloboseaceae > Allobosea > Allobosea sp. 05L423. The sequence goes on along the minus strand of NZ_JBFTOA010000025.1, from coordinate 111,860 downwards.
GCAGATCTTGAGCGAGGCCTGCTCCAGTTCCAAGAAAGCGCTTGCCGGACGCATCGACTTGATCGCTCAAATTGATATCGAGGATGAAGCCGTCAATTTCACCATCAATATCTGCCTCAGGCGCGAGGAGTCTCTCCCGATTTGGCGGCATAAGGTCTACTTGCAGCTGGCCCGCTTTCTGAAGCAGACTCCGGTAGCGCTCTGCATCCCCCGCATCCCCAATGGCGTCATCTACAAATATGTATCTCGGGGCGGTCACACGTTTTCTCCAGCTGGTAGCTCAACGACCATGTTGGTGGAGTAGCCGAACTGCGTTGCGCCGATTACGACTGTGCCGCCCGCTCCTGTCACAATATCTCTGACAATCGCCAAGCCTAGCCCCGAGCCTATTGTGGTCTCGTCGTCCGACCCAAACGCTCCCCGCGCCGCTGTTGTCGTGACGAAGGGATCAAATAGGGTATTTCGAATCTCATCAGCGATACCATCACCATTGTCGAGGAATTCGATACGAGAGCCGCTGCCGTTAGGGCGCAATCCCAAGCGAATAGCTATGCGACCCGCCCGCCCCGCTCTTTTGATTGCTTTCACTGCGTTTGTCGTGAAATTCAAAAATATCGCGAATAATTCGCTGCGGTGCATAGCCGGGGAATTTATCTCGTTCCCATCATCTTCGATCTCAAGAACGACGCCGTTTCTCTCGAGAATCGTCCTCATAGCCGAATGAAAAGATGTCGCTACTTCATAGAGATCAAGCGGCTGGCGATCCCTCAGCGCGTTCTCCTCGGTCATCGACTTGAAAAGGCCGGTGAAATCACGGGCCTGATCAAGAAGGGTACGTATCGCTCTCGAAGCTTCATCACGTTCGTGCGCTGTGCGATCTGTCTCTAGAAGGACGGCCAAGCTCGCGCGCATGGCGCCGGACAAGGATGAGAACTCATGCGTAAACTGACCGATTGCCAGACCCATGCTAGCTAGGACGCGAAGTAAATCTATCTCTTTTAGTAGCGCATCGCTTTCTGATGCAAGCTTAACGACCAGTTCAGCTGATGTCTCCGCCCTCTTCAATGCAGTAGCAAGAGTAAGCGGAACGTTAGGTTGACCTTTTATTTCTGACTGAACATCTTGTATTGCTTGAGTCAGTTCGCGCGCTATTGTTGAATTCGATGGCTTATTCGCGTCGGTCTCATCCAATATCACGCGCGGCTTTTTACGATCTCGCTTTAGGTCGCGTCGATTTCGCTCAGCGTCGATCTCTCGCACGCCTGTCACTATGGCCGCGTGCATCGTAGCAACGAGCTCGTCTAGAGCTGGGCTCCCAATAAAGCCCTCGCGCGAAGACGTTTCTTCGAATAACCCCGAACTGTCTTCGATAGAGATCGAACCAAGGAAATTGCGATTCCGAACGGGTGCGAGGGTGCGACTACGCTGGGATGAAAGAAGGTCTAGACCCAGCCAGTCATCACCCTCTACGCCATAAGGCAAGACGCGGAACCCATTCCGGTAAACTCGCAATCCGCCGTTTCGAGATAGGTAATTTTGGACTGTCTTGAATACGGTAGCTGGAAAATATTCTTTCTGAAGCAGGTAATAATTCGCGACAAGTTTAACGCGACGAGCGTATTTTAGCTGAGCTGATTCGTTTTCACCAACCCGCAAGGGGCGGTTAGTATGCAGAATATCCAGACGGTGACATAGAAGGCTCCACGTCACCTTTCCTGATTCGTCGATTTCTGCTTCTATGGTGGCATACGCTTGATTGGAGACCTGCGTTCTGATGTCGAAGGTCTTATGTTCTTTTCCGTTTACGCTAAACGTCACTGTGAAATCTGCGCCGGTGTTGACGCCAGACTTTGTTTGATCTCCGAGGTCGATCAGTTCGGCGATGTGCTCAAAAGTGCGTTCAATTGTCGCTTGGGGCCAAGCGTCGCGCAGGCGCTCGATACGCAGCGTAGTGCCGTGCTTCCGAGGCTTTTCGATGGTCTCGATGGGTATTGAGACCGTCGAGAGATTTAGGCCGGGAGCAAATCGATCCCACTCGATTTTCATCCGCAGCGCTCGCTGCATGTCCTCCGTTGCAGTGGTCAGCACAAGTCTCGATCCGAGCCGCTCAACCGCGAAACGACCGACACCTTTACGCCCGGCACGGCGGCGGCGGCACTTGGGGGAGTAAGGATTCTCTAGCTTGTCCGTCGTCGCTAGGCGCATAAAGCCATCAACGAACGCCTGCTGAGTCATCCCAATTCCATCGTCCGCGATTTCGATATAGTCGCCTGCGCCCACTCCGCCTATTCGAACGGCGACTTTGGTTGCGTCAGCGTCGTATGCATTTTTGACTAGCTCTGACAGGGCCGTCTCATGACGGGCCATCAATTCCCGCCCAAGGCGGGCTAGCATGCCGGCATCCACCGAGAAGCGGGCACGCTCAGGATCGAACCTCGCCAAATCGGCGGCTAGCTCTGCAATTCGATCCGAGTCTGGCATTTTAGCGAGCAGTTCGCTCACTAATGCGCGGCGAAGCTCTTCAATATTGCTCACTCGATGCACATTCCGGCAGCCATCCCCGACACGCATTCCATTTAGGTGGCGTTTCTACACGACGTCAATCGAAGGAGACGCTGTCGGATCAGGGAGGTTGACTGCGGTCTATAAGGAGGAAGCGGGGCGCCTCGTATCCAAGCAATTTCACTTCCCGGCGAGGCGAATTCAGTCAAGGTCGCTTAGGGGTTAGGCAGGCTCCCGATGCAGGATATCCGTCCAAATCGGCCCAGCACCAACCATGGCAATTGTTAGGGTAAATGTTGGGGTAGCCATCATTCCCAAATAAAATACCGATTATAAATCAATATCTTATGAGAACTTAATGGCGTCCCGGAAGGGATTCGAACCCCTGACCTACGGTTTAGGAAACCGTTGCTCTATCCTGCTGAGCTACCGGGACGCACGGAACTTCGTGTAGCATAATCGCGATGCGGGTGAAGTCCCTTCTTGCAACTGTCATGATCGCGACCCTGCCCGGCGTGCCGGCCGCGGCAGCGTCGAACTGCACGGCGGCACCGCCGGTGGCAACCGCGGCTGTTCGGCTCGCCGATCTCAACCCTGCCGGCGACCCGGTCCTGAGCGATGGCAGGACGCTGCGCCTGGTCGGGCTGGCGCCGCGCCAGAACGGCGAGGAGGCCGCCCGCTTTCGTGCCGGCCTGGAACCCTTCCGCGATCGCTCGCTCGATCTCGCCATCCTCGGTGAGCCGGACCGCTGGGGGCGCTGGCCATCGAAGCTCTTCGTCCCCGCGGATAGCCCGGGCGGCGAGCCGCAGGAGTTGGTCCTCATCCTCCAGCGCAATGGCGCGGCCCTCCCGCTGCCCGAGCCACTGGCGCCGCCCTGCCGCGCCGCCCCCGTTCAGGCAACGTTAAGTTCCACCCCCTCACCCTCCCGGCCAGTGGCCACCGACGGCCATGATCTCGCCGCTGTAAAGGCGCAGGAAGGACGCTACGTCATGCTGGAAGGCCGGATCGCCTCGGTCGGCGAACGCTCCCAGCGGACCTATCTGAACTTCTCTCGCCGCCCTGGGGAGGCTGCTTCGATCGTCGTCTCGCGGGTCCTGTGGCGGGAATTGAAGGGCGCCGGCTGGACCGCAGCCAGCCTCAGCGGTAAACGCGTGCGCGCCTATGGCGTCCTCTCGGGACGCGACGGCCTCCTGCTGGAGGCGACATCCCGTGCGGCGCTGGAATTGATCGACTGAGGATATGCTGAAGCTCTGGCGGACATCGCTCTCGCGGCATTCGAAGCGGCTGGCGGCCATCGTGCTGCCCGGCCTGCTGCTCGTCGGCTGCCTGGGCGACCAGAGCCCGCTCATGCCGGCGGGCACGAGCTCGAGCGACGAGATCGCCCCGCGCATCAACACCATCCAGCGCGCTTCGGATCAGGAGCATCAGCGCCTGCTCTCCGCCTTCGGCGGCGAATATCGCGCGCCCAAGGCCCGCGCGGCGCTGGACGAGGTCGTCCAGAGGCTCGCGAAGGCCGGCGAGGGCCAGATCGGCCACTATGAGATCACCATCCTGAACTCGCCGGTGGTCAATGCCTTCGCCCTGCCCAATGGCCGGCTCTACGTCACCCGCGGCCTGCTCGTGCTCGCCAACGACACCTCAGAGATCGCGTCGGTGCTGGCGCATGAGATCGCCCATGTCACCGCCCAGCACGCCGTCGAGCGCGCCGAGAAGGAGGCGGAATCGGCGCTGGTGAGCCAGGTCGTCTCACAGGTCCTCAAGGACCCTTCCCAGGGTGCTGCCGTGAAGGCCGGCTCGAAGCTCTCGCTCGCCCGGTTCTCGCGCCAGCAGGAGCTCACCGCCGACCAGATCAGCGTGCGCAACATCGCGCGGGCCGGCTACGATCCCTATGGCGCCAGCCGCTTCCTGGCGACGCTCGGCCGCAACACCGCCTTCCGCAACAGCGGCCAGAACCAGAGCGCCGACGACAAGCGGCTCGACATCCTCTCCAGCCACCCGCAGACGCCCGAGCGCATCGCCGCCGTGACCAATGCGGCGCGCCAGATCGGCGCCCCCGGCATCGGCGAGCACGATGCCAATCGCTGGCTCAACGCGATCGAGGGCCTGGCCTATGGCGACGACCCGCGCGACGGCGTGGTGCGCGGCCGGCGCTACCTCAACAGCACCCTGCGCATCGGCTTCACCGCGCCCGAGGGCTTCAGCCTGGAAGCGGCGCAGGACATGGTGATCGGCGTCAGCGCCAGCGGCTCCCAGGCGCTGCGCTTCGACTCGGTGACGTTGAAGAGCGGCCAGACGCTGGAATCCTACGTCGCCGCCGGCTGGATCGAGGGGGTCGTGACGACCGGCATCGAGAAGATCGAGATCGCCGGGCAGCCGGCCGTGATCGCCCATGGCAAGGGCACGGACTGGATGTTCCGCCTCGCCGCCGTGCAGGTCGGCGAGCGCGTCTACCGCTTCATCCTCGCCGCACGCGGCGCGAGCGACCCCGAGCGGGCGATGCGCGCCATCGCCGACAGTTTCCGCGTCCTGACCCCGGCCGAGGCCCAGGCCGTCCGGCCGATGGTCGTTCGGCTGGTCGCGGCCGAGCCCGGCGACAATGTGGCGAGCATGGCCGAGCGCATGCCGGAACAGGACCGTCCCGGCGAGCTCTTCCAGCTCCTGAACGGGCTCGACCGCAACACCGCGCTGACGCCGGGCCAACGTTACAAGATCGTCGCCGAGTAACTTTCCTTCACGAGGCTGAGAGCCATCGCGCTATTGGCCAATCTGCCGCTATGATCGGCCGCCACCGCCCAAAGGGAGACAGGAATGGCGCTCGATCGCAGGATCGTCGACCTCTACGACGAATACACCCACAAGCCGCTCGACCGACGCATCTTCATGAACCGGTTGCTGGCCATCGCCGGCTCCGCCGCCGCTGCGGAAGCGGCGCTCGCCTTGCTCGAGCCGAACTACGCGCGGGCACAGCAGATCGCGCCGGGCGATGCCCGGATCACGACGTCGCGCCTCGACACCATTGTCGATGGCGTCGCCATCAAAGGCTATCTCGCCACACCGAAGGCCGAGGCAAAGCGCGGCGGGGTGCTCATCATCCATGAGAACCGTGGGCTCAACCCGCACACCGAGGACATCACCCGGCGCATGGCGTTGGAAGGCTTCACCGCGCTCGGCCTCGATTTCCTCACCCCGCTCGGAGGCACGCCGAGCGACGCGGACGCCGCCCGCGCGCTCTTTCCGCAACTATCCACCGACGCCGTCGTCAGACAGGGCCGCGCCGCCCTGAAGTACCTCGCCACCCGCCCGGACGCCAACGGCAAGGTCGGGGCCGTCGGCTTCTGCTGGGGCGGTGGCGCGGTCAACGACCTCGCCGTCTCCGCGCCGGAGCTTGCCGCCGGCGTCGTCTTCTACGGACGCTCGCCCGATCTCGCCAAAGTACCGCTGATCAAGTCCCGCCTCCTGATCCAGCAGGCCGGACGCGATACGCGCCTCGTCCAGATGCTGCCCGACTACGAGAAGGCGCTGAAAGCCGCCGGCATTCACTACGATGCGGTCGTCTATCCGGATGTCGACCACGCCTTCATGAACGACACCAGCGCCGAGCGCTACAACGCGGCGACGGCCAAGCAGGCTTGGGCCCGGACCATCGCTTTCCTCAAGGCGGGAACGGGCACAACCTGAGCCCGCGGGCGAGAGGGCAACAAAAAACCCGGCGGTCGCCCGCCGGGTTTCGCATCCTGGAAGGAAAGACGCCGCTCAGGCAGCCTCTTCCTGCAGGTCTTCGTTGTCGTTCTCGAGCTCCCCGTCGGCGGCGTCGGCCTCGGCCTTGCTGGCGCGGCGCGGCGACTTGGCGAGCTGCCCTTCGATCTTCTTGAGCGCCTCGGTCTCGGTGACGTCGTCGACCACCGCGATCTCACGGGTCATGCGGTCGAGAGCGGCCTCATAAAGCTGGCGCTCGGAGTAGGACTGCTCGGGCTGCGCCTCGGAGCGGTAGAGATCGCGCACGACCTCGGCAATGGCGACGAGATCGCCCGAATTGATCTTGGCTTCGTATTCCTGCGCGCGGCGCGACCACATGGTGCGCTTGATGCGGGCGCGGCCGGTGAGCGTGGTCAGCGCCTTGGCGACGGATTCGGCGTCGGCGAGCTTGCGCAGGCCGACGCTGGCGGCCTTCGCGGTGGGGACTCGCAACGTCATCTTGTCCTTGGCGAAGCTGACCACGAACAGTTCGAGTTTGAAGCCTGCGACTTCCTGTTCCTCGATCGCCGTGATCTGGCCGACGCCATGGGACGGATAGACGACGTACTCGCCCGTCTTGAAACCCTGGCGCACAACAGCTTTCTTCGCAGTGGACATGCCGTTACGACTCCTGACCGGCCCGCTCAACGCGAGCACGAGATGATCTGTCTCCGTCCGGCTGGCCGGAGACTTTCCGCCTGACGCGACGCTGGAAAGGCACCGCTTCACGCTCCCTTAGTCGATCGTTTCATTTCACCCTGGATAAGAACGACAATTAAAATCCGGCACGGAGGCCGGTCATCATGTCGTCCGATCTTTTGGGGGCACCCCATTTGTGGGAATCTCGCAGGGGCATGCGGAACCAATTCGACTAGGGCTAGCTTGTAGCACAAAAAACACGCCGAATCAAAGGTAAACGCCGAGAGGCGTTCTCCCGTGAGGGCATGGCAAAGCCGTGGTTAACGCAGCGCGGGGGGCGCGAGAGGGTCTAAATCAGTCGCCTTCGCCTGGTTCCGCGGAGAACATCTCGAGCTTTCCAGGCACGCCGTCGAACTCCTTTGCGTCCGCCGGCGCCTCCTTCTTCTGGGTGATGTTGGGCCAGCTCGACGCGTATTTCCCATTGAGCTGCAGCCAGCTTTCGAGGCCGGGCTCGGTGTCGGGCTTGATCGCCTCGGCCGGGCATTCCGGCTCGCAGACGCCGCAGTCGATGCACTCGTCCGGATGGATGACGAGCATGTTCTCGCCTTCATAGAAGCAGTCGACCGGGCAGACCTCGACGCAATCCATGTACTTGCACTTGATGCAGTTCTCGGTGACCACATAGGTCATGGGTCGGCCCTTCCAACGCTTCTAAACAACCCCATAAACCCTTGCCCGACGCAGGTTTCAAGGCTGTTTTGGTGATCTTCGGCAGAACGTTTTTTCATTTCGAAGGCGCCGCGGAGACGATTTCCATCCCCAGCCCGATTTCGGCGCCCGCCGATGGCAGGGCGCGGATTTAGTCCTCGCCGTCCGCCTCCGCAAGCGGCGCATCGCCGCTGCCGCCGTCGAGCCGCTCATAGAGCTGCCGCGCGGTCTCGAAAGGGCCGCGCCGCTCGGCGAAGCCCAGAACCCTCACGACCATGGTGGCGTGCGGCAGCGCGAGTGTCAGCACCGCCCCGACCCGAATGCCCTGCGCCGGATTCTCGGCACGCCGCCCCTCGATTCGGACATGACCGTCCTCCACCAGACGCACAGCGGAAGGCCGCGTCCGCGCGAAGCGCGCGAACCAGAGCCATTTGTCGAGGCGTTGGCGATGCTCCTGCAAGCGGTCAGCGCCTCCCCGATCCCGTCAGTTCTTGCTGCCTTCGAGCTGTGCCTTAAGTGCGGCCAGCTTCGCGAAGGGCGAATCCGGGTCCGGCTCGCGATTGGCGGGACGCGGACGCGGCGGCTGCTGGAAGCGCTCATTGCCGCGCTCCTCGCGCCGCGGACCGCCAGGGCGGCCTTCACGCTTGAAGTCCGGCCGCGGGCCACGACCGCCCTCGGGACGCCCCTGCCGCGGCGGCTGGTCATCGCGACGCGGACGCTGATCCTCGCGGCGGGGACGCTCCTGGCGCTGAGCCTGCGCCCCCTCGCCCTCGGCGCGTGCGGCAGCCGGCCGCTGCTGGCCGGGGCGCTGATCCCGACGCTGACCTTCCGGGCGGCCTTCGCGCTGCGGCCGTTCGCCGCGGTGCTGGTCGCCGTCGCGGCGCCCGCGCTGGGCATGCTCAGGCCGGCGCCCGCCCTGATGGCGATGCGGCCGCCAGACCTCGACGAGTTCGGGCTCGGCAGGAGCGGCTTCGGCCACGGAAACTTCGGCCGCGGGAGCATCGATCGCGGGAACCTCGGCAGTCGCCGCCTCGACGGCTTCGACCGCCGCCGGGAGGACCGCGAGCGCATCGGCCGGGACCGGCTCGTGCACCTGCTCCAGCTCGGTCTCGGTCAGGACCGGCGTATCGGCCGTCTCGACAGCCGGCGCTTCGACGGCGGGGGCCTCGCCCTCCGCCAGCGCATCCTCGTTCAGCGCCGCGGCAGGCTCGCTCGTGCCTTCAGCCTCTGCGGGAACCTCCGCAGTCTCGCCCGCGGCGGATGTGGTTTCGGAGGCAGCTTCAGCAGCGGCAACGGGCTGTGCCGGCTCGGTCGCGGCCGGCGGCGGCGCCAGCGGCACGGTGATCGCCGGACCCGGGCGCTTCACCGAGACATAGCCGAGCGAGCGCAGGATCGAGGCGAAATCCTCGCCCGCGCAGCCGACGAGCGAGGTCATCGCGCCAGTGGCGACGAAGCCGTCCTGATCGGCAGCGCCGGCGGGCGGGGTGCCCTGCGTGACGCCCGGACGATAGGCGATCGCCGGGCGAATGAGATCGGCGAGGCGTTCCAGAATGTCGACGCGCACGGCCCGCTCGCCGCAGACGCGGTAGCCCGCCGCGCGATACAGCCCCTTCGGCACGGCCTTGTCGACCGGGAAGGAGGTCCGGCCCGACGCGGCCAGATGGGCGATGTCGTCGAGCCCGGCCGTCTCCGGCCCGCCATGCTTCAGCGCCCAGAGCTGGGCGGCAAGCGCACGCGGCGCCGGCTTCAGCAGCGCCGGCATGTAGATGTGGAAGGCACCGAACCGAATGCCGAGCTGGCGCAGCGCGGCACGGCCCTCCTGATCCAGCGCCTTCATCTCCTCGCCGACCTTGGAGCGCTCGAGCACGCCGAGCGACTCGGCCGTCTGATAGGCGATGCCGCGCGCAATGCCGGTGACGCTCTCGGCCGCCTCGAGAATCTGGATCGCGCCGAGCAGGCGGGTGATGTGATTCTTCAGCCAGAGACTGAGCCGGCCTTCGACCTGCTCACGCGCAGGACCGGACAGATGCTCCTCAACCAGCAGGCGCAGGCGCGGCTCCAGCACCTTCTCGCCGGCAACCAGGCGCGCCACCGGCTCGCCGGTCCAGCGCACCAGCCCGTCATGCGACAGCACGAAGGCATCGTCGCCTGCCAGCACGACGCGCGCCGCTCGCGATTCGATCTCGGCGCCGAGCGCCTTCATCGCCGCCAGGTTCAGAGCCTTGACCTCGGCCCCACCCGCTTTCGGGTCCGCTGTGAAGCGGAAGCCCTGCAGCATTCCCACGTGCTGGCCCTCAACGAGCACGTCGCCCGTCGCGGTGACCTCAGCCTCCAACATCGCATTCTCCCGCAAGCGGCGCATCAGCACGCTGGTGCGCCGATCGACAAATCGGCTAGCGAGACGCTCGTGCAGAGCGTCCGACAGCTTGTCCTCTACAAGACGAGCCATCCCCTGCCAATGCTCTGGATCAGGCAACCAGTCAGGACGATTGGCAACATAGGTCCAAGTCCTCACCTGCGCGATCCTGGCGGAGAGCGTATCGATCTCGCCATCGGTGCGGTCGAGCGAGGCGAGTTGCACCGCATACCAGTCGGCATCGAGCCGGCCATGGCGCATCAGCCTGAGATACAGCGTCGTCGCGAGATCGGCGTGCTGCATCGGCGATATCTTGCGATAATCGGGGAGGCCGCAGACCTCCCAGAGCCGCTCGACCGCAGCACGCCCATGCGCCAGCGACGCGACATCCGGGTCCCTCGCCAGCACCTCCAGCGTCGTCATGTCCTCGGCGATCAGCGCCCTGGTCAGGCCGGGTTCCGAGGGCTGGATGTTGAGCGTGCCGGTGAGGCCGGCGATCGAGCGCAGGTCCAGGTCGGAATTGCGCCACTGCATCTGGCGCACCGGCTCGAAGCGATGATTCTCGATCGCCTCGACCAGTTCCGCGTCGAAGGGCGGGCAGCGCCCGCTGGTGCCGAAGGTGCCGTCGCGCAGATGCCGCCCGGCGCGACCGGCGATCTGGCCGAATTCGGCCGGATTGAGCTTGCGGTAGTGATGCCCGTCGAACTTTCTGTCCGCCGCGAAGGCGATGTGATTGACGTCGAGGTTGAGCCCCATACCGATCGCGTCGGTGGCGACGAGATAATCGACGTCGCCGGACTGGTAGATCTCGACCTGCGCGTTGCGGGTGCGTGGGCTGAGCGCGCCGAGCACGACGGCCGCCCCGCCCTTCTGCCGGCGAATCAGCTCGGCGATGGCGTAGACCTCCTCGACCGAGAAGGCGACGATGGCCGAGCGCGGCGGCAGCCGGGTGATCTTGCGGTCGCCGGCGAAGGTCAGGCTGGACAGGCGCGGGCGCGAGACGACGTTGACGCCGGGGATGAGCTGCTCGATCAGCGGGCGCACCGTGCCCGCGCCGATCAGCATGGTCTCGGCCCGGCCGCGGCGGTTGAGCAGCCGATCGGTGAAGACATGACCGCGGTCGAGGTCGGAAGCGAGCTGGACTTCGTCGATCGCGACAAAATCGACCGCGAGGTCGCGCGGCATCGCCTCGACCGTGCAGACCCAGAAGCGCGGCCGCTCCGGCTTGATCTTCTCCTCACCGGTGACGAGGGCGACAGCCTCGGGGCCGACCTTGTCGACCACGCGCTGGTAGACCTCGCGCGCCAGCAATCGCAGCGGCAGGCCGATCATTCCCGTCGGGTGAGCGACCATGCGCTCGATGGCGAGATGGGTCTTGCCGGTATTGGTGGGGCCGAGCACCGCCGTCACACCATGGGCGCGGGCGGCGGGCGGCAGCGAACGAAACGGAAGCAAGGCGACGGAGCCGATCATCTCGCCCGCCCATGCGGGCGGGAGCGTGGACAGGAATCAGGAACGAGCCTGGCGAGAACGACTCTGGAACGAAGCGAGGCCGAATCGCGGACTCCGGCAGAATCGGGATTTGTTCCCCTTTCGGGGCTGTCCTCCCTTCGGCATGGGCCATCCCGGCATAGCGCGCCCTCCTGCAGAACCGTCGTGGCGGCGGCGCGAAAGGCCGCTCGGCACGATTCCTATTTAAGTCCTTCCGCCCCTGAAACGAGGGGCAATCGACATTTTCGCCCGCTGCCCCGCTTCAATGGCGCGCGTGGCTACACTGCCCATGATCGGCCAGCGCCTCGATGATCGCGCAGTCGCTGGCGGCGACGCCCCCCGAACAGGTGGTCGCGATCCGCTCCAGCTCCTTCTCCAGCGAACGCAATTTCGCGATCTTGTCCCGCACCTCTTCAAGGTGCGAAACCGAGATCGCATGCGCCTCGTCGCAGGCGATGCCGGGCGTATCGGAGAGTCTGAGCAGCGTGCGGATATTGTCGACGGCGAAGCCGAGATCCCGCGCATGCTTGATGAAGGCGAGCCGTTCGGCATGGCGCCGGCCGTAGCGGCGCTGATTGCCCTCGGACCGCTCCGGCGGCGGCAGGAGTCCGACCTGCTCGTAATAGCGGATCGTCTCGACCTTGACCCCGGTGCGTTCCGCCAACGTGCCGATCGGCATCACGCGTTCGAGCCTGTCCGTCACGGCCATGGCGTCACCTCTAAAGCTGTAGTCTCTACAGCTTTAGATAAGTCGCGGCGTGCCCGTGGCAAGAGCATTTCGCGCGAAACGAACCGCACCGTCATTCCCGGGTGGAGCGAAGCGCAGGACCCGAGAATCGCGGACAGGACAAAGCTCCGCAGCCCCCGCGTCAGGACTACGCCACACCCATCGCCAGCAGGTCGTGGACGTGGACCAGCCCGACCGGCCGCTCCTGCTCATCGACCACGATCAGCGCGGTGATCCGCATGCGGTTGACCAGTTCCAGCGCCTCGACGGCGAGCGTATCGAGCCCGATGCGCCGCGGGTTGGCGGTCATGATATCGCGTGCGCGCAGCGAGCCGCCGCCCATCGCCGCCTTGCGGCGCAGATCGCCATCGGTAACGACGCCGGCGAGCTTGCCGTCCAGATCCATCACGACGGCGCAGCCGAAGCTCTTCGCCGAGATCATCGCGATGACGTCCGGCAGCAGCGTGTCGAGCCCGATCAGCGGCAGATCGGCGCCGCGATGCATGATGCTCTCGACGGTCTTGAGCTGGGCGCCGAGCTTGCCGCCGGGGTGATAGACGAAAAAGTCCTGCCGCGAGAAGCCGCGCGCTTCCAGCAGCGCCACCGCCAGCGCGTCGCCGAGCGCGATCTGCATCGTTGTCGAGGTGGTGGGAGCGAGCCCGTTCGGGCAGGCTTCCGTCGCCTTGGGCAGGACCAGCGCGACGTCCGCTTCCTTGCCGAGCGTGCTCTCGGGGTTCGACGTGAAGGCGATCAGGCCGACCCGGAACCGCCGGGTGTAACCGACGAGCGCGGCGAGCTCCGCCGTCTCGCCCGACCATGACAGCGCAATCACCACGTCCTCGGGCTGCACCATGCCGAGGTCGCCATGGCTCGCCTCGGCCGGATGGACGAAATGGGCGGGCGTGCCGGTGGAGGCCAGGGTCGCGGCGAGCTTGCGCCCGACATGGCCGGACTTGCCCATGCCCGAGACGATCACGCGCCCGGTCGCAGCCCGGATCATCGCGACGGCATCGGCAAAGGGCTGGCCGAGCCCGTTGGCGAGCGCGTCATGGAGCGTGTCGAGCCCCGCGCGCTCGGTGGCGACGGTGCGAAGGGCGGAGGCGCGGATATCGGCGATCATGGCCGGCGCTGTAGCACGGGGAGGCCCGCGATTGCCACCGCCGAGGCTAAGCAGACATTCCTTGGCAAGCCACCGAATGGTCTGCTTGGGCCTTTTGTCTTGTCGCAGATTCCTGTCGGAAAATCGTGAGACAGTTTTCCGGAAGCTGCCTGGCCAGGCCGCTTCGTTGACGGGTCCTTAACCCTGTTCGTTCTAACTCCGTTAACCATGCGCGCCCCTCCAGGGCGCGTGAGCTGTTGCCTGGAGCCTGGCGAACCCCGTGTCCGGTCGCACGACGATCCTGCTTCTGTCCGGCACCGCCCTGGCCGGACTCGCGTTCGGCTGGACGACGGCCGTGGCGCAGCGGGCAACCGCGCTCAGGACGGGCACGCCGGCCTATATCGCGCAGCAGCCGGCCCAGCCGGAGACGCCGCCCGCACCGACCTCCGCCGACCCCGATGCCCTGCGCGATCCGGCCGCCCCGGCCCGGAACCAGGGCTCGGCCGTCTCGGCGCGCCAGCCTTCCCGCGCCAGCCAGCCTGTCCAGGCGCCGGCCCTGCGCGGCGTTACGCAGCGCCAATTCCGCCCTCCCCCGCCCGTGGTGGCGACGCTGCCGCAGCCGGCCCCGCCTCTCCCGCCTCCGCCACCCCGGCGCCGCACCGCCGCGGAGGAGGACCCCTATGCCGCGCTGGGGGTGCGTATCGGCTCGGTGACGCTACGGCCGGGCTTCACCAACTCGATCGGCTACGACACCAACCCGCAGCGCATTGCCCCGCCCGGCGTGAAGGGCTCGCCCTTCGCCCGTTACGAGGGCGATCTCGACATCCAGTCCGACTGGAACGTGCATCAGCTCAGCGGCCGGCTGCGCGGCGGCTATTTCCAGTATTTCAGGGATAGCCAGGCCTCGCGCCCCGATGCCGAAGGCAATCTCGACCTGCGCCTGGATGCCACGCGCGACACCCGCATCCTGCTGGAATCGCGTCTGCGGCTCGATACGCAGCGCCCCGGCTCGCCCGATCTCACCTCCGCCGTCGAGGGCCGGCCGCTGGTCTGGCAATATGGCGGCTCGGCCGGCGTCAGCCATGACTTCAACCGGTTGCAGCTGACCCTGCGCGGCTCGGTCGATCGCAGCGACTATGAGAACGCGCAGCTCACCAACGGCGCCATCCTCTCGCAGCAGGACCGCAACCAGACGCAATACGGCCTGCGCCTGCGTGCCGCTTATGAGGTCACGCCGGGCTTCAGGCCGTTCATCCAGGGCGACATCGACCAGCGCGAATTCGACGACAAGGTCGATTCGAGCGGCTATATGCGCTCGTCGAACGGCCTGAGCGGCCGCATCGGCTCGACCTTCGAGATCAGCCGCCAGCTCACGGGCGAGATCTCAGGCGGCTATCAGAACCGCAGCTACGAGGACCCCCGCCTGAAGAACCTGCGCGGCTTCGTCGGCGACGCGGCGGTGCTGTGGTCGCCGACGCCGCTCACGACGGTGACGCTGCGCGGCTCGGCCACGCTCGGCGATACCACCGTCGCCGGCTCCTCGGGCACGACGGTGCGCACGGTGGCGCTCGAAATCGCACACGCACTGCGCCGCAACCTCACGGTCACCGGCTTCACCGGCTTCACCCGCACCGACTATGAGGGGCAGAACCTGCGCGAGGACCAGATGAATGTCGGCGCGCGGATCGAATACAGGCTGACACGCACCTTCGCGATCCGCGCCAGCTTCACCCATGAGCGTCTGAACTCGACGTCGCCGGGCAATGATTACACCGCGAACGTCTCGATGGTCGGACTCAGGGTGCAGTTCTGAACCGCGCCGTCATGCTCGGGCCGGGCCCGAGCATCTCATGACCGGCCGTTCCTGCGGGAAATTCCCTGGTCTGCGCTTCGCTTCGCCCGGGAATGACGTTCCGCCTCACTCCATGCCTTCAAGCTCGATGATCATGCCCTCGATCATCCTGAGGCCGATCTGCCAGAAGCCGGGGTCCTTGGCATCAAGGCCAAAGGGCGCGAGCAGTTCGCCATAGGGCTTGCTGCCGCCGGCCGAGAGCAGCGCGAAGTAGCGCTCCTGGAAGCCTTCCGCGGCGTTCTGGTAGACGCCGTAGAGCGAGTTCACCAGGCAGTCCCCGAAGGCGTAGGCGTAGACGTAGAAAGGCGAATGAATGAAGTGCGGGATGTAGCACCAATACGGCTCGTAGCCCGCCGTCAGCCGGATCGCCGGGCCGAGGCTCTCCGCCTGCACGCTCATCCAGATCTCGCACAGCGTTTCCGGCGTCAGCTCGCCCTCGCGGCGGGCCTGATGGACCTTGCGCTCGAAGGAGTAGAAGGCGATCTGGCGCACAACCGTGTTGATCATGTCCTCGACCTTTGCGGCCAGCATCGCCTTGCGCTGCTTGCGATCGGTGGTCGAATCGAGCAGCCGGCGGAACGTCAGCATCTCGCCGAAGACGCTCGCCGTCTCGGCCAGCGTCAGCGGCGTCGGCGCCATCAGCGCCCCGTTCGGCGCCGCCAGCACCTGATGCACGCCGTGGCCCAGCTCATGCGCCAGCGTCATCACGTCGCGCGGCTTGCCCTGGTAGTTGAGCAGCACATAGGGGTGCGCCGACGGCACGGTGGGATGCGCGAAGGCGCCGGGCGCCTTGCCGGGCCGCGGCGGGGCGTCGATCCAGCGCTCGTCGAAGAAGCGCTGCGCGATCGCCGCCATCCTCGGCGAGAAAGCGCCATAGGCCGAGAGCACCGTGTCGCGCGCCTCACTCCAGGGAATGCTGCGCTGCTCGACCTGCGGCAGAGGCGCATTGCGGTCCCAGAAATCCAGCGCGTCACGGCCGAACCATTTGGCCTTGAGGCGATAGTAGCGATGCGACAGGCGCGGATAGGCCTCCCGCACCGCCGCGACCAGCGCATCGACTACCTCGCGCTCGACCCGGTTGGCGAGATGGCGGGAATCCGCGACATCCTCGAACTTGCGCCAGCGGTCGGAGATTTCCTTGTCCTTGGCGAGGGTGTTGGTGATCAGCGCGAAGGTACGCAGCTCCTTGCGGAACACTGTGCTCAGCGCCTCGGCCGCCTTGCGGCGCACCTCACCATCGCTGTCCTGCAGCTTGTTCAGCGTCAGTTCGAGAGTCAGCTCCTCGCCGTCGACGGTGAAGCGCAGCGAGGCGATCGTCTCGTCGAAGAGCCGGTTCCAGGCGGCCGCGCCCGTCATCGACTTCTCGTGGAACAGCGCCTCGATCTGGTCGTCGAGCTGGTGCGGCTTGTCCCTGGCGAGATCGTCGATCCAGGGCTTCCAATGCGCAAGAGGAGCTTCGCCCGCGACCTTGGCCATGAGCTCGGGCGCGATGCGGTTGAGCTCGAGCTCGAAGAACAGCAACTCGGTGATCGCCGCGTTCACCTTGTCCTGCGTATCGCCATAGAACTTGGCGCGCTGCGGGTCGGTGGTGTCGCCGGAATAGACGAGGCCGGCATAGGCGCCGATCCGCCCGAGCAGATCGCTCAGCCCCTCATAGCGCTGGACCGCCTCGGCGAGCGTCTCGCTGCCGTCCGGCTGGGCGGCGAGGTCGGCCAGCTTGCCGCGATAGCTTTCGGCAAGGGCCTGCGCTTCGGCGAGCGCCCGTTCGAGATCGCTCTTGAGCTCGGGCGAACCGACACCCGGATAGAGGTGGCTGAGATCCCATTCCGGGAGTTCGCCGAGCGTGCTCGCCGGCTTGGCCGCCCCCGCCTTGGCGCCGGAGCGCCGGATCGTCTGCCAGATCGTCTGTTGGAAGCTCATTCGCTCGACACCTCGCCGCACTGACTTGCGCTCCCTCCATAGGCCGGGCTCCGCCCGCGGATCAACGCCGGTGCGCGCCGGGGTTTAAATCCCGCTTAACCCTTCTGGCCGACGATGACCCAGAACGGAACAAGTGATTCCGTCGGCACAAAGCATTTCTTTCATATTGCAGCGTCTTTCGAGGTGTCATGACCGCCACCGTCCTCGTCGTCGACGACGATCCCGTCCAACGCCGCCTGCTCGACGCGATGCTGAAGCGCTTCGGCTACGAGGTGATCGTGGCCGAGGACGGCAAGGCAGCGGTCGCCCTCTTCGGCGGGCCGGACGGCGAACGGGTCGATGCCATCGTGCTGGACTTGCAGATGCCGGGCCTCGACGGCCTGGGCGTGCTGGCCAATCTGCGCGAGCGCGGCATCGAGACCCCCGTCATCGTCCAGACCGCAAATGGATCGATCGAGACCGTCGTCTCGGCGATGCGTGCCGGCGCGACCGATTTCGTGGTGAAGCCGGTAGGTGCCGAGCGCCTGCAGGTCTCGCTCAAGAACGCGCTCAAGCTCGGCGCTCTCGAGCATGAGCTGCGCCACATCAAGCACCGCGCCTTGAACACGCTGGGCTTCCGCGATCTTGCGACCAAGAGCCCCGACATGGGGCGCGTCGTCCGCCTCGCCGAGCGCGCGGCGAAGTCCAACATCCCGGTCCTGATCGAAGGCGAATCCGGCGTCGGCAAGGAAGTTCTGGCCCGCGCCATCCAGGGCTCCAGCGACCGCCGGGGCAAGCCCTTCGTCACGGTCAATTGCGGCGCGATCCCGCATAATCTCGTCGAGTCGATCCTGTTCGGCCATGAGAAGGGCGCCTTCACCGGCGCGACCGAGCGCCATCTCGGCAAGTTCGTCGAAGCCAATGGCGGCACGCTGTTCCTCGACGAGGTCGGCGAATTGCCGCTCGACGCCCAGGTCAAGCTGCTGCGCGCCATCCAGGAGGGCGAGGTCGATCCGGTCGGCGGCAAGAAATCGGTGCGCGTCGACATCAGGCTGGTTTCCGCGACCAACAAGAGCCTGCTGGATCAGGTGAAGCGCGGCGAGTTCCGCGAGGATCTCTATTACCGCCTCAACGTCTTTCCGATCACGCTGCCGCCGCTGCGCCAGCGCCGCGAGGACATTGCCGATCTGGCCCGCGGCTTCCTTGCCCGCTTCGCCGCCGAAGAGGGGCGCAAGCTCAGCGGCATCACCCGGGAGGCCCTCGCGCTGATCAGCAGCTACGACTGGCCGGGCAATGTCCGCCAGCTCGAGAACGCGGTGTTCCGGGCCGTTGTCCTCGCCGATGGCGACGAACTCGACGTCAGCGAATTCCCGCAGATCGCCGCGCAGATGGAAGGCTACGACGTCAGCATTCCGCCGGCGCCGGCCCCGTTCGCCCGCAGCGAGGCGCTGGGCGAGCCGCCGCCGCGCATCATCCAGATGCCGGTGCGCGACCCCAACGCCCTCGATCTCATCTCAGGCTCCGACATGCGCAAGCTCGACGATCTCGAGCGCGAGATCATCACCTTCGCGCTGGCGCATTACCGCGGGCACATGTCCGAGGTTTCGCGCAAGCTCGGCATCGGCCGCTCGACGCTCTATCGCAAGCTCAAGGAATACGGGCTGATCGACAACGAGACCGGCCCCGATGAAACCGACGCGGCCTGAGCCGCACAAGAGCACGCGTCGACCGGATTGCGGAGCAATCTGGTCGGGTTACGCGTTCTCGTGAGAAAGTCGGAGGCGGATTCACCGATGAGGTCGGCTCGACCTGATCGGAGCCGGCTCCAGCCGAATGCAGCGGCGTGTTGCGCCGCCGCATCTTGTCTCAACCAACCGAGTCACGCAGGAATGGCGCGACTTCGGCAGCTATCGGGAAAGCGACCATGCGTCCTCGCCATTGGGCGAAACTGACCTCGGCATCCGCCTTGGCCATCATGATGGGATGCCTCCCGCTCCGTGCCGAAACGCCGATCCAGATCGACGCCACGCTCGGCGTTCCGCTGCCCGAGCAGCCGGAGCTGAAGCTGCTCGATTCGGAGCAACCCGCCTCCCCGCCTGCCCCGCTCGCTCATTCCGGCGCGGCTTCCGAGCCGGATATCGTCACCGGCACGGTTTCGGCCGGCAGCCGCCTGCGCGACCCGGCCAAGCTCGACGCCACCGCCCCGGCGGAGGCCGAGGAGGAGCCGGTCACGCTTGACATCCCGGCGATCGAGATGCCCGCAACCGACCCCGCGCTGGTGCCGGCCTCCAAGGCCGTCGAGCCGGCGCCGCCAGCGCCGCAGACCGGACCGCTGCAGAGCGTCGAGACGCTGGTGCCGCCGCCCGAGATGCCCAAGGTCGTCGTCACCGTGCCGCCCGGCCTGGAGTTCGCGGCGGCCGTGGCCGAGCACCTTCAGGATGCGGTTGCGCTGCATCGGCTGTCCGAGCGCGAGCGCAACGAGATCATCGCAGCCTACCAGGCGAACGAGAACAAGCCGTTCTGGATCGACGGAAAGGGCTGGAACGAGGCGGGCAAGCGCATCGTCGCGCAGCTCGGCCGTGCGGCCGAGGATGGCCTGCGCCCCAGCGACTATCCGCTCCCCGCCTTCGAGGCGAGCGACAAGGCCAAGCTCGCCGAGGCCGATATCCGCCTCTCGGCGCTGGCCGTGCTCTATGCCCGCGATGCGCGCGGCGGCCGCATCGACCCGCGCCGCCTCTCGAAGCTGATCACGCCGACCCTCTACCTGCCCTCGGCCACCGAGGTGCTCTCCGAGCTCGCCGGCGCGACCGATGCCGGCGCCGTGCTCGCCGCCTACAACCCGCCGCATGAGGGCTACCAGCGCCTCAAGGCCAAGCTGGTGGAGATGCGCGAGCATCTCGACGACACGCCGCTGGTGCGCATCCCCGCCGGCCCTCCGCTCAAGCTCGGCATGCGCGACGAGCGCGTCCCGCTGGTGCGCGCGCGTCTCGGCCTCGGCCCGAGCGAGGATCAAGTCTTCGACCGCTCGACCTCGCTGGCGCTGGCCGACTTCCAGAAGAAGGCCGGACTGCCGGCCAACGGCATCCTGAGCGAACGCACGCTGGCGGCGCTGGGCAAGCCGGCCACGGCACGCGGCGAGGAGGACATCGTCGCCCAGATGGAGCGCTGGCGCTGGCTGCCGCCCGATCTCGGCACCGACCACATCATGGTCAACGTGCCGGAGATGCGCGTGCGCGTCATCCGCTCCGGCAAGTTGGTGCACGAGGCCCGCACCATCATCGGCAAGCCGGAATCGGCGACGCCCATCTTCTCGCACAAGATGGACCACGTCATCGTCAACCCGTCCTGGTACGTGCCGCCCTCGATCCTGAAGAAGGAGTTCCTGCCGGGGCTGGCAGCCGATCCCGACTATGCCGCCAAGCGCGGCTACGTCGTCACCCGCACCAAGGGCGGCGGCATCTCGGTGCGCCAGCCGCCGGGCGAGCGCAATGCGCTCGGCTGGATCAAGTTCATGTTCCCGAACGAGCATGCAGTCTATCTGCACGACACGCCGAACCGCCGGCTCTTCGCCGGCGAGCGGCGGGCGCTCAGCCATGGCTGCGTGCGCGTCGAGAACCCGTTTGCACTGGCGGATCAGGTCCTCGGGCCGGAATGGACGCATGAGCGGCTGAAGCGCCTGATCGGCTCGGGAGAACGGCGAATCAACCTGCCGCAGCCGCTGGCGATCCACCTCGTCTACAATACGATCGTGGTCGGCGCCGATGGTCACATCACCCGCTTCGACGACGTCTACGGCTTCCACCGCATGGTCCGGCAGGCGCTCGAACAACGTGGCTAAATTGCGCCCGCCGCAAGGCGGGCACCTTTTTGCCACGATCCGTCTTTAGCCACCTCGTCCCAGTACTTTCTGGCGCAGTGATTGCCGGCTCGCTAACGAGCCGTTAACGCTTCTCCGCAACTGTTCGTTCACGTTCATCGTACCGCTTCGGCGGGGGCACCGAGACGGGTCAGACAGATTGGGCAGGATCAACGCCAAGCTTGCAGGATGGTTGCCGTCCGGCCTGGGGTCAGCCATGCGGCGCGTCCTGACTCTCGGCATGGCCTGCACAGCCTCTATCCTGGCCGTTCGCAGCACGCAGGACGCCGTCGCCAACGGCGATACCCGCACGATCACCATCCGGCACATGCACACCAAGGAGGAGACGACCGTCACCTTCAAGCGTGACGGCCGTTATGATTCCTCGGCGCTGGAGAAGCTGAACTGGGCGCTGCGCGACTGGCGCAGCGACGAGCCGATTCGCATGGATCCGCGCCTGTTCGACGTCGTCTGGGAGACGCAGCGCCAGCTCGGCTCCGACCAGCCCTTCCACGTCGTCTCCGCCTATCGCTCGCCCAACACCAACGCCATGCTGCGCCGACGGTCACGCGCGGTCGCCAAGCACAGCCAGCATATGCTCGGCAAGGCGATGGACTTCTACCTGCCAGACGTCCCAACGGCCCGCATCCGCGAGATCGGCATGCGGCTCCAGCGCGGCGGCGTCGGCTTCTATCCCAACGCCCACACGCCCTTCGTCCATCTAGATGTCGGCTCGGTCCGCTCCTGGCCGCGCATGACGCGCGACCAGCTCGTGCGGCTGTTCCCGGACGAGAAGACCGTCCATATCCCGGCCGACGGCCAGCCCCTTGCCGGCTACGATCTCGCCAGGGCCGAAATCCTGTCAGGGGGTGGGTCCGTCGGCGGCTATGCGGTCGCCGATGCCGACGAGGGCGCGGTCGCGGCCTCCGGCGGCAAGAGCCTGTGGGCCTCGCTCTTCGGCGGCGATGACGAGGAGGCCGATGCCCGGCCGGCCCGTGGCCGCCGCGCTGCGCCGCGCCAGCAGCCGGCCGCCATCGCCTATGCCAGCCCCGGCTATGCCGACAGCAACTCCGGCGATGGCGGCCGTTTCGCCGTCGCCATGGCGCCGGAGCCGACGACGCGGGCGCTCACGCGCGAACGCTCCGAGCGACTCGCTCCGCAGACAGCCGCAGCGCCGCCTCCTGCGCCGGCCACCCCAGCCACGGCTCCGGAGCCAACCGCCCTGCCCACGCCGCCGCAGCAGCGCGCGCCTGAGAGCAGGCCGCAGCTCATGGATGCGCCGCTGCCTCTGGCCCGGCCACGCGGCCTCTCCACGCCGGGAGACGATCCGGTCCAGGTCGCGGCCCTGCCCGCGACCGGCGGCGCACTCGCCTTCGCGCCGCAATCGGGCGCCGCCGCCGACCCGCGTCTCATCCTCGCATCGCTGCCGCCACGGCGGCCTGACGAGATGGTCGCGGCAACCACCCTTGCCCTTGCCGCCAGCCCGGCCGGCAGCCCGACCAACGCACCGTTGCCGCCGATCCGCCCGACGGCGCTCGCCGACGCCGCCCTGCGCGGCAGCGCCACGGATCAGGCGCCCGCCGCGGCAGCGGAAGGCCGCCTCGTCACGGCCGCGCTGCCTCCTGTCCGGCCGCGCGAAGGAGGCGTCACCTTCGTTCCGGCCAGCCAGCGCTCGGTCCCCGTCGCAGCCGAGCCTGAAGAACCTGAGGACATGGATCGCTCCGGCCTGAAATCGCTGTTCGCGACGGTCGCGCGCACCAGCGTATCGCCGGGCAGGCCGGTCAATGTCGCGACTGCGCGCGCCAGAACCGCAGGCCCCTCGGCCGCCCCGATCGCAGGCCCGAGCCCGGCCGCCGCGCTCGGCTTCAGCCATGCCGATTCCGGCGCGCCCAAGCCGGGTGCCTTCAGCGGCCCGGCTGTGCGCCCGCTGCCGACGAGCTTCGTGCAGAACTGAGTGGTCGGGCGCCCGTCATGCTCGGGCTTGCTCCGAGCATCTCGCGACGCGGAACCCCGGTCGGCTTGTGTTCTCGGGCCTCCTGCGCTCGCCTGAGAACCACGCCTTAGGTGGCTCGGCTATTCCCGGTCGATCGGCCAGGCCTTGAAGACGTCGAGCGCCTCGCAGGCCCGCGCCTGCTCGGCCAGCGCCGGCCAGCGCTCCTCCGACGCGAATTCCGGGATCACGAAACGGCAGAAGCCCCAGGCGATCGCCGCGGCGATATCGCTCGGCAGCAGCTCCGGCCCTGCGGTCAGCTCGCCCTCCTTCGCCGCCGTGTCGAGCAGGTCGAGCGCGACGTGCAGCTGGCTGACGATGCGCTCCTGCCAGGGCGCATAGCGCTGCGCCTCCGGGCGCTTGCGCTCGTACTCGATCGACACTGCCTTGTCGGCCGCGACGATGCCGATGCCGGTGAGCGCGAGGTCGCGCCGGCGCGCCACGCCCTCGATCGGGCGCAGCGAGCGGCCCGCGACGTCCTCGAAATGCTGGATGATCAGCAGGGATTCGCTGATGGCGATGCCATCGTCTGTGACCAGCGTCGGCGCCTTGATCAGCGGGTTGATCGCCCGAAACTCGTCCATGTGGCGGAAGACCGAGACCGAGCGGTGCTCGAACGGCACCTCCAGCAAGCTGCCGGTGATCGCCGCACGGCGGACATAGGGGCTATCGAGCATTCCGACGAGCAGCATCGCTTCCTCCTGACAAGAGCGGTGCGACAGTGCAGAAGCCCGCGAAAGAAACCACACGAATTCGCGTGATGCTGCGGATCACGCCGCTTGATGTTCGCGCTTCTTGGCCGGCGTGAGCTGGGCGCTCAGAGGTTCGTCCAGCCTGATGCCGCGCTGATGCGCCTCCATCTGGCAGGGATCCCAGTAAGGGGTGCCACCGAAACGCTCGACAAGCAGGTCGATCAGCACCCGGACCTTGCCGGGGACATAGGCACCCGGTGGGCGCACCACATAGAGCGCCCGCGTCGGCATGGGATAATCGAGCAGTATCGGTTCGACCGCGCCGGACCGGATGGCGTCGGAGGCGATGAAGGTCGGCAACACGGCGAGCCCCAGCCCCGCCACGGCCCAGGATAGCAGCGTGTCGCCATTGTCGGAGCGCATCCGCCCCGGCGGCCGCACCGTGATCCAGCGCTTGCCGGTGCGGAAGACCCAGTCCTGATCATTCGTGCCGCTATAGAGCAGGCAGTCATGGTCGTTGAGATCGGCAGGGATGGCGGGGCGGCCGCGCCGCGTGAGATAGGCCGGGCTGCCGATCACCGTGGCATGGACCGGCGCAACCCGGCGGGCGATCAGGCTTGAATCCTTCAGCGAGCCGATGCGGATCGCCGCATCGAAGCGCTCGCCGATCAGGTCGACATAGCGGTCGCTCGCCTGCACGTCGATCTCGAGCCGCGGGTACATCTGCGCGAGCTCGCCGAGCAGCGGCGCGACATGCTTGGTGCCGAAGGTGAGCGGCATCGAGAGCCGCAGCCGCCCGGCGACGCCGCCCGCCTGCTGCGCCACGGCCTCCCGCGCCTCTTCGAGCTCGGCCAGGATGCGCTCGCTACGCGCCTTGAACTCCAGCCCGGCCTCGGTCGCGCTCACGCCGCGGGTGGTGCGGCTGAGCAGGCGCGTGCCGAGTTCCTCCTCCAGCCGGCTCACCCGGCGGCTGACGATCGACTTCGCCAGGCCGAGGCTCTGCGCCGCCCGGCCGAAGCCACCGGCCTCGACCACGGCGATGAAGCTGCGGATGTCATCGAGCTCCGACATGGGTGTTCCTCAGGGTGCAACAGCTTGGTGCCGATTATGCGAATTCTGGTGCGATCCGTGAACCACTATCTTCTCGGCCATCGAAATCACTCCTGCCGAATAGGAAGCTTCATCATGGCTACCGCCCTCGTCCTCAACAGCAGCGCTTCGGGCGCCGACTCGGTCTCCAGGCAGCTGGTCCAGGCCACGGTCTCCCGGCTGCGCGCCCAGAACCCCGGCGTGCATGTCGTCGAGCGCGACCTCGACGCCAACCCCATTCCGCATCTCAACGCGGAGACCACGGCCGCCGTGCGCGCCGGCATCACCGAGACGGCCGCGCAGCGCGAGGCGCTCGCCCTTTCCAACGCGCTGGTCGAAGAGCTGAAGGCCGCCGACACCATCGTCATCGGCGCGCCGATGTATAATTTCGGCATTCCTTCGACGCTGAAGAGCTGGTTCGACTACGTGCTGCGCGCGGGCGTCACCTTCAGTTACAGCGAAGCCGGCCCCGAGGGTCTGCTCAAGGGCAAGCGCGCCATCGTCGTCGAGAGCCGTGGCGGCCTCTACAGCAGCGGCCCGGCCCAGTCGCTGGATTCGCAGGAGCCGCATCTGCGCACCATGCTCGGCTTCGCCGGCATCACCGAGGTCACCTTCATCCGCGCCGAGAAGCTGGGCTATGGCACCGAGGCTCGCGAAGAGGCGATCCGCAACGCCAACGCCGAACTCGCCCTCGTCGCCTGAGGACGGCACAAGCAAAAGAGCCCCGCATCGGACAGCCGATGCGGGGCTTTCTGTCGTCTGCATCCAGGATCAGTCGCTGCGACGCGCGGCGCGCGCCACCGCGGCGGCGACCCGCTCATGCCCTTCCGCCAGGATCGCCGTAGCCAGCCGGACATGCTCGGTTGGCCGTAGCGAGCACTTGCTGCCGGGCAGAACCGCGATGCCGTGGGCGGCGAGTGTCACCAGGGCATATTGCTCGGACTCGACCGGAATCCAGATGCAGAGCCCATCCGTCTCCGGCATCGCGACGCCGTGCTCTGCCAAATGCCCCAGGAAGGTCCGCCGGCGCTCCGCATAGATCCGGCGCGCGTCGGCGACGCTCCGCATCGTCGCCGCATCCTCGAGCAGCCAGGCCGTGGCGGCCTGCAGCAGCCGGCTCGTCCAGCCGGAGGAGAAGCTGCGGTAGGATTGAATCTGCCGGATGACCTTGTCCGGTGCCGAGAGCACGGCGATCCGCAGATCCGGGCCGAGCGATTTGGAGAAGGAGCGGATGTGGACGACCCGCTCGGGCATGGTCGCGCCCAGGCTGATCGGCGGGTGGATGGAGACATCGCCGACGCCGTCATCCTCGATCACCAGTGTCTCGCTGCCGGCCAGCAGCGTTGCCAGCTCCTGCAGGCGTCGCGCGCTGACGGGCCGGCCTGTGACGGAATGGGTGCGCGGCTGGAACATGAAGGCGGCGGGGCGCCGTGACAATGCGGCTGCGAGCTGGTCTGGCAGAGGCCCCTCCGCATCGCAGCCGATCGGCAGAAGCTCGGCGCCGAGATTCTCGATGATGTCGAGGAGGCGCATCGCCGTAGGGTCCTCGATCGCGACGCAGGAGCCCGGCAGCACCGTCGCATTCAGCACAGAATAGACCGCGTTGTAGCCGCCATTGGTGGCAAGGAAGGCATCCGGCGCATAGGGCCATTGCGGCAGCACCGCCTCTCGCAGCGCCGGCAGGATCGAAGCACGCTCATAGCTGTTGAGGTCCTCGACGCAGGCCGCATGGGCCAGTGCTCCGTGCAGCGACGGCAGCAGGCTGGCGTCGGGGACGGCAAGCGACAGATCGAGCACGCCCGGGCCGAAATGGGCGACGCTGCCCATGCGGGCCGGGCGGGGCGTGGCGCTGTCGCCGCTGACCCAGGCGCCGCCGCGCCCGCGCCCCGAGACGATCTTCTGCCGCTTCAGCTCGCTCCAGGCTTCCGAGATCGTGCCGGGGCTGACGCCGAGCGTGAAGGCAAGGTCGCGCACGGTCGGCATCCGCGTGCCCACGGCCAGCGCACCCGAGCGGATCAGCGCGCTGACCTCCAGCGCAATTCCGCGTGCGGTGCGTTGCGTCAGGCGGCTCGCCAGCCAGGTCGCGTCGGGTTCGGTGCTCATCGATTCGGAAATTAATGTTCAGGAACGTAATATCGATTGATCAGCCAAAGTGAACATTTAATCTGCCTGATATTCAAGGCTTGGAACGAGGTATGCGTTGAAACCTGTCATCCGGCTGGCCCTGCGGGACTGGGACTTCATCACGCCGCTGCTGCTCGGCGACGTCGCCTCCGACCAATTCGAGCTCAAGATCGAGCGGCTCGCGGCCCTGCCGGACGATTTCGCCAGCGACCCGCGCTTCGACGCCTCGGAGATTTCGTTCAGCCGCTACACCACCGGGAAAGCGCGGGGCGAGACCGGCGTCTTCGGCATTCCGAACTTCATCATGCGCGGCTTCCGGCATCGCTGCGTCGTCACGGCGGCGGACAGCCCGCTGACGCGCTTCGAGGATCTGCGCGGCAAGCGCATCGGCATCGCCGGCTGGCAGGATTCCGGGAACACCTGGACGCGCGCAGCCCTGGCCGAGGCCGGGATCGGTATCGAGGATGCGTTCTGGGCGGTCAGCCGCCTCGCGGCGGACCATCCGGTCACCGACCGCGTCGGCCGCTATGCGCGGCCGGGCCGGATCGAGGCGCTGGCCGGCCAGCCGCCGCTGCTCGATCTGCTCGCCGCCGGCGAGATCGACGCCGTGCTGATGCCGTTCATGCCCAAGGGCTTCTTCTCGCAGGGCTCGGCATTCCGCGCCCTGCTGCCGGATGTCCGCGCGGCGGAGGTCGGCTATTTCCGCAAGGTCGGCTTCGTGCCCGGCATGCACATCATCGGGCTCAAGCCGGAGCTTGTGGCGCGCGATCCCTGGCTGCCGCAGGCGCTCAGCGACCTGCTCGACGAGAGCCAGCGCGTCTGGCTGGAGAAGCGCCGCCGCTATGCCGACACCAGCCCCTGGCTGATCGACGAGCTCGTGCGCAGCGGGCATGATCTCCCGACCGAATGGAATGCGAGCGGCCTCGGCCCGAACCGGGCAATGGTCGCGGCCTTCCTGGAACAGCTGCGGATCCAGGAACTCGCCGAGACCGATCTGACGCCGGAGACGCTGTTTCCGGCCGTCGGCGCTGGGGCCGAGCAGGCCGCCTGAGCGCGCGAACCAGTTTGAGAAATAACGAACAGGGGAATGTCGCCATGAAGATGATCGTGAAGCTGGCCGGTGCCGTCGCGTTTTCCGTTGCGCTCATGCAGGGCGCGGCGCTGGCGCAGGACCAGTCGATCCAGATCCCGAAGCAGAAGGTCGACGAGGCTCTGCGCGCCAAGCTGCCGGAGACGATCCGCGCCGCCGGCAAGATGATCTCGGTCAATAACGGCTCCTTCCCCCCCTACGAAATCGTCACCGACACCAACAAGATGATCGGCGCCAGCGCCGATCTGTCCGAGGCGCTCGGCGAGCTGCTCGGCGTCAAGATCGAGCATGCCACGGTCAACGGCCTCGCCTCGTCGCTCAGCGGCATCGCCGCCGGCCGCTTCCAGTTCGCGATGGGCCCGATCGGCGACTTCAAGTCGCGCCAGGAGGCAAACGACTTCGTCGACTATGTCCGCGAATACGTGGTCTTCGCCGTGCAGAAGGGCAATCCGAAGGCCATCAACAGCCTGGAGGACAGCTGCGGCAAGAAGATCGCCGTGATGTCCGCCGGCTCGGCCGAGAAGGTCATCAAGGCGCAGGCCGAGAAATGCGCCGCCGATGGCAAGCCTGTGCTGGAGGTGATGTCCTTCACCGATCAGCCGACCTCGATCCTGTCGGTGCGCTCGCGCCGCGCCGATGCGTTCTTCTCGTCGCAGGCGCCGCTCAGCTATTTTGTTCAGCAGGCGAAGGGCGATCTCGAGCTGGCCGCCATCGGCAAGGCGAACGGCTTCCAGGATCTGTTCCAGGGCGCCGTCGTGCCGAAGGGCTCGCCGCTCGGCGAGGTGCTGGTCGGCGGCATCAAGGCGCTGAAGGCCAACGGCACCTATGCCGCGATCTTCAAGAAATGGGGGCTCGAGAACAACATGATCGACGAGCCCGGCATCAACCGGTCGACGAACTGAGCCTGAGCACAGGATGAGCAACGCAACACAGGCGGCGGGCGAGCGCGAACTGGCGCTGCGCGACGTCGCCACGGCGCATCGCCCGGCCGAATGGGGACGCTGGCTGCTTTGGGCCTTCGTGCTCCTCATCGCAGCCAACTTCGCCTGGATCGTCGCCTGGAACCCGAATTTCGGGTGGCCGGTGGTGGCGCAATGGTTCACCGCGGAGTCGATCCTGCGCGGCCTCACGGTGACACTCGGCCTGACCGTCGTCGCCATGGTGATCGGCGTCGCCATCGGGCTGCTGCTCGCCATAGGCCGGCTTTCGGACGACCGTTTGTTCAGCGGCCTCGCCGGCCTCTACATCTGGTTCTTCCGCGGCACGCCGCTCCTGGTGCAGCTCATCTTCTGGTACAATCTCTCGACGCTGTTCCCCGAGATCTCGATCGCCATCCCCTTCGGGCCGACGCTCGTCAGCTGGCACACCAATGACCTGATCACGCCGATGACGGCGGCGATCGCCGGGCTTTCGCTGAACGAGGCCGCCTATATGGCCGAGATCATCCGCGGCGGCCTCATCTCCGTCGACAAAGGGCAGGTCGAGGCGACCGACGCCTTCGGCATGACGCGGGCACGGGCATTGCGCCGGGTCATCATCCCGCAGGCGATGCGCTCGATCGTGCCGCCCACCGGCAACCAGCTCATCAGCATGATCAAGGCGACCTCGCTGGTCAGCGTCATCGCCATGGCCGATCTGCTCTATTCGGTGCAGGCGGTCTACAACCGCACCTTCGAGGTCATCCCCATGCTGATGGTGGCCGTGATCTGGTATCTCGCGATCACCTCGGTCCTGAATATCGGCCAAGGCTTCATCGAGCGCTACTATGCGCGCGGCGAGCGGGGCGCGACGCAGGCCAAGCCCGTCATCGCGGAGGCGACCCCATGAGCCGCGATGCGATCAAGGCCGGCGCCGCGCCGCTGGTCAGCGCCCGCAATGTCCACAAATCCTTCGGCGCCAACGAGGTGCTGAAGGGCATCGACCTCGATGTCGCGCCGGGAGAAGTCGTGGTGATCCTCGGGCCGTCAGGCTCGGGCAAATCGACCTTCCTGCGCTGCATCAACCATCTCGAGGCGATCGACCGCGGCTCGATCATGGTGGCCGGCGAGCAGATCGGCTACCGGCTCGCCGGGGAGCGGCTGGTCCGGCTGTCGAACCGGGCGATCGCGGCGCAGCGCCGCCAGATCGGCATGGTCTTCCAGCAGTTCAACCTCTACCCGCATATGACGGCGCTGGAGAACATCATCGAGGCGCCCGTCGGCGTGCACGGCCACAGCCGCAAGGAGGCGACCGACTACGCGATGGAGCTGCTCGGCCGCATCGGCCTGACCGAGAAGGCGCATGCCTATCCGCGCCAGCTCTCGGGCGGCCAGCAGCAGCGCGTCGCCATCGCGCGGGCGCTCGCCATCCGGCCGAAGCTGATGCTGTTCGACGAGCCGACTTCGGCGCTCGACCCCGAACTCGTCGGCGAGGTGCTGGCAACGATGCGCGATCTCGCCGTGCAGGGGCTGACGATGATCGTCGTCACCCATGAGATCGGCTTCGCGCGCGAAGCCGCCGACCGTGTCGTCTTCATGGATGGCGGTGTCGTCGTCGAGCAGGGGCCGCCGGGCGAGGTACTCGCCTCTCCCAAGCATAGCCGCACGCGCTTGTTCCTGAGCCGCTTCATTCGCGAGGCGGTTTGACGCGTGACGCCGCGAGAGCGCGAGCAGGCTCGCGCTCTCCAGCGCCTCTCGAGGTCGCGCGCGGCTCTGGCGACCTGATCTGAAACCGTTTCGGATTGCGGCGCCGATCGCCCGCGGGCCGGCGGTTTCGCCAAAGCCGGCAGAGCTCGCCGACAAGACGTCTTCAGACAATTTGGAGCGATCAAGTATTGGCAGTATAAACATATTGCAAAAACGGCGTGGTCGCCGGTCTGGCGGAAGGATCACCTCTGCATCTCGGAGGAGGGTGTCCGATGGCACGTAGGGCCGTGATAGCCTTGTTGATTCTGGCGGGTTGGCCGCATTCGGCCATGGCGGCCGGCGACGCTGCCGCAGGCGAGAAAATCTTCCTGAGATGCCGGGCCTGCCACCAGATCGGCGAGACCGCGAGGAACGCCGTCGGGCCAAAGCTGAATGGCCTCTTCGGCCGCCCGTCGGGCTCGATCGAAGGCTACAGCTATTCGGCCGCCAACAAGAACTCCGGCATCGTGTGGGATGAACCGACGTTCCGGGATTACATCAAGGCGCCTCAGGCCAAGATCCCAGGCACCAAGATGACATTTCCGGGCCTCAAATCCGACCAGGAAATCGACGACGTCGTCGCGTTCCTCAAGCAATTCGATGCTGACGGGAAGAAAAAATAGCCGCTTCGTCCCCCGGCCGCGGCTCCCGTCAAGCTGTTCTGCCGTACGGCGTCGATTGACAACTCCCGTGCGCAGGACGACAACATGACGATGACTTTAGTCCGGCGACTTGACTGCCCCGCGGCCCGGTCGAAAGTGGATGCGCCCGATTGCGGCGCATCGTCGTCCAGGCGAGCCAAGGGTTCGGCGATGACGAGCAGGAAGCAAAAGCTCAGGCCTCCCCATCCGCCCGGCGGAATTCGCGCCCGCCGACTGCCTTGTTCCACCCCCGATCCCGTCGGCCTCGTTCGTTCCAAGCAGGGGATCCGGTCGGCCCCGGCCTGCAGCGTCGTTTTGATGTCGAAGATAAGTTTGTTCGCCTAGCGCCGCGGCGCATTTGCCTGCGCCACAGCGTTGCCTTGCTCCTGTTCATCGCCGCCCTCGGCAAGGATGAAAAGGGATGGGTATCGCGGTCGTCCTGGCTCTGGTCGTGATCGGCTCGGTGGTCTTCCACTTCCTGAGCCCGTGGTGGTGGACGCCGATCGCCTCCAACTGGCGCTATATCGACGACACCATGATCATCACGTTCTGGATCACCGGCGCCGTCTTCACGGCGGTCGTGCTGTTCATGGCCTATTGCGTCTTCCGGTTCCGCCACCGTGAAGGCAGCCGCGCCGCCTACCAGCCGGAAAACAAGCGGCTCGAATGGTGGCTCGCGATCGGCACGGGGATCGGCGTCGCAGCCATGCTCGCGCCCGGCCTCGTCGTCTGGCACCGGTTCGTCACGGTTCCGAAGGATGCGACCGTCGTCGAGGTCGTCGGCCAGCAATGGCAATGGGCCTACCGGCTGCCGGGTGCGGACGGCAAGCTCGGCACCGCCGACATCGCCCAAATCACGCCGGAGAACCCGCTCGGCATCGATCCGAAAGACCCGCACGGGCAGGACGACATCGTGATTCAGGGCGACCAGCTTCATCTGCAGCTCGGCAAGCCGGTCAAGCTGCTGCTGCGCTCGCTCGACGTGGTGCATGATTTCTACGTCCCGGAATTCCGGGCCAAGATGGACATGATCCCGGGCACCGTCACCTATTACTGGCTCACTCCGACCCGGGCGGGCACCTTCGAGGCGCTGTGCTCCGAGCTGTGCAGCACCGGCCACACCTTCATGCGCGGCGGCGTCGTGGTCGAGCCCGAGAGCCAGTATCGCGACTGGCTGCGGCAGCAGAAAACCTTCGCCCAGCTCCAGAGCCCAGCGAGGACGCAGGCGAAGAACTAGGGACGAGACAGGGGCGAGCTCCCGAACGGGGATTTCGTTCTGCGAGGAGTGGAGATGGCGCGATGGTCGACGTGATGCACGGCGTCCCCGAACCGCTACCGGCGGCCGAGATCGACGATGTCGAGCTCTATCATCCGAGGAGCTGGATCACGAAATACGTCTTCTCGCAGGATGCCAAGGTCATCGCCGTCCAGTATTCGACCGTGGCGCTGGCGATCGGGCTGGTCGCCCTGGTCCTGTCCTGGCTGATGCGGCTGCAGCTCGGCTTCCCCGGCGCGCTTCCCTTCATCGACCCGGATCGCTACTACCAGCTCATCACCATGCACGGGATGATCATGGTGATCTATCTGCTGACCGCCCTCTTCCTCGGCGGCTTCGGCAACTATCTCATCCCGCTGATGCTCGGCGCGCGGGATATGGTGTTCCCCTATGTGAACATGCTGAGCTTCTGGATCTATTTCCTCGCCGTGCTCGTGCTCCTCGGCGGCTTCTTCCTGCCGGGCGGACCGACGGGAGCAGGATGGACCCTCTACCCGCCGCAAGCGATCCTCGCCAACACACCCGGCCAGCAATGGGGCATCATCGTGATGCTCTCCTCGCTGATCCTCTTCATCATCGGCTTCACCATGGGTGGGCTGAACTACGTCGTGACGGTGCTGCAAGGGCGCGCCCGGGGCATGACGCTGATGCGCATGCCATTGACGATCTGGGGCATCTTCACGGCGACCGTCATGGCGCTGCTCGCCTTTCCCGCGCTCTTCGTCGGCGCCGTGATGATGCTGCTCGACCGGCTGATCGGCACCAGCTTCTTCATGCCGGCCATCATCGCGATGGGCGAGCCGCTGGCCTACAAGGGCGGCAGCCCGATCCTGTTCCAGCACCTGTTCTGGTTCTTCGGACACCCCGAGGTCTACATCGTGGCGCTGCCGGCCTTCGGCATCGTCTCCGACCTGATCAGCACCCATGCGCGCAAGAACATCTTCGGCTACCGCATGATGGTATGGGCGCTGATAGCGATCGGCGCGCTCAGCTTCGTCGTCTGGGCGCACCACATGTATGTCAGCGGCATGTATCCCGCCTTCGGGTTCTTCTTCGCCACCACGACGCTGATCATCGCGATCCCCACCGCGATCAAGGTCTACAACTGGGTGCTGACACTCTGGCAGGGCGACATCCACTTCACCGTCCCGATGCTGTTCGCGCTCGGCTTCATCGTCACCTTCGTGAATGGCGGGCTCACCGGGCTGTTCCTCGGCAATGTCGTCGTCGACGTGCCGCTCTCGGACACGATGTTCGTCGTCGCCCATTTCCACATGGTGATGGGCGTCGCGCCGATCCTCGTGATCTTCGGGGCGATCTACCACTGGTATCCGAAGGTCACCGGGCGCATGCTCGACGATCGGCTCGGAAAGCTCCATTTCTGGGTCACGTTCCTCGGGGCCTATCTGATCTTCTTCCCGATGCACTACATCGGATTGATGGGCGTACCGCGCCGTTATCACGAGATCGGCGGGATAGCCCTCGTTCCGCCGTCGGCGGCAACGCTGAACGAATTCATCACGGTCGTCGCGCTGATCGTCGGCGCCACCCAACTCGTCTTCCTGTTCAATCTCGTCTGGAGCCTCAGGCATGGCCGGCCCGCGGGCGGCAATCCCTGGCGCGCGACCACGCTGGAATGGCAGACGCCGCAGACGCCGCCCGCCCATGGCAACTGGGGCAAGACCCTGCCCGTGGTCTATCGCTGGCCCTATGACTACAGCGTGCCCGGCGCCGCGGAGGACTTCCTGCCGCAGAACCAGCCGCCGGCTCCGCAGACCGGATGAGGAGATGCCGCCATGGGCGTGGTCCTCGGGTTCATCGTCGTCGTGGCAGCCTTCGCCGGCTGGTGGCTCTCGCGCCAGCGCCTGACGGCAAAGCCCTGGCTCGAAGTCGGCGTGATCGGCGACGCCGCCGAGCCGACCTCGTCCACGACGGCGAAGCTCGGCCTCGGCAGCTTCCTCGTCGTCGCCAGCTCGCTCTTCGCGCTTCTCATCAGCGCCTATTCGATGCGCATGAGCATGGCCGATTGGCGCGCGCTGCCGATGCCGGCGGTGCTCTGGTTCAGCACAGGGCTGCTGATCCTGGCGAGCATCGCCCTGCACATGGCGGTGGTCGCCGCGCGTTGCGACGAACGCGGCGCGCTCCGCTCCAGCCTTCTCGCGGCGGCGGTCTGCTCGCTCGCCTTCCTCTCCGCCCAGGCGCTGGCATGGCACGAGCTTGCCGCAGCCGGCTATTTCGCCGCCGCCAACCCCGCCAGTGCCTTCTTCTATCTGATCACGGCCATTCACGGAGCCCATGTGCTCGGCGGGCTCGTCGCGCTTTGCCGAACCTCCGCCAGAGCCTTCGCCATCCCGAAGGACCTCGCGCCGAAGATCCCACGCGAGCTCACCCTCAGCGTCGAGCTCTGCGCCATCTACTGGCATTTCCTGCTGCTGGTCTGGCTTGTCCTGTTCAGCCTGCTGATGCGCTGGACGGACGACCTCATCGAGATCTGCCGGGGATTGCTGACCTAGAGCTCCTGATGAGGAGGGGCCGATGAATGAGATTGCGCCGACTGCCGTGAACGCAGACATCGTCCGCCCCGCCGGCTGGCGCGGCATCGCGGCCGATTGGTCGTCCGATCAGCGGGCCTTCAAGAACGTCTCCTGGGGGAAGGCCATGATGTGGGTCTTCCTCCTCAGCGACACCTTCATCTTCGGCACCTTCCTCATCTCCTACATGACGGTCAGAGCGTCGACGGTGGTGCCCTGGCCCAATCCGAGC
This sequence comes from Allobosea sp. 05L423, assembly GCF_056397745.1. NCBI lineage: Bacteria > Pseudomonadati > Pseudomonadota > Alphaproteobacteria > Hyphomicrobiales > Alloboseaceae > Allobosea > Allobosea sp. 05L423. The sequence goes on along the minus strand of NZ_JBFTOA010000025.1, from coordinate 76,668 downwards.
GAGGTCTTCGCGCTCGAGATCGGCGGCCACCATCTTCCGTTGATCCTGATCGCGATCATGACCTTCGTCCTGATCAGCAGCAGCGGCACGATGGCGATGGCGGTCAATTTCGGTTATCGCCGCGACCGCAGGAAGACGGCGATCCTGATGCTCGCGACCGCCGTGCTCGGCGCGGCCTTCGTCGGCATGCAGGCTTTCGAATGGTCGAAGCTGATCGCGGAAGGCGTCCGCCCGTGGGGGAACCCCTGGGGTGCGGAGCAGTTCGGTTCCAGCTTCTTCATGATCACCGGCTTCCACGGCACTCATGTCACGATCGGCGTGATCTTCCTGATCATCATCGCCCGCAAGGTCTGGCGCGGCGATTTCGACCAAGGCCGGCACGGCTTCTTCACGAGCCGGAAGGGTCGCTACGAGATCGTCGAGATCACCGGCCTCTACTGGCACTTCGTCGATCTCGTCTGGGTTTTCATCTTCGCCCTGTTTTATCTCTGGTGAGGTGGCGACATGACACAACCGGCGGCTCATAACGACGCGCAACAGCACCCGATCAAGCTCTACCTCGTGGTCTGGGCCTGGCTGTTCATCCTCAGCACCTGCTCTTACCTGGTCGACTATTTCGGCCTCGTCGGCTACCTGCGCTGGTCGCTGATCCTGCTCTTCATGATGTTGAAGGCGGGCCTGATCGTCGCGGTCTTCATGCATATGGCCTGGGAGCGGCTGGCACTGACCTATGCGATCCTCACCCCGCCGCTGGCGCTCCTCGTCTTCGTCGGAATCATGCTGTTCGAGTCGCACTACACGCTCTTCAGCCGGCTGACCTTCTTCGCGACCGGCTCATGAGGCGCCAGTTTCGGAACGCGGGCCGAGCCGCGCGCGCCATCGGCGTGCCCGGCACAATCCGAACTTGCTATCTCTTCCCGTCGGAGAACGGCACGCCGAAGTCCCCCGATACGCGTGGCGTATCGCGCTTCCCGTACGGCCGGGGGAGTGCGGCGCCAGGTCTAGCGCTGAAACACTTCCGGATAAGCAAAGAGACCGGGCGCGCCGCCCGTGTGCCAGAAAACGACTGTTTCGTCGGGGCCGATGGCGCCTGTCCTTACAAGCGAAAGGAGTCCGGCCATCGCCTTTCCGGTATAGACCGGGTCGAGGAGAATTCCCTCCTCGCGGGCAACCAACTGGACGGCCTCGATCATCTCGGCGGTGGGCTGGCCATATCCCGGCCCAACCCGGGAATCATCGATCTCCAGAGCGGACACGGCGCTCCTCTGGCGATCCTCCAGACCGAAAATATCCTGAACCAGCCCGGAGACGATGGCCCCAGCCTGCTCGGCTGAGCGCGAGACGCTGATGCCGTGCACGCGCCAGGGCAACCCGGCCTGCTCCACGCCGGCAAGGATGCCGGCATGGGTGCCGCCGCTTCCCGTCGGCAGAACGATGCGGTCGATGCGGCAGCCTTCATCCTTCGCCTGGGCCGCCAACTCCAGAAGCGCATCGCGATAGGCGAGGCTTCCAAGCGCATTCGAGCCGCCGACCGGGATGAAGTAGGGCCTCCGTCCTTGCGCCGTTAGCCCTGCCATCGCCTCCGCAGCGATCGCAGAACCGTCTTCGCTCGCGGCGAGGAGACGAATCTCCGCGCCAAAGATTCCGTCGAGCAGCCAATTCCCGTTGGTTCGATAGGCTTCGCTGCGATTTGCGACCGAGTCGGTCAGCAGCAGCAGGCAGCCGAGACCATTCCGTGCGGCCGCCGCCGCGGTCTGACGGGCATGATTCGACTGGATCGCGCCCATGGTCACCAGCATGTCGGCGCCGTGCTTCAGAGCGTCGGCCACCAGATATTCGAGCTTGCGGACCTTGTTTCCGCCTCCGGCAAAGCCGGTGCAGTCGTCACGCTTGATCCAGATCGACGGCGCCCGGCCATTGCCGCCGAGCGCGCTCGCAAGGCGGGGCAATCGCTCGAAGGGCGTCGGCAGCATCGCAAGCCGGATAGTGTCGTGGCGGTTCATTCGAGCAAGCTCCGGCATCTGGACGGCGTCAGCGATACCATACCGCTGGAATGGAGATTGGCTGGGCCCGCTGCCGCATGCCGGATGTGCGTCTTCGACGCAGCGGCGCGGCCCTGGCGAAAGTTCAGGCGTCGGCGTGCTTCGCCAGGCCTCGCCTTGATCGTCCTTCTGGACCGCAAGCGCGCGATCGGGGGACCGAAATCGCCGAGATGATCACCCTTGCCGGATGATTTCCACGAAGCGGGCGGCCAGCCGCGAAAGTGGTCTGCTGCGCACCGTCATCAGGCAAATCGTGGTGGGGATCTCAGGCTGGAGCGAAAGCTGCGCCAGCCCATCGAAGCGTTGCGCCTGCGTCAGCAGGCTGTCGATCAGCGTGACATCGCCTGGTTCGGCCAACAGATGCGCCGCCGAGATGCTGTAGGGAACCGTTATGAACGGCGCATAGTCGAGCCCTTCCCGCTCATAGGCTTGAGCGATCAGCCAGCCGAGCGGCGACTTCTCGCGATCGAAGCAGATCATCCTCCGCGTCTTGAGTTCGTGCAGGCGGACGCTGCCTTGCCCGGCGAGGGGATCGTCCTCGCGCACCAGTGCGATGATCGAGCCGCCGACGAGCGGCGTCAGCGCGATATCGTCGGTGACGCGAGGGGAAAACATCAGGCCGATGTCGGCCGTTCCCTGCGAGAGCTCGGTCGGCGCATCGCCCATGATCAGCTCGACGCGCGCCTGCGGGTATTCGTCGGTCAGGCGGCGCAGGGCGCGGGCGATGATGCCATGACCGATGCTCGGCGTGGAGGCGATGCGCAGCGGCATTTCCCGGCCGGCGCGCAATCGCCCCGCAGCATCCCGCAAGGCACGCCATTCCTGATCGACCGTGTCGAGTGCCGTCATGAGGGCGCTGGCTGCGGGCCGCAGGCTCAGCCGGCCTTCGCGGCGCTCGAAGACCTCGACGCCGAGGCTCGCCTCGCTGCGCGCGATGATCTTGCTGATGGCGGATTGCGTCAGATTCAGCTGGCGCGCGGCCTCGACCGTGGTGCCGAAGCGGTGCACCGCACGGAGCACGGCGGCGTGGGCTGGCGTGAACGGTCTCATGGCGCCGGGCGCTCCTGAAGCTGCGCGAGGAGCAGCCGGGCGGCGCGATCGAGGAGAGATCCGCGCCGGTGATGGGCATAGGCCGTGACCAACGGGCTCTGCTCCAGCGGCAAGGCGGCGAGGCCTTCGACCAGATTGCTGCTGATGACGAAGCCGTCGACCAGCGCGATGCCGACGCCCTCGCGGGCGAGATGGCAGGCGGTGTCGGTATGGCGGACGGTGATCGCGACGCGATCGGCCAATCCTGCGCCGACCAGCGCGTCCTGGAAGCTGTCGGAGGCGCTCACGCCGTCGGGACCGTAGCTGATCAGGCGCTCGCCCTCGATATCGTCCCGCGACAGCGCCGCACGCCCGGCATGCGGATGCGTCCGCGACAGCACGCAGACGAGCGGGCTGCGTCCCAAGGCGACGTCCTCGATATCCTCGGTCGCCATCGGGCCGTAGGAGATGCCGAGATCGGCCTCGCCGGCGCCGAGATGCTCGCGCACATGGTCGAACATGATCTCCACGGCGGCGGCCTCGCCGAGCTTGCGCCGCGTCGAGGTGATCGCCGGCGGCAGGATGCTGTGCGCCAGTCCCGGCACGGTCGCCACCCTCAGCCTGTCGGCCATGCCGACGCGGATCATGTCCGCTTCGTGCCGCGCGCGGCGCAGCACGTTGAAGAGCGGTTGGGCTTGCCTGACCAGAGACTGCGCTTCCGGCGTCGGCACCAGCCGGCCCTGGATGGTCGTGGCGAGGCTGAGCCCGAATTCGTCCTCCGCCTGCCGCAAGGTCTTGATGACGGCGGACTGGCTGATGCCGAGGCCCTGGGCCGCCTCGCCCGTTCCGCCGAGCCTCACGAAGGTGTCGACCGCCAGCAGCGAGCCCAGCTTCATAGCGTATTCCAGATGGTTGATGATCTTGCCGAAGGTTTCATTGGAAGGACTAGTTGTCGTTATGGAAGGATGCAAGCCGCCGCCGCAATGCGGCCAATGAATCAGGGGATCGGTATGACCAAGCTTCGCTCGTTGCTCTCGGCTGGCGCGCTCGCGCTCGCACTCGGCGCCCCCGCTCTGGTAACGGCGCCTTCCACCGCTTTGGCCAAGGGGACGCTGCGGCTCGCGCAGACACAGGACCTCGTCTCGCTCGATCCGATCGCGACCAGCGACAACGCCTCGATCTACGCGCAGCTGCTCATCTTCGACACGCTGCTGCGGCCGAGCAAGGACGCCACGAAGCTCGAGCCCGGCCTCGCCGAGAGCTGGAAGGTCAGCGACGACGGCATGACCTACAGCTTCAAGCTGCGTGAGGCGAAGTTCTCGGATGGCACGCCGGTCACGGCCGCCGACGTCGCCTTCTCCCTGAAGCGCGCCGGCAGCGACGCTTCGAGCTGGAAGCGCTTCTTCTCCGGCATCGAGACGATCGAGACGCCGGATGACCGCACCGTCGTGCTCAAGCTCAAGAAGGTGTTCACGCCGCTCCTCAACAACCTCGCCCTGTTTTCCTCGGCGATCCTGCCGCAGAAGGCCTTCGAGGCCGCCGGCGACAAGTTCTTCGAGAAGCCGGTCGGCAGCGGCCCCTTCACGGTCGCGGCCTGGAACAAGGGCCAGGGCCTGTCGCTGAAAAAGAATGCGAACTACTGGCAGGCCGGCAAGCCCGACCTCGACGGTGCCGAGCTGATGGTCATCCCGGAAGGCAACAGCCGCGTGCTGAAGCTGCAGGCCGGCGAAGTCGACGCCGCGATCGACATTCCGCTGAACCAGCTCCAGGGCCTCGGGCGCGACAGCAAGATCAAGACAGCGGTGGCAAACGTCTTCCGCACCGATTTCGTGCTGATGAACACCAGGAAGAAGCCGTTCGACGACATTCGCGTCCGGCAGGCGCTGAACTACGCCATCGACAAGGAGGGGCTGCTCAAGGCGCTCCTCTACGGCACGGGCAAGGTCTCGAACTCGCCGATGCCGCCGATGGCCTATGCCGATCCGGGCCTGAAGCCCTATGCGCATGACGTCGCCAAGGCCAAGGCGCTGCTGGCGGAAGCCGGCTACAAGGACGGCTTCAAGACCTCGCTGCTCGTCGATTCCAGCAAGCCGCTGCATCGCCAGCTCGGCCAGGCCCTGCAGGCGGCGCTGAAGCAGATCGGCGTCACCGCCGATATCCGCCTCGTCGAGGGCGGCACGCACTGGACCACCACGAAGGCCGGCGACTACGAGATGGCCGTCGCCTATGCGACCAGCGACACGATCGATCCGGACCAGCTCGTCGGCTTCCTGCTCGTCAATCCGGAGCGTGCCAATGCCTATCACACCGAGTGGAAGAACGAGCGCCTGAACGAACTCTACGAGAAGGAGCGCGTGACCGCGGACGGGCCGGAGCGCGGCAAGATGTTCCAGGAGATCGTCAAGCTCGCCCATGAGGGCGCACCGTCGGTCTTCCTGTTCTATCCCGGAACCTCCTACGCCTATCGCAGCAATGTCGAAGGCTTCGAGGTGCTCCCGACCTCGAATTTCCGCCTCGAGGACGTCAAGCTGAAGTGATGCAGGGGCGCCTTGGCGCCCCTCGTCCCGCCCCGCCATGCTGATCTACATCATCAAGCGTCTCGCGCAGCTGGTGCCGGTCCTGTTCGGCATCACGCTGGCCTGTTTCCTCCTGCTGCGTGCGCTTCCGGGCGACCCCGCGACATTGCTTCTCGGCGCCCGCGGTGGGCCGGAGGAAATCGCGCTGATGAAGCAGCGACTCGGCCTCGATCTGCCGCTGTGGCGGCAGTATCTGCTCTTCCTCGCCGATATCGGCTCGGGCAGCCTCGGCCGCTCGGTGGTGCATGCCCGGCCGGTGATGCAGCTCGTGTTGGAGCGGCTGCCGGCGACATTATGGCTCGTCGCCTACTCGACGACGCTCGCCATCGCGATGACCGTGCCGCTGGCGCTCTGGTCGGCGCTGCGGCGCGGCGGGCCGGTCGATATCGCGATCAAGCTCGCCTTCACGATCGTCATCGCGATGCCGTCCTTCTGGCTCGGGCTGATCTTCGTCATCCTCTTCGCGATCTGGCTGCCGCTGTTTCCGACCTCGGGCTATGGCGAGGATTTCCTCTCCCGGCTGCACCACACCACGCTGCCGGCGCTGGTCATCGCGCTCGCTACAGCCTCGCTGACGATCCGCAGCCTGCGCAGCGCCATTCTGGCAGTGCTCGGCTCAGACTATGTCACCACGGCGCGGGCCAAGGGCGCGGGCACCGGCCGGCTGATGGGCATTCATGTGCTGCCCAATGCCCTGATCAGCTCGATCTCGGTGCTGGGCGCCCATACCAGCTGGGTGATCGGCGGCACGGTGGTGATCGAGACCGTCTTCGCCTTGCCGGGTCTGGGTTCATTGTTCGTCGAGTCGATCTTCGCCCGCGACTATCCGCTGATCCAGGGGCTCACCATCGTCTTCGCCGTCCTCGTCGTGCTGATCAATCTGGCGACCGATCTCGCCTATGCGCTCGCCGATCCGCGCATCAGGCTGGAGTGAGCCGATGGACCGCCTCCGCTCCAATCCGAGCCTCGCCATCGGGCTCGCCATGCTGGTCCTGCTCGCCGCCTTCGTCGCGCTCGGCCAGATCTGGACGCCGCAGGATCCCTTCGGGGTCGATTACGGCAACACGCTGCAGCCACCATCCCTGGCCAACTGGTTCGGGACGGACGATCTCGGCCGCGACGTCGCCTCGCGCGTGCTCGCCGGCGGCTATGTCGACCTGAAGGTCGCGTTGATCTGCGTCGTCGCGCCGGCCCTCCTCGGCGCGGTGGTCGGCGCGATCTCCGGCTTCGTCGGCGGGCGCGTCGACACCTTCATCATGCGCGTCACCGACATCTTCTGGGCCTTTCCCTTCTACGTCCTCGTCATCGCCATCGTCGGCGTGCTGGGGCCGGGCGAGACCAATCTCTACCTTGCCTTCCTCCTGGTGAACTGGATCTCCTTCGCCCGCATCGTGCGCGGCGAAGTGCTGGTGCTGCGCAATCTCGAATTCGTGCAGGCCGCGCGCAGCCTCGGCTGCACGACGCCGCGGATCATCACCGCCCATATCCTGCCGAACGCGGTCAACCCCGCGATCGTCTACGCCATGGCGGACGTGGTGCTGACGATCCTTGCCGTGACCTCCCTCAGCTTCCTCGGTCTTGGCATCCAGCCGCCGACGCCGGAATGGGGGCTGATGATCTCGGACGGCCGGCAGTTCCTGTTCGACGCCTGGTGGATCGCGACCTTTCCCGGCCTCGCGATCATCTACACCGGCGTCACCTTCGCCCTGATCGGCGAAGGCCTCGACACCGCGCTTCGGCCCAAGGGCTGATCCCCCCTTTCCGACCCGCCTCCGACAGGTGCGCCATGAGCTTTTTCGACGAGGATGAAAACCTGCAGCGCATCGGCGCGCTGTTGACCGCAAAGGCCGCGGCCGCATTCCGCGAACGGAGCGTGCCGGAGGAGCAGTTCGGCTTCGTGCTGCTGCAACCCGCAGGCCCGGGCGGCCGGCCGCGCGGCGCAGCGCTGCGCCCGGATTGGCGCAGCTACCCCTGCTCGCTGGTCAAGGTCTTCTTCCTCGTCGCGGCGCAGGCCGCGCTGGAAGCGGGGCAGCTCACCGAGCATGAGGAACTGGAGCGCGCCATGCGCGACATGATCCTCTGGTCCTCGAACAGCGCGACGAACTACGTCATCGATCTGCTTTCGGGAACGACCGGCGACACGCTGCTCTCCGCCGCCGAGATGGCCGCCTGGGGCGAGCGGCGCGAAGCGGTCAACCGCTTCTTCGCGCGGCTGGAGTGGCCGGAGCTCGCCGGCATCAACCTCAACCAGAAGCTGATGGACGATCTGCGCTATGGCCGCGAGAAGATCGGCCTCGACCGTTCGCCGGGCGGACACAATGCCCTCACGCCCATCGCCATGGCCCGGCTGATGCACGAGACCTTCCATGGCTCGGCGCTGAGCGAAACAACGCGTCGAACGGTCGGACCATTGCTCGCGCGCGACCTCACGAGCCCCTTCGCGAAGCGCGGGGCCTATCAGGTCTCGGGATATCTCGCCGGCGGCATGCCGGATGGCACGCAGATCTGGTCGAAGGCCGGGCGCACGCGCTGGCTCGGCGACGAGCGCGCCGATTTCCGGCGCCATGACGCCCTGCGCGCAATCCTGCCCGGTGGACAGGAGTTCATCCTGACCGTTTTCACGCAGGGGGAAGCGATCGCAGAGGATGATGGCTTCCTGCCTTCGCTCGGCGAGATCGCGGCCAGCGGGCTCAATGAAGGCTAATATTTAGAATAATTCTACTTTTACATCGAACACTTGCTATTATCCTCAAGTAGATTACAGCGCGCAGCACCTTGCAATTGCGGCCGCGCCGGATGCCACGCCTTCAGACATTGGCAGTATTCTTCATTACGCTGGCGATCTGGCACGTCGGGAGCGCGTCCGGCTGGATCAACTCCTTCTTGCTGCCGGCGCCGGGCACCGTCTGCGAGACGTTGATCGAGCTGGCCGGTTCCGGCGTCCTCGCCAAGCACACGCTGATCAGCGTGCAGCGCGTCGCCGTCGGCTACGCGCTGGCGATTGCGGCGGCCGTGCCCTTCGCCCTGCTGTTCAGCCTGAGCAGAACGTTGCGTCGCACAATCGAGCCGCTTCTGGAATTCCTGCGCCAGATTCCGCCGCTGGCGATGATGCCGCTGCTGATCCTGTGGCTCGGCATCGGCGAGGCGCAGAAGATCGGGATCATCGTGCTGTCCTGCTTCTTCCCGATCTTCCTCGGGGTGCGCGGCGGCATTGCGGCCGTCGACCGGAAGCTGATCGATGTCGGCACGGTCTACGGCTTCACCCCCGCCGAGAACCTGCTGCGGATCGTCCTGCCTTCTGCGCTGCCCGCGATCGTCGTCGGACTGCGCATCGGGCTCGGCTATAGCTGGCGCGCCCTTGTCGGCGCCGAGCTCATCGCCTCCTCGGCGGGCCTCGGCTACATGATCGTCGACGCGGAAAATCTCGCCCGCACCGATATCGTGCTGGCCGGCATCCTCGTGATCGGCGTGCTCGGCCTGGCGAGCGATCAGTTGCTCCGCTCCGTCATCCGCCGCAAGGCGCCCTGGCTCGCCGGCGATCTGGAGATGGCGCGTGCTTGAGGCGCATCACCTCGGCAAGAGCTATCGCCTCGGCGACGTCGAGGTTGCCGCTCTCGCCGATGTCAGCCTTGCCTTTCCGCGCGGCTCGATCACGACCGTGGTCGGGCGCAGCGGCTGCGGCAAGACGACCCTGCTGCGCATTCTCGCCGGCCTCGAACAGCCGAGCAGGGGCGAGCTCCGGCGCATGGATGGCGGCCCGTCGCAGACCGGCGTCGTCTTCCAGGAAGCCCGGCTGATGCCGTGGCTCGACACGCTCGGGAACGTCGCCTTCGGCCTGCGCAGGCGGGTTCCGGCCGGGATCGCCGAGGAGCGCAGCCGGGCGGCTCTCGAAACCGTTGGCCTTTCGGCCTTCACCGACGCCATGCCGAGCCAGCTTTCCGGCGGCATGGCCCAGCGCGTCGCCATCGCGCGGGCGCTCGTCACCGAGCCGGACCTGCTGCTGCTCGACGAGCCCTTTGCGGCGCTCGACGCCTTCACCCGTCGCGCCATGCAGAATGAGCTGATCGCGATCTGGCAGAAGAAGCATCCGACCATCGTTTTCGTCACCCATGACGTCGAGGAGGCGGTGCTGCTCGGCCAGCGCGTGCTCGAACTCGAGGGCGGCCGTGTCGTCGGCCACGAGCCGATCGACCTGCCTTTCCCGCGTGACCCGACGGCAGCAGCGGTCAACGATCACCGCCGGCGCATCCTCGCCAATCTGACCGCACCGGCGCGGGACCACGATTCCAGAGTGGCTTCCCCCGCCATCGACAAGGAGCCATCTTCGTGAAACGCCTCGCTTCCCTGGGCCTCGCGCTCACGCTGCTGCTCGGCCCCGCCTCGGCCGCGGACAAGCCGAAGACGGTCCGCGTGACCTATGTGACCGCGCCCTTCAACGTGCCTTCCATCGTGATGCGCGAGAAAGGCTATCTCGACGAGGCCTTCGCCAAGTTCGGCATCAAGGTCGAAAATCCCGAGATCACCTCGGGCGCTCAGCAGACCCAGGCCCTCGCAGCCGGTGAGATCGACATCGCCAGCGTGCTCGGCGGCACATCGGCGATCCTGGCCCGCGCCAACGGGGTCGACCTGAAGGTGGTCGCGGCCTACGCACGCTCCCCCAAGGCTTATTTCCTGATGACCCGCGCGGATGGCCCCGCCAAGCTCGCGGACCTCAGGGGCAAGAAGATCGCGGGGCCGAAAGGCACGGTGCTGAACCAGCTCCTCGTCGCGGCGCTCGCCTCGCAAAAACTGACGCTGAACGACGTCGAATACATCAACATGGATCTGCCGGCCGCTCGTGCCGCCCTCCTCGCCGGCCAAGTCGATGTCGCGACGCTCGCCGGCGCCAACGTCACGCTGGTTGAACGGGCGGGCGGCAAGGCGCTGACGAGCGGCGAGGGGCTGATCAAGCCGACGACAGTGATCGGCGCCCGCACCGCCTTCGCCGAGCAGCATCCCGATCTGCTGGCGGCCTATTTCGACGCACATCGCAAGGCACTCGATTTCATGGCTAAGAATCCCGAGGAAGCGCTGGCGATCGCAGCCAAGGAGCAGAAGATCTCGATCGAGGATGCTCGGGCGCAAATGCCGCTCTACGACTTCAAGCCTGCGGTGACCGAGGCCGACATCGCCAATCTGTCGGACGATCAGGACTTCATGGTCCAGGCGGGCATGCTGCCCAAGGCCAAGGCGATTGATATCAAGGCGAGCCTCGTCGCCCCCTCTGCCTTCACTCTGAAATAAATCCGCGCGGCACCGGCCGGCTCAGGCCGGTGCCGTCGCCTGCCGGTTCGACATCATGCGTCTTTCGATTCTCGATCCCCTCGTCCTGCCGAAAGGCGGCTCCTCCGGCGATGCCCTGCGGACGGCTGTCGGCATGGCGCAGGCCGCTGAGAAGCTCGGCTTCACGCGCTACTGGATCGTCGAGCATCACGACGTCGCCTTCGAGGCCAATCCCGCGCCGGAGGTCTTCGCCGCGGCACTGGCCGGCGCGACGTCGCGGATCAGGATCGGGGTCGGCGGCGTGCTGCTGAACCATTACAGCCCCTACAAGATCGCCGAGGCGATGCGCACCCTGAACGCGCTGTTTCCCGGCCGCATCGATGTCGGCATCGGCCGCGCCACGGCGGGACCTGTCGCCGACCGGGCACTGCAGCGTCTGCGCGATGTCGCGCTTCCTGACGACCATGCCGCTCAGGTCGAGGAATTGATCGGCTGGCTCGGCAACGACCTGCCGGCCAGCTCGCCGTTCCACGGCATAAGGATCATGCCGGACGAGCCTGCCGGCCCGCTGCCCTGGATCCTGGCGGTCAGCGAGGAAAGCGCCCGGCGCGCGGCGACGCTGGGCCTCGGCCTCGCCTGCAGCGCCTTCCACAAGCCCGAACAGGCCCCGCACGCAGCCGCGGCCTATGCCGAGCGCTTCACCCCTTCGCGCTACGCCGCAGGCATGAGCGCGCCGCAAGCCTTCATCGCAGTGCGCGTCATCGTCGGCGAGACCGAGGAAGAGGCAGAGCGGCTCGCCATGCCGGTGCGTGCGGTGTTCAAGCTCCGGCGGTCGCCGGAACGGATCATGGTGTCGCATCTGCCCGATCTCGATGAAGCGATCGCCGTCATGGGCGGAATGGTCCCCGCCGAGACCGCGGACTGGCCCGCCTATGTCGTCGGCACGCCAGAGCGCGTGAAGGCGACGCTTTCGCGCATGGCTGCCGAGACGGGCATCGATGAATTCATGATCCAGGACTTCTTGGCCGATCCGCGGCTGCGCTTGCGAAACTACGAGCTTCTGGCTCGCGCTTTTGCGCCGAGCCGCTTGCAGTCATAGGCAAGTCGTCCGTAACATCGCTTCGGGGGATCGGATGTCGAAGTGCTTGCGGTCGATGGGAGCGCTCTTGGCCTTGTGCCTCGCGACGAGCCTCGCCGCAGCCGAACCGCCGCAGACCTGGGAGCTATGGGTCGCCCGCCCCAGCGGGCCTGGCCTGCTGACCAGCTGTCCACTGCCGAAAGGAATGCCATGGCCACCACCTTCAACGGTCGTGCCCGTGGAAGCGCCTCTGCGGCTGGATCAGCCTTTGACCATCACCTGGCAGGGCGGCCACCTCGAGCAATCGAATCGCGAAGGCGGAACCGGCGCCCCGGCGGGCAGCATGTGGAATCCGTTCGATTCCTGCTTCGTGCTGGCGGTGCGCGGCGTAGTCGTCGCGGCCGGGGCGGTCGTTCCGCGTCATTCGGCCCGGCTTTTCAGATCTGACACGCTCGTGCTCCAGAGCGACAGGCTCGACCAGCCGCTCGCCTTTTCGCTGCTGCCCACCTTCCCAGCCGAGATAGGTCAACCTGCTCCGCCGGAATGGCGCCAGATGCTGATGCCGATCAGCAAACCAACGGGGGCAGCGTCGCGATGAGGCGGGCGGGTGTCAGGCCGATCTTGCGCTGTATCGCAGGGGTTTTGGGGATCTGGGTGGCGCTGATCCAGCTTTCCACCTTTGCTCAGGCGAGCGGTGTCAAGACAATCGGCCCCTGGGCCGTGGTAACCCACGACAAGGAGGATGGCCGCAAGGACGTTGCCGCCATCGTTTCCGGCAAGGGCTCGCCCTTCGGCCTAGCGATTCGCTGCATCGACGCCAATCTATCCGTAGCGCTTGTCCCACTGAACGATGAGAGGCTTTTCGGTGCTGCACGGCGCAGCGCGGCTCTGTCACTGCAGCCCAATGCCCGGACGCCGAGTGCCCTAGATGGCGTGGTCGGCGACGATCATGCGATCCACGTGCCGTCTCCGGCGCCGCTGGTGAAGCTGGTCCTCGCTACGGCGCGGCTGGTCATTTCCGCTCCGGCCTCGAATGGAAACACCGTTTCCGCTACTTTCGATCTCACGGGGAGCCGGCGCGCGCTCGCCGATCTCGTGGAGCACTGCCCCGGTGGAGACCCGTCGCCAGGTCGTTAACCGACGGATGGGGCAGCAGCCTTGTCTCTGAGGTCACAGGTTACTTGTCGGGCAGAAGCGTCACAGTGCACCGTCGTTCGAGGGCGTAGACGAACGTGCGTAGCGCTGATTGCGAGCAGCGCGAAGTGGTCGATGCCGCCCGACACGATTCGAACGTGTGACCTTTGCCTGTTCGGGCATTTGCTCCTTCGCAAAATCCCGCATTGCCGAAGCCGCGGGGATCGGCTATCCAGCCTTCACGGTTTGCGCCCGTAGCTCAGCTGGATAGAGCGTTGCCCTCCGAAGCTGGATTTGCGTGCAATGCGCGCCGAAAAATCCCATTATTTTCCAACGATTTGTCCCCGCGAAATCCCAAGCGATCCGCCATCACGATCGATTTCGGCACGACCGCGCCACGCCCCCCTCGATATGTGCGTGTCGCAAGGCCCGAAAATGATCTGAGCAAAATATCGGCGAAGCCAACCACCTCGCCGCGCTGGCGCGTCTGGCTTACGCCCGATTGCGTCATGCTGCTGTGTTTTAGCTATCAACGGCCGCTTTTTGGATATCGATCCCCGTTCGGCTTAGACGAGTTCGGCCGAGATCGCGTCACAGGTTACGAGCAGTTTTGCTAGCGCATCTGAGTGCCGCGGCTTTTCCGTGAGCCTATTGAGATAAGTCACGACCAGACTTGCTACGCACCTCTGTTGTCGGTCGATAATAGGTGCGCTTATGTCTGTAATTCCGGGCACATCGTGACTATCTGCCATGAGGTAACCTCGAGCAGCGGTTTCATCCAGACGCGTGGAAATTATCGCCTGCTCACGCTCCGTTGCAATGCCCGCCATATCGAAACTCCGCTGGCGGGCCAGGGGGGCCTGAAACGCGAGTATCACCTCTCCTGAAGTCGCATAGAATGCGGGACGTCTATACCCGAGCTTGAGGGTGAGGCTGATGTCGCCAGGACCGGACGCATTGGCGACGACCACAGTTTGTCCCTCACTCAAGACGACGAGATGGACCGATTGCGCGATCACCTCGCTCAACTGTTCCATCGCCGGAACCGCAATCTCCATCAGCCTTCGTGCGCGTGGTGTGCGGATGCCGAGATCAAACAGCCGATGGCTCAAAGTAAGCTCTTCCGACACCGGATCGCGATCCAAATAGCCGCGATCCATCAGCACGCAAAGCATGCGGAAAATCTCGCCTTTGGAGCGTCCGAGCTTGTCAGCGATTGCTCGGGTGGAGAGTGGCTCACCGGCGGCAGCCAACAGTTCGATGATTTCCAGACCTTTCTCAAGCGCCGGCGCTGGATAGTTCCGTCCGCGGCCCGCGGGTTTGATTGGATCATCAGTCATGAAATACCGCTCGATTTATTAGCGAAGCTTGACTGCATATACGAAGTCAGTAGCATTCCGCTAGGTCACCTTCGATTGAGCACGAGCGGGGCATGACCGCGGGAAATCCGGGAAGCTGGACGTAATTTGAGGGAGCGCAGGATCATGATCGGTTTCCGAGCCGCAATAGCTGCCGTCTTTGTCGCGTCGATAGGACTGCTGGCCAGCCCATCAGCAAACGCCGACAAACTTAGCGATATCATCTCCAAGGGCGTTGTCCGCATTGCAGTATTTGCCGATGTGCCACCGTTTGGCTCGACAAACGCGAACCGCGAGCTCGAAGGCTTCGACATCGATATGGCGAAGCTCGTTGCCACCGCGCTTGGCGTGAAACTCGAACTCGTGCCGGTCCCCGCTGCGAGCCGCATCCCGTTCCTGCTGACCGACAAAGCCGACATGAATATCGCGGCCATGTCGATTACCGCCGAGAGGGCCCGGCAAGTCATGTTCAGCGCGCCCTATGCTGACACTTCCCTCGCCGTCTATGGCGCCAAGTCCCTAGTCGTGACGTCCGGCGCGGATCTGGGTAAAAACCGTATCGCGGTCGCTAAGGGCACGACAGAGGATCTCGTGCTCTCGGCGCTCGCACCGAAGGCCGACATTATGCGGACCGAAGACAACGCGACGGCGGTGCAAGCCTTTCTGTCCGGCCACGCTCAATTACTGGCGGCCAACAGTGTCGTTGTCGTGGAACTTGCCAAGCGAAACCCGTCGCAGGAATTCGACTTCAAGTTCGCATTGCGCCGCGCTCCGGCTCACATCACGATTCGCCGTGGTGAGCATGACCTCGTTCGCTGGCTCGACACCTTGATCTTCCAGAGCACGCTGAACGGTGATCTCGACGCCTTGCATCAGAAGTGGCTTGGAGGGCCGATGCGACCTCTACCGGCCCTCTGAGTTAGGCTCGAGCTGCCGAGGTAAATATGTCCAAGCATGATTTCACGACCGACGAATTCGCGACGCGGCGGTCGGCAGTGTCTGCGGCTATGGCGGAGAGCGGGCTGGACTGGCTGATCCTGTTCCACCCGGTCTCGATCCGTTGGCTGACCGGCTCTGACGCCAAGAGCTATCAGGAATTCCAGTGCCTCTTCGTGCCATCGCATGGCGAACTAACTATTGTGGCTCGTGAAGGCGAGCGCAACGAGATCCGCGATGACGCCTTGATCGATCGAATAGAGACCTTCGGCGGCGGCGAGAACGAAGACGCTATCGCGCTCTTCGCACGGCTTGCCGACGAGCTAGGCTTGCTTCGCGGACGTTGCGGCATCGAAGTGCCTGCATATTACCTGCATCCGCATCAATACGATCGGGTTAGACAGGTCCTCGGACTTTGTCTGGTGCAGGAAACAACCAATCTGGTGCACAACCTATCCCTTGTTAAGTCATCGACAGAAATCGGCTATATCCGGCGCGCAGCGGCGATCGCTGACGATGCGATGACGGCTTTCGTGAACGGCCTCCGGCCAGGGCGCAGTGAGCTCAACGTCGCCGGGGACGTGTATGCCGCGCTGTTCGCCAATGGCAGCGGCCTTTCGGCGAGTCCCATCAACCTCGTTTCGGGTGAGCGCTCCTGCTATAGTCATGGCGCGCCAACCGAACGTGCCTTGACGGTCGGCGACTTTGGCAGCGTCGAATATGGGGCAACTTTCCGGCGCTACACAGCGACAATAGGTCGACAATTCTGTCTCGGGAAGCCGACACGGCGCATGGTGGAGCTGCTTGAAATCGCCCGCCGTGCTTGCGACGCTTCCATCGCCGAGATCCGCGACGGCGCCCCTGCAGTCGCGCCGCATGAAGCTGCCAAGCGGGTCATTTGCGAAGCGGGATTGGAACACGGGCGCGTTCATACCACAGGATATGGTCTGGCACCGGGCTTTCCACCAAGTTGGGGCGAGCCTGTTCATATGATCGGAGACAGTGAATACATTTTGCGTTCGGGTATGGTTTTGAGCGTCGAGCCACCAGTATTTTTGGGAGATGAGCAGCTTGGCGCACGAATTATTGACAATGTTCTCGTGACGAAAGACAACTGCGAATTGCTATCGCGCTTTTCGCGAGATCTGATTATCGTAGGTTAAGCTTAAGACTATCATTTACTATTTGTTTTACTAAAAAATATACGACTCATATAGCGCTATTTCAAGAAAAACATGCCATTAAAAGCAATCAGCCGCGAGATCAATTCGATACTGATCTTAGTATTGACTAAAGAAATACCGAAATATACCAAATTCATGACAGGACGCACTGCGTATTGCCTCTCTAAACTTGCACAACTCGGTTCGGCACGACCGCGCCACGCGTAGGTTGATCACCGGCTCGAACGTGCGAGAAAAATCGCCGCGGTCGATCATCGCTGGGTGATATCCTTGCTTTCGAATCGACGACGTAGGCACGGAGAGTCCGACCTTGAATAGCATTCCAAGCGGACGCTTTGTCGTGCTCGATTTCGAGACCACCGGACTAAGCCCGGCGATGGGCGCGCGAGTGATCGAGGTGTCGGCTCGCGAAGTGGTGGACGGTCGGGCGGATCACGAATTCCTCACATTCGTCGATCCAGGCGTCCGCGTGCCCGCCGAAATCACGCAGATCACCGGCATAACCACCGCAATGCTGAACGGCGCACCAACCTCAGCTGTTGCCATGTGTCAGTTAGCGTCTTTCATCGGAACCTCGCCCATCGTTTGCCACAACGCGGGTTTCGATCGAAAGTTTTACGAGCACGAGGCAAGTGATTTCCTTGAAGGGCGACCGGTTCGCGCTCTTTGCACTCTCCTACTGGCTCGACGCATATTTCCAGGCCGGGCAAGTTATCGACTGGGCAGCCTTATCGGCGAAATGGGCATTGTGCCTTCCGGACGCCTGCACAGAGCGAGTGCGGATACGTTTGTGACCACGCATCTCTTCGAGCGAATTTGCGCCAACGTGCGCTCTCGCTGTTGCCCCGAGCATTTCGATCACGAGATGTTGCACCGACTGCAACGTGTTCGGGTCGCGGGAGCGTATGAATGGCTGGCGACGTTAGGCAGTCCTGATTCTGCATCGCACCGTAATTTTGGATCGGCGGTAGCGTCGCGCAGAACATGAGCTTGGTAAACTAACCCAAGTGAGCTCGTGCTCCTGGACGATCGTTGGCTTCGACGCAGCCTGGATGGATACTCCCGCCTCACTTCGATCCCGATAAGCGTCGGCGCGTTCGCTTACCCGATAGTTATGCCCCGCCCTATCCCAGTGATTTTCCATCCGGGCCTTGGGTCCCTCTCTCCAACTGGACGGCCCTGACAGCTTCTAGCGCGACCAACGCTGCGGCGACCTTGGCGCGCGCCTCCTCAATGTCGGCCATGACCAGGCAGTCGCTCCGGTGGATGGCCGCCAAGAAAGCCGCGAGGACGGCGGGGCAGTTCGCTGCCAGTCCCAGGAAGTGATCCCCGCTCGGCGCGCGCTCGCCGGAGAGCCAGTTCTTCACGGTCCGGTCGTTCGCGCCGGTCCAGAGCGCCACCGTCTTGATCTTGGACGACTGGCCCTTGAGCGAAGTCCGCAGGGCTGTCGCCACCAAGCGGGCGAATGACGGCGCACGACGCCTGGGCAAGATGTTACCCGTCTGAGGAAAGGACATTCCACCACCTCCACGCTGTAATGCCGGGCGAAACGCGCCGGCACGGCGCAGAGTGTGGAGCGTATGCGTTTGAGCGGGCGAGACGGGCCTTCGCGGGTGAGGACAGCCGGCGGGGATCGGTCGAACCGCGCCGCTGCCTACGTGCGGATGTCGACCGACCACCAACGCTATTCGACCGAGAACCAGCTCGACACGATCAAGCGGTTCGCTGAGGCCCGCGACATTGAGATCGTCCGGATCTACGAGGATGCGGGCAAAAGCGGTCTGAACCTGGAGGGGCGCGACGCCTTTCAGCGACTTCTCGCCGACGTGGAACGTGGGGCGGCCGACTTCGGCACGATCCTGGTCTACGACGTGAGCCGCTGGGGCCGCTTCCAAAACGCCGACCACGGCGCGCACCTCGAATTCCTTTGCTCACGCGCGGACATTGTCGTCCATTACTGCGCCGAGCAGTTCGAGAACGACGGGAGCATCGGCTCCAACCTACTGAAGACCGTCAAGCGGGTTATGGCCGGAGAATATAGCCGGGAGCTGTCGGTCAAGGTCTTCGCCGGCCAGTGCCGCCTAGTCGAGAAGGGGTATCGTCAGGGCGGGATGGCCGGCTACGGCCTACGGCGGCTCCTGATCGACGAGAACGGCGAACCCAAGTCCGAGCTCTCTATCGGCGAGCGCAAGAGCCTCCAGACCGATCGCGTGATCCTGATCCCCGGTCCACCCGAGGAGGTGGAAGTGGTCCGACGCATCTATCGCCTCTTCGTCGATCTCGGCGTGCAGGAGGCCCAGATCGCGGCCCGCCTGAACCTTGAGGGAATCGTCACGGACCTAGGGCGCCCCTGGACGCGCGGCACCGTCCATCAGGTCCTGACCAATCCGAAATATATCGGCGACAACGTATTCAACCGGGTCAGCTTCAAGCTGAAGATGCGGCGGGTCGTGAACACGCAGGAGCACTGGGTCCGCGCCCGCGGCGTGTTCACTGCCATCGTCGACGTCGCCACTTTCGAGCGCGCGGTCAGGATCGTAGAAGACCGCAGCCGAAGGATGAGCAACGACGAGCTCATCGACCTGCTACGGTCGCTGCTGGAGGCTCAGGGGTCGCTGTCCAGCCTCGTCATCGACGAGCGTGAGGACATGCCGTCGAGCAGCGTCTATAGGAGCCGCTTCGGCAGCCTGCTGCGCGCCTATCACCTCGTCGGCTACAGCCCGCGCCGGGACTACCGCTACATCGAGATCAACCGGCGCCTGCGGGCGATGCACCCGGATGTCGTTGCCATGGTGATCGACGGCTTGCGTCTCGCTGGCGGCGAGGTTCTCGTCGATCCCGAGACGGGTTTGATCGACGTCAACGGCGAGTTCACCGCCTCGGTCGTCGTGGCACGCTGCGGCGAGACGCAAGGGGGCTCGCCCCGCTGGCGCATCCGGCTCGACGCCGGCCTGGCTCCAGACATCACGATCGCCGTGCGCATGGACCGCGGCAACGTCTCCCCGCTCGACTACTACCTACTCCCGCGCCTCGACATGACCGAACCGAAGCTTCGGCTCGCCGAGAACAACGGCCTGTCACTGGACGGTTATCGCTTCGAGACCCTGGACTTCCTTTTCTCCCTGGCGGCCCGAGCCCAATTCGAGGAAGCGGCATGACCGAAGCCAAGCACACCCGCGTGGAGATGATCCCAATCGACCGGATTACCATCCTAAACCCTCGCGTCCGGAACCGACGCAAGTTCCTCGAGGTGGTCGAGAGCATCAAGACGGTCGGGCTAAAGCGCCCGATCCGCGTCAGCACTATGATCGGCCCGGATGGTCAACGCTCCTACGGCCTCGCCTGCGGGCAGGGCCGGATCGAGGCCTTCCGCGAGCTTGGCCGGACGGAGATTCCCGCCATCGTCACCGAGGCGACCGAGGAAGAATGCCTGGTCATGAGCCTCGTCGAGAACTGTGCCCGCCGGCAGCATCGGTCCATCGACTTGCTCCAGGACGTCGCGACGCTGCGCAAGCGCGGCTACAATGACCGAGAGATCGCGGAGAAGATCGGCACATCGCCCGAGTGGGTCAACATGATGGCCATGCTGATCGAGAAGGGCGAGCAGCGCCTTATCGAGGCGGTTGATACCGGAATGATACCGATCTCCGTCGCGATCGAGATAGCCAAGGCCGACGACGAGTCGATCCAACAGCTGCTCGCCGAAGCCTACACCGAAGGCAGGATCACAGGGCCTCGGCTGATCAAGATGCGGAGGCTCATCGAACAGCGAACTCGCCGCGGCAAGCACATGTCGACGACACCATTCGGCAGGAAACTGACACGGGTCCGGACGTCAGAAGCCTTCGTCCGCATCTTCCAGCAGGAGGCCGATAAGCAGCGTCTGCTAGTGAAGAAGGCCGAGGTGACCCAGACCCGTCTGCTCTTCGTCGTCGAGGCCCTAAAGAACCTGCGGACCGACGAGAATTTCGTCACCCTCCTTCGGGCCGAGCGGCTCGACACCATGCCTAAAGACCTGGAGACCCGCATCCTGGGAGAGGAGGCATGACCGAGTTGGGAACCCCGGCCAGGATCGCCTTCGAGCCCGAGTGTGTCACCGTGCCGATCGCGGCGCTGCTGCCCGTGCGGCCGCCCAGGGCCACGGTCAAGGCCAGCCACAAATACCAGCAGATCCGGACCTCCGTGATCGAGATTGGCCTCGTCGAGCCGCCCGTTATCGCGAGGCTCGACGGCAACCCCGACAACTACCTGCTCCTCGACGGCCACGTCCGCGTGGAGATCCTGAAGGACCTCGGCAGGACCGAGGTGGAATGCCTAGTCTCGACGGACGACGAGAGCTTCACGTTCAACAAGCGGATCAGCCGTCTGTCCGCCGTGCAGGAGCACGCGATGATCCTCAAGGCGATCGCCCGCGGCGTCGCCAGCGAGAAGATCGCCCGAGCGTTGAGCCTGCACGTCAACAGCGTAAAGCGGAAGGCGACGCTGCTGGACGGCGTCTCCCATGAGGTCGTGTCGATGCTGAAGGACACGATGTGCCCGATGGCCGTATTCGAGATCCTGAAGCGGATGAAGCCGCTGCGCCAGATCGAGGCGACCGAGCTGATGATCGCCGCGAACAACTTCACCGCGGCCTACGCCACCGCGCTGCTCGCCGGGACTCCGACCAACGAGCTGGCCGGCGAGAAGAAATCGAAGAAGGTGCGCGGTGTCACGCCCGAGGCAATGGCTCGCATGGAAAAGGAGCTAGCCCGGCTTCAGGAATCGATGGCAGAGATCCAGGAGACCTACGGCAAGGAGCATCTCCAGTTGACCGTCGTGAAGGGCTATCTTGGGAAGCTGCTCGGCAACCCTCGCGTCGTGCGCTACCTTCTCCAGCACCAACCCGAATACCTTGAGCACTTCCAGGCGATTGCCGACGCGACCTCCTTCGCCGGCCAGGCCGCTTGACGCTTTGCACGCCTGCTGCATTGAGCATTAGCTTTGCTCCGTCGAAATCAGCGGCGATTGACCCAGGTCCCGGCACAACCGAGGTATCAACATTGGTAAGCTGAAAGACAGCGCTGATTCGATACAGCGCCAATCAGCGATCAGCGCTGTCGAATCGGATCTGAAACGTGCGTGATTTAACGTTATCTCTGCCTGATGGACGCAGTCTTAAGGATATTTGCGCGTTTTTGGCCGATCTTGAGAAAGAATATGATTTTGATCAATTAACGTTCGATTGTGGCAATCGCCTTTTTGTTACGCCATTCTCAATGGCAGTTGTTGCTCAAGCGATATCAAAAAAGCGAAAAATTCATAAAGATCAGAGATTTTCTATTAAGAACCATAAGATTCATACTTACGCAGCCCATATGGGCTTCTTCCAAGCCTTTGGCGTAGATTTTGGCAACAAGCCCGGCGACGCTAACGGCGGAAAGCGCTATACGCCCCTCAGAGAATTGAATAGAGATGACGTATTAGCTCATGGATCACGATATGATCATATGGGAGATCTAATACAAAAACACAGTGACTCAGTTACGGCAGTTCTCTTGCAGGCGGCTTCAGGAGATATATTTGATACTTTTTCATATTCGCTAAGAGAAATAATTCGAAACGTGTTCGAGCACAGTGAGTGCAATAACTTGTTCTATTGCGCTCAATATTGGCCCTCTGAAGGAACCGTTGAGGTAGCAGTTGCCGATGCAGGAATCGGCATCAGGCAGGGGCTTCAAACAAATCCTCGCTTCCGAACTCAAACAGACCGCGATGCGATCCATCTAAGCATGTGTCCGGGCATATCAGGACGGGCTCATCTGAACGACCCGTCGGACGCATGGGCTAATTCTGGCTACGGCTTGTATATGACTAGCCGCCTTTGCCGGCACGGCGGAAATTTCGTCGCCATGTCTGGCGACGCCTGTGTTTATATTCGCGGGGATCGAAAGGTCGAACATCCTACCAATTTTCGCGGCACAGCGATCCGCCTTACCATGCAGCTCCACAAGCTCGGACCACTTCAAGCTCGACTCGCCGAGTTTCGTGAAGAGGCGAAAACGGTCGCGACGCAAATGCAGGTTGAGCCGGGAAGCCCGTCTGCTGTCTCCATGCTTGTGCGGCGAGATTTTAAGATCGTTTGAGAGCATTGCCTACCGAAGGTGGATCCAACTGCGGCGCCGGATCTTCGGAACTCCTTGGCCGGCCAGGCATCCTGAAACCTGAGCGAGCTGCCTGAGCGGCGATCGGCACACCAGCGCCACATCCGGCTCGGATTTCTTCGCGCCGCGTCCGGAATCCTTCTTGGCTCGGCACCGCCGGCATCCTCTTGTTCATTGGACGAACAGGGCTGATCCGCAATGGCGACGATCCGGAAACTCCGAGGCAGATGGCAGGCACAAGTGCGACGGCGTGGCATGGCGCCTCGTGCCAAGAGCTTCGACCAGAAGTCCGACGCTGAGAAATGGGCGCGCTCCCTTGAGAGCGAGCTCGATCGCTGCGGCATGCTGCCGGATACACGCGTAGCTGAATCTACGACGCTCCGATCGATCCTGGAGCGCTACATGACCGAGATCTCACCCAGGAAGCGCAGCGCCCATACCGAGATCTCGCGGATCAAGGCGCTGCTGCGTCGTCCGCTCTGTCACCGGACGCTCGCCCTGCTGTCGACCTCGGACCTCGCGACTTATCGCGATGAACGTCTTCGGTCAGTCTCACCATCGACCGTGATCCGCGAGCTCAATACGATCAGCCACGCGATCGACACGGCGATGCGAGACTGGAACCTCTACCTGCATCGCAACCCGTGCAAGCTCGTGCGCCGCCCGAGCCCACCTCGTGGTCGAAACAGACGTCTTCGCGATGACGAGGAGCAGCGACTGATCGAAGCTGCTGACAGCGGTAGAAACATCTACATGCGTGACCTGATTGTGCTCGCGATCGAGACCGGCATGCGCCGTGGTGAGCTGCTGTCTCTCGACTGGGAGCACGTCGACCTGAACGCGCGCATTGCGCACTTGCCGCTGACAAAAAATGGGGAGCCGCGCGACGTGCCACTGTCCTCTCGCGCGCGAGACGTGCTGCAACGACTCTGGGAAGGCCAGGGAAGCCCGTCAGCAGGTCGAGCGCTACCCACTACCGAGAGCGCCGTCGTTCAAGCCTGGGGCCATCTGTGCGGGCGCGCAGGAATCTCCGGGCTGCACTTCCACGATCTGCGTCACGAAGCCGTCTCGCGATTGTTCGAGAAGGGTCTGAACGTCGTAGAAGTTTCTACGATCAGCGGGCACAAGGAGTTGCGCATGCTAAGCCGCTACGCGCATCTCCGGGCGACCGATCTCGTCGCGCGCTTGGGATAGGTCGGACATCGAAGTCCTAGATTGACGCGATCTAGCCCAACAGGATGCAGCCAATCTCTCGCTGCCTCATTGCTCAATCCTTGCCAACCAAGGCGGCATCGACTGGCGCATTGGTCGTGAGACCGTGCACCGTGGAATGCGCAGTATCCCACCTGCTTTGCCGGACTGCCTGCTAGCTCCGGTCGGCCACTCCGATAAACGCACATCAGGTCCATACGGAGTGAAGCATGTCTCGATATCGTTCTGCCTTTGCTGCCCTCGTCTGTGCTGGGGCGCTGTCGTGTACCGCGGTAACGGCGCAGGATATCTCTCGGCTCGACGTTCTCGCGTTGGTGAACCGGGAAGCGCACAAATGGATGCTCGACGCTGACAACGTGCGTTTGGATATCGATTTCTTGCGGATCCCGAGAGGCGACGGAGAGCTGGGAAAAGTCTGTGGTAGGATCGCATCACTCGGCAGAAGGGCAGATCCACGCGCGTTCCAGTCCTATTCCGCCACCCTGTGGATCGAGGGCGGAAGGCTGAGCGTCGCAGGGATGAGCTCATTCTTCATGAGCATTGATGAGCTCTTAGCCGGCGATTTCTGCCGCTGACTGCTCGGTCCGAGCTCAGCTTGTCGCTCGGCGCGCTTCCTCCTCAGACAACCAGATGGCTAGCTTCGCGATCAGGTCTGCATTACGGAGACGGCTTCCCGTCGAAAGTGCCAAACCGAGACTGGCATCATGTCGATTGGGCCAGCCGATCGCCGTCATGATCCTTGCGTTTGGAAATGACGGCTCCGGATAGAGCGCACGAAGGCGCCTCTTTGCTCTCTCGGTCAGATAGCCATCGGGTGTCGTTATGGGCTCTGGTCGCATCGGACTGCTCTTCGAAGCGTCGCGCTCAGCCTTTACCCAAGCCAGAAACTCTCGCCGCTCTGTAATACTCGCTTTCTTCCAGGCACGCATGAGCGCATGGATCGCTTGCGGCGGCTTTCGGATGCCGGCTGCGATGAAGGCTGCCGAGGCGCTTCGGAAACGCCCTGCGCGATAGTCGTCATAGATCGCGGGGTGCTCTCTCTCGAGGGTTCTGAGATAGTAGGTGTTGTCGCGTTTCTGCTTCGTCATCGTAAAATAGATTCAGATACCGGAGCTGGAACCTCGACCGGAAAGAGCCCTAGGAGGTACTATTTCACTGAGCTCGAAGCTATGCTCCGGAGCCGGGAGAGATATAGCAACCGCGCCGCAGGCGCGGGCAAGGCCGAAGGCCGCGCAGCCGAGCGTAGCGAGCTGTCAGCTCACCCTTACCGGTTCTTAGCAGCCATGAGGCATAGCCGGAGACATAAAACAAGAAATGTAACGCTCCCCACCAGCTTATGAGATAATACAGGTATATATCTTATATCTATATATAAGGAGAGCGTTACCGGGCTGAGTGGGGACCGTTACAGTCGTTCTGCTCCGGACTTCGCACTGCAGCGCGTTTCAGCTGTTTCGGCTGCGGTCCGGCGAAGAGCCTTTTTTCGCGCGCGATGCTTGGCAACACGTCGACTGGTAGAAGTGCGCTTCCGTTGTAACATGGGATTCGCCGATCCATATTGTGCGGTAACGCGCTCCAGTATTTTGGGCTGAGCTGTCCGGCATTTCGGCATAAAGTGACATGCATTGCACTCTGTGGCATCGGCTTCGAAGGCATGCGCGATGCCGGCGCACGACGGCACGAAGCTATAGGGCGTGAGGTCAGATATGTCGCCCGGCGCGTTCTCCATGGCCATGGACCGAGCTGATTCAATGCGCTCCGCACCGAAGGCATCCAAGGCCTCGACCTCGGTGAGTATGTTTCGACTGATCGCCCAGGCAATCTGGTGCGGATGTCCATGTTTGCGTCTAAGAGTATCGACCACCCATTGAACATATCGCTTCTGAGCGGCGGTATCGCGTTTTGCTGCTGCCAAGAACTGCCTCGCCTTGGCGTACATTTCCATGCTGTTGCGTCGCTCCTCCCAGGTGGAAGTGACAGCCGCGGCTATGCGTTCGCGCCACTGCGCCGAATAAAGCTGGTTGGGTTGAGGAAGGCGGGTCGGCCCCTGGTCGAGCCAGAACTGGAACGCACTCCGGCAAAAAAAGTCGTAAGGCACGCCCAACTCGTCGGCGAATTGCCTCGCTCTCCATAGGCTTGTTAGAAGCTGTCGCTCTTTGCTCGACGGATCAGGGGCACTGAAAGAAGGGACCTTGAACAAGCCTCGACGACGCGCACTTTCGTCGCGGTCGAAATGACGCGCCCAAGCTTCCCGATACGCCTTTATATAGCTGTCCGCAAAAAGCTTCGTGGCTTTTGCCGGGCTCAGAAAGCAGTAATCAAACCATTTCAGCTGATATAATCTGCGCTCTCGTTTTAGATCATCCACGCAGATGGTCCCTGCGCAGCGAATCAATTCCTTGATGCGAAATGCGAATTTCTGGATTTCAGGGTTTATTTCCTTGACGGACATGAATCGCTCCTCTTGACGCGGACGGCAGCGAACGAAGTCCGCACCAAGAGGAGTCCAGGAACTCTCGGCGATATCTCGATATAGCGCTTTTGGAGCAGCTCTGCGTTTTTGAAAGGCGTTACCTTGGTCAAAGTTGCATTATAGCAACACCACGCCGCATGCTGGTTGCGGATGTCAACTTATGTCAACCAAATATTGCCGAGGTGCGTGGAATACGTGTTTTTGCTTATCCAATGACAACCAAAATGACGTCTATATCAGACGGGTTTGGCGCTTTGGTTGTCCGTAAGTTTACACTAAGTTGACATTTTAGGCTTGAATTCAAAAATATCGCTGCAATCTATAAATTCTTCAATGAATTCAGTGCGCGCCGGTTGCCGTTTAGTTGGCCATGTCAACCAACGTAGCGTGCAGCGATTACAGACGCTTCCGAACCATAAAGCTCGGCCTGAAGCGGCAGCTCGGATAGATGGCCGAGAGTGCGGATAGCGTCAGCCGACGGTTTCGACACGCGAACAGATCGCAATCCAAAAAACGCTCGAGTGTCGGGTTCAACACAAACCGGCCAGAGAAGCGATCGCTGGCCGTTCCATCTGAGCGCTGATCAGACTCATGCGCGGCGACGGATCGCGCCAGCAAGCAGCAGAGCGCTTCCTATGCAGCATCCGCAGAAGAGCGAATGCTCAATGGCGGCAGATCGCCACGACGGCATAATCGCGGCGGTGACCGTAGATTCAGCTACGGATCTCTGTCGTCATGCCCCAGCTGTGGATTGGCCAGGAGTTATCGCCGCCTTCTTCGACCGTGAAGTAAAACACCTTGAAGCGCCCGGTCTCGAGAACTCGCACCATGTCCGAGAACTGCGGCCGCGTCACCTCGAGGGAGAGACAGAATGAGGGGCTTGGCTCCGACCTGAACATTAGGCCGGCATCCGAAAACTCGGTCTTCATCGGCGTCGGTGCCCAACACGTCACAATCGCCGGCCATCGCAATTCCTTGTCCGGCGGCAGAAGCATTGCTGCGCCGATCAAGTAGGAGAATTCGACTGATTGGCGAGGCGGTCCTGGCTGAACCGTCTGACCAAAATGCACGCTCAGCGTCCCGACCAGCTCGCCGGTCCACCCACCCGCGATGATGTCGGGAAGGCGAAACCCTCTCGGATTCTTCCGTCTTGTTGCTATCGCTTACCTCGTGTTCCAGGCGATCATGAACCGCGGCCTCAAACGCATCAGGTGCTCGCCGGCCAGCTCGGCTTCAACGAGCTAGTCAGCGTCGCGGGCGACGGCGGATCGAGCCAGCGCGCACCCGTTTGCTTCCTACGCAGCATCCATATTGAGCCGACTGCGCTGCTGGCGGACGATCGCGCGAAGATCTTCGACGCTACGCCAATGCGGATATTGCGAGCCGCTAGGCCGACGCACTACGGTGACGCGGGGAGGCGTTCGTCTTGGCTATACAACCGACGGTATGGGGCGTGCACATGGGCTGGCACGTCGACAATCGACCAATCGAGCAGGCCTATGTCGCGATCGGGTGGCCGAATCTGGGGGATCTGCGGAACTATCCGGATAGGGAAGCCTTCAAGGCTGCACTCGCCGCACACGCGGCCGAGGGCCAGGCGGGCGCGGTGCCGGTTCAGGCCGGCGTTCTGTTTCGGTTCGCTTACGAGATGAAGCCCGGAGATATCGTTGTCTACCCTTCCAAGCACGATCGCACGGTGAACATCGGCCGCTTTACCGGCGAGACAAGCTACGTCGAGGGCGATCAGGACGAATACCCGAACCGCCGCGGCGTCACGTGGCTCGGCCACTTCCCGCGCAACGACTTCAGCCAGGCCGCGCTCAACGAGATCGGCTCGGCTCTGACGTTGTTCAAGATCCGGCGCCATGCGCACGAATTCTTGGCAAAGGTCGGTCTCACACAGCCTGAGTCCGACGCTGCCAAGGCCATCGAGAGCGCCGAAGACAGTGCTGATGATGACGCCGCGACGGTGTCGGTCTCGCGCCAGGCCGAAGAGACGACGGCCGACTTTGTCATCCGCCGAGTCATGACAGACTTGTCCGGCTACCAGTTCGAGGAGCTGGTCGCCGATCTCCTAAAATGCCTGGGCTACAACACGAGGGTGACGTCGCGCTCGGGCGATGGCGGGGTCGACATCATCGCCCATATGGACGCGCTCGGCTTTCAGCCGCCGATCGTCAAGGTCCAGTGCAAGCGCATGACGAGCCAGACCGGCAGTCCCGAGGTCAACCAGCTGCTGGGCACCTTGGGCGAAGGCGAGTTCGGTCTCTTCGTGAACCTCGGTTCGTTCAGCCGCGGCGCGATCGAGTTGGAGCGCAACCGACCGAAGCTGCGCCTGATCAATGGCGAGCAGTTCGTAGAGCTCGTGCTCCAGCATTATGGCAAGCTCGCCCCGCGTTATCGCTCGCTGATTCCGTTGAAGCAGATCTACGTCCCGGACCTGCCGAAGGCTTGATGGGAGGGGTGACCGAGGGGCGGCGCGTGCCCTAAACCCGCAGCATCGCAGAGTGAGAATCACAAGGGTCGGCATGGTCACGGGTGAGTTGCGCAGCAAGATCGATGCGGTCTGGAATGCGTTCTGGGCGGGCGGGATCTCGAACCCCATCGAGGTGATCGAGCAGATCACATATCTCCTGTTCCTACGTGGGCTGGACGAGGCCCATACGCGCGAAGAAAACAGGTCAAATCGACTCGGCAAGCCCATGGAGCGCCGGATCTTCCCGACCGGAAAGGACCCGCGCGGGCTCGACTACGAGGCGATGCGCTGGTCGCGGCTGCAGAACAAGCCGCCGGCCGAGATGTTCACCATCGTCTCGGAGCACGTCTTCCCCTTCCTGCGTGAGATGGCCGAGGACGACACCGCCCACGCCACGCATATGAAGGGCGCGCGCTTCACGATTCCGACGCCCCAGCTCCTGGCCAAGGTGGTCGACCTGCTCGCCGGTATCCCGATGGATGACCGCGATACCAAGGGCGATCTCTACGAATACATGCTCGGCAAGATCGCCAGCGCCGGGCAGAACGGCCAGTTCCGCACGCCGCGCCACATCATTCAGCTGATGGTCGAGATGATGGCGCCCTCACCGAAGGACGTGATCGTCGATCCCGCCTGCGGCACCTGCGGCTTCCTCGTCGCGGCCGGCGAGTATCTGCGCGACAACCATCCGCGCCTGTTCCAGGAGAAGGAGAGCCGCGATCATTTCCACGAGGAGATGTTCCACGGCTTCGACTTCGACAGCACGATGCTGCGCATCGGCTCGATGAACATGGTGCTGCACGGCGTCGAGGGGCCGGACATCCGCTACAAGGATTCGCTGGCGCAGGAGCATGCCGGCGATGCCGACCGCTATTCGCTCGTGCTCGCCAACCCGCCCTTCGCCGGCTCACTCGACGCTGACCAGGTCGCCAAGGACCTGCAGCAGATAGTCAAGACCAAGAAGACCGAGCTGCTCTTCATGGCGCTGTTCTTGAAGCTCATGAAGCCCGGCGGCCGCGCGGCGGCGATCGTGCCCGACGGCGTGCTGTTCGGCTCCTCGACCGCCCACAAGGCGATCCGGAAGATGCTGGTGGAGGACCACAAGCTCGACGGCATCGTCAAGCTGCCCTCCGGTGTCTTCCGCCCCTATGCCGGCGTCTCGACCGCGATCGTGCTCTTCACCAAGACCAATTCCGGCGGCACCGACCAGGTCTGGTTCTACGACTGCCAGGCCGACGGCTATTCGCTCGACGACAAGCGCAATCCGCTGTTGCCGGTCGAGAAGCTGGGCCCCGTGCCGGGACACATGAACGCGTCCGGCCATTTCGTCAGCGAGGCGCTGAGCGACGAGGAACTGGAGAAGAACAACCTGCCCGACATTGCCGCTCGCTGGGACGAACGTGGTGGCGCCGAGCGCGAGCGCCCGCGCACGGCGCAGAGCTTCTGCGTGCCCAAGACCGAGATCGCGGCCGCCGGCTACGACCTCTCGCTCAACCGCTACAAGGAGGTGGTGCACGCCGCCGCCGAGCACCGCCCGCCGAAGGAGATCATTGCCGAGCTGAAGGAGCTGGAGAAGGAGATTACGGACGGGTTGAGCGAGTTGGAGGCCATGCTGTGACGGCCTCGAACGTTGGGCAGCTGGGCGACGTTGCCACGTTCATACGCGGCATCACTTATAAGCCTGCCGATGTTCGTTCGGATGGCGATGCCGATGCGATCGCTTGCATGCGCACCAAGAACATACAAGCTGATCTAGACGACGATGACCTAGTCTTGATTCCGAAGGCTCTGGCTAAGGCGGAAAAGATCCTGCGGCACGGTGACATCCTTGTTTCGAGCGCAAACAGCTGGAACCTAGTCGGCAAGTGCTCATGGGTGCCGGATCTTCCTTACACCGCGACGTTCGGCGGGTTTACGTCCGTGCTGAGAGCCGACCCAAAGAAAGTGCACCCGAGATACCTTTATCGCTGGTTTGCGACGGAACGCGTCCAGCGCCTGGCACGTAGCTTTGGTCAGCAAACGACGAACATCTCAAACCTGAATCACTCGCGCTGTCTCGATCTCGAAATTCCGCTCCCGCCGCTCGACGAGCAGCGGCGGATCGCGGCGATCCTGGACAAGGCGGATGCTATGCGCCGTAAGCGCAAATGCGCGCTCGAACTGCTCGACGGGCTGACGCAGTCGATCTTTCTAGAGATGTTCGAGAGTGCTGAAGGACGATATTGCGAGCTTAAAGACGCAGTGCGACCAGGAACAATTATCACATATGGAATAGTTCAGGCCGGGCCAGAAGTTCCCGGCGGAGTGCCGTATATCAGGACCGGAGATATCGTCGGCGGAGCAATTCGACAGTCGGACTTGAGACGAACTGCTCCTGAAATTGCCGCAAAATTCGGTCGCTCTCGCGTTGATGCCGGCGACATAGTGATGAGTATACGGGCGACCGTTGGAACTACCGCGGTTGTTCCAAAGGCCCTGGCGGGCGCCAACCTCACTCAGGGCACAGCGCGGATAGCACCTGGAAATGAGGTGACGCTCGAATATATGCTCTCATATCTGCGGTCGGAGACAACGCAGCGGTGGATTTCGGCGCAGGTAAAAGGAGCGACATTCCTTGAAATTACGCTGGGGCGGCTTAGGGAATTACCTTTTTTTATCCCCCCGATGGAACTTCAGGCTGAGTTTTCTCGAAGAGTCGCCCGGGCTCACCAACCCCTGACGACTGCTAGAGAGCAGTATGATCATTTGAGTCGTCTCTTCTCCTCCCTCCAGCACCGCGCCTTCACCGGCCAGCTCTAGCCTCGCCAGGACACTGCCCGCATGTCCAACTTCGCCTTCCTCGCCATCGAGTTCCCCAGCGTTCACGACTCGGCGACGGCGGCGGAGCGGCATGCAGTTTCGGATCCGCGCGCTGCGCTGTTCTATGCCGGGCGCACCGTTGAGATTGCGGTGAAATGGGCATTCCAGAACGATCCGGGTCTGCGGCTGCCCTATCAGGACAATATCGCAGCGCTGCTGCACGAGCCGAGCTTCAAAGCAGCCGCCGGCACGGCCGTGTTCGAGAAGGCGAAATACCTTAACCGCCTGCGCAACCGCGCCGTCCACGAGGAACGCGCGGTCATCCAGCCCGCTGAGGTGGCGGGTGCGGTCCGCGAACTGTTCCACATCTGCTTCTGGTTCGCACGCACCTATGCGCGCCAGGGCAAGCCCACTGAGGGGCTCACTTTCGACCCGGCGCATTTGACTCGCCGTGACGACATCCTCAGACGCAGCTTCGCGCAGCTCAAGGCGCAGCAGGCCGAGCTCGACGCGAAGAATGGCGAGCTGACCAAGCTGCTGGCCGACAAGACCCATCTCGACGAAGAGCTGCAGCGGCTGCGCGCCGAGGTCACGATCGCGCGAAAGGCCGCCGAAGCGAGGCCGGACAGCCACGACTATAGCGAGGCGGAAACCCGCGACCGCTTTATCGACCTGCTGCTGCGCGAGGCCGGCTGGGCGCTCGACCGGCCGGAGGACATCGAGTTCCGTGTCGAGGGGATGCCGAACGCGGAGGGCGTCGGGCTCATTGACTATGTGCTCTGGGGCGCGGACGGCAAGCCGCTCGGCCTGGTCGAGGCCAAGCGCACCCGCCACGATGCCCGCCGCGGCCAGCAGCAGGCAAAACTCTATGCCGACGCGCTGGAAGCACGCTACGGCCAGCGCCCGGTGATCTTCTATTCCAACGGCTACGAGCACTGGATCTGGGACGATACGCGCTCCCCGCCCCGCGAGATCGGCGGCTTCTACAAGCGCGACGAGCTGGAATGGCTGATCCAGCGCCGCACGGGCCGTAAGCCGATCGGCCCGGTCGCGATCAACCGCAGCATCGTCGAGCGGCCCTATCAGCACCGCGCCATCCGCGCGATCGCGCGCTCCTTCGAGCAGCAGGGCGAGCGCAAGGCGCTGCTGGTGATGGCAACGGGCTCGGGCAAGACGCGCACCGTGATCGCGCTGGTCGATTTGCTGATGCGCGCCGGCTGGGTGAAGCGCGTGCTCTTCCTCGCCGACCGCATTGCGCTGGTGAACCAGGCGACCAACGCCTTCAAGGCGCACCTGCCGGATTGCGCGCCGGTGAACCTCGTCACTGAGCGCACGGCCGAGGGCCGCGTCTTCCTCTCGACCTATCCGACGATGATGAACCTGATCGACGGGCGCCAGGACGGGAAGGTGAAGTTCGGCCCCG
Organism: Allobosea sp. 05L423; assembly: GCF_056397745.1. Taxonomy (NCBI): domain Bacteria; kingdom Pseudomonadati; phylum Pseudomonadota; class Alphaproteobacteria; order Hyphomicrobiales; family Alloboseaceae; genus Allobosea; species Allobosea sp. 05L423. Next base: position 43,546 of record NZ_JBFTOA010000025.1, on the reverse strand, counting down.
GCCATTTCGACCTCATCGTCATCGACGAGGCGCATCGCTCGGTCTACCAGCGCTTCCGCGCGATTTTCGACTATTTCGATAGCCTGCTCGTCGGCCTCACCGCCACTCCGAAGGAGGAGATCGACCGCAATACCTATTCGCTGTTCGACCTTGAGGACGGCGTGCCGACCGATGCCTATTCGCTGGACCAGGCGGTGGCGGACGGCCATCTCGTGCCGCCCAAGGCGATCTCGGTGCCGCTGAGGATCATGCGCTGCGGGCTGCGTTACGAGGATCTCTCCGAGGAGGAGAAGGACCAGTGGGACAGCCTCGAATGGGGCGAGGAGGAGATCCCCGACACGGTCGATGCGGCCGAGGTCAACCAGCGCCTGTTCAACGAGGACACGGTCGACCACGTCATCGCCCATCTGATGACCAACGGCATCAAGGTCGAGGGCGGCGACAGGCTCGGCAAGACCATCGTCTTCGCCAAGAACCAGTCCCATGCCGAGTTCATCGAGAAGCGCTTCAACGCGGCCTATCCCAGTCTCGCCGGTCATTTCGCGCGCGTCATCACGTTCAAGACCACCTATTCTCAGTCACTGATCGACGATTTCTCGAAGAAGAACGGCGCGCCGCATATCGCGATCTCGGTCGACATGCTCGACACGGGAATCGACGTGCCGGAGGTGGTGAACCTCGTCTTCTTCAAGCAGGTGCGTTCCAAGACCAAGTTCTGGCAGATGATGGGACGCGGCACCCGGCTCTGTTCGGACCTGTTCGGCCCCGGCCAGGACAAGGAGTTCTTCCGAGTCTTCGACTACTGCCAGAACCTCGAGTTTTTCGGCGCAAGCCCGGAGCTGAAGGAACCGGGCGCGGCGAAGTCACTCTCTGAACGGCTCTTCGCGGCACGGCTCGATCTGGTCCGTGCGCTCGATCGTCTAGAACCGCCGGCCGAAGGCATCGGTGCTGGCGACCAGTCACCCTATGACGCGGGCGATGCTGCCCCGAGCGAGGCCGAGATCCGGGCGGATGCACTAAAGATGCTGAAGCAGATGATCGGCGGCCTGAACCCCGATAACTTCATCGTCCGCCAGAACCGCCGTGTCGTCGAGAAATGGAGCGACGACCAGGCCTGGAGCCATCTCGGCGACGACGAGCAGGCTGAGCTCCTGGATGCCATAGCGCCCCTGCCTTCGGCGCAGCATCTCGGCACCGAGGAAGCCAAGCGCTTCGACCTGCTGATGTTCCAGCTCGAACTCGCCCTGCTGCGCGGCTCGCAGCGCTTCACCGCGCTAAAAAAGCAGCTCATCGAGATCGTGGCCGCGCTCGAAGCCCAGACCGGGATCCCGGCTATCGCGCAGCAGGCGGTGCTGATCGAAGAGGTGCAGAGCGATCCCTGGTGGGAAGGCGTCACCGTCCCGCTGCTGGAGCTCGTCCGATTGCGACTGCGCGGTCTCGTCCAGCATATCGAGAAGGGGCGCAAGGCTGTCGTCTACTCCGACTTCGCGGATGAGATCGGCGAAGGCGTCGAGCATGAGCTGCCGCAGGTCGGCGAGGTCGACTTCGCTCGCTTCAAGGCGAAAGCGCGCCACTTTCTCAGGCAGCACGAGGACCATATCGTGCTGCACAAGCTCCGGCATGCCAGGGCGCTCACGGCGACCGACCTAGCGGAGCTGGAGAAGATGCTGGTCGATGCCGGTATCGGCGACGCGGCGACGATCGAGCGAGCCAGGGAGGTCGGGCACGGCTTCGGCCGCTTTGTGCGCTCGCTGGTCGGCCTCGATCGCCAGGCCGTCAACGAGGCCTTCTCCGAGTTCGTCGCGCCCGGCACGGCCACAGCCGCGCAGATCGAGTTCGTTGGCCTCGTCATCGAGCACCTGACGCATCAGGGCACGATGGATCCCGGCCTGCTCTACGAACCGCCCTTCACGGACATCGCACCGACAGGGCCGGAGCAGGTCTTCGACGAGCCGCGGATTGGCAAGCTGTTCTCGAGGATCAAGGAGCTGAACGAGAGCGCGGTGGCGTGAGGCAAGGAAGCCACAGATCACTGCGTGTTGTGCGTTGCTAGTGGACCCGCGCCTATTGCCCGTTGACTATGCCCAAACGCTGTCCCCCTGCTCTCCGATAGGTTGTTGGATGAATAATGCCTTCGGGGGGTCTCGTTGGAGCTGCTGCGTAACGTCGGTCTGACCGTCAAGAACGTCGTTCTTGCTGTCGCCGGGCTACTTAGGGATGAGTCTGCACCCGGCATCGTCACGCTGGTCCTGCTCTTTGGCCTGCTTGTTTGCGTCGTTCTGTTCCTTCTCAGCGTCGCCCGCCGACGCGCGGCGCTGAACTGGTTGCGCACGGAGTTCGTCGAGGCTGTCGGCAATGCGGGGACGGATCGCGCCATCGTGGCGTTGGATGGCGCCGTGCTTCCATCAGCGAACGATGCCTTCCGCGGACCCGTCGTGTCGGCCTGGAATGAGTATCGAGATACACTAGTCCCTGAGCGGCTTGATGACGTTGTCGTCTATAAGAACGCGGCGCGCCCCTCAACATTCTTCAATCTCGAAGATCTGCACTTCTCACCTGGTTTCTGGCGGATTGTTCCCGGTCTTTTCGTAACGGGCGGCCTGTTCCTGACCTTTCTCGGCCTTATATCGGCGTTGAACTCGATGGCGGCCCCTGCGGGATCAAACGCTGCCGACCTCAACATCGACATCAACGGCCTGCTGACGATCGCTTCGGCCAAGTTCATTATGTCTCTGACGGGGCTGTTCTGCTCGATCTTGTTCACGATCGTTCTGCGCGTCGGAACGGGCAAGGTCGATGGAGCTATTCACCAACTCTGCAGCGAGATGGAACATCGTCTGACTTTCATCAGCCTTGAAGAACTCGCGGTCAAACAGCTCGCAGCGAGCCGTGAGCAGAAGGATCACTTCAGGGCGATTGGCATGGAGCTCGTGGTCGAGTTGGGCCGCCCCCTGCGGGAGGAACTGCCCGATCGCATTTCGGCCGCGATCAGCAAGGAGATGCAGCCGCTGCTCCAGCAGGTAGGCCAGATCGGTGCCGAGGGCATGGGCACCATGGTTCAGGATCTGTCGTCGCGCTTCTCTGATGACGTCGGCCAGGCATTGTCGCAGGCGAGCGACAAGCTCGTTGTTGCCGGCGAACGCATTGCCGAGCTGTCCTCGCGCATGGATCAGAGTTCCGGTCGCATGGGATCGGAGATGGATTCCGTGGTGGCTCGGCTCGCCCAGACGGTCGACGATATCCGTGCCGCCATGGGAGCTACCGCGGAGACGGCAAGCGGCGCTGTGACGCAAGGCGCCGAGCAACTGCTGACTGTCATGAACGACACGCTCCAGGGCATCCGCGACAATACGGGCGAAGGGGCACGTGCAATCAGTGCTGCGGCCACAGAGATGCGCCAGGCGGCCGAGGCCTTCCGGGCGGAGCTCGAGGCCGCGACGAAAGCTGGTTCCGGGGCAGCGAGTGAGCAGATGGCGGCGGCTTCTGCGGCGGCCAGTGGGGCCATCGATGCGGCCGGTCGGGACATTCTCGACGCGTTCGGCAAGAGCGCGATCGATATTGCCAAGGCGACCGAAGCGTTCTCGACCAAGGCGTCACAGGATCTTCTCGGTCCGCTCGATGCGATCTCCGGGCGCCTCGGCGGTGTTGTAACGGACCTGACCGAAGGCACGACGAACCTGCGGCGCTTCTCGGACGGCATGCGTGCGGGCGCCGAGGCGAGCGAGCAGGCCGCCGGTCAGTTCCGCGGAGCGTCGCAAGCCTTTGTCGAGGCTGCGACGCCGTTGCGCGCGAGCACCACGAGCATCGAAGGCGCGATCCGTCAATTGTCGGAGTCGACGCGGAACGTCTCCGAGACTGTGAGCCGTTCAGCAAGCGCGACGGCCGAGAGCGCGGCATCGGCGCTCGCCAATGCACAGCAGATCTTGGGGGGAGAGGCCAAGGCGATTGAAGCCTCGCTGGCGGGCATCACAACCATGCTGGAGAAGCTACGCGGCCAGGGCGACCGCCTGGACGACATCGACGAGAAGCTTGGTAAGGCCTTCGAGACCTATACTGGGCACGTCGCTTCCGCCGTCGAAGGCATGTTCGGTCATGTTCGCGATCTGCAGGCTCAATTGAGCCCGGCCCTCGACACGCTCCAATCCATCGTCGAGCAGGCCGAACAGTTCGCGCCTGAATCTCGGAGGCGTTGATGCGGGGCAGCTCGCGTCGCCGTCAGCACGAGGACGAGGAAGAATCCGCCTTCGTCTCGATGACTGACCTGACCGTCAGCTTCCTCTTCATCATCATGATCCTGCTGGCCTACTCGGCGTCGAAGATGTCGAGCAGCCAGACCGTGCCCAAGGCCAGCTATGATGCTGTCGTCGCGCAGCGTGACTCAGTCGCGCTGGAGAAGGCTCGTCTCGAGGAGGAGCTCAGGCAGGCTCGGCAAATCGCCGAGGAGCGACGCAAACGGGTCGAGGAACTGGAGCACAAGCTTGCAGAGCTCGAGAGGCGGTTGGCGGAGAAGAATCCGCTTGAGGCCTACATGGCTCAGGTTTCGGATCTCCGCCGGAAGGTCCTGGAGGGCCTGCAAGCGCAGCTCAAGCTCGACTTTCCCGATCTACAGGTCGTGGTGAGCGAGCAGATGGACGCCCTGCGGTTCAAGGGCGATGGGCTTTTCGAAAGCGGACAGTCTAGGCTCTCTCAGGGCAAGCCCGAGATCGTCCGGCGCATTGCGACGCGCCTGAACGAGATTTTACCCTGCTATACGCTGGGCCGTCAGGCGCGATGGCAGGCAGGCTGTAACGATGTGGGCGCAATCATTGAAGCGGTGCAGATAGAAGGCCACACCGACATCACCGGCAATGAAAACGCAAATTTTACGCTTTCGACCGAGCGCGCGAACACGACTTTCTTCGTCATGAAGGAGCGTGAGCCCGCTCTGATTCAGCACCGGAATTTGCGGGAGCAGCCGGTCATGTCCGTCGCCGGGTATGGAGCGATGCGTCCGATCGTTGACAATGCAACACCCGAGGGACGGGCGACCAATCGCAGGATCGACCTCCGCATAATCATGTATACGCCGCAGTCTTCGGAGGAGATCGAGAGCATCAGAACCCGCCTTCGCGACAGCGTAACGTCCGCGGGCACGCGATGAAGCTCGCCGCGCTCCTCAATCAGTCCGTTCGATTCGGCCCACCGGCATTGGCGGAACCGAGCCGATTGCGAGCGAGCGCACGTCGTGTCCTTGAGCGATGGCCGGATGTCGTCACAGAGCCTCCAGAGAATGATCGTGACAGGCTGGTCGAGGAAATGCGCCGGCGGCTCGTCGAGGACGACTGGGACGACCTGCCGACCTCGTTCGTGACCCGGGCGGCGCGCGCGCTGTTCGATCCCGCGCGGCGGTCCCGCGCGGAACTCGCAGGTCTGCGCCAATTCTACCTTGATGAGCTCCGGGTCTCGACCCGACGCAGCTTTCTAGGCGCCATGGCATCTGTTTACATCGGCAGCTACGAGCCCGGTGCCGCCCATACCCGCGATCTCGCGGAAGCCCTCTCCGAGGCACGCTCTCGGCTCGGAGGGCGCTGGACCAAGCTTGAGCAGGCTCTGCCGTCCTGGCTCGACCCGGAGCGTGGGCATGAGGCCATCGCCGGCTTGATGATGGGAATGGCCGATCCGTGGAACAACCTGAAAGCGTTGGGACTTAACTCGCCTCACGCGCCCGGGCTGATGGATCATGCCCATCTCGCCTTCATCGAAGACATCCGACCTGGTTTGCGCGATCGCGGCGAACTTAAGAGGCTATTCGGGTGGCTGCGCCCAGAGCGCCAAGAGCCGCGGTTCTCAGGCGCCGCTCAAGCGATTTCGGCCGTGCTGGGGCACTGGCTTTCAACTGATCCCTCGGCAGACGATCAGCGCTACATCATCGATGCGCTCGTCGGCTGCTACGGAGATCCTCGCGTTTCGGCGAGCGGGGCCTGGGCTGGCGTTCCGGAACAGCATAGGGCTGTTGTCCTTCGCTGGCTGACCGGCGAGAATATCCGCTTCTTCCTCGATGTCGTGTCGGCGGTCGAGGAGAGCCACATGTGGGAGCCGCGACGGGAGTTCTGGCTGTCGCTTCACGAGCAGGGGCGCATCGACGGAGCCTGGGTCGCGTTCAGTGCAGAGGCGGCTCGCTATGCGAGGCGGCAAGCGGGCACCCGTAGCGGGCAAGCGACCCTGCGCTATGGATTGCAGACTGCAGGCGGATCCCGGCTCTACACCTCGCTGCTGATCCTCAAGATCGGCAATAGAATCTTGGTTGAGGGCTCACACAGCTACAAGATCCATATCTTCCGAGGGAATTCGCCCTCAGCGCCAGCGCTGTATCGGGCGGAATACGACTGCGAATCGATCCGGCTCTCGGCGGGGGCGGAAGCCAAATCCCACAATGGCTACTGGCAGGGCTGGGTCCTGGAGCGAATTTGACGAGGTGCGCGTGAACTTCGATTTCGTATCGACGCCCGAAGCTGTCACTCTGACCGTGCGCCCAGACCAGTCAGGGCTTCTCGGGCGCATCTTCGGCAAGGCTTCACCGAGCGATCTCGAACACCTGCCGCCCGAGGAGCGCGACCTGCTGCTGGCGATTGGCGATTTGCGCGCCCTTGCCGACGAGATGCCGGGCTCGCTCAGGATCAGCGGCGGCGAGATTGCCATGTCACACCGGCTCGCAGCTTCACTCGACGGCCAGACCGCAGAGACGCTCGGATTGCCGCCGCTGGCCGACCTGACATTGAAAACCGATGTCGAAGGAATACTCGGCAGTCCGAATTTCCGCCTTCGCTACGAATGGCAGCATCATGGAAAGCGCCAACCCGTCGAGCGGCAAGGCTCTATCCTCAATCCCCGCGGCAAGGCACGGCGCCTGCCGGTGTGGCTGATGGACGCGATCGAGGTCGCGGACGGTTTCGAGAGCGTTCGGCACGACGTTGGACATTGGGAGGCACTGGCGAAGTTCCGTCAGGCGCTGGACCCGGGCGTCATGGTCACCGACGCCAATGCGGCGGCACGGGTGTCGATGACGGACTTCCTCGCAGGGCTAGAGGTTCGTCTGGCGGATCGTTTTGCCATCGCGCCGACCGAAGCTGGCGACGACTTCGAGGTGGTGCCTTTCTCGGGCCAGTCGATCAAGGGAGCTGGTTTCGCAGAGGATGCGGCGGGAGTTCCCGAGACAGCCGGCGAGCTGTCCGGCGAGGCGCTGCGGACGTTCCAGAGGCGCGTGCGGGAGCGGGGTGCGCTGCCTGCCTTCCGACTGGCGCCGGGCAGCTTCCTGGTCATCGACCGCGCCGCGACGGCGGTGCTGGAAACCATGGCGCGCGTGCAGAAGGAGCCGGCAGCCGATCGCGCCGCCTTCGTCCGTAACCCGCGCGCCAGGATCACGCAGGCGGTTGAGGAAGATCTCCGGAAAACGGGCCGCCTGGAGGGGCTCTCGCCCGAGGCCGAGGAGGAGGCAATCGAGGCAGCTGCCGGCCCGGCCTTCGTCGAGACGCAGGAGTTCTCGGAGCGCGTTGTCGGCATAAAAATCTTCGAGAAGGCCGCCAAGGAGATTGCCGCCGGCAGCACGACATGGTTGCCCGAGAACTTCGCGCAGAAGCTGGCTGGTCATCTCGCTGAGATGTCGGATCCGGATCTCGCCGCGCTGCGCGAGCGTGTCGCGAGCGCCATGGAGGCCGGAGAGCCTTTCGTCCCCGTGGGCGATGTCGCTTTGCCAGCACGGCAAGAGGCGCTGAACCTGATCGATCAGACAAGGTCCGCCCGCCCGGCACAGCAGAGTTCAGAAGATCAAGAGGAGGACACATCGGAAACTGGCAAGTCGGGGCCGTTCGTTCTCGATACCCTCGAAAACACAGACGAACTGCGCTGGCAGGCGAAGTTGCAGCCGCGTCGGACTGCCATTTCCGACGAGCCGCCGGCGACCATCCAAACACCGCTCAAGGACCATCAGGTCGACAGCTTCGACTGGCAGGTCAACGCCTGGAAGTCCGGCTTGCCAGGTATCCTGAACGCCGACGAGCAAGGCCTCGGCAAGACCCTGCAGACCATCGCCTTCCTGGCCTGGCTGAAGGATCACATGGCGAAGGCGAGCGATGGCGCACGCGGTCCGGTCCTCGTCGTGGCGCCGACATCGTTGCTGCAAAACTGGGAACAAGAGGTTGAGATCCACCTCCGCAAGCCGGGCCTAGGACATCTCATCCGGCTCTATGGCAGCAGCACCCAGGCCCGGAAGCAGTCCGGAGCGTCGGGACGGGACACTGACAGCGGTGAAGCCAAGCTCGACCTCGAATTCCTGAAGGAGGCTGTTACCGAGGGGCGCGCCCACCGCTTTTGGGTGCTCACCACCTACACGACGCTCTGCAACTATCAGCATTCTCTGCAGCGCATCCGCTTCTCGGCCGTGGTCTTCGACGAGATCCAGACTCTCAAGAACCATGCCAGCCTTCGGGCGAAAGCAGGGCGCTCGGTCAATGCCGATTTTCGCATCGGTCTGACCGGCACGCCGATCGAGAACCACGTCGTCGATCTCTGGGCGATCATGGATATCCTGGGCGGCGACATGCTCGGCACGCTCGAGGACTTCAGGCAACGATACGCGGCGACCGATAGGGAGACGATGGCGGATCTGCATGCCCGCGTGTTCAAGCCGGTAGGGGCGCTGCCACCGCTGGGGCTGCGGCGCCTCAAGCAGGACGTGGCCCGCGATCTCCAGCCCAAGCAGAGACGCATCCATCCACGCCTTATGCCTCCGCCGCAGGAAGCACACTACGAGGATGCCAAGCTGAAGCTCGCCGGCGGCGGTCTGGGCGCGGCTCTAAAGGCGTTGCACCATATCCGGAGCGTTTCGGTTCATCCTGCACTGCAGGCGGCCAGCGACGACGCGGGATTCATCAACGCATCCGCGCGGCTGCACGCGACCTTCGACATCCTCCGCGATATCAAGAGGCGGCAAGAACGTGCCCTGGTGTTTATCGAGCATCGCCAGATGCAGTATCGTTTCATCGAGCTTGCGCGCTCGGAGTTCAAGCTCAGCCGTATCGACCTCATCAACGGCGATACGCCGATCCCGCAGCGTCAGGCCATCGTGAATCGCTTCCAGAGGCATCTCGACGCCGACGAAGGGTTCGATCTCTTGGTCCTCGGCCCCAAGGCCGCGGGCACAGGACTCACGCTGACGGCCGCCACGCATGTCATCCATCTGTCTCGCTGGTGGAACCCGGCCGTCGAGGAGCAATGCAACGACCGGACGCATCGGATCGGGCAAAAGCACAGCGTTACGATCCACGTCCCGATGGCGATCCATGGCGGCTACCGCGAGCACTCTTTCGACTGTCTGCTGCAGAGCCTAATGCAGAGGAAACGAAACCTCGCGCAGGCTGCTCTCTGGCCAATGGGCGACACGTTGGACGACACCGGCGAGCTCCATCGGATCTTGCCGCCCGACACGATTCGAACGTGTGACCTTTGCCTGTTCGGGCATTTGCTCCTTCGCAAAATCCCGCATTGCCGAAGCCGCGGGGATCGGCTATCCAGCCTTCACGGTTTGCGCCCGTAGCTCAGCTGGATAGAGCGTTGCCCTCCGAAGGCAAAGGTCACACGTTCGAATCGTGTCGGGCGCGCCATATTTCTACCATTCGGAATAAAGCCACGAACCTTTTGCGGGTGCCTGAAGCTCCCGCCCGGGACGCCTCGCGATTAGCCATGGGGGTCACGCCTACCGGCCGGCGGTTGACCCACTCCTCAAAAGCCGTCTCCCACAGCTCAAAACCTGCTTCGCGTCGCTGGAAGCTGGCAACGATTCCCGCAGTTCCGGTCGTACCTCCAGCGACGTCGGCTCAGCCTTCGAAAACCCGTTTCCGCGCAGCTTCGAGGTGACAACGCATGGCCGCTGAAGCCGCACTTACATCGCTGGCGGCAATCGCGTCATAGATGACCTGATGCTCGGCATACATGAGCTGCAAGGCATCGCGGGGGCGGGTCAGCGATAGCTTGCGCGTCAGCTCCATCCCGACCGTCATGTGGCTACGCATCGAAATCAGCGTGTCCACGAAGAAGCGGTTATGGGAGGCTGCCGCAATCGCCAGATGAAAATCGAGGTCTGTATCGACGCCCTGCGCGACGTCGCTGATATTTTCCGTGGCGCGCAGATGCGCGAGCAGATCGCTCAGATCGGCCTCCGTTCGTCGCAACGCAGCAAGTCCGCAAGCTGCCTCCTCGACGAACATGCGGAATTCGTAACACCGCTGGATATCGCCGATGCTCATCACGGGAGCAAAGCGGCGGATGGCCTGATCCGCGCTGACCAGGATGAAGCTGCCGGCCCCTTGACGAGACTGAATCAGGCCATCATCGCGCAAGCGGCCGAGCGCCTCCCGAACAACCGTCCGGGAAACCTTGAAGAGCTCGGACAGCTCGGTTTCGGTCGGCAGTTTTTCGCCCTTTGTGTAATCGCCAGCGGCAATACGGTCGAAAATATGGTCGTAGATCTTCGATGCCGTGCGGCGCGAGGCTGCAGCAGCGCCTAGAGAAACTGGGCTTGAAGACATGGGGCGCTCCCGCAGTTTTCCAGTGCCTCCGGCAGGCGGCGTGACTGTCCCGATCGCCCAGCGGCATACAACTGACCCCCGCCAGGCGAAGACGCGGCGATGCCTGAGCCCGACCATAAAGCGCGAGCCGGGTGCGGGAATGGACCTCCCCCGACCGAGCAACAGCGGATATTTGCAGGCTCCGGGCGGCGGCGGGCCGAACAGCATCTGGCCGACCGCCTCGAGTGCGCACATTCTTCCTCGCTTCCTCTCGATGGCGCGAATCCTATCGGCGAGAACGGGCTTCTGGGCATCGCCAGGCCTGTAGAGGACGGTGGCCAAGCGCGGAACCCTGATGGCCCCGGTCAACGCGATCGGGCAGGTCGTGACGGTCCCCCCAGGATTTCGTCCATCTAGAACAGGAACTCATCGACCTCGGCTTCCGCCGCGACGGCAACCGGCGTACGCGCCTCCTGCGCCAATCCGCATCGTTCGAGCACAGCATTGTGGATCTGGCGTTCCGCCGCCATGGTGTAGCTCGGCCAGGTCACTCGCGCGATGAAATCCCCCGCCTGCGCGAGCAGATGTGTCTCAGGGAGTTCCGCTCCGGCCGCGCGCAACAGCTCACGAGCCGCCCCCGTGATGAGATCGCGCATAGCTCCGGTGCTTGAAAAGGATAGCCCGGCCTGCTCGATCACGGCGCCGAACCTCTCGCCCTGCCGCAGCAACTCGTCCAGGCTCGCACCGAGCCGATCGCCGCTGTGGCGCATGATGGCGAGCGAGTTGCGCATCATCTCGTCGCAGGCGGCGAAATAGGTAGCGTCCAGCCTCCCTTCGCGCTTCAGCACCGACGAGGCGGCCTGCATCTGCGTGAATGCTGGAGTCAGCTTCCGCGAATCGATGGCCACCTGGTCGGCCGCGAATTTCAGCTCCTGGGCGATTACCACGAGACTGCGCCCGCCGGTGCCGATCCGCGCCGCGCGCAGTCCCGCATTCATCCCGATCAGGACGATGTTCGTGGCGGTCGCAGCAAGCGCCTCGACCGTGCCCTGGCAATCATCGAGAACGCTCGCTACAGCTTTGGTGACGCGATCGACGCCCGCGCGGGCGATGTCGCAACGGCTGAGGAGTTCAGAAGCCTCTGCCAGATCGGCCTCCAGTTCGACCAGGAACGAAGCGGTGCCGCCACCGCGATACAGCGACCTGACGAGATCGATCAGTTGCGTGGTCTCGCGCTCAAGCAGAACGAGCGCGCTGTTGATCTCTTCAACATCGGGACCGAGAGCACCGGCTGCGGCTTCGAGCTGCGCCGATTGCAGCCGCAACAGTATATCGCCGCAGGCGACGCGCGCCGCGCCGTCCAGATCGGCAGCGGCCCCAGGCACCTCGCCCAGACGCAGCCCGGAAATGGCATGTTCAAGCCTCTGGCGTATGCTGTCGCCGGCCTGGAGAGCGATAATGGCGCCGCCGGTGGCCAATGTGATCCGGCCCGAGATCGCGGCCGCCTCGGCGGTCAGCGCGACGCTACGGCGCTGACGCTCGGCGACCTCCGCCAGCGTCTGGTCGAGCTTGCCTGCCAGCGCCGCCAGCGACTTTCCGTACCGCCCTTCGAATTCTCGCTGTGCCTTCAGCGCGGAATCGAGGAGGCTACAGAGCCGCGCCTGATCGCGCGCGCAGCGTGTGATCGTGCGCTGGGCCTCTGCGGTTAGCGTGCCGATCTCGCCGGCAAAGTCGCCGAAATCACTCCCAACCATCGGAATGGATATTGCCTCGATCCGTGCGCCGCGTGCGAGGATGGTGATGAGGCGCATCTGCTCAAGCAGCCGTTCGAGAGCCTGAGAGGCGATGTGGCTGTGGATCGACAGGTCCTGAAGCGCGCAGGTTTCGGAGGCAAGGGCGTGGTTCAGCACACGCAATTCGCCGGCGAGACGATGCAGCGCCGTGCGGGCCTGTTCGATCTCGGTGCCTGCCAGTTCGCGCGACAAGGCTCCAAGCCGCTCATTCAGCGCCTGAAACAGTTCCAGGCCGTCGCCAAGCTGCTGCCCGGCCGTGGCGAAGGTCACATCAATCGCGCGCGCATTCGCATCGAGCGACAGGATCAGCCTCGATAGTCCTTCGTTATCCCGAAACATTCTGCCCCCGACGCAATGCAACTCAGCCCTCAGGCGGTTTGGGCGATCTCGCCTGCCCTGCCGCGTCCGAGATGCGGCCAGGCCATGATTTCCTGTGGCACGCGCGCAAGGCTGATCACGCGCTGGGCGGCACCAAGCTCGATCGCCTCCTTAGGCATGCCGAAGACGACGCAACTCTCCTCGTCCTGCGCCAGCGTGTGTGCGCCTGCCTTGCGCATTTCGAGCAGCCCGCGAGCACCGTCATCGCCCATGCCAGTCATGATCAGGCCGAGTGCGTTGGCGCCGGCATATTGGGCAGCCGAGCGGAACAGCACGTCCACGGACGGGCGGTGGCGCGAGACATGCGGGCCGTCCTTGATCGCAACGCGATACTGCGTACCGGAGCGCTGCAGGAGCATGTGACGATTTCCCGGCGCAATCAGAACGCGGCCGGCCTGAAGCTCGTCGCCGTCCTCCGCTTCTTTGACCTCGACCGCACAAATGCCGTTCAGCCGCCGGGCAAAGGCGGCCGTGAACTTCTCAGGCATGTGCTGCACCACCGCAATGCCGGGACATGTGACCGGCAGGGCCGCTAGTACCTCCCGAAGGGTCTCGGTCCCACCGGTCGAAATGCCGATGCAGACGATACGATCCGTCTCGCTGCGGACGCGGACGGGGACCGGTGGCGGCATGATGACATCCGCGGTCAGCTTCTTTTCGACCGGCGCACGCACCGCCCTCGGGCCCAGCCGCGCCTGAGCAGCCGCCCTGACGGAGTGCCTCAGCCGATCCGCCGTCTCGATCAGAGCGTTGCGCGTGTCGATGCGCGGCTTCGGCAACACGTCGACCGCCCCGGCCTCGAGCGCATCGAACAGCGCCCGCGAACCCGCCTCGGTCAAGGTCGAGCAGATAATCACCGGAATGGGCCGCTGCGCCATGATCTTGCGCAGGAAGGTGAGCCCGTCCATCCCCGGCATCTCGATGTCGAGGATCATGACGTCGGGCAATTCGTTCTGCAGGCGGCGCACCGCGGCAAAGGCATCGGCTGCCGTTCCCATGACCTCGATGCCCGGATCGGCATTCAGGATCGAGCTGAGCACCTGGCGCACCGAGGCGGAGTCGTCGACGATGAGTACGCGGATCGGTTGACGGGTCATTCTGCTGCCCTCCTGAGAGCGGCGGGAGCGGCCTGATAGACGGTCGGAACGACCTGCTGCAGTCCGGCGATACCGCTGCCCGCCATCGATTCCGAATGGCCGAGCATCAGGTATCCACCGGGTCGCAGATGCGACACTAGGCGTTCGATGACGGCCTTCTGAGTCGGCCCGTCGAAATAGATCAGCACGTTGCGGCAGAAGATGACGTCCACGTCCCGGTCGAACGGATAGCTTTCGTCCATCAGGTTCAGCCGCTCGAAATGGACCTTTCGGCGCAGTTCCGGCGTGACCCTGACGACATCCTGCCGCGGATCCTTCGATCGCATGAGGTAGCGCTGCTGCATGGCCGACGGTACCGGCGCAACGAAGGCGCGCGGATAGATGGCCGCTCTCGCCTCGCGCAGGACCTCCGTCGAGATGTCCGTGCCCAGGATCGAGAAGCGGATCGGCTTGGCGGCATTCACCAAATCCTGCAGCACCATGGCGACCGTGTAGGCTTCCGCCCCCGTCGAGCAGGCGGCGCTCCAGACCTTCAGGCCGGCCGGGAGCGAGTCATGCCGCCGCAGCAACTGCGGCACGGCGACATTGCGCAGAAACTCGAAATGGCTCGGCTCGCGAAAGAAATCGGTCTTGTTGGTGGTCACGCAATCGATCAGGTGGACAAGCTCGTCGTCGAGGCCGCCGCGTTCGAACAGATGGGCGCCATAGCCGGACACCCCTGCCAGGCCAAGCGCACGGGCGCGCTTTCGCAGCCGTCCCTCGACCATGGTGCGTTTGGTCGGCGGCAACTTGATGCCAACGCGACTCTCGATGATCGCGGCGATGGCCGAAAAATGCTTGTCAGCCAGATAATCCGAGGTGTCCGACATGGTTGGCCTCATCGGCGTCAAGCTGCCTTGCCGGCAGCGAGATCGGCCAGAGGGAGACCATCGGCTTCCATCAGGCGCTCGAGATCGAAGATGACGATGAAGGCTTCGCCCTTGCGGCCGATCCCGGCGATGTAGTTCGATTGCCAGCGGCCGCCGACATCGGGGGCCGCCTCGGTCTGGTCGGCATCGAGGCCGGTGACCTCGAAGACGCGATCGGCGACGAAGCCGACGCCCCGGGTGCGACCCTTGACCGGCACATCGAGAATGATGATGCGCGTCGCATCGGTCGGCTCGATGCGCGGCAGCCCGAGCTTGGTCCGCAGATCGACAATCGGATAGCCGGCACCGCGGACGTCGATCATGCCGAGCAGGAAGGCCGGCGCATGCGGCAGCTTCGAGATCGGCCGCATGTCGAGGATCTCGCGGACATTGCGGATATCGATGCCGAAGAGCTCATGATCGATGCCAAGGGTCAGGTATTGTGCGGTGTCGGCCATGGGAGACTCGCGATGCGGCTGGGGAGCCAGGCGGATTGAGGCGCGGAGAGGCCGGCCCCGCCGCGTGGGCGGAGCCGGCATGCGCTCAGGCGCGGTGGAAAGCGGCGTCGTGCTGGTCCTCGCCGTCATCCATGTCAAAGGCGAAGCCGCCATTGACGACCTTCTTGGCCGGGCGTGTGCTGGAGGCAGGCGCCCGCTTCGGCTGGAGCGCGCTCGCCATGGCCGTGGCCTTGCCGCGCAGCATGGTGACGGCCCTGTCGACCCCAACCGGGCGCGGGCTATCCTTGTGCGTGCCGCCTTCGCCGAGCCGGAAGAAGGCAATCGTGGCCTGTAGCGTCTCGGCCTGAGCCGAGAGTTCCTCGGAGGTTGCGGAGACCTGTTCGGAGGCGGTCGCGTTCTGTTGCGTCACCTTGTCGAGCTGCTGGATGGCCTGATTGATCTGGGCGGCGCCGACATCCTGCTCGCGGCTGGCGGAGGTGATCTCCTCGACAAGCTCGGCGGTCTTCTTGATGTCGGGCACCAGTCTGGCCAGCATCGAGCCGGCCTCCTGCGCGACCTTGACCGTATCGGCCGACAAAGTCCCGATCTCCGCTGCAGCCGCCTGGCTGCGCTCGGCGAGCTTGCGCACTTCCGAGGCGACAACCGCGAAGCCCTTGCCATGCTCGCCGGCACGGGCCGCCTCGACCGCCGCGTTCAGCGCCAGCAGGTCGGTCTGGCGGGCGATCTCCTGGACGATGTTGATCTTGGCGGCGATCGTCTGCATCGCATCGACCGCCTTGCCCACCGCGACACCGCTCGCCTCGGCATCCTTCGCCGACTGCGTGGCCATCTTCTCCGTCTGGCTGGCGTTCTCTGCGTTCTGCTTCACATTGGCCGCCATCTCCTCCATCGACGAGGAGGCTTCCTCCGTCGAGGAGGCCTGCTCGGTCGAGCCTTGCGAGAGCTGTTCGGCGCTGGCCGACAGTTCCTGGCTGCCCGCCGACATGTTTTCGGCGGCGCTGGTCACCTGGCCGACGACATCACGCAGCTTCTCGACCATGTTCTCGAGAGCGATGCCGAGGGTGTCCTTCTCCGACATCCTCTTCGCCTCGACAGTCAGGTCGCCATTGGAGATCGCATTGGCGACAGCGGCGGTGTCGCTGAGATTCGCCGTCATCGCGTTCAGCGCGGTGACCAGATCGCCGATCTCGTCCTTGCTCTTCACGGAGATCGACTGTCCGAGGTCGCCGATCGCAACCGCGTTGGCCAATCCGACGGCGCTCGACAGGCCGCGGCTGATCGAAAGGGCAATCCAGGTGGCCGCGATGATGGCGATCAACAGCGAGCCCAGGACGATGCCGATGAGAAGCGTCTTCGCGAAGGCCGCCTGTTCGCTTGCTTCCTTGGCGGCTGCGGCAGCGGACTGCTTGATGAAATCGGTATACTCATCAAGTCCCGCCATCATGTCGGTGACGGCCTCGCCGCCCTCGCCCATCGAGAGCGTGCTGGCCTTGATGTTCCCCGCCTCGCCCGCAACGGCTGCGATCCGGAGCGCCGCATCGATCCCCTTGTCGAAGGTAGCAAGCATGTTTGCCGGCGACACCCCCTGCTCCGCGATCGGGGCGGCCGCCCTAGCGAGCGCGGCGCGGACGTCGCGGGCCTGCGCCTCGGCCGATTTCTGCAGCTTCTCGACCTCGGCTACGGTCGTCGCGCCGAACAACTGCCCGATCGACCGCGTCAAGCGCAGCCATTCCAGCCGCACCGACTGGAAATCAAGGGCCAGCCGCAGCGCTTCCGGCGAAGCGGAAGGCTTGGTGAGCTCGTTCAGGACCGCCGTCGAGGCGACGGTCACGCCCTGGATGAGCGGCGTCATCTCGCTGCCCCAGAGTTCCGCGGCGCGGTTGTTCGAATTCAGCTTGGCGTTGCGGATAACCTCGTCCTGCGTCGCGAAGAAGCGATTGATCTTCGGCGTCAGAGCCTCCCAGCGACGTTTGCCGGCCTCGCTGGCTTGGGCCTGGATCTGTTCCTTGAGCTTCACGGCGTCGAGGCGGTTCTGAACCGCACTCGTGGCTTGAGCGAGTATCTCCTTGTCGGTTGCCGCCATGACGGCATTCTTTTCAGAACGCACCGACCTGTTCATCATGCTGCGAACGTCGCTTATCTGATCCAGCCGGTTGGTCCAGTTGATCAGCACGCCCTGCGTCTCGGACATGTCGGACAACTTCTGATAGGAAAGCCCGCCTGCCACCACGGACAAGGCGATGACCATGCCGAAGGCACCGGCCAGTTTAGTCTTGATCGTCAATCTCATACTCAGTCCCCGATAAGCAACGTAAGGATTTCATGCGCTGGATTGACAGCGCTTCAGTTCAGAATCTTCTCGAGATCGGGAACGATTACGAATTCGTCGTTCCACTTGGTGATGAAACGGATGAACTCCGGCCGCCAGTGCATTCCCAGGCGTGGCGTCTGTTGGATCTGGGCAGTCGAGATCTCCGTCACCTCGTAGACCTTGTCAGCCATGATCCCGAGCGCGACGGGATCACCGTCGATCTCGATCTCGACGACCACGATGCGCGTGTCCGCCGTGTCGGCCTGCCGCCCCATCCCGAAGCGCAGACGCAGATCTGCCAGGGGGATGACATTGCCGCGCACATTGATCAGCGCCGGCAAGAAGGCGCGCGCGCCAGCAACCCGCGTCGCAGGGACCGGGTCGATGATCTCGCGCACCGCCTCGGCTTCGATCGCGAAGATCTCGCCGCCGAGGCCGATCATCAGGACCTGAAGCCGCGTCTCCCCGGCAGGCTGCGCGCCATGGCTGGCGCCACCCTGTGTCTGAATCCGCATCATGCCGCCTCAGGAGTCTTTTCGGTTTCGGCGCGGCTCTGGCCGAGCGAAATGAGTTGAGCGACGTCAAGAATGAGCGCAGCGGAACCGTCGCCAAGGATCGTCGCGCCCGAGAACATCGTGACATCGGAATGGAGTTTGGAGAGCGACTTGATCACGGTCTGATGGCTGCCGATGATCTGGTCGACGACGAGGCCGGCGCGCGTGTCCCCCGTCGTGGTGATGATGACCTTCTGGTGCGGGTCGGCCTCGCCATCAGCCTCGAAGAGATCGCGCAGCCTCAGGAAGGGCACGAGGTCGCCGCGGACGTTCAGGAAGTTGCGCCCGCGCGCCCGGGCCTCCTCGGCTGCGGTCAGTTCGACGCATTCCTCGATCGCCGAGAGCGGAATGATGTAGCGCGCCTCGCCGACGCGGATCAGCAACCCCTCGATGATGGCGAGCGTCAGCGGCAGCCGCAGCGTCACCGTGCTTCCATAGCCAGGCGCGGTCGCAAGATCGATCGTGCCGCGCATGGCTTCGATCGTGCGCTTCACCACGTCCATGCCGACACCGCGGCCTGACAGCGCAGAGATCGTCCGAGCGGTGGAGAAGCCGGGATGGAACAGGAACTGATGGATCTCGTGCTCGCTCAAGGGCGCTCCAGCCGCGATCAGCCCCTGCTCCTCGGCTTTGGCGCGGATGCGGGCCGTGTCGAGCCCGGCGCCGTCATCCTGCACGGTGACAAGCACTTGAGCGCCGACATAGCGCGCGGCGAGTTCGATGCGCCCCGTCGCCGATTTGGTGGTGCCGGCGCGCGTCTCGGGCGCTTCGATGCCGTGGTCGATCGCGTTTCGGATGAGATGGACCAACGGGTCGGCAAGACGCTCGATCATGGTCTTGTCGAGTTCGGTATCCTCGCCGACAGTGACGAAATCGACGGGCTTGCCGAGATCGCGCGAGAGGTCGTGGACGAGACGGCGGAAGCGGCCGAAGAGCGAGCCCATCGGCACCATGCGAACCCCCATGGTCGAATCGCGCAATCCCGACGCCAGGCGCTCGATTTCCTCGGCGATCGATTTGATCGCGAGGTCGGTTCCGGAATGAGCGAGCTGGCTGAGCCGCGCCTGCGCAATAACGAGTTCGCCGACGCGATCCATCAACTCATCGAGACGCTCAGCCTGAACGCGGACGGTCGAGGTCTTGTCCTCGCCACGGCGGACGCCCTCGCTCCGCTCGCCCGTGGCACGCTCCACCGGCACGGGTTGCGGCTCTTTCGCAATGGCGGCAGCGGCAGTGGTGGCGGCAACCACCCCCTCGCCCGCCATCGTCGTAGGATGCTTCGCATCTGCGCCCGCGGCCATGCCCCGCGGCGCGATGCCAAGCTTCATCTCGTCGCGGACGAACATGAAGACATCCTCAATGTCCTCACGCGCGCAACCGCTTTCGAGCTCGACCGTCCATGCGATCATGCATGTCTCGGGATCGAGCGCGCCGAGGTCCGGCAGTGCGTCGAGATGCGCGGTAACCGTGCATGAGCCGAGCGCACGGAGATCGTCAAGCAGCACCAGCGGATTGGTGCCATTGCGAAGGATGTCCGGCTCGAAAGCGATTTCGACCAGCCAGCCTGTGCCATATGCGGCGGGCGCGGCAGGAGTCTCGTCGGCGGCAACGCTGGCGGGGGATGCCACGTCTCCTGCCGTGCTCGAGGCGATCAGGGCCTGGAGTTCCTCTACGATCGCCTCGCCAATGATCGGATCGGTCGCGTCGGGATCGTCGATCAGCGCGCGAATATAGTCCTTGGCGGCCAAGGAGACGGTAATGATGTCACGCTCCGCCGAGATCTTGCCCTTGCGGATCATATCGAAAGCGGTTTCGAAATCATGGGTGAAGGCGGCGACCCGGTCGAAGCCGAACATCGCCCCCGACCCCTTGATCGTGTGCAGCGCCCGGAAAGCCGCATCGATCAGATCGCTGTCCTGCGGCGTCTGGCCGAGATCGAGCAGCGCCGCTTCCAGACTGTCCAGCAAGTCGCTGGCCTCCTGCCGGAATGTTTCAGCCGGGTCCAGCTCCATCATGTCCGCACCAGCTTGGCGACGACCGCAAGCAGTTGCTCCGGCTTGAAGGGCTTGGTGATCCACCCCGTCGCACCCGCGGCCTTCGCCTGTTGCTTGACCCCGTCATCGGACTCGGTTGTGAGGAAGACGATCGGCACTCCCGTGAAGGACGGGAGCGCACGCAAGCCGCGGATCATCTCCAGCCCGTTCATCACAGGCATGTTCAGGTCGGTGATGACGAGTTCGAAGCGCTCCGCCTTCGCCTTGGCCAAGCCTTCGGAACCATCGCCCGCCTCCACGACCCTATGGCCGGAGGGAGCCAGCACGAGCTTGATCATCTGCCGCACGCTCGGGGAATCGTCGACAGTCAGAATTGACGCCATGCCACTCAAGCCTTGTTGGTGAGATTGCAGTCACCGAGCTGCGCGGGCGAGATCCCTGCGCGCGCCAGCGCGGCGTTCAAGATTTCGGACGGCCCCCGCAGACTGATGCGCTCGCCCGCGGCACGTGCAGTGCGGGCTGCGGAAACCAGGAGTTGAAGCCCGGCGAGATCGATCGTGCCGAGGGCCGAACAATCGATTTCGACCTCCGCTTCCGACTGGACAGCAGAGCGGATCTCATCGAGCAGCTGCCGCACCGTTCGGAGCGAGCAATCCCGCGGAAGCATTAACGTCAGCACGAATCGAACCCTTTATGCTCGGGCGCACGTTCCTTCCGGTCACTGAGATCTCATCTGCGATCTAATGTGGAATTCGGCCATTATCTAGCAGAATTACACGCCAACAATTGAGATAGTTTAGAGCTGAAACGTTTGAACAAGCCCAGCTTTACGTTCAATTCTGATCAATATATTAATCGCGAATCAGATGTTGCGCTGTTTGTCAGGCGGTTGCGCCCGGCGAATCCAAATTGCGCAATCTGTCTCCTTGCTACGCCTACCGCAAAGAAAACGACGGCGGATTCTGGCGATCCGCCTGGCCTTAGGAACTTCTGGATGGGTCGACACCTGGGATATCCGGCGCTGCCATGCGGCCAGGCGCGCGGCAGCAAGCTTGCCGCCGTTGATTGGCTGCGCCGCGCGCCGAGATCGAGAGCGGCGTGATGACGCGACACTATCTCCGCGCACCGGCGCGGCGGCAGGCACTGCACCACTTCGTCACCCACGACCCTCATGAAGCGATGGAGCACTTTGCAGCATGCGGAGTGAGCATCGCGATCTCGCAGCCGAACAGGCCGTCGGGGCGAATTGAGATCAGCACGCTCAATCATGCGTCGGATGGCATCGTCTTCACCCGGACGAGCTTCGAGGACCCGGTCGAGATCCAGCCGCGGCAGAGCCCATGTGGATACGAGCTTCTGCTGGCGCTCAAGGGGGCGACAAACATCCAACTCGAAGATCGCGTCATTCGCTGCGAAAGGCTGCAGGCGGCGATTTTCGACGTCGGCGAGACCAAGGCGCTGCATCGCTCGGCTCACTCCGAAAACTATTCCGTGCTCCTCGACAGAAACCTGCTGACCAACCGCCTGTTCGAACTGACAGGGGCGCCGGTCATGCACAAGCTCAGCTTCGAGGCCGAGCTCGACCTCGAGCAGCCTTCGGTCGGCGCCCTGCGACGCTTCCTGATGGGGCTCGATCTGTCGATGCTGGTAGAATTGCTGCAGGATTCCCGGCATGGCGCGAGACGTTTGAGTGCCCTGCTGGCGGATCTCATTCTCGAGGTGCTGCCCCATAACCATACCAAGGCACTGAAACGGAGCTCCCATGTCATCGCCCCAAAGCACGTCAAGCGGACGGTCGAATTCATCCGGGAGAATGCCCGCCGGCCGATCACTCCCGAGGAACTGGCTGCGGTCGCCGGCGTGAGCTTGCGGGCTCTGCAATACGGCTTTCAGAAGTTTCTGGGGGTGTCGATCTCGGAGTACGAACGGTCTGTGCGGCTGGAGGGTGTCCGACGCGAGATCGAAGGCAATTCCGGTGAATCCGTCGGAGAGATTGCCCGCCGCTGGCGCTTCTCCAATTTCACCCGCTTCAACGCTCAGTTCGAGGCGGCCTTTGGCGTGAGCGCGGTCGCGCTGCGCGCACAACTCGGCCAGTTCCCGTAATCGAGAGCGTCCGCGAATTGAAATCGGATGCGACGATAAGCGGGAGGACCTGAAACGCTTCCTTGGCAACGGGTGCATTCGCACCGCTGCGCCGAGCACAAGCAACATCGTCCAATCTATTGAATGGTCGAGAGGACGACAAATAGCTCAACCTTGCTTTGACGGTTCCGGATCGGAAACCTTATAGCGCAATGTCAAACACATAGATGTTCGCAGTTTTATCCCGAATGTCGCGCCATTCAGCGCGGTGAAAATCTGGATCTTTTTCGGAGATCTAGATCCAGGCTCAGTATCTTCCTGCACAAACTTCCCACACTGAGCACATGCCGGGCCGGTTTCAGGCCTGTGCTCTCGGCGCTTACAAGCGATTCGCCCCCTGCATACGCTCAACGCGGCTGCTCCAAGCGGGCGCCGATGCCGGGACGAAATCCGTCGTTGGGGTAACTTTCGCCCACCCTCGTGAAGCTTGGCGGGAAGGAGGGCCCAATTTCACGGGCTGATCGGCTTCTTTTGCTGCGGCTTCAGGCCCGCGGCCTTTTCTCGGGCCGTTGAAGCCCGCCCGCAAAAATCTTTGCGGATCTCGGACAGGTCGGCTTCGTCGAGCTCTTCGAGATCAAGCAATTCTTCCCGTGCACCTTCGAGCCGAATGATCAGCTCGTCGAGCTTGATCTGCATCGCAGCCGTGTCGCGGTTCTGACTGTTCTGGATGATGAAGACCATCAGGAAGGTGATGATGGTCGTCGAGGTGTTGATGACGAGCTGCCATGTATCGTTGAAGCCGAAGATGGGCCCCGATGCCGCCCAGACAACGATCAAAATGACCGCGATGAAGAACGTCACCGGCTTGCCGGTCCAGCTAGCAACCGCTTGAGCCAGACGCGTGAAGAGCGAAGCCTTGTTGTTCTTGTGGATCAGATGCTCGATCGAAGTGCTCATTGAGGTCATCCCGGAAAGGCGCTCCGAGGCCCGAACGCCGCCAAGCCACGCCGTCGGTTTGTTGCTGCCCCAACAAGCCCGACTGCGGTTGAATGCTTCGCCTCGTCGTCCAGTGTCTTGGCTTGCTTCACGTTGCGCGGTGAAAACCCAGCCGGCTCTCGAATGTTCCGGCGCGCGGCCATGCCTCTGGCGGCCCTTTCCCGACTGTGTGTGCAGACCTTTTTGAGCCCGCGATAGTCGCCCGATCTCGGCAGGGGCGCGTCGGTTTTCAAGGATTCTCGAGGTTCTTCGGTGAACTTCGCAAGATTGCTCTGAACAATCTATGGTCTGCCTCGTTTCAGCCTGATCTCCAGCAGGCTAGGCGCGATGAAACGGCGGCAGCTCAGAGCCCTCTCGATCGATCGACAGATTGCCAGGACGATCGCAAGGCGCAGCAGTCCCCGCGTCGAATATTTGGCGAAAGGTCTCGTTCGCGTGGCCGATGAGCGGCTTCTGCTTCCGATCGGCTCCGTCTATTGGCTCGCCGCGTGCGCGGACGCCGAGCCCCGTCGCAACGATGCGACGCACCCGCTGCTGACGATGGCACCGAAATTCCGGGCTCTCATTGTGTTTCCCTCCGGTCAAAGTGATGCTTGATCCCGAAACCACGCGCCACGATGATCTGCGGAGTGGATCTGGCCCGTGGCGCCCTGCCCTGCAGCGCCCGCGCGGCCAGCCACTCGCGCGCGACACTCGCTGCGATGTTGCGATCGTGGGCGCTGGCATTACCGGTGCATTTATTGCCGAGCATTTGACCGCGATGGGCCTTGCTGTCGCGGTCATCGACCGAGAGCGGGAGGGCTTCGGGAGTACGGCAGCGTCAACCGCGATGCTGCAATGGGAAATTGATCTGCCTTTGCGCGAACTCGCCGGCCTCTATGGCTTCGAGCGTGCCGCCGAGGCCTATCGACTGAGCTGGAGGTCAGTCGCAGGCTTGCGGCGCCTGATAGAGGAGCTTGCTTTGCCGTGCGGCTTCGCACCGCGTCAGACGGTGTATCTGGCAGCAGGCGAGATCGGCTTGCGGGAATTGCAAGATGAAGCCTTGCAGCGTCGACGCGCCGGGCTTCCCGGTGAGGTCGTCGACGGCGGAGGCCTGCGCGGCGCCTTGGGCTTCGATCGCCCGGGAGCAATTATCTCTCCCGGTTCAGCTGAGGCCGATCCGGTTGCGCTCTGTCACGGCCTTCTGATGACCGCAACACGCCGAGGGGCGCGTTTGATCCGGGACGAGGCAGTTGGGTTTGACGGCACCAACTTGGCTGCGGCCGTGAGTCTTGCCAGCGGGCATGTCGTTGAGGCCGCTCATCTCGTACTGGCCACCGGCTATGTCATGCCGGCGATCGTTCGGGATGCGCTCCACCAGCTTGCATCGAGCTGGGCCATTGCGACTGTGCCGCAGCCAGCACAAGCGCTCTGGCTTAACCGTGCTCTCGTATGGGAGGCATCGCAGGATTATTCCTATTTTCGGACCACACCGGAAGGACGGATCATCTTTGGTGGGGAAGACGAGAGCTTCGCAGATCCGAAGCTCCGCGAGGGGCTCAATAGAGACAAGACCGAAGCTCTTCGCGCCAAGCTTCACGCCCTGCTTCCCCTGGCTTGCCTGGATCTCGATCGCGCCTGGTCCGGAGCCTTCGGCAAGACGGCGGATGGTTTGCCCCTGATTGGCCACGTCCCCGGACACAAACGCCTGCTGGCGGCCTATGGCTACGGTGGCAATGGCATAACCTTCAGCTTCTTGGCGTCCCGCATCATCGGCATGCTGATCCGCGGCGAGGAAAGGCCCTGGTTCGAAGCCTTTGCGATCGACCGCGCCTTGATCCGAAAATAGCGGAAAGACCTTTGAAGCGGGGCCGTGGCCGGTGCGTCGGTCTACCCCCCGAGAACGCGAAAAGGCTCCGCCAGCCGAAGCCAGCGGGGCCACGTGCTCTACAATATCGACGTGGTCGCCGCCCTCGCCACGACCGGCTGGATGCGTTAGTCCGTCGGTGCCTGCGCTCTTGTCGATCGTTCCCTCACGACTAGCGACGATGGCGAACTCCTTCAGGTGGAGCGCTTCTTTCGATCATCCTTGCGCTTGTCCTGCTCAACCGCCGCGCTTGCCGAGCGCACAATGGTCGCAATTGCCAAGGGCGGATTGCCGGATTTCTCGGATATAACGCGATCCTGCTCCATGATTGTCGCTCGCGCGGGCTCGTCGCCATCCAGGCCGCCGAGCAAGGAGGTGGGAACGCGCCGATTGGAGGTTCTCGATCCGTCTTGATAAACGACATCGAACATCGTGAACTCGGTATCGAGAGCTTTGGATTTTGTCCGCTTAGCCACTTTAGCTTCCTTGCCGCGATGCGCGTATTAACCGAGCACGTCCTAATGGCACTCGCTTGCATCATTCGCCACCCCCCGGCTTCGCGCGAAGCAGCCTAATCGTCTTGCAGGTCGAGTTCGACTTGCTCGAAAGCCCCGTCGTTAGCGGCAAATCGGCGGTTAGGCATGGCGGGCCCGGGCCGCTGGTCGTTCGCGAGCTTGCCACACTCATCGCGCATCGCCTGCAGGCCGGCTGCACCGAAGAGCGATAACCCCGAAGATCGGTTGGCGCCTTGCGCTGACGCGTGTTCGCAGGGATGCGGGAGCGGCTCACAGGGCTTGACGGTGGCGGATTGACCGGGGCTTTCAGCCGGGAACACCGCATCCAGCGCGCGCGTTCGCTCTCCAAAGGGAGGAGCGTTCCATGGGTCATAAGCTCTTGGTCATTGCCGCGGTGCTCGCGCTGAATATTGGTACAGCCGCCCAAGCCCAATTTCATCCGCCCACAAATGAAGGCGCGGGCGCTAAGCCAGGGGCGGCGCCTCAGCAAGGTGCCGGCGGCGGGGCCGCTGAACAGTCTCCCGATGCGAACCGACGAGAGAATGCGCAAAGCAAAGGCGGCGCGGATTCGCAGCTAAATCGCGACTATGGAAAGGACACGACGCCGACGGGGAAGGAATTGCACGAAGGACAGCCAGCCCCGCCGAAGCCGTAGCTCGCTTAGGCGCCTCCAAACGCTTGGTTCACGACCAAAACGGCAACCAGCCAGGCTGCAGTTGTTGGCGCGGTGCGGCCTTGCCAAAAGCTCACGCCCTTGGGCGCATCGCTCGCCCGTCGCGCTCTATCTCGTTATCCCGTCCGATCTGTTCCCAATGGCCCACCGATCCCGGCCCTATT
Organism: Allobosea sp. 05L423; assembly: GCF_056397745.1. Lineage (NCBI taxonomy): Bacteria > Pseudomonadati > Pseudomonadota > Alphaproteobacteria > Hyphomicrobiales > Alloboseaceae > Allobosea > Allobosea sp. 05L423. Next base: position 17,236 of record NZ_JBFTOA010000025.1, on the reverse strand, counting down.
CCGGCAGTCTCAGGCCCGCCAGGAACGTGGCGACCGCGAGCGTATGCTTGGGCTGCGCCTGGCAGTGGCGCTCAACCGCGATGATGATTTCGCCGTCGCCATATTGCGACAAGCGAGAGGGGGAATGCTGGCGCAGCGCGTCAACGACCCATTGGCTGATCGCGGTGTGCATCTGTTCGTCAGTCGACGCGCGCTTCATCCAGAGTTCGCAGGTGACGTAGTCCTGCAGGAATTCGCCCTTGCGCGGCTCGGCGCTGATAGCGCTCAATGGAAATGCGGCCACGCAAAGAACCGCCAACGCCCATAGGCGCATCGTTATGCCCCTGTCATGTCTACCCCGGAGCCGGACTTTACCCGTTCCCGATCCTCGGTCCAGCCGCGAAACGCGTTTCCTCGCCGGACATCTTCGCACGGCTCTTCGTGACCCAACCCGCTCGCAATGCGGACGCGCTCCTCGGCCCGGGCGGTGCTTGGGGCGTTCAGCGCTCCCAAGGGGGAGGATGGCCAAAGGCGCGGCGAAGGCAATCGGCGAAGGCGCGCAGCTTCGCCGAGGGGCGGCGACCTTCGGGATGAGCCAGGTGAATGAACTCGGTTTCAGGCTGAACGCCGATGTCGACGATGCGCAGACGGCCGCTCCGGATTTCGGCGCTGGCGATGAACAGCGGCAGCAATGCGATGCCGAGACCGGCCAGCGCGGCATCCCGCATCATGTCGCCGTTGTTGACGCGCAGCGCGGGGCGCGCGCGCACGCTGGTCGTGCCCTGCGGCCCGCGGAACCGCCAGTCGCCGGCTCCCCGATTGGTGTAGAAGACGCCGTCATGCCCATCGAGCTCGGCCATTGAGCCGGGCGTCCCGCGCCGCGCGAGATAGTCCGGAGACGCAACGAGAACCCGCCGGCTCGGCGCAAGCGTCCAGGCGACGAGGCGCGAATCCACGATCGGCCCATGGCGCAGCACGGCATCATAGCTGTCGGAGCCGGCATCGACACGGCGGTCATCGAGGTCGAGCGTCAACTCGATCCGGGGATGCCGGGCAAGGAAAGGGTAGATCGCCGGGCCGAGATGCATCCGGCCGAAGGTGACTGGTGCCGAAATCCGCAACGGTCCGACAAGGGCGCCGCGTCGCTCCGCCATGTCGGCGGCAGCCTCCTCGACCTCCCGCGTGATACGAATCGCGCGCGCAAGGAAAGCGGTTCCGTCCTCGGTGAGCGTAAGCCGGCGGGCGCTGCGATGCAGGAGGTTCGCTCCCAAGCCGCGCTCCAGCTCCGCGAGGCGGTCGCTTACCACCGATTTCGATAGATGCAGCCGGCGGGCCGCCTCGCTCAGTGAGCCGGCCTCCGCGATCGCGACGAAGGTCGCGATGCCGTCGAGCTTCAGCATCGTTCGGCTTTCCCGGACATAAGTTTCGCCCATGCGATGCTAATCCGAACGGGGCCCGAATGCTACGTTCCGTCTCGCCAACGGGGCAGATAGCGACGGTCGCACGGACCGCCCTCCCGACAGGCGGGAGATACTCGATGTTGAAGTTCGCACTCGCACTTGGGGCGCTTGCCTTGGCCGCCCCGGCGGCCGCCCAGGTCCCCGACTTTCCGGCGTCCTTCAAGACGCAGGAGATCGCGACCAACGGCGCGACCATCCACGTTCGCCTCGGCGGGCGGGGACCGGCAGTGGTGCTGCTGCACGGCTATGGCGAGACCGGCGATATGTGGGCACCGATGGCAGCCGATCTGGCGCGGGACTACACGGTGATCGTGCCTGATCTGCGGGGGCTCGGCCTGTCGTCCAAGCCGGCCTCCGGCTTCGACAAGAAGACCCAGGCCGGGGACGTTGCGGGCGTGCTCGATGCCCTCAAGATCGAGCGCGCCGATATCGTCACGCATGACATCGGCAACATGGTCGGCTTCGCCTTCGCCGCACAGTATCCGCAGCGCGTCGGCCGCTTCGCTCTCATCGACGCACCTGTGCCCGGCGTCGGTCCATGGGAGGAGATCCTCAAGAACCCGCTACTCTGGCATTTCCGCTTCGGCGGGCCGGACATGGAGCGGCTCGTGGCCGGCCGCGAGCGCATCTATCTCGACCGCTTCTGGAACGAGTTCTCGGCAACACCGGCGCGCTTCACCGAGGCTTCGCGCGAGCACTACGCCAAGCTCTACGCACTGCCTGGCGCCATGCATTCTGGCTTTGCCCAGTTCGCGGCCTTCGATCAGGACGCGATCGACAACCGCGCCTATCTGAAGGCCGGCGGCAAGCTCACCATGCCGGTTCTGGCAATCGGTGGAGAAAAGTCGTTCGGCACGACGATGGCGGTCGTCATGCGTGACGCTGCGACCGACGTAACCGAAGGCGTCGTCCCCGATTCCGGTCATTGGATCATGGAAGAGAACCCCACGGCCACCATCGCGATAGTCCGCGCCTTCCTGGACAAGGGGCGCTGACCGATCTGGTCGCAGGCACCGGACGCCGGCTGTGCTCGGCGGTACGCTTCAGGCCGGCCAAAGCCGGCCTTTTCACCCGATCGCTTCTGCGGGCAGCCACGCCTCGCCTTGATCTCGCTCAAAGTATCATCCGCGGGGGAGGTCCAAGATCACGACGCTCCGCTTACGGAAACCTCGGCATGAGCACCGCACCGAATGCTGCCCCGGGGTCGCCAAAGACCCGGGGGACCCTTTCTGGTCGACACACCCTTGGGCTGTGTCTGCACGCTCGCGATGGGGGTTCTCGGCATTCACCTCTTCGCGAGCCACATGGCCCACATCGTGGCCGCACCCATGGAACGAAAGATGCGCTGAGACCGCTTTTTACCTTGGTCGACAGACTCGCAAAGGAGGGCCCGCCATGAAAACGCTTGTTCTCACCTCCGTTCTGATTGCTCTCGCCGGACCCACCCTGGCCCAGGCGCCAACCTCCCATGACCAACACAATCCGGGTGGTGCCGCTGCAGCGCAGGCCCAATCCACGGCCCCGGCAAAGCCTCAGGCAGCGCCCGGTCAATCCGGGATGCCAATGCCCATGGGTCAGATGGTGCAAGGCCAGATGATGGACAGGGGCATGATGAGCGGAAGGATGATGGGCCGGTTCTCGGCCGAGGACATGAGCGCCTTCATCGACGCCCATATCGCGGCAATCCATGCCGGGCTGAAGCTGTCCGCCGACCAGGAGAAGGCGTGGCCCCCCGTCGAAGCTGCGATCCGCAACCTGGCAACCCTTCACCTTGGCCATATGCAGGCCATGCGCCAGACCCGGGGAATGATGGCGAGCGATCCGGTCGGTCGGCTCCGCATCATGGCCGACCATATGAGCCAGGGAGCGGACGCCGTGCGCAAGCTCGCGGACGCCGCGTCGCCGCTCTATGCGGCCCTCGACGGAGCCCAGAAGCGGCGGCTGCAAGTGCTCGTCCGGATGGGCGACAGCGGCATGATGGGGCGGGGGATGATGACGGGGTGGGGAACGATGGGTCCCGGTGGCGCCATGATGCCCGGCGGAGCCGGGGACGATGACGACGACAGTCAGGAAAGCCGCTGACACTCCAGCCCGGATGACGTCGGCCACGGAACGCGGGCACCTCCGCGCTCGGAGCCATCCGGTCGTGGGGGGATGAAAGCGGGCAGGCGCAAGCTCGCCCGCCCCGCAATGTCACTTTGGAAGGCACGGGGGGCCGCGACGGCCCGTGCGAGACCTCCAACGACGCGTTCAGACGAAGTTGCCGCTTGACCTTACCATCGTGGGAAGGTGCATGGTGCGCTCATCGTCAGAAGCGGAGATCATTCCATGTGCGGATGCAGCAGCCACTCCTCCCGGCCGGGTCAAGCGGTCGAGCGGGATCCGAACGCCTTGACCCTGCGGGTCGAGGACATGACCTGCGGCCACTGCGCAGGCACGATCAAGAAGGCGATCGAGACTGGGCTGCCCGGCACGCAGGTTGAAGCCGATCCGGCCTCCAAGCTGGTGTCCGTCCGCGGTAGCACCGACCTGGCGTCCATCAAGGCCCTCGTGACCAAGGCCGGCTACACTCCGGTCGCGGCCTGACGGAGGCGCGCTCACAGGTAGAGGATTAGCCCCGTCGGCTCCGGTCGGCGGGTTTTTCGTTTTCAACGGTGTCGAGAGAGGAACATCCACCGCCCTTTAACGTTGTTTCCGCGGTTGGGAAATTAAGTTTGGAGAATTCATGATGCGCAAACTGCTCGTCGCTCTTGCCGTTGCCACGTCGTTCGCTGGAGCGACTGCTCTGCATGCTCAGACTGCGACGACCGCCACGCGCGAAGTCTATATCAAAGCTGAGCCGACCGACGTGCTCAGCAGTAACCTGATCAACCTCAAGGTCCAGAACAATGCCAAGGACAACGTAGGCGAGATCAAGGACCTCGTCGTGTCCAATGGGAGGCTGTCCGGACTTATCCTGTCTGTCGGCGGCTTCCTGGGCATGGGTGAGCGCTATGTCGTGGTCGCGCCAGCCGCCGTGAAGGTGGTTTATTCCGAGAACGACAAGAAGTGGTCGGCGACCATGGATACGACGAAGGACGCGCTGAAAGCGGCGCCCGAGTTCAAGTACGAAGGCCGCTGGAGCAAGTAGGCTGCTCCCGTTGCTCAGGCCCCGTCAGCTCTGGCTGGCGGGGCCATTTTGCTGTTCAGGTTGCCTCACCGGCATTACCCGCCCCGTGACCGCGAGATACCGGTCGCTGGAATGCATCACTGCCACGTCTATCTGGGTGCCGTCCTCGCATATCACGCGCAATTTGGAATGAAGCGCGGCGGGATCGATGTCCGAGGTGTCGCAGTACAGGTATCCAGCGCGGATTTCGTCATAATCGCTGCCAAATTTGTAGGAGAGCGGGAGCATCCGCCCGTCCCGCAGGATGAGCAAACCTGTCCCGACATACATTGCTCTGTCCCCGCCTCAGCGGCGCCCGTAGCAGTCCCGAACGCCAACAGACAATTGCTGAAGTACACGCCTGTTCCGGGATGAAAGCAATCGACGTTTGGCTACCCGCCGGGCCCCCCAGGGGGCGCCTCATTGCATTGCATGCGACGGCGTGGAGGGCTGGCCAGTTCGCCGTGGACCGAAAGCCAAGCATGACGACGCAGCGCCATCATCCGATCACGCGGAACACGACCGGCTTGGATTCGTTCCGTTTTCGAGAGGTCGGTACCTGATATGATCCTTCTATTCGTCTCAGCTCTTGGCCTGATTGTGGCCGGAGTTGTTATTGCGTTTTCGGCAGAGGGATGGACCGCGGCGCCTTGGAGCGGGGAAGCTGGCATGTCCAAGCCGGATGCAGGCGACCGTCAACCCGAAGCATCTTCATTTGTTCAGCCGATCGACACCGCCGACGACCCGGTTGCGGCAATGAATCAATGGTGGGACTGGGTACCGTGGTTGCGGCGCGGTGGAAGGGGCATCTGACATTCGGCCGGGGTCAGTTGTCGCGCACGCATCTTGGCCACGCTGGCTTCGGCGGGCCGGGGAGTAGCAAGAGTCAAGGCGCCCGGCGCTGCGAATACCTCGCTTGGGCGGGAGGCCCCCTCTAGTCGGCGATGCCGTCCCGGCCTTCGATGGCCATAAGAGTTGCCGTGAGCAGGGCAATCAATCGCTCATTTCCGTCTTTCGCTGCAAAGACCTCAGTCTGGGCCAGCGTCAGCGTGCGCCCCGCCTTGACGACCTTGCCACGCGCGATGATGCGCTCGCCGGTCGCCGGCGCCAGGAGATTGATCTTGAACTCGGTGGTGAGCACCCCGCGGTCCATCGGCATCGTGCTGAGGGCGGCATAGCCCGCCGCGCTGTCCGCAATGGCGCTGACTGCACCTGCGTGAACAAAGCCGTGCTGTTGGGAGATTTCCGGTTTGGGCACCAGTTCGATCACGACCTGTCCCGGTGCGACACTCGTCACGACTGCGCCGAGCGCGCCCATGAGCCCCTGCTTGGCGAAGCTGGTCCGAATTCGTTGATCAACCCGCGCCAACTCGTCGTTCATTTGAATGTCCTCCGCAGTGCAGCGTGACATGCAGCCATTCGGCTGGAAACCGGGCGTGATTGAGCCGCCATTATAGTTTCGCCACTGTCCGAAATGCATTCGCCAGTTTCTTGACTGCGATTTCGGTCTCGGCGGGCGTCGAGCCGGCAAAGCCCATCAGGAAGCCGGCCTCGGCATCACCCGTGGCGTGAAGGGCGGACAATCCCAGAAGCTCGATCCCGGCACGCCGCCCAGCATCGATGGCAGCACGTTCGGATAGATCGCATGTCAGCAGGCAGGGCATTTGCAGCCCGCCGATGGGAATGCGCGGCTCGACAAAATCCGACAGGTGCTTCTGGACGAGATCGACAAGCGCATCGAGCCGCTGCGCATAGATGCCGCGCATGGTGCGGACATAGGCGCCAAAATGCCCTCCCTCCATGAAGCGGGCCAGCGTCAGTTGCGCCATCGGGGCGGAATGCCCGTCGAGGAGAGTGCGCGCGATGGTCATCGGCTTCACGAGTTGCGGCGGCAGCACGACATAGCCGATCCGCAGGCCCGGAAAGAGCGACTTGGTGAAGGTGCCGATGTAGATCGTCCGGTCGTGGGGATCGAGCCCCTGTACGCAGGCCGTCGGCTTGCCGGCATAGTGGAATTCGCTGTCGTAGTCGTCCTCGATAATCCATGCCTGATGCCTGGCCGCCCATTCGATCAGGGCCAGACGGCGGTCCAGCGCCAGCGTCGCACCGGTCGGAAACTGGTGGGAAGGCGTCAGGGAAACGGCTTTCGCCTTGCGCGGCTGGGCCAGAATCTGCTCGACGACGATCCCTTGCCGGTCGACCCGGATTGGGACGCATTCGAGGCCCGCCGCGTCGAACGCCTTGCGCGCGCCGTGATAAGCCGGGTTCTCGATGAAGATCCCGTCGCCGGGATCGAGCAACATGCTCGCGCACAACATCATGGCCTGCTGCGAACTGGTGAGGACAAGCACCCGGTCGGCCGTGGCGCGCGCGCCGCGCTCCAGGTTCACGTAATCGGCGATGGCGCGGCGCAGCGGCTCGGTTCCCTGCGGATCACCGTGAGCCAGTGCCTGGGGGCCGATCTCCCTGCGCACCTGCCGTTCCAGCCTCTCCCAGAGCTGAAGAGGAAAGGTGCGGGTTTCCGGCACGCCGGGCGAGAAGGGCCGGGGCGACAGCGTGTCGTGTACCCCGCCGCTGCGGAACATGGCGTTGCCGCGCTTGCTGAGGTTCGGAGCCTGGTGGCGCAGCAGCGCATCCCGCTGGGACAGGCGATGGCCGGGCGTGAACTCCGTCATCTCGGCCACGAAGCTGCCGCTCCCGACGCGGCGATCGATGAAGCCTTCGGCATGGAGCCGGGCGTAGGCCGCTTCGATCGTATCGCGCGACACACCCAGCGATTTTGCGAGCGCGCGCGAGGCCGGAAGGGGTTTTCCCGGTCCAAGCGCGCCATCGATAATCAATTGCCGGATGGCCCGCTGGATCCGCGCATGGAGCGGCATCGCCGCATGAGCGGGGTGGGCCATCCCCGCCTTCACCGTTTCCAGTTGAGAGTGCCTGAACAAATGGTCTGATCCCCTCGAATAAAATGGATGGGAACATCGGGCCATTGTTTGACTATGTGTCAATCCGACTTGTTGGCCCTGCGTCCCGAGCTTCAGGAGATTTTTCAGGATCATGTCGTCCCGCGCCGCATCTTCACCCATTCGCTTGAACGACCTGCCCCATCCTGTCGTCGCCGGCCTGATCTCCGTCATCGTCAACTATGGAGGCACCTTCATCCTGGTCTTCCAGGCGGCGAAGGTCGCGGGGCTGAGTCCTGAGCTGACGGCCTCCTGGGTCTGGTCGGTTTCGATCGGCGTGGGGCTGACGGGTCTCTTCCTGAGCTGGCGCTATCGCGAGCCGATCATCACGGCCTGGTCGACGCCTGCAGCGGCTTTCCTCGTCGCAGCGCTCGGCACCACACCCTACGCCGAGGCCGTCGGCGCCTATATGCTCTCGGCGGCGGCCTTCGTCGCGCTCGGGCTATCCGGCTATTTCGAGAAGGTCATCCGGCTGATTCCGCCGGGTATCGCCTCAGGCCTGCTGGCCGGCATCTTGCTCCAATTCGGCATCGGTGCGTTCGGCGGCGCGAGCGTCGATCCGCTGCTCGTCGGCTTGCTGGTCATCGCCTATGTCGTGCTGAAGCGCTTCTCCGCGCGCTACGCCGTGGTCGGCATCCTGCTTATCGGGCTGACCTTCTTGCTCATGCAGGGTCGGGTGGATCTGTCCGGACTCAAGCTGGCGTTCGCAGCTCCCGTCTTTACCATGCCGGCGTTCTCGCTGGATGCGCTGCTGTCCGTCGCGCTGCCGCTGTTCGTCATCACGCTGACCGGCCAATACATGCCGGGGATGCTGGTGCTGCGAAACGACGGCTTCAAGACCAGCGCCAATCCGATCGTCACCGTGACGGGTCTCGGCTCGCTCGCCATGGCCCCGTTCGGTTCCCACGCCTTCAACATTGCGGCGATCACGGCCGCGATCGCCACGGGCAAGGAGGCTCACGAAGACCCGTCGAAGCGCTGGATCGCTGGCATCGCGGCCGGCTGCTTCTATGTGCTCGTCGGGGTGTTCGGCGTCACGCTCGCCGCCGTCTTCATGGCCTTCCCGGCGACCTTCATCACCACGCTGGCCGGCCTCGCGCTGCTCGGCACGATCGGTGGCAGCCTCGCGGGAGCGATGGCCGATCCGGCGTCCCGCGAAGCCGCGCTCATCACCTTCCTGGCCTCGGCTGCGAACATCAAACTGCTCGGGATCGGCGGGGCGTTCTGGGGCCTGGTCGCCGGGCTCGTCGCCCATCTCGTTCTGAACGGCGGCCTGCTGCGCAGTCAACGGAACGGGCCGGCCAGGCGCGAGGCTGCCGCAAAGTGACGACCGCCCACCCGCCTGCCCAGCGCCGGAACCGGTGACGTTCCTCGCGTCGGTCAGGACGAGGATATTTCGCCGATCGAGAGGCGCACTGCGGAGCCTCGGGAGATAGCGGCCCGATGAGGTCGCTCTCTCCCGGGAGGGGCACGGCCCCGTGAGCAGGCCAGATCCTTGCGATAGACGATGCAGCCCGGGCACAGGGCAACGTCGCCATAGAGCTTGCGCGCAGGCGCGTTGCTTCGCGTGTCTGCCAATAGACGCGTTTGGCGCCGGCCCGGCGCGCAGACCGCGCCTTCCACTGCTTGACAGAGGCGCAGCTGGCTGCCTTAGTGCCTACCTGTATACAAGTATAACGATAATCGTCACCGGAGGAACGCCATGATCCGCCCTTCTCTCGCGGCAGCGTTGGTTTGCGCCGCGTCGCTGCTCCAGCTTTCGACGGCCAAGGCCGGCCCGGTGCTCGACGAGATCAAGTCGAGCGGGAAGCTGATCTGCCTCGTCAGCCCGAGCGCACCGGGTTTCTCGATCCCCGACAGCAAGGGCGTGTTCCGCGGCTTCAACGCCGATTTCTGCCGGATGGCGGCGGCGGCGATCCTCGGTGACGCGAGCAAGGCCGATATCCGCGGAGTCGGCTTTTCGGATGCTCTGAAGAGCCTCGTCTCGCGGCAGGCCCATATGGCTTCACGCTCGATCACCGAGACCGGCACGCGCTCGGCCGATCCCGGCCTCGCCTTCGTGGCGACGACCTTCTACGACGGGCAGGGCTTCATGGTCTCGAAGTCGCTCGGCGTGAAGTCCGCCAAGGAGCTGAAGGGCGCGACCATCTGCGCCGAGGACGGCTCGACGACGCTGCTCAACATCGCCGATTGGTATGCCGCGCAGGGCATGGCCTACAAGATCGAGAACATCGCCGATAAGACTGCGCGCCTGCAGGCGTTCTATGCCGGCAAGTGCGATGCCTATGCTTCCGACCTGACGGCGCTCGCGGCCGACCGCCAGCTCGCCAAGGACCCGGACAGCTACGAGATCCTGCCCGAGGTGATCTCGGCCGAGCCGCTGACGCTCGTGACCCAGCCCGATGACGAGCTCCAGAAGGCGGTGCGCTGGGCTTTCGCCGCCATGCTCAACGCCGACGAGCTCGGCATCAATTCCGGGAACGTCGACAAGGCGGTCGCCGATCTCGGCAAGCAGCCCAAGGCAGTACAGCGCCTGTTCGCGAAGGACGGCGCGGCGGCGGACATGGCCGCCAAGCTCAAGCTCCCGGCCGACTGGGCCTATCAGGTCGTCAAGCAGGTCGGCTCCTACGGCGAGGTTTTCGACCGCAATCTGGGACCGGCAACGCCGTTCAAGCTGAAGCGGGAAGGCACCCAGAATGCGTCAGTGCGCAATGGCGGCCTGATGTACGCCTATCCGATCCGATAAGCTGCATGCCAAGGCGGCTGTCTCGGGGCGGCCACACGAGGGAGAACGCGCTTGGTCCAGCCGAGCGATGCGATGCCGGACGAGTACATCGAGTCCGTCGTTTCCATCCGGGCGGTCGTGGATTGCCCGGGCGGCGGCCGGCTCGTCACGCTCGGCGTGCCCGGGCTCTCGATCGACCATCGCGGCCGTGGCTGGGTCGACCCTGAGTCGCTCGCGGAGACCCTGTCGGAGCTCGGGCACCTCGACACGGCGCTCTTCGTCCTGCTGGTTCGCGACGACGAATGCCCTGCCGGCCTGCGCAGGCTGCTGAAGCAGAGGGCCAGGGAAGCAGGCATCGCTCTGATCGCGTTGCCGATCGAGGACTACGAAGCGCCCGGCGCGCCGTGGTTGCGGGCGTGGCGGCGGATCGAGACGATGGCGGACCGCCAGATGGCGGCCGGCCGCTCGCTCGCCCTCTGCTGTCTCTACGGCGCGGGGCGGAGCGGGACGGTCGCCGCCGCCATCCTCTGCTGGAAGGGGCTGACGCCGCCCGAGGCGCTCGGCCGGCTTCGAAACGCCTTTCCGGACTCGGTCGAAAGCCCGGTCCAGGAAGCCTGGGTACAGTCGCGGACCGGCGGAAGCCTGTTCCTGCGGGATCAAGACGAGGAATTCTGAACGTGGCGCTACAACTGGCACCGAGATCCGCTCCGGCGCGCGCCGAGGAGATGCTGCAGACCCTCCGGTTCCGGATCTGCCGCGAAGACCCGGAGACCTCCATCATGCTGCACGAAGGCAAGCTGGCGCAAGAGTTCGGCGTCAGCCGGACGCCGATCCGGCAAGTCCTGCAGCGGCTGGCCTTCGAACATCTGCTCGAGACGCGCTCCGGCATCGGCACGGTGGTCAGCCCGCTGCAGCCAGCCGAGCGGAGGCTGCACTTCGCCATGCTCGCCGACGTGCTCCAGCTATGCCGGCGCTGCGCGGCACCGAAACTGGACGTCCCGGCCCGTGTCCTCGCAGGCACGATTGCCGGGCTTGCGCGAAGCCCGGGGCCGGATCCGGAAGGAAGCTATTTCGAGATCCGCACGCAGATGCTCGAACTGGCGTCCGGCCTCATCAGGGACCCCATCGCCTCGGAAGCTCATGCCGCGATGCATTGGCGTGTCATCCGCTGGCGGATGCAAGCCGTGCGGAACGACGCCGCAGCGGCCTTTGCCGGGCTGGAGAGCACCATTGCTCTGCTGGAGCGGGCGGCGACGCCGGGGGATGTCCTCGATTGCCTCGCCGCCGAGGCACCGCTGGATTGACGGAGCAGGAGATGAGCACCGCCCAGGCGCAGTTCCTGCGCCGCGCAGGATTACCGCCGGCCGTCGCGGGCGCACTCTGGCTCGGCCCCATGCCCGGCCGGCAACGGCCGCTGCGCGAGGATCTCGAAGCGCTGGCCGAGGCGAAGGTGAGCCGCATCATCTGCCTGGCGCCTCCGGAGGAGGTCGCGCGGAAATCGCCGGACTACGCAGCCCTCCAGCCTGGCGTCGCCATTGCCGTGACGGGGTTTCCGATCAGCGATTTCGGCATTCCCGAGGACGAAGAGGGGCTGCGCTCGCTCGTCGACCGGGCGGCCCGCGACCTGTTGCAGGGGCAGAGCCTGTTCCTGCATTGCGCTGCCGGGATCGGGCGAACCGGCATGGTCGGCATCTGCATCCTCGTCGCGCTCGGCCTGGGGCTGGAAGAAGCGAAGGCGGCCATCGCCGCGGCCGGCTCGGGGCCGGAAACGGAGATCCAGAGGGAGTTGGTCTGCCGCCTTGCCGCAGGCATGCGACGTCCCGCACTCTCCGGCATCGACAGGACGGGCCGACCATGAGCTCCGCCAGCATCGGCGGCGCATCACCCGCGCTCGGCCCTCCCCGGGTGAAACGCCCGTTTCCCGTGGTCGACTGCCTCATTGGAGGCGGACTGCTTCTCGTCCTCGCCTTCATCGCCATCAATGTCCGCGCCAACATGACGGCTGCCGGCATGCAGCCGGGCTTCGGCTTTCTCTGGCAGCAGGCCGGCTTCGATCTCAGCGAAAGCCTGATCCCCTACAACGCCGAGGACAGCTATCTCCGGGCCATCCTCGCCGGGCTTGTCAACACGCTATTCGTCTCGGCGGTCAGCCTCATCGTCGCCTGCGTGGTGGGGTTGGCGGTCGGCCTGGTTTCCGTCGGGCCAAGCCCGCTCGCGCGGCTGTTGGCGCTCGCCTATGTCGAGCTCTTCCGCAACCTGCCGAAGATCCTCATCCTGCTGGTTCTGTTCGTCGTCGCGGTCAACGGATTGCCGACGCTCCGGCGCGCGATCGTGCTGGGGCCTGTGCTCATCTCCAACAGGGCGATCTATTTCCCCTGGCTGGCCGCCGATCCGCGCAACGGCATCTGGCTCGTTCTGTCGCTCCTGCTTGCCGCGACGATGGCGACGCTCTGGATGCGCCGTGCGGGGCGGCGACAGGCCGCGACCGGGAAGCGGCCGCCGGTCATGCCGGTTCTGCTTGCACTCTTCCTCGTGGTTCCGGCCGGCCTCGCGCTGCTGTTGCAGGCGCCGCTGCAGCTTAGCCGGCCAGTGCTTGCCGGCTTCGCGGTGGAGGGTGGCGTCGGCATTTCGATCCAGTTCTGCGCGGTGGTCGTCACTTTGGCGCTCTACCATGGCGCACAGATCGCCGAGGTCCTGCGCGGCGGCATCGAGGCGGTGCCGACGGGCCAGACGGAAGCCGCCGCGGCCCTCGGCCTGACACGCGGCCGCACCATCCGCCTTGTGGTCGTCCCGCAGGTGCTGCGGACCGTCATTCCGCCGCTGAACAGCCAGTTCGCCAACCTGCTCAAGAACACGTCGATCTCGATCGCCGTCGGCTATTCGGACCTGATGTCCGTCAGCGGCACCGCCATCAACCAGACGTTCCGGCCGCTGGAGCTCATGCTGATCACCATGGCGCTCTATCTGCTGCTTTGCCTCGGCCTCACCGGGGTCCTGAACCGGTGGAGCGACCGGATCCGTGCCCGCGAAGGACGGGGGGCCCGATGAGCATCACCCTTCCGGCAGCGACACCCAGATCGGCGCCCCCGCGGCCGGCCCGATGGATCGCCGGCGTGATCGCAAGGCCGGGCGCCGCGCTGCTTTCGGCGGCGAGCGCCGGGCTGGCTCTGTGGCTCGGCTGGACTATGCTGCGCTGGCTCATCCTTGCCGCGGTTCCTCCCTGGGGCGAGGCCGCCCGATGCGCTGCGGCCACCGGCGCGTGCTGGCCGTTCTGGGCCGAGAAGACACGCTTCATGCTCTTCGGGACCTATCCGTTCGACGAGCAATGGCGCCCTGCCCTCGTCTCGGCGATCCTGCTGGCGCTATCGGGCGGGACGGGCTGGATGGCAGTGAGCGGGCGCTGGCCGAAGGCGAGCACCCTGGCCGGCCTCTGGGGCGCCGGCATTCTGGCGAGTTTCCTGCTGATGGGCGGAGGAGTGCTCCGGCTAGCCCCTGTCGACGCCACGCGCTGGAACGGGTTGCCGCTGCTCCTGATGCTGTCTGCGATCGCGCTGGCGCTGGCGTTCCCACTCGGCATCCTGCTCGCGCTTGCACGCTACCAGACGCGACATCGCCTGCTGAAGCGGATGGCCGGCCTTTTCGTCGAGTCCATGCGCGGCGTGCCGATGGTCACGCTTCTCTTCGTCGGTGTCTTCGTCCTTCCGCTGACCTTGCCCAAGACCATGGTCATCGGCCCGATCGCGGCGGTGCTGGTGGCGCTGGTCCTGTTTCACGGCGCCTACCTGGCCGAGGATGTGCGCAGCGGGCTGCTCGCCTTGCCCGCAGGGCAGCATGAAGCGGCGTCCTCGCTGGGCCTCGGCTTCTGGGCGACCGCCCGCCGGGTGCTGCTGCCGCAGGCGATCGAGCGCTCGATGCCGGCCCTGGTGAACAGCACGATCGGCGCCTACAAGGACACGTCGCTCGTCGTCGTGCTGGGGCTCCACGATCTCAACGCCACCGCCAAGATGGCGTTCAGCGATGTGGCCTGGGGCCACCAGGCGCTGGAAGCCTATGTCTTCGTCGGCGCCTGGTTCCTGTTGTCCTGTTCCTATCTGTCCTGGGTCGGCAGGCGGCTGGCGGCCAAGAGCTCCGGCCGCCGGCGATAGCGATGCAGACCTGCCAGCTGAGCCGCCTTCAGCGCGCGGCCTCGACCTCGCGCAGGCAGATCCTGAGGCGGTCGAGGATCATCTCGACGTCATCGGCGCCGACCGTGAGCGGCGGGCGGATCTTGAGGATGTTGTCGGCCGGGCCTTCGCGCCCGACGAGGATGCGCATGTCGCGCAGGCGGTTCATGACATGGGCTGCCGCGTCGGTCGCAGGCTCCAACGTCTCGCGATCCGTGACCAGCTCCAGCCCGAGGAAGAGGCCGATGCCGCGCACGTCGCCGACGCAAGGATAGTCCGCCATCAGCTCGCGCATGCCCGCGAGCAGCTTGTCGCCCATCGCCTTGGCATTGGCCGAGAGACCTTCCTCCTCGACGATGTCGAGCACCTCGGAGGCGATGCGGCAGGACAGGTTCGAACCGCCGAAGGTCGAGAAATACTCCGGGCCTTCGGCGAAGCGCTCGGCGATGGCGCGGGTGGTGGTGACCGCGCCGATCGGGTGGCCGTTGCCGAGCGGCTTGCCGAGCACGACGATGTCCGGCCGCACCGCCTGCTGCTCGAAGCCGAAATAATGGTCGCCGAGGCGGCCGAGACCCGTCTGGACCTCGTCGGCGATGCAGATGCCGCCGGCGGCACGGATGCGCTCGTAGACAGCCGCGAGATAGCCGGGCGGCGGGATGATCTGGCCGCCGACGCTCGGGAAGGTCTCGGCGATGAAGCCGGCGACCTTGCCGCCACGTTCCGCGATGGCGTTGAGCGCGCCGTCGACCTGCTTGGCATAGTGCAGCGCCCGGTCGGGATCGTCGCGGCGGAAGCGGCCGCGATAATCGTCGGCGACGTCGACGAGTTGCACCCAGGGCTTGCGGCCGCCCATGTTCGGCTTGTTGAACTTGTAGGCGGAGATGTCGATCGCGCCGGTGGTGTTGCCGTGATAGCCGTGATCGGGCGTGACGATGTCGTAGCCGCCGCTGGCGGCGCGGGCGAGGCGCAGCGCCAGCTCGTTCGCCTCCGACCCGGAATTGACGAAGAAGCAGACCTCCAACTCCCCTGGCAGCTTCGCGGTCAGCCGCTCGGCCAGCGCCATCGGTGCCGGGTGCAGATAGCGCGTGTTCGAGTTCATCCGCGCGAGCTGGTCCATCGCGACGGCCCGGATGCGCGGATGGGCATGCCCGACATGGGGCACGTTGTTGTAGGCGTCGAGATAGGGCCGGCCCATCGCGTCGAAGAGATGGTGGCGCCAGCCGCGCAGGAAGGTGACCGGGCGCTTGTAGCTGAGCTTCAGGTTCGCGCCGAAGCGGGCCTTGCGCTCGGCCAGCAGGGCGTCCTCGTCGATCGCCTGGTAGGCGACGACGTCGTCGGGCAGGTTGAGCAGGGCGGCGGGGTTCGGGCAGATCGCCTGCCAGAGTGCCCAGTCGTCGGGATCGGCGACGCCGGGCCAATCATGGCCCATGCCGTCCAGCGTCAGCGCGAGCTGGAAGTGCAGATGCGGCTCCCAGCCGCCGTTCTCCTCGGCCGGGCCGAGCCTGGCGAAGGCCTCGCCTGCGGCGATCTCCTGGCCTGGCTTCAGCTTCGCGGCGCCGTCCGCAGCGAGATGGCCGTAGAGCGTGTGGAAGACATCGCCCGCGGGCGTGCGGTGCTCGAGGATGACGACGCCGCCATAGTCGAGATGGCCCTTGCGGTTCTCCGCCAGCGCGACGCGGCCGGCCAGCGGCGCGCGGACCGGCTCGCCGGCGGGGCCGAAGACATCGACGGCCATATGGATGGTGCGACGGTTCGAGGCGAGCCAGCGCCCCTTGCGGAAGGCCTTGTCGGTATAGACCAGCCGCGGCTCGCCATACTGGCCGAGCCACCATTCCTGGGTGATGCCGATGGCCGCACCGAGGTTGCGGGCCTCGTCGGCGCGCATGCTGAAGGGGTTCTGCGGGATGGTGGCCTCGGCCACGCCGAGCGAGCCGACCGGGAGATCATCGAGCTGATGGCCGAGCACCGGCGCGAAATTGCCGCGCTGCCCGGCGATCCAGCTCGCGATACGGCCGGCGGCGGCGGTGACGGGCAGGCCGCAGGCATTGCGCAGGCGGGCGCCCGTCAATTCGCCGTCGATGGCGGGGTTTTCGAGCAGACGCCAGGCGGGGCCTTGCGAGATCGTGACATAGGCGTCGTTCGGGCGGTCCTTGGCTTGAATCGTCGAGTTCACGACGCTGACCGCGAGCCGCATGCGCAGGAGCGGCCAGATCAACCCGATCTCCTCGGCGCTCAGGGCCGAGACGGCGTGATAGCCGGCGACGAAGGCGGCGAGCGCGGCCTCGGGCGCCTCGTGGTCGAGGATGGCGTAGGCCGCGGCGATGGCGATCTCGCAGACCCGCGGGCCATTGGTCATGTCGCCGAAGTCGATCAGGCCGCTGATGCGGGTGGGCTCGCCGAGGCGCGGCTCGACGAGGATATTGAAGTCGTTGAGGTCGTTATGGATGGTCTGCCGCGGCAGCGTGTCGAGCGCGGGCTTGAGGGCCTCGAAGGCGGCGACGACTTCCGCCACGAGCGTGCGGCGCGAGCCTGCGAGCACGTCGAGATGCGGCTTGATCCAGCCGGCCTGCGTCAGGTCCCACTTCGCGGCATCCGGCGCGGCGGTGACCTTGAAATCGCGGAGTGCACGGTCGAGCCGCGCGGTCAGCGCGCCGAGCTCGGCGAGGACGGCCGGCGGCTGCGGCCCGGCTTCACCCATCGGGATGCCCTGAAAGGCGCGCTGGACCCAGACCATGCGCTGCTGACCCTCAGCATCCGCCACGTTCTGCCAGAAGCGCTTGCCCTCCGCGGGGAGGAGGAGG